>JAZKJE010000050.1:58407-61702 GCA_040384525.1 Pseudomonadota bacterium
AGGCAGATCGGCGCCCCGTCCCGCCCAGCCGGCTTCCGTGATGAACTTTGAGACCGTGCGCGTCAGTGCGCCCTCGCCCCTAGCCCGGATCGCGCCGATGCGGAGCACGCCAAGCGGGAAGGAAACCCGGTCAGTCACCGTGCCCGCAACAACCCGGACCAGTTCCAGACTGCCGCCGCCCAGATCACCGACGATGCCGTCCGCCTCCGGAATGCCCGAGAGCACGCCCATGCCCGCCGCCATCGCTTCCTGTTCGCCCGTAAGCAGCTCCACATCGAGCCCGAGCGCTTCGGCCGCTTCGATCAATTCGCCGCCATTAGACGCTTCTCGCACCGCCGCGGTAGCGACAGTGCGAAGTTCGTGGACCCGCATTTCGCGCGCCAGCCGCGCAAATCGGGCCAGAGCGCCGCGCGCCAGCGCCATGCTGTCCGCCGCGATCGCGCCGGTTTCACCCAGCGACTTGCCGAGGCCGGCCATGACCTTTTCGTTGAACAGGATCGCTGGCAGCCGCGCCGTGCCGTCATACACGACGAACCGAACCGAATTCGAACCGATATCGATGATCGCGGTGCGCTTTCTCACGCGTTTTTCTTCTTGCGGCGCTTGAGCGACAGCTTGGGCACCGGCTTGCGGGTCTTGAGCGCAGCGCCGCGACCCGAAAGCGAAGGATTGGTCATGAAGTAGCGATGCAGATTGAACGGCTCCTCTGCAGCCGCGCCGATGCGCGCATAGCTGCCATTGCTCTGAAGCTGCCAACTCTGCTCGCTATCGAGCAAATTCGCCATCATCACCTGATCGAGAACCTGATCATGCACCGTGCGATTGAGGATGGGGAGGAGGAATTCAACGCGGCGATCGAAATTGCGCTGCATCCAGTCTGCCGAGGAGAGATAGATCTTGGCGCCCGCCGAAGGCAGCCCCTTTCCCGCGCCGAAGGTGAAGATCCGGCTATGCTCGAGGAAGCGCCCCACGATCGATTTGACGCGGATATTCTCCGACATGCCGGGCACGCCGGGGCGCAGGCAGCACACGCCGCGAATGACCAGGTCGACATCGACTCCGGCATTGCTCGCTTCGTAAAGCTTTTCGATGATCGCGGTATCGACCAGCGAGTTCATCTTCGCCCACACCGCGCCGGGCCGCCCCGCCTTTGCATGCGCGATCTCGTCGTCGATTAGCGAAACCAGCTCTGCGCGCAGGTTGCGCGGGCTGATTGTCAGCAATTCCAGCCCCTCGGGCTCGACATAGCCGGTGACGTAATTGAACACCTTGGCAGCATCGCGCCCCAGCCGGGGATCGGCAGTGAAGAAGCTCAGATCGGTATAGATGCGCGCGGTGATCGGGTGATAATTGCCGGTGCCGAAATGGCAGTACGTACGGAATTGACCGGCCTCACGCCGCACCACCATCGAAATCTTCGCGTGGGTCTTCCAGTCGATGAAGCCGTAGACGACCTGAACGCCCGCGCGCTCCAGCGCGGTTGCCCAATAGAGGTTTTGCTCTTCATCGAAGCGGGCTTTTAGCTCGACCACTGCGGTGACCGACTTGCCGGCCTCAGCCGCCGCGATCAGCGCGTTGATGACCGCCGATTGCTTGCCCGCGCGATACAGCGTCTGCTTGATCGCCACGACATCCGGGTCTGCGGCTGCCTGATTGAGATAGGCGATGACTACGTCGAACGATTCGTACGGGTGGTGGACGATGATGTCCTTGGCGCGGATCGCCGCAAAGCAATCGCCGCCATATTCGCGGATGCGCTCGGGGAAGCGCGGTGTGTAGGGCGAAAATTTGAGGTCAGGGCGCTCTTCCTCAACCAGCATCGCCAGATCGCCGATGCCAAGGAAACCGCCGGTTTCGGTGAGCAGCGCTTCCTTGCCGCCCAATTCTTCGAGCAACACCGCTTCCAGCTCCGGCGCGATGGATTCCTCCATCTCCAGGCGGATCACGCGCCCCTTGCGACGGCGCTTTATCGCCGAGCGGAAGGTGAGGACCAGATCCTCGGCCTCTTCCTCTATCTCGATATCGCTGTCGCGCAGCACCCGGAAGGTGGCCGAGCGGAGAACCTCATAGCCGGGGAACAGCAAATGCGAGAAGCGCTTGAGCACCGTCTCCACTGCGACATACCGCGCCGGCTCGCCGGGCAGACGGACAAAGCGCGGCATCGACGTCGGCAGCAAAACCAGCTCGCGGATCGGCTCGTTATCGGAGCGGCGGACCAGATCGAAGACGACGCTCGATCCCTGATTGGGGATGAACGGAAACGGATGCGCGGGGTCCAGAGCCTGTGGCGTCAGGATCGGGAAGATCTGCTCGCGGAAATGCGTTTCCAGCCATTCCTCGGTATCCACGCCAATCTCGTCAGGTTCGAGCACGGTGATTCCGCTCTCGAGCAGATCGGCGCGGATCTCGATCCACACTGCCTGCTGGCTATCGGCGAGTTCACCCGCTTCATCGATGATCGCCGCAAGCTGCTGCGCCGGGGTGAGCCCGTCGGCCGAGCGCACTTCGACCTTCTGGATCACCTGCCCCATCAATCCGGCAACGCGGACCATGAAGAATTCGTCGAAATTGGCGCCCGAAATGGCGAGAAACCGCAACCGTTCGAGCAGGGGATGCGCGGGATTGCACGCCTCCTCCATCACCCGGCGGTTGAACGCGAGCCAGCTCAGCTCACGGTTGAAATAACGGTTCCCCAAATATGCGGGGGCTGGAGCCTCTTCCACGGCGTACCTTTTCGGAATTTTCGCCATGGACCTAGGTTTCGTCCGTTACAGTTAAGAGACAAGCATCGGCGAGTGTGGCGCGCGCCACCGGGATCGACAAGCGCTGCACGCCTGCGCTCTCCAACGTGTCGGCAACGCGCAGGATCGCGATATGGCTGCGCTCGATGCGCGCGGCGATCCATGCGATCACATCGGGCTTGGCGTGCAGCAGATGCCGGGCAAAGGCGCGCTCGATCAATTGCGGCATCAATTGATCGTCGGGTGGGCCCAGCTCCAGCAGTGGCGATGCCGCGAGGCGCGAGCGCAGATCGGGGAGCTTCACCGCCCATTCGGGAGGCGCTGCCTCGGCGATGATAAGCAGCGGACGGCGATCGCCCTGTGCGCGGTTCCATGCGTGGAAGACATCGGCTTCCTTCATCCGATCGGCATCGTCGAGGATGTCCCCGCCGCTTTTGGCCGCGAAGATGCGTGCGAGCAGGCTGCGGCCAGATTTGCGCGGCCCTACCAGTAGCGCAGACATCACCGGCCAGGTCGCCCACCGCTCCAGTTGCTGGACCGCGCGGACATTCGAT
>JAZKJE010000050.1:61712-62503 GCA_040384525.1 Pseudomonadota bacterium
TCGATTCGCCGACCAGAAATTCCGTCTCGCTCGCTTCTGGCAGGCCCAGCGGCAGTCGTAGCTGGCTCATTCGCCCTTCGGAGCTGCCGGCGTAGCCGTGGCTTGCGGCGCGGGCGCGGATGCCTGTGGACGGCGGATGCGCAGCACGCCTGCGCCCTCCTGCACCTGCCAGCCGCGTGCTTCGAGTGCGGCGCGCAGGCTGCCGATCGGCCCGTCATAATTGACGCGCATCACAGAGATACCGCCAAGCGCAAGGCTGGTGGTGTTCGACGTACGCACGCCGGGAATCGCGCGCATCGCCGATTCGGAGGCGTTGAGCGCATTGACGGTGGGCGTGTCGACCTGAACCGTGAAGCTGGACCCGGTCTCGACCGCCGGGGTCGGCGCGGTGACTGCCGTGGTTTCCTCGTCGGCCGGCTTTTCTTCTTCGGTCTTCGGCTCGGGAGGCCGCGTGGCGAGCAGGCGGTCGGTCGCGAGTTCGCCGCTGGCAAGGGCTGCCTGGAAGGCCTTGTCGATCCGGGCGATGCCGGCATCAAGCAATGCATCGAGCGAATCGCCATTGTCTACGCGCAGCGCAAAATTGGCGATGGGGCGGCGATCCGGGCCGTGGCTTGCGCCGAACACGCCCACGATCGGTCCGCCGGGATATTCCCGGCGGAGTTGCACTTCGGCGACCAGCACGTCTTGCGCGCCATATTGATCGAGCACGCTGCGCCACCAATTGCGCCCGCGCCGCAGCGTCTGGCCCGAATTGATCAGCAGCGCATCGGGCCCGGTGCCGCGCGCGCGGA
>JAZKJE010000051.1:0-1374 GCA_040384525.1 Pseudomonadota bacterium
AACGGCCGCTGCGTCATCGATGCGCGATCATACTTCATATTGTCGCGCAGATAGTCGAAGCCGAACTCGTTGTTCGTGCCATAGGTGATGTCCGAAGCATAGGCATCGCGGCGCGCCTGATCGGTCAGGTTCGGGACGATAACGCCCACGGTCATGCCCAGGAAGCGATAGACGCGGCCCATCCACTCGGCATCGCGCGACGCCAGGTAATCGTTGACGGTGACGACATGGACGCCCTCACCCGGCAGTGCGTTCAGATAGCAGGCAAGGGTCGCGACCAGCGTCTTGCCTTCACCCGTGCGCATTTCGGCGATCTCGCCGCGATGGAGCACGATGCCGCCGATCATCTGCACGTCGTAATGGCGCTGGCCCAGCACGCGCTTGGCCGATTCGCGCACCGTTGCGAATGCTTCCGGCAGCAGATCGTCGAGCTTCTCGCCATTCGCCAGCCGCTCGCGAAACTTGATTGTCTGGCCCGAAAGCTCCTCATCGGTCATCGCCGAGATGGTGCTTTCGAAGCCGTTGATCTTGGTGACGATCGCGCCAAGCGACTTCACATAGCGTTCGTTGGACGACCCGAAGAGAGTCTTGGCAAAACCGCCGAGCATGGGAATTCCTGTTCAAATCTAAAGGGCTGTAAAGCGGTCGCGCCCTCTGGCGGCGCCCGCGAAAAATCGAAAAATAGGAAAAGCGCGGCCTCGCTTCAGCGAGCCGCGCGGGGCCTCATTCCAGCCTGCGCTCGAACGGGAAATGCTGGCCGGCAAGCGGCGCGGCATTGGCAGGGCGCAGCGCAGCCGCTTCGGGACGACGCGAATAAGCGGCGCGCAATGCGGGCATCGCGGCGCGGGCGGGCTGCACTGCAGCCTGCGTGACTTCCGCTGCATGAACCGCCGCAACGCCCTGCACCTGACGCAGCTGGCGGTCGGCCTGGCCGGTACCGGTCAGGCTCGCGAACAGCGCAGTGAGGAGAAGCAGCAATTCCAAGCGTTAGTTCACCGAGATAGGGGCCCGCGAGAAAGTCCGCGCGAAGTCGCCTTCACGCGGACACGTCTGGCGACATAGTGATTGCGCGCCCGTTCGCCAATGGAAATCGGCGCGCATGCGTCTCAGTTCTTGGGCGCTTCCTGGATGAAGGTCACCGTCGCATCGCGCGGCCCGGCGGCCACGCCGGCTTCCGGCTTCATGTTCACATTGCCGGTCACCTGGCGGCACGCGACCGTATCGATGCCCTTGCTGCCGCTGGTCGTCTTGGTCTTGCAAGAAGCGACCGCGCCCTTCTCGTTGAAGGTGAGCGTGATCACCGGATCCACCTTGAACGCGGCCGGCAGCTTCTGCACGGTGATCGTCATGACCGAAGGCGGCGCAACCTCATCC
>JAZKJE010000051.1:1384-7355 GCA_040384525.1 Pseudomonadota bacterium
GAGATCGACGACCCTCGTTCTACCAACACCACCGCATCTCGATCGCCCGCGTTCCAGTACCGCAAGATCGACTTCTACGACCTCGGCGTGAAAGCCGATCAGTCCACGAAGATCATCCTCTCTACCTACACCGAAGGCGGCGCAACCTCATCCGCAGTCTGGATGGAAGCAAGCGCAAGCAGGGAAACGAGCAACATAAAAGACCTCTCCGTATTTCCAGCCGGTTTCTAGCAGGTGCTGGACGCCGCACAATAAGGAAGCGCCGCCTACTAGCCTGCCGATGTCCCCGATGTGAACGGCCGGGTTGATCTTTCGCCCGCGCTGCCCGAAGCGGTATTACCCTATCAGCAGGTCTAACGATGTCCACGGAACGCTCGCCGCTCGCTTTGCCCTTCCCTCTTATGCCCGAGATTGCGGGCGTGACGACGCGTGTCGCGCGGGCGCGATACAAAAATTGGGACCGCTGCGACCTCACCTTCGTGACGCTCGATCCCGGCACTGCGGTCGCTGGCGTGCTGACGCAGAGCAAATGCCCGTCGCCCGAAGTGGAATGGTGCCGCAAGGCGCTGGTGCTGGGGCAGGCACGCGCTTTGGTGGTCAATGCGGGTAATTCCAACGCCTTCACGGGAAATCGCGGTCGCGCCGCGGTCGAGGCCATTGCCGCGCGCGCCGCCGGGCATCTCGGCTGCGAGCCTTCGGATATTTTCGTCGCCTCCACCGGGGTGATCGGCGTGCCCTTGCCCATCGACAAGGCCGAAGCGGGCCTCGACGCCGCTTTCACCGCCACGCCCTGTTCGTGGGAAGACGCAGCCGCGACGATCATGACCACGGACACCTTCGCCAAGGGCGCGGTCACGACGGCGGTGGTCGATGGCCGCACGGTCACGCTCACCGGCATCATCAAGGGTTCGGGCATGATCATGCCCGATATGGCGACAATGCTCGGCTTCATCTTCACCGATGCCGCAGTTAGCCCTGAGTTTCTGCAGTCGGCGCTAAGCGATGCGAATGTAAAGACTTTCTCGTGCATCACGGTGGATAGCGACACCTCGACCAGCGACACCGTTCTCGCCTTCGCCACCGGCAAGGCAGGCAATGCGCCGCTTGACGGTGCCGACAGCCCCGGTGCCGACGCTTTCCGCGCCGCGCTCGGCGATCTCTGCCACCAGTTGGCGCAACTCGTCGTCCGCGACGGCGAAGGCGCGCAAAAGCTGATCACCATTGATGTCGAAGGCGCCGAAAGCGACCGCAGCGCGCACGTAATCGCCATGTCGATCGCCAATTCGCCGCTGGTGAAGACCGCGATCGCCGGTGAGGACGCCAATTGGGGCCGCGTCGTAATGGCCGTGGGCAAGGCCGGAGAACCGGCCGAACGCGACAAGCTCGCCATCCGCTTTGGCACCACCCAGGTCGCCGAAGCCGGCCTCGCGGTAACCGGCTATGACGAAGCACCAGTCGCTGCGCATCTGAAGGGCCGCGACATTCAAATCGGCGTTGATCTCGGCCTGGGCGAAGGCCGCGCGACGGTTTGGACCTGCGACCTGACGCACGGCTATATCTCGATCAACGCCGATTACCGGAGCTGATCGGATGGAAGGCGGCTGCATGTGCGGGGCAGTGCGCTACCGGCTCGCCTCCGCCCCCAGCGGCGCAGGCTGGTGCCATTGCCGCACCTGCCAGCGCAATTCGGGCAGCCCGGCGATGGCCTTCGCCACAATGCCCGTCGCAGACTTCATCTTCACCCAAGGCGAAGATCTGCTCGGCACCATCGCCTCCAGCGAAAGCGGCGAGCGTCGCTTCTGCACCTGCTGCGGCACGCCCTTCCTGATGCAGGAAACCGGCACGCCGGAGACCGTGGATTTCAGCCTGACCACGCTGGACGATGCGAGCGCGATACGGCCCGGCTTCCACATATTCTATGCCAGCCGCCAGCCCTGGGCCGAAGCCGCCGGCGATCTGCCGCGTTACCCAAGGTCACGCAGCGAAGGATTGTGATCGGTCGCCGCATCGGGCAAAGGCCTCGCGCCGCCGATCTGGCGGCTCAGCGACAGGAGGCCGACATGGCAAAGCATCCAAACCGCGATGACCTCCCCTGCTTTCGAGGTCACGAGTAAGCGGAGGAAGGGCTATCCTTCCGAGACCAACGTGAAGCGCGGACTGCGCTTCGTGCATGGCAACGTCGAACTCATCGAAAAATTGGGCCGGAACGATCCGTGCCCCTGCGGCTCCGCGAGGAGCTTTCAAGCGCTGCTGTATGCGCTCGGGCCGGTTTCGACGGGGCCGGGCGGCATGATTACTGGCGTTGAATAAGGCGTTCTGTTCCGGTCCGGCATCCGGCGGCCCGGCGCTGTCCTACATCGAGCGCGCCAGCTAAAGTGCCGGCGCGCTCTTTGAATCGTCGAAAAACAAGCTCCGCCATCTCGCGCAACAATGCTGCCGGGACGCGCAACGAAATTTCACGAAACACGTGAAAAGTGAGAAGCCAGGCGCGAGAAATCCTTCACGCCTGGCGAATCACCGGCTCAGATCAGAGATTGCTCTCGATGAACTGCTTGATCGCGCCCTTCGGAAGCGCGCCCACCTGCGTCGCCGCCGGCACGCCGTTCTTGAACAGGATCATCGTGGGGATGCCGCGCACGCCATATTTGCCCGGCGCATCGGGGTTCTCGTCGATATCGACCTTCACGATCTGTACCTGATCGGCGAGTTCCACGCCTAGTTCTTCGAGCGCAGGCGCGATCATCTTGCACGGTCCGCACCATTCCGCCCAGAAATCGACGAGAACGGGCTTATCGGATCCCAGCACATCGGTGTCGAAGCTGGCGTCGGTGACTGCCTTGGTGGCCATCGGGAAATCTCCTGTGTGTTGGGACACTATCTATGTGCGCAAGGGGCACGGCTCAAGCGCGCGAAGCCAAGCTTTGCTCCGAGGTCGCGAAGCCCGGCTTGTGCGCAGCCAGCAATTCGGGCGGGAGTTGGTGGAGAATTGGCCCCGCCGTGTAGAGCAAGCCCGCCTCGATCAACCGCCCGGGGAAGATAACGCGCAGCGCCGCCGCATACGCCGCCATCTGGCGCAGATGGTAAGGCGGGATGTCATCGAAAGCAGGCGCGCGGCGACCCGTCTTGAAGTCGATCACGCGAACCCGATCCGGCGTAACCACCAGCCGATCCACGGTGCCCGAGACAACAACCCCATCGCCCACCACCGCCGCAATCGGAGCCTCGCCCAGCGAGTCCGGGCCAAACAGATCGGCAAAGCGCGGATCCTCCGTCACCGCCAGCGCGGCGCTGACCAGACCCCCGCGCGCGGAAGCATCCTCAACGCCCCCTGCCCCGGCCAGCCATCGATCCGCAGCCTCGGCTCGCTTGTCAGCCGCAACCCCCGGCAGCCGCTCGAACAAGGCATGCAGCAGCCGCCCGCGCTCGGCGGCAATCCGCATCGCTGGCGTGGGCGGCGGGTCCGCCACCGCATCGTCACCCAATGACGAAGGCGCCAGCGGACGCGGCGGTCGTGCTTCCTGCGGCGCCGGTGCGGTCACCCACAGCGGAAGCGCGGGCTTCGCGGCCGGCGCGATTGCCTCGATCTTCTGCGCCACAACCGGCGCAGGCGGCACGATCCCGTGAAACTCACCTTCCGCCCCCAGCGCCTCAAACGCCCGGGCACATGCCGCATACCAGCTAGCTGCCGGTGCCTCGCCCTTCGCCATCGGCCCGAGCGAACCGGCGATCACCAACCGTTCCTCAGCCCGCGTCGCGGCGACATAAAAGAGCCGCCAATGCTCCTCCATCTCTCGCGCATCGGTCTCGCCGACCACCGTATCGAGCGCCCCGCCCCGCTCCGCAGCCTTTGGCCGGAAGATCGGAAACGCATCGCCCTCATGCCCCTCGGGCTGCCAGCCCAGGAAATCGCGCGGGCTCTTGGTCGGGTCGGCAGTGGCATCGGCGAGGATCACCAAAGGCGCCTGCAGCCCCTTCGCCCCATGCGCAGTCATCACCCGAACGGCGCCGCGGGGCTGATCCGCCTCGCGCTTGATCTCCACATCGCCACGATCGAACCAGTCGAGGAAACGCTGTAAAGTCGGCGTAGCCACACTCTCGAAATTGAGCGCGGCGCTCAGCAATTCCTCGATCGGATCCCGCGCTTCCTCGCCCAGCCGCAGCAACAGCTTCCGCCGCCCGTCCATCTCGCCCGAGAGAATATTCTCCAGAAAACGATACGGCGTGTTGAAGTCCGCCACCGCCAGCAACTGCTCCAGCGGCCGCAATTTCTCGGCTGGCTGGTTCGCGCGGAGATGCCGCCAGAGCCCACCCCGCTCGCGCACCGCACCGGCCATCAGCTCGTCCTGCGTCCACCCGATCAGCGGCGAAACCAGCAGGCTGGCGAGCGACAGATCATCCTCAGGCTGCAACGCAAAGCGGATCGCGGCCAGCAAATCCTGCACCGCCAACGGCGCATTCAGCCGCAGCCGGTCCACCCCCGCCACCGGCACGCCCTCGGCATAAAGCCGCGCGACGATCAGCGAGGCGAGTTCGCCGCGACGCTTGACCAGCACCATCACATCTTCGGCGGCCAGCGGTGTCCCGTCGCGCTTAAGCACGCTGCCGTCGGTCCACGCCTTGATCCCGCGCGCGATCCTTTTGGCATGCTCCCGCGTGGCGTCGAGCACCCATTCCTCTTCGTCCGCCTCGCTGCCGCCCTCGGTGGTCAGCGGCCAGAGCGTCACCGTGCCCGGCCCGGAGACTTCGCTGGCATGCGGCTCGGCTTCGCTCAGCTCGCCCATCCCCGGCACGGGCAACGTACCCAGTGCCGCGTCGACGAACTCGAGGATCGGGCGCGTGGAGCGAAAGCTGTGCGTCAGCGAAAGCGATTCCAACTCGCGCGCATCGGTCTCGAAATCCTCAGCCAGCCTGGCCTTGGCGTCGAAATAATCATGCGCCGCGCGGAAGAAGATCGGATCGGTCCCCTGAAAGCCGAAGATCGCCTGCTTGTAATCGCCCACGGTGAACAGCGTCCGCACGCCCTCGGCCCGCGTCCCTCGTCCGGCGAAAAACTCATCGGCCAGCGCGCGAACGATCGTCCATTGCTTGAGATTGGTATCCTGCGCCTCGTCGATCAGCAGATGCTCTGTCGCCTGATCGAGCTTGAAACGCACCCACTCGCCCATGCCCTCCTGCGCCAGCAGCGCCACCGCCGCGCGGATCAGATCGTCGAAGTCCACTGCGCCCACGCGGCGCTTGGCGCGGGCATAGGTCTCGGCATAAATCCGCCCCGCCGTCAGCCCCTGCGCGAGCAGATCGGCATATTCGGCCTGGATTTTCATCGCGAGCAATTCGGCGCATCGCCCGCCGATCCGCATGGCCAGCCCCTCATAGTCGGGCTCCGCCGCAATCAGCTTGGCCGAGACCTTGCGCGGATCGCCGGTCTTGGTGCGGAAGACGAGGCCCAGCGCCTCCAGCCCCGCGACGCGATCCTTCGCCGCCAGCCAGTCCCCGATGGCCTCGGCAGCATTGACCCCGGTAGCCGTGCCCCACTGCCGATTGGCCGCGACGACCTTGCGCAGCCCCGCGATGTCAAACGCTTCGTCGGCGCAGCACCGCGCCAATTCTTCGCCGACGTCGCCACTCGGCAAATCCATCGCTCGGCGCAGGAAAGGTTGCGCGCCAGTTGGCAGCGCCGCCAGCGCTTCTCCCGCGCCCGCACAGCGCCGCAGGAACGCTTCGGCCTGTCCCTCGCCCAGCCGCAAACTCAGCGCACCCACCGCGTCGATCAGCCCCATCCGCCCTTCGCGCTCGGCCTCGACCAGCATCTCGGCCAGCGCCTCGCGCGCCAGCACTGCTTCCTCACGCTGATCGAGCGGGCGGAAGCCGGGTACCAACCCGGCTTCAACCGGAAAGGCTGACAGCAAGGTCTGGCAGAAGCTATGGATCGTCTGGTTGCGCAGGCCGCCGCCCGGTGCATCAAGCACCTTCG
>JAZKJE010000051.1:7365-15899 GCA_040384525.1 Pseudomonadota bacterium
ATCAGGCCCAGACTCCTCGCCCAAAGCCTCCAGATCGGCAAACAGCGCTTCGTCGTCCGCGCGCACCCAACTCGCCAGCCGCGAAGTGATCCGCTCGGACATTTCCGCCGCACCCGCCTTCGTAAAGGTCAGGCACAATATCGCCCCCGGATCGGTGCCGCCAAGCAGCAGCCGCCAGACTCGCGCCGCCAGCACCTGCGTCTTGCCCGTGCCTGCGGACGCAGACAGCCAGATATGCCGCGCGGGATCGCTCGCCGCGCGCTGATTGCCCTTCAGCGGATGGAGTGGCTTCAGATTATTCACGGCCATACCATTCGTCGCGGCGCATCAACTGGTCATACTCTGCATAAGGCGCATATTCGGGGACGAGCTTGGCAGTGAAGGCGCGACCGCCGGTCAGCCAATCCTGCACTGCCTCATGGAAATTGCCCCCGGCAATCGCGACGAACTCCTCCGCCGGGATCGGATCGCGCTTCTTGGGCGAGACCGGGGAATCGATATAGCCAAAGCTGCCGCCCTTACGCGCGAGCGACCAATATTCGAAGCCGCGCGCTTCGCCTTTGATGCCGTCAAAACCACCTTCTTCGGCTATCAGCCCGAGCAGCCCGAGCTGGAGGCTATATCCCGCACGCACAGCCTTGGCGCTGGGCGGCTGGCCTGTCTTGTAATCCACCACCGCAAGCATGCCATCGGGCAACCGGTCGATCCGGTCGAACTTGCCCTTGAGCGTCACGCCCGCAAACTGGATCTGCCCGTCTTGCTCGGCGCCCAGCACCTGACGCCCGCCAGCAATCTGGGCCGCCATCTCAGCCGCGATCCAGTCCACAGCCTCCATCAATCGCGGCTGCCACAATGCCCGCATCATCGGATGCGTCCGTTCGTCCGCGAGCATCGCCAGCGCACGCGCGTGCAACTTGTCGGGTGCGCAGCCATCATGCTTGGCCCATTGCTCGAGCACATCGTGCACCGCCGTCCCGCGCCACGCCGCGCTCGGATCGGCATCGACCGGATCGAGCGGTGCCAGCCGCAGCATGCGCTTGGCGTAGAACGCATAGGGGTCGGCCTTGAGCCGATCGACTTCGGTGACCGAGATCACCTTGGGCCGTGCGGCTACCGGCGGCGAAGGCTCAGGCCGCTCAGCGGGCTTATGCTCACCCGCCTCGTCGATCGCCCGCGCCCATGCGGCCAGATCGCCTGCCCGCTCCAGCCCGCCCGACAGCGCCTCAAGCCGCAGCCAGAAGCGCGAAGCAATCGTCGGAGCCGAAGAATCCCGCCGCGCCCGCGTCAGCAGCACTTCGCGCGCACCCAAAGCGCCGGCCAGATCGTGCGCCGAAACCCCGATGCGGCGCTCCAGCCCCGGCAGTTCCAGCTCAGCGCGGATGCGCGGCGCCAGCCAGGGATCGGGCGCGGGCAGGCCCGGCCATACGCCTTCGTTCAGCCCGCCCAGGATCATCAGATCGGCATTGTGCAGCCGCGCTTCGATAAGGCCCAGGATCGCAAGCCGCGGATGCCCGCCCTGATGGGGGCGCACTGCGGTTTCATCCATCAGCGTGCGCAGCAGCGGGGCAAGGCTGGCCGGATCGGCCAGCGGTGGCCCGAACGCGGCCTCACGCTCCAGCGAATCGAGCAGATCGGCAGCGGCACGCCCCTCGGCCCGGCTCCACAACCCATCGCCACCCAGCGCCTGCGCCGTCTCGCGCAACGCCGCCAGCATCCCGCCAAGCGCCTGCGGCCCGGCAGCAAACACCGCCTCCAGCGGCTCCAGCACCGGTCGCGCCTCGGTCCACCACGCCTGAGCCGCGCGCCGCAGCCCGCCATCGCGGCCGTCCTGTTCGGCCAGATGCCGGTCGACCCCCGCCAGCCCGGGCGCGGGTCGCGGCCCGCGCAAGGCACGGTCGAGCAAGCGCGCGCCCTCCAGCCATTCGAGCCGCGCTTCGCGCTGCACCAGCGGGTGCTTGAGCAGGCTGAGCAATGCCAGCGGCGCGAAATCCTGCGCGGCGGCCTCGGCCAAAGCGAGCAGCAAGGTGCCGGGCGGCAGCACCGAAAGCGCCTGACCAGCCGAATCGTCGATCGCGATATCCCAGCGCGCCAGATGCGCGACCACCCGCCGGGCTAGTGCACGGTCTGGCGTTACGAGAGCCGCTGTCTTGCCCTCGGTCTCCAGCACTTCGCGCAATGCCAGCGCAATGCCCTGCGCTTCTTCGGCAGGGGTTGCCGCCTCCAGCACGCGCACGCCGTCGAGCGTCCGTTCTGACTCGTCCAGCCCGCTCCATCCCTTGGTCAATTCGGGCGGCGCCATCGCGGTCTCAATCGCCTTGCTCCGCGCGGGCGCCGCGTCAGGTGCGCTCTCGCCCCGCCAGTCCGCAAACTCGCTGCGATTCACGCTCATCCGCTCAAGCAGCAGCTTCAGCTGGAACTGCGGATGCGTCTCCATCGCCCGTTTGCGCCGCCCGCCGGCATCCGGCTCGTGCGGCCCCAGCGAAGCCCATTCGCCCTCGCTAATGCCCGTCGACAGGCCCGGCAGCACCACCATGCCCTGCGGCATCTCCGCCACAACGCGCAGCAGCCGCGCAATCGCCGGTGCGGCCGCCGTAATCCCCGCCGCGCACACGAAACCCACAGGCGGCGCATCCCGCCAGCGCGTCGCGACCTTTGCCAGCAAACGCGTCCGCCGATCTGCCAGATCGACGCGGCCTAGCGCCGCCAACTCAACAGGCCAGCGCTTCAGAACAATCTCGAACAACGCCAGCGAGCGCTCCCAATGCGCCGATAGATCGCCGAGATCCAAGTCCTTGAGCGCCTGTGGCTTCACTTCCTCGATCAGCAACTGATCCAGCGTCGAAGCCAGATCGCCCGCCAACCGAACCGCCTCAGCCGCATCGGCCTGAGCGCCACTCTCCTGGATCAGCCGCGCGAGGATCATCCGCCGCTGGAGCGGATCGACTGCCGGCGGCACCGGATCCAAATCCTCGACCGCTTCGAACACGGCCTCGTCCAGCTCGGGATCGCCCACCGCCACCAGACGCGGCAAGAGCAGGCCGCCACCGCTGGCGCGCACGAACGCGTCCTGAATCGCTCGCTTGGCTCGGTTGTTCGGCACCAGCACCGTCCCCCGCGCCAGCCCCAGCGCATCGCCGCCAAAGCGCTCGATCAGGCCGTGCGCTAACGCATCCGCAAATGGGCGGTGTGGTGGTATCGTGAAGAGGTGGAGGGCGCTCATCTGAGAGCGACCTTAAGCTTCCTCTCCCCTTCGGGGGAGAGGGCCGGGGGGAGGGGCCTGTGGATAACTTCTCCTCTCCCGGCTTCGCTTCGCTCAGCCACCCCCTGAAGGGGAGAGGGAAATCACATCTCGGCCAGAACGGCCTCCGCCTCGCCCACCGCAGCAGGCGTGCCGACGTCGAACCACAGGCCCTGATGCACCACGCCCCAAAGCCGCCCCTGCTCCATTGCGCGGTCCCAGAACAGGTTTGTCGAGAACGCCCCTTCCGGCCAGTCGCGGATCACCCGCGGCGAAAGAATCTGGATGCCGATATAGACGAACGGCGCCAGCCGCCCGGGCTTGCGGCGCTCGATGATCTTGCCGAACGGATCGAGGCGGAAATCGCCCTGCCCGCTGTGGCAGTTTGCGCGCGCCAGCGGCACCAGCAGCAGCAGCGCATCCATCTTCTCATCGTCCCACGCCGCCGCCAGCTGGCGCAGCGCGTCGATCGGGCCATCGACCCACAGATTGTCGCTGTTGACGCAGAAAAACGGCTTGTCGCCGATCATCTCGCGCGCCTTCACCACGCCGCCACCGGTCTCCAGCAATTGCTGGCGCTCGTCGGAGATCAGGACCTCCATGTCTTTCACGCGCGCTTTTACATGTGCCTCGATCTGATCGGCCAAATAATGGACGTTGACCACCGCACGCTTCACGCCAGCGCCGCGCAGATGATCGAATGTGTGATCAAGCAGTGATTTTCCCGCGACTTCCACCAGCGGCTTCGGCCGCGTCACCGTGAGCGGACGCATGCGCTTGCCCAGCCCTGCGGCCATCACCATCGCCGTTTCGGGAACAGGTGCGTCCGGCTGCGGGCGCAGGGAATAAACGGTCATTCGCCGGCGAGCGTCATCGGATCGCCGCGCAGATGCGCGGGCACGTTTGCATCGAACCAATCGGCAACGGGCTTTAGCGCCGGATGCTTCAGATCGCGCTCCAGATAGCCCCATACGCGCGGGCACAGTCCCGGATAACGCGGCTTGCCGTCACGCTTCCACAGCCGGGTGAAGATCCCGATGATCTTGGCGTTCCGCTGCGCACCCAGCACGTGATACGCCACGTCAAATTCATCGCCCACGCCAGTCACGCGCTTGTAGCGATCGAGCATCGCCGTCTCCAGTTCGGCGGGCACATCGCGCCGCGCGTCCTGCAACAGCGAGACGAGATCATATGCGGGGTGGCCCGCCAAAGCGTCCTGGAAATCCAGCAGTCCCAAGCTCTCACTGCCTTCGATCAGCATGATGTTCTCGGCATGGTAATCGCGCAGCACCGTGACAGGCGCATGACCGCTCAGCACCGGCTCGAGCACAATATTCCACGCGTCGTTATAGCCATCATGATCGGGCTGGAGACCCAGCGCGTCGCAATACCATTCGGTGAGCAAGCGGGCCTCCCGATGATATTGCGAGGGGCTATAGGGGCCAATGTCGTCCGCAGCAGGATGGTCGCGCAGGCGGATCAGCAGATCGACCGCTTCCTCATACAAGCGCAATTCGCTCTCGGGCGCGGCATCCACCGTCTCGCGCATCCGGGCATCGCCGAAGTCCGAGATAAGGACGAGGCCCTGCGCCAGATCCTCGTGCAGGATCTCCGGCGCCGCAAAGCCGCGCTCGGTGAGCCAGCGCGCAATCAGGATGAAGGGCTTCGGATCCTCGCCCTTGTCGGGCGGCGAATCCATCAGGATCGCGGTGCGCTCATGCTCGACCACGCGGAAATAGCGGCGGAAAGAAGCATCGCCGGCAAGCGGGCGGATCTCCGCGCCTTCCCATCCCGCCGCAGCGAGAAAGTCGGGAGCGGCGGGATGCGGGTTCATATCTGGGACCATCGGTCCCTCCATGCCGCCGGTACCTTCGCTGTCAACCTTCGCGCGCCATCCGGTGTAACTTCCAGGGACAGCCACAGAGCGTCGGCCCACGCAGCATCGCCCAGCCGCTCGGGCCATTCCACGATCAGCAGCGAATCGGTGCGCGCGTCGTCGAGGCCAAGTTCCCCAGCTTCGTCCGGATTCTCGATGCGATAAAGATCGACATGCAGCACCGGAAAGCGGACTTCGGGCGGCTCATATGGCTGGACGATCGCGAAGCTCGGGCTCGGTGCCTCGCCCTCCAGCCCAAGCGCCGCGAGCAGCCCGCGCGCGATGCTGGTCTTGCCAGCGCCCAGTTCGCCCGAAAGCGCGATCACGTCGCCGGGTTGCGCTAGTTCAGCCAGCCGCTGCCCCAGCGCATGCGACGCCTGCGGATCGGCAAGGATCATCCGCGTGGCAATTCCACGGTGATCAGCGTGCCCTCGCCAGCCTCGGAGAATAATTCGATCCGGCCACCATGCGCTTCGACAAACTGCTTCGCGAGCGGCAGGCCCAGGCCCAAAGCGCGCTCGGCATTGCGTCCCCCACCCTGCGCAAAGCGATCGAAGGCGCTCGCCGCAGCTTGCGCACTCATGCCCGGCCCGTCATCGGACACGATGATCCGCGCGACCTTCGCATTGCCATCCAGGTGGAGCAGCACGCGGCCATTTGCCGGCGTCCCCGCCACCGCATGGCGCAGTAAATGCTCGATCACCTGCCGCAGCCGCCGCGCGTCGCCCGATACGATGCCCGCGCTCCCGGCATTCTCCACCACCAGATCGATCGATTTTTCCTTGGCGAGCGGCGCGATGGCTTCGGCGGCCCCCTGCGCGATCATCTCGATATCAACCGAGCGCTTCTCCAGCGGCGCGCCTTCGCTCTGGGTAAGGTCGAGCACATCGTCGATCAACGCGCCCAGCCGCTCGACCGAAACGAGAATGGCCTCCGAATATTCCGTACCGCTCTCGCTCAACGGCCCCGCAAAGCCGCCATGCAGCATCTCGGCAAAGCCCTTGATCGAAGTCAGCGGCGTGCGCAGCTCATAGCTCATGTTCGCCACGAAGCTTGTCTTCACGCGGTCCGCCGCCTCCAGCGCTTCGTTGCGATCCCGCAGCGCGCGCTCAACGCGGTGCTGATCCGAAACGTCGAGCATCGTCACCAGCGCATTGCCATCGGGCAGCGGAACCGCGCTCAAGTCGAAATGGCGCCCGTCGGCGAATTCAATGCTCGCCCCGCGCTGCTGCCGGTCCTGCGCCGCAAGCCGCACCAGATCGCCAATCACTTCGGCCTTGGCCGGATTGCTGAGCTTCGGTCCCGCGGCCCGCACCAGCGCCAATATCTGCGGATGGGCATCGAGGAACGCGTCCTCGAAATCCCAGACCTGTCGGAATTTGCGGTTCCATAGCTGAAGCCGCCCTTTCCCGAACACGCCCACCGCTTCCGCCAGGCTGTCGAGCGTAGCGGTGCGGACCTGCTGCATCTCGCCATGCTCGCGCTGCAGTTCGAATTGCTGGGTGCGATCCTCGAACAGCAGCAGCAGCCCGCCCTCTGGCATCGGCTGGGCCACCACGCGCAGATGCGTGGCGCCAACGTGCCAATTCTCTTCGACTGCTTCGGGCGCGGTAAACCATTCGCGGCGCTCGGCCTTCCATGCCGGGAAATCGCGCGTCTCGGGCAGCCTCTTGGCTTCGCGCATCCGCTCGATCACGCGATCGAACTCGGGGCGATCGGCCAGCCACTCATTCTTCATCGCAAACATGCGGCGGAACGGCTGGTTACAGAAGCTCAGGCTATGATCCGGCCCAAACTGCGCCACGCCCGCCGAGACCCGATCCAGCATCGCCCGCTGGGCATCGCCGAAGCGCTTGAGCCCGCCGCGCGCCTGCTCCAGATCCTCGATATCGACCGCGAAGCCCGCAACGCCGCCGATCGGCAACGGCACATCGTGCAGCCGCAGCATCCGCCGCTTGCCGCCAATCGTGGCGGGCATCGCGGCCGTCTGCGGCTCACCGGTATCGCGCGCTATCGCAGCATTCGCCAGCGGCCCACCTAGCCCTGCGCCCTCGACCAGCTCGAGCCCGCGCGCGACGACGTCCTCGCTATCGCCGCCCTCAACGGCCTGCACATAAGCCGAATTGACCATCAACAATTTGAGATCCGGCCCGCGATACCACATCGGCATCGGCGCAGCCTCGATCAGTGCCGTCAGCGCATCGAAGGCCGCACGAAGCCGCGTGCTGCCCTTCTGAAGACGGTTGATCTCGTCCTGGCTCTCGGTCGCGTCGAGGAACCACAAAACCACGCCGCCCGGCGTATTCAGCGCTTCATGCGCCCGCTCGCCCACGACGAGCAACGCCCGCTCCGAACCCTTGGCGCGCACCGA
Source organism: Pseudomonadota bacterium (assembly GCA_040384525.1). Classification (GTDB taxonomy): domain Bacteria; phylum Pseudomonadota; class Alphaproteobacteria; order Sphingomonadales; family Sphingomonadaceae; genus Sphingomonas. The sequence continues at coordinate 14,851 of JAZKJE010000051.1, forward strand.
CAGGCTGAACGGCTTCCCCGCTTTCTGCGCAGCGGCAACGTGCACCCCCAGCGCATCCAGGTCCTCGGGCATCAACCCGCCCTCGCCCCCGGCCAGCGCGTCCAGTTCGCGCGGGATCTGCTCGAGTCCGAGCCAATCCGCCAATCGCCGCGGCAATTCGATGCGTCCATCGGCACGAACGATCATCGCCTGCGCGGGCGAACCCGAAACCAGCGTGGCGAACCGCGCATTATCTTCGGTCATCACTGCAGCATCGGCGCGCGCCCGCAGCCCCGTCAGCAGCGCCCAGGTTGCACCGATGACAAGCAGCGCCAGCGCCGCACCGGCCAACGCCGCCGAGCTTTGCGAAATGAGGATCAAGCCGCGTCCCCACGGCTCAGCAAATGCACCATGCGCGAACCCTTACGGTCCGTGCGCAGCCGCCGCAACGAAAAGGGCCGCGCTTCCATCAGGAAACGCGGCCCGTTCGTCTCGCTTACGCGAAGATTAGTAGCGGTAGTGATCCGGCTTGAACGGACCGGCAACCGGCACGCCGATATAACCGGCCTGCTTCGGGGTCAGCTTCGACAGCTTCACGCCCAGCTTTTCAAGATGCAGCGCAGCAACCTTTTCATCGAGGTGCTTCGGCAGAACGTACACTTCGTTCTTGTAGTTCTCGCCCTTGGTCCAAAGCTCGATCTGCGCGAGCGTCTGATTGGTGAACGAAGCCGACATCACGAACGAAGGATGGCCCGTGGCGCAACCGAGGTTCACCAGGCGGCCCTTGGCGAGGATGATGATCTGCTTGCCATCGGGGAACTTTACCAGGTCGGTGCCCGGCTTCACTTCGTCCCACTCATAGTTCGACAGAGCAGCGATCTGGATCTCGCTGTCGAAGTGACCGATGTTGCAGACGATGCTCATCGGCTTCATCGCGCGCATGTGATCGGCGGTGATGACGTCGGCATTGCCCGTCGCGGTGCAGAAGATGTCGGCGCGGGTCACGGCCTCTTCCATCGTCACGACTTCGAAGCCTTCCATCGCTGCCTGCAATGCGCAGATCGGATCGA
>JAZKJE010000052.1:0-15961 GCA_040384525.1 Pseudomonadota bacterium
CGCCCTCGTCGTCGATGTCGACCTTGGCGCCGGTGGTGGCGACGATCTCGCGGATGACCTTGCCGCCGGTGCCGATAACTTCACGGATCTTCGACTTGTCGATCGTGAAGCTCTCGATGCGCGGAGCATGTGCCGACAGCTCTTCACGGGTGTGATCGAGCGCCTTGGCCATTTCGCCCAGGATGTGCGCGCGGCCATCCTTGGCCTGCGCCAAAGCTGCCTTCATGATCTCGTCGGTGATGCCGGCGACCTTGATGTCCATCTGCATCGTGGTGATGCCCTCGGACGTGCCGGCAACCTTGAAGTCCATGTCGCCGAGATGATCTTCGTCACCCAGGATGTCGGAAAGGATCGCGAAATCCTTGCCTTCCAGGATCAGGCCCATTGCGATGCCCGAAACCGGGCGCTTCAGCGGCACACCGGCATCCATCATCGACAGCGAACCGCCGCAGACAGTGGCCATCGACGACGAACCGTTCGACTCGGTGATGTCCGAGAGAACGCGGATCGTGTACGGGAACTCCTCCTTGGTCGGCAGCACCGGGTGCAGCGCGCGCCATGCCAGCTTGCCGTGACCGACTTCGCGGCGGCCCGGGGCGCCGAAGCGGCCGACTTCACCGACCGAGTAAGGCGGGAAGTTATAGTGCAGCATGAAGTGCTCGTAATTGAGCCCGTTCAGACCGTCGATCATCTGCTCGGCGTCGCGGGTGCCGAGCGTGGTGGTGCAGATCGACTGGGTTTCGCCACGCGTGAAGAGTGCCGAACCGTGCGCGCGCGGCAGGAAGTGCACCATCGCTTCGATCGGGCGAATCTGGGTGGTCGTGCGGCCGTCGATGCGGGTGCCGTCCTTGAGGATGGCGCCGCGAACGATCTCTGCTTCCAGCTTCTTCATCAGCTTGCCGGCAGCCATCTGGTCCTGCGGGGTCGCGTCCGAGAATGCTTCCTTGCCCTTGGCGCGGGCTGCGTTGAGCAGATCCGAACGCTTGGACTTGTCGACGACCTTATAGGCGGCAGCAATGTCCTTGCCGATCAGCTTCTTGAGCTTGTCCTTGGCGGTCGAGAGATCGGCCTGGGCGGCCATTTCCCACGGATCCTTGGCAGCCTGTTCGGCCAGATCGATGATTGCGTTGACGGCTTCGCGGATCGCCTTGTGGGCGAACTGCACGCCGCCGAGCATGACTTCTTCCGAAAGCTCCTTGGCTTCCGATTCGACCATCATGACGGCATTGCCAGTCGCGGCGACGACGAGATCGAGATCGCCTTCCTTGATCTAGGTGTTGTTCGGGTTGAGGACGTATTCGCCCTCGACATAACCGACGCGCGCGGCGGCGATCGGGCCCATGAAAGGCACGCCCGAAATCGTCAGGGCTGCCGACGCCGCGACCATCGCGAGGATGTCCGGCTCGTTCTCGCCATCATAGCTGAGAACCTGGCAGATCACGTTGATCTCGTTGTAGAACCCTTCCGGGAACAAGGGACGGATCGGGCGATCGATGAGACGCGAGACCAGGGTCTCCTTCTCGGTCGCGCCACGCTCGCGCTTGAAGAAGCCGCCGGGAATACGACCCGCAGCCGAATACTTCTCCTGATAGTGAACGGTGAGCGGGAAGAAATCCTGCCCTTCCTTAACCGAGCGCGCGGCCGTGACGGCGCAGAGCACAACGGTTTCGCCCAGGGTCGCCATCACGGCGCCATTGGCCTGGCGGGCAACGCGGCCCGTTTCCAGAGTCAGCGTTTGACCGCCCCACTGGATTTCTACTTTCTTGGTATCGAACATTTGGTTTCCTTCACTCCCCGCGCCCGATGCGCTGGGGGGCCTGTGTGCGGGTTATCCGGCCCGTCCGGTTCGGGATGGTCTTCATCCCTTATGAGGAGCCGCTGACCGGAATGCCGGCGGCCCGGATGTCAAAAGGGCGCCGCAAGGGCGCCCTTTCAAGTTACTTGCGGAGGCCCAGCTTGCCGATCAGGTCGGTGTAGCGGGTTGCGTCCTTCTTCTTCAGATAGTCGAGCAGCGAACGGCGCTTGTTGACCATCATGAGGAGACCGCGGCGCGAATGATTGTCCTTGGCGTGACCCTTGAAGTGCTCGGTCAGGTTGACAATGCGCTCGGTGAGGATCGCGACCTGGACTTCGGGGCTGCCGGTATCGCCATCAGCGAGACCATGTTCCTTGATGAGCGCGTCCTTGCGCTCTGCAGTGATCGTCATTCAATTTTCCTTCGACATCGCTTTACATATTGAACCCGCGGACGACCCGGATTTCCCCGGCCTTAGCCTCTACCAGCGCGATCGGATTTTCCCCGAGCAGCGCGAAGTGTTGGCCATCATCAGCGTGTATCCCTTCCAGAACCCGCCCCTGTCGGAGCAGCCCTGCCTGGTCGGGGGTGAGGGATAGAGCCGGGATGTCGTCCAGCCCCGCCCTCAACGGCAGGAGTAATTGTTCAAGCGTGCGCGCATTAGCGGCATCGGCCAGTTTGTCCAGTGAAATCGCGGGTTCGAGGGCGAAGGGACCCGCCCTGGTACGGCGCAGCATGGTGACGTGACCGACCGTGCCGAGCGCGATGGCGATGTCGCGCGCGAGGCTGCGGATATAAGTGCCCTTGGAGACGTGAGCGGTGAGCGTTGCGCTATCGGGCGTGACTTCGACAATGGAAAGCGCGTGGATGGTGACGGCGCGCTTCGCCAGCAAGACTTCCTCGCCGGCGCGGGCAAGATCATAAGCGCGCTCGCCGTCCACCTTGAGCGCGGAGTAAGCGGGCGGCACCTGCTCGATCGGGCCGGTGAATTGCGGGAGGACGGCCTCGAGCTGGACGCGCGTCGGGCGAACATCGCTGGCCGCGATCTCCTTGCCCTCCAGATCGAGCGTGTCGGTCTGCACGCCGAAGCCAATCGTGAACGCATAGACCTTGTCGCTGTCGAGCATCCGCCCGGCCAGCTTCGTCGCCTCGCCCACTGCGATCGGCAGCACCCCGGTCGCCAGCGGATCGAGCGTGCCGCCATGCCCAACCTTGAATTTGCCATAGCCGCCCTGGCGCAGCGCGCGTTTGACGGCGCTTACGCCCTGCGTCGAGCCAAGCCCCAGGGGCTTATCGAGGATGATCCAGCCGTGCATCGCCGCGGCCCTAGCGGACACGCGGCGATGCGGCCAGTTACTTGGCGTCCGGGTTACTTGGCTGGCGTCAGCTTGAGCAGGCGACCCTGCGATCCGTCGTCGCCATCCTCCAGCACCCAGATCGCGCCGTCGGGGCCCTCCTCAACTTCGCGGATGCGCGCGCCCATGTCCCATTGGTCGCCCTTCTTGGCGTCGGGGCCGGTTACGTCGACGCGCACTAGCGCCTTGCTCGAAAGCCCGCCGATGAACAGGTCGCCCTGATATTCCGGGAACATCTTGCCCGAATAGACGATCAGCCCGCCGGGCGAGATTACCGGATTCCACGAGACCTTGGGCGCCTCATAGCCGTCGCCGGGCTTGTGATCCGGGATGTCGCGGCCATCATAATGATCGCCGTTCGAGACATTGGGATAGCCGTAATTCTTCCCCGGCAGGACGAGATTGACTTCGTCGCCGCCCTTGGGGCCCATTTCCTGCTCCCACAGATTGCCGGACGCATCAAAGGCGATGCCGAGCAAATTGCGGTGGCCATAGGACCAGACTTCCGGGCGGAAGCCCTGCGCGGCGAGCGGATTGTTCGCCGCCGGCGTGCCATCGTCGTTGAGGCGCAGCACCTTGCCAAGCGTCGCCTTGGGGTCCTGGGCGGGCGTGAATTTCTGGCGCTCGCCATTGGTGAAGAACAGATGCCCATCGGGCGCAAAGGCGATGCGGCCCGAGAAATGGCCGTTGCCCGAAACATAGGGATCGGCGCGGAAGATCGTCTGGAAGCCTTCGAGCGTCGAGCCATCGGCGGACAGCTTGCCGCGGCCGAGCGCCACACCCTTCAAACCCTCGGCATTGGCTTCGGACCAGCTGAGATAGACAAAGCGATTCTCGGCGAATTTCGGGTGGAGCACCACGTCCATCAACGCGCCCTGCCCGTCGCTCGACACGGTCGGCGTACCGCTGACGGTCGTGTGCGTCTTGCCGTCGGCTGCGACAAGCAACAACTTTCCGGCCTTCTCGGTCACCAGCATCCGCCCGTCGGGGAGGAAGGTCATCGCCCAGGGCGAATCGAAATCGGCCATTTGGGTGACGGTGAACGGGTTTGCCGAAGTGTTGGCTGGCGCGTCGTTCGCGACGGCATTCGACTGGGGATTGCAGGCGGCGAGCAAAGCAAGCGCAGGAAGAAGTATGCGGGCCTGAGGCATCGTGATCACTCCGATCGGGGGTTTCGGATGCGCAACGCTTAGCGCATCCCTGTGCTCCCGTCATTTCCGGCCAAGATGCCTGTCATCATCTCGCTAACGTAACGAAATTGCGTACATTTCCGCTATTGCGCAACTTTCAAAGCAAGGACATTCTCCAACGCATACCGGGCTTGGGGGCAAGCGATGTTCTGGTCGATTTTCCGCAGCGCCATGTGCGCCGGCGTGCTTATATTTGCGGTGCCGGCTGTGGCTGGGGCCCGGGCTGACCCCGTCGCCGTGGACCCGGTAATCTATCTTTCCGAGCCGGCGCTTTCGGAGCCCTTGCTCTCGCCCGACGGCAGCCGGATCGCAGCGCGTGCGCTGGTTGACGGCAGGCCGCGGCTCGCGGTGTTCGATGCCGATAAGGGGTTGGGCGATCCGCATACGGTGCCGCTTCCCGATATCGAGCGGCTGCAATGGCATCGCTGGATCGACGGGCACACCTTGCTGGTCAGTCTGCTGCGCCAGGGCGCTGCGCCGATGACGCGATTGGCCGCGGTCGATCTCACCACCGGCAAGCTCAGGCAACTCGGCGCCGCGCGGCCCGTGGGCGCGGGCGACGCCATTCTCCATATCGATCGCGCGGGCCGCTTCATGCTGCTCAAGTCGCAGGCGGATGAGCGCGCGCTACCTTCGGTCTATCGCATCGACCTGCGCACCGGCACGTCGACGCTCACTGTCGCGCCGCAGCCGCATGTTTGGGACTGGATGGCCGATGCCGATGGGGTGGTCCGTGCAGGGATGGCGGCCAAGGGGGCGCGCGCCTGGATGCTGTATCGCAAGGGCGAAGGCGACCGGTTCAGCCGCGCATCGGATGCGGGCGCAGTCGAGCAACTCGCGCCGGTGCGCGGCAGCGACACTGGCTATGCGATGGCCGAAACGCCGGGTGGGCGCACCGGGCTTTACGCCTATGATTTCCGCCGCGGGAAACTCGGCCGGCTGATCTACGAGAACGCCAATGTCGATCTGGAAGGGTTCGAGACCGGGCCCGACGGACGCCTGCTCGGCGTGCGCTATAGTGGTGATCGCGACGAGACGATCTGGTTCGATGCCGAGCGCGCAGGCGAGCAAAAGGCAATCGATGCGGCGCTTCCGGGCCGGGTCAACCGAATCGTATCGGCAAGCGCCGACGAGCAGCGTTTATTGATTCTGAGCAGTTCGGCTTCGGATCGCGGCATCTATTATGTCTATGCCCATGGCCGTGCGGCTTTGTTTGGCTCGGTCAATCCACAGCTTACCGCCAAGCCCGCGACCGAGATGCGCGCAGTCTCGTATCGCGCGCGAGACGGGATGACGGTGCATGGCTTCGTGACCCTGCCGGCCGGGCGCGGGACTGCCGGGTTGCCCCTGATCGCGCTGCCGCATGGCGGGCCGTTTGCACGCGACGATTGGGGGTATGACCCCTGGGTTCAGTATCTCGCGGCCAAGGGCTATGCGGTGTTCCAGCCCAATTTCCGCGGCTCCATTGGCTATGGCAACGCCTATATGGCCAAGGGCGACGGCCAATGGGGCCAGGGCATGCAGGACGATTTGGACGACGGCGTCGCCTGGCTGGCAAAGTCCGGCACGATCGACGCCAGCCGGGTGTGCGTGATGGGCGCGTCTTATGGTGGCTATGCCGCGATGTGGGCGGCGGCGCGCAATCCGGGGAAGTATCGCTGCGCGATCAGCTTTGCCGGGATTTCGGATGTGCGCGCGCAGCTCGATTTCGATCACCAGACCTTTGAGGAAAGCGATTTCCGCGCGTGGAAGGATCGCATTCAGGGATCGGCGCCTTCGCTCGAGTCGCTTTCGCCGCTCTCTTATGTGGATCGAATCTTCACCCCGATGCTGATCGCACACGGATCGGAGGACGAGACCGTGCCGGCCGAGCAATCGGTGATGCTGCATCAGGCATTGTCTCGGCTGGGCCGCACCCACGAATATAAGGTGTATCCGGGTGAGGGCCACAACCTTGAAGACCCCGCCAATGGCGCAGATTTCCTGTCCCGCGTCGGCAAGTTCCTCGATCGCTATAACCCTAGTTGATTGGCCGAGCTGACAGGCACTTGCCCCGCCGGGACTGAGCGCGTATATCGCCGGTGCTTTCTCGACATCGTCAAACATGCCGAGGCCGCTCCCACCCGGGCGCGGTCGCAGAAGACGCACATCTTTTACCGGAGACTCCATTTGGCGGACATCGCCGCACTGACCAAGCTTATCGAACCCGAAGCCAAGGCGCTCGGGCTTGATCTGGTGCGTGTGAAGATGTTCGGCGGCGTGAGCGATCCGACGCTGCAGATAATGGCCGAGCGCCCCGATACGCGCCAGCTTATGATCGAGGATTGCGCCGAACTGTCGCGCCGCATCTCGGAGCGTCTGGACGAACTGGAAGCAGCAGGCCGCGATCCTATTGATTACGCCTATCGCCTCGAAGTCAGCTCGCCGGGGATCGACCGTCCGCTGACCCGGCTTCAGGATTTTGACGACTGGAAGGGGCATGAGGCCCGTATCAATCTGGCCGAGAAGCTCGACGGCCGGAAACAGTTCAAGGGCGATCTCACGGGCGTCGAGCCGAAGGGCTCCGCTGTCGGGATCGTCGACACGCAGGGCACGCAATTCTTCGTCCCCTTCGATCTGATCGAAGACGCGAAGCTTGCCATGACCGACCGACTTATTGCCGCAACCGCTCCGCTCTCTGCAGACGGCGCGGACAAGATCATCGAAGTAGAAGGGTAAAGACCGATGGCCACTGCCATTTCCGCCAACAAGGCCGAACTGATCGCGATTGCCGATTCGGTTGCCAAGGAAAAGCTGATCGATCGCGCCATCGTCATCGAGGCGATGGAAGACGCGATTCAGCGCGCCGCGAAGAACCGCTATGGCAGCGAGAACGACATCCGCGCCAAGCTCGACCCGAACACCGGCGATCTGCGCTTGTGGCGCGTTGTCGAAGTGGTCGAGGCGGTTGACGATTATTTCAAGCAGGTTGACCTGAAGGGCGCACAGAAGCTCCAGAAGGACGCGGCCATCGGCGACTTCATCGTCGATCCGCTGCCCCCCATCGAGTTCGGCCGCATTCAGGCGCAGGCGTCGAAGCAGACCATCTTCCAGAAGGTTCGCGACGCAGAGCGCGAGCGCCAGCACGAAGAATTCAAGGACCGCATGGGTGAGATCATCACCGGTCTGGTCAAGCGCGTCGAGTTCGGTCACGTCGTGGTCGATCTGGGCCGCGCCGAGGGCGTTATCCGCCGCGACCAGCAGATTCCGCGCGAAGTGGTTCGCGTGGGCGACCGTGTCCGCTCGATCATCCTCAACGTCCGCCGCGAAAACCGTGGTCCGCAGATCTTCCTGAGCCGCGCGCACCCTGACTTCATGAAGAAGTTGTTCGCACAGGAAGTGCCCGAGATTTACGACGGCATCATCGAGATCAAGGCAGCAGCCCGCGATCCCGGCTCGCGCGCCAAGATCGGCGTGATCAGCCACGACAGCAGCATCGATCCGGTCGGCGCGTGCGTCGGCATGAAGGGCAGCCGCGTGCAGGCCGTCGTGCAGGAAATGCAGGGCGAGAAGATCGACATTATCCCGTGGAGCGAAGATACCGCGACCTTCGTGGTCAACGCGCTCCAGCCGGCAAACGTCAGCCGCGTCGTGATCGACGAAGAGGATGACCGCATCGAAGTGGTCGTCCCCGACGATCAGCTTTCGCTCGCGATCGGCCGTCGTGGCCAGAACGTGCGCCTGGCCTCGCAGCTGACCGCCAAGGCAATCGACATCCTCACCGAAACCGACGCCAGCGAGAAGCGCCAGAACGAGTTCGTCGCGAACAGCGAACTGTTCCAGAACGAGCTCGACGTGGACGAGACGCTCGCGCAGCTGCTGGTGGCCGAGGGCTTCAGCAGCCTCGAGGAAGTTGCGTATGTCGAGCTGGCGGAAATCGCCGAGATCGAAGGCTTTGACGAGGATCTCGGCGCCGAGCTGCAGAGCCGCGCCGCCGAAGCGCTGGAGCGCCGCGAGGAAGCCAATCGCGTGGCGCGCCGCGAACTCGGCGTCGAGGATGATCTGGCGACCATGCCGTACATGACCGAAGCGATGCTGGTCACGCTCGGCAAGGCGGGCATCAAGACGCTCGACGATCTGGCCGATCTTGCGACCGACGAACTGGTCCAGAAGAAGCGCCAGGAGCCGCGCCGCCGCAACGAGGACGCGCCCAAGCGCGCTGAGGACAAGGGCGGCGTTCTGGCCGAATATGGCCTGAGCGACGAACAGGGCAACGAGATCATCATGGCTGCCCGCGCGCATTGGTTCGAGGACGAGGCTCCGGCCGCGGCCGCAGGTTCGGAGGACGCTGTTGCGGAATCCGAACAATGATACCCGCGCGGTAAGACGAGCTAAGCAGTTCGGCACGCCTTTCTCCCCGCGAGAAAGCGCGCCGGATCTGTCTGCCGACGCCCCCGCCGCTGATGGCGGGCTGGCGAAGGAGCCGATTCGCAAATGCATCCTGACGGGTGACAAGGAAGCGCGCGAGCATCTCGTGCGCCTCGCTTTGTCGCCCGATGGCGATGTGCTCCCCGATGTTCGCGCCAAGGCTCCGGGCCGGGGTGCGTGGATCGGCGTGACGCAGGCCGAATTAGCAGCATCGGGCAAGAAATTGCGCGGCGCGCTCTCGCGGGCGTTCAAGACCAGCGATCTGCGCATTCCCGACGATCTGGGCGCGCTGATCGAAGCACAATTGCTGCGCGCCTTGCTCGATCGATTGGGGCTGGAAGCGAAAGCCGGCCACATCGTCATCGGTGGCGAGCGGCTGGAGAAAGCTGCCCGTCAGGGCAAGTTGCGCATGCTGCTGCACGCAAGCGACGCCGGCGCGGATGGCGCGGGCAAATTAGCGCAAGCATGGCGCGTTGGCAGCGATCTGGAGGGCAGCGACCTCAAGGGGTTAACATTGCCCCTCTCGCGCACCATATTGTCCTTGGCCCTTGGCCGCGAAAATGTGGTACACGCCGGCCTGACCGACGCCAAAGCGGCCAGAAGGGTGAGCGATGCGCTCGACCGCTGGCTGCACTTTATCGGACCCGAACCCTCGCCCGTGTCTTGCGAAATCATCTCGCAGGGCGCATCGGCGCTTCCGTTGGAAGCGTCGCACGACGACGAACGACAGACTGAAGGACTTTAGGCAGCCGCATGAGCGACACCGAAAACGAAAAGCCGAAACTGGGCATGCGCGCGCCGCTGGGCCTTAAGCGCACCGTCGAGACGGGCAAGGTGAAGCAGAGCTTCAGCCATGGCCGTTCGAACACGGTGGTGGTTGAAGTTAAGCGCCGTCGCCTGCTGGGCCCGCAGGGTACGCCTGTGGAAGAGACGGTACAGGCTCCCCAGCCCGTCGCCGCGCCCGCTGCCGCGCCGCCCCCCGCGCCGCGCCCCGCCGTCTCGAATGAGACTGCGCAGGAACGCCAGACACGCATGATGCGCGAAGCTGAAGATCAGCGCCTGCAGCAAGCCGAAGAAGGCCGCCGCCGCGAAGAGCGTGAACGCGTCGAAGCTGTGGAAGCCGAAGCGCGCCGAGCTGCGGAACGCGCACAGGCTGAAGCCGAAGCTGCCAATGCACCGAAGGCTCCGGCGAAGACGACAGAGCCTGCACCAGCACCTGCGCCTGTTCCTGCTCCGGAGCCCCAAGCTGCGCCGGCGCCCGTGGTCGCGCCTGAGCCAAAGCCGGCTCCCGAGCCCGTTGCCATCGGGCTGGATCCCAGCCGGCCTGCGCCGCGCCGCTTCACGCCGGTAGCGCGTCCCGAAATCCCGAAGCCGCAGCCAAAGCCCGCGCCGCAGGAAGCAGCACCTGCTGCTCCCGCCGCGACTTCGGCCCAGCCGCAATCGGCTCGTCCGCTACCTTCGAGCGGTGCACCCAAGCGTCCCGAGCCGCCTGCGCGCCCGAGCCGCAATGCCGGCCGTCCGGGCGACGATCGCCGCCAGTCGGGCAAGCTCACGGTCAATCGTGCGCTTGGCGACAATGATGGCGCGCGTGCGCGTTCGCTGGCTGCGCTGAAGCGCGCTCGCGAGAAAGAACATCGCCGCATGGGTGGCCCGCGCGAAGTGCAGGCCAAGCAGGTCCGGGACGTTCAGGTGCCTGAGACGATCACGGTCGGTGAACTCGCCAATCGTATGGCCGAAAAGGGCGGCGACCTGATCAAGGCGCTGTTCAAGCTCGGTGTGCCGTCTGCAATGGGCGACACGATCGATCAGGACACCGCTGAACTGATCGTCACCGAATTCGGCCACAACATCGTCCGCGTCAGCGATTCCGACGTCGATCTCGAAGTCGATACGGTTGTCGAGGACGAAGGCACGCTCAAGCCGCGCCCGCCCGTCGTGACCATCATGGGCCATGTCGATCACGGCAAGACCTCGCTGCTCGACGCGCTGCGCGACACCAATGTGGTACGCGGCGAGGCCGGCGGCATCACCCAGCATATCGGCGCGTATCAGGTCACCCTGAAGGACAAGTCGAAGATCACCTTCCTCGACACCCCGGGCCACGAAGCGTTCAGCCAGATGCGCGCCCGCGGCGCGAACGTCACTGACATCGTCATCCTGGTGGTGGCAGCCGATGACGGGCTGATGCCGCAGACGATCGAAGCGATCAATCACACCAAGGCCGCCGGCGTTCCGATGATCGTGGCGATCAACAAGATCGACAAGCACGAGGCGAATGCCCAGCGCGTCCGCGAGCGTCTGCTCGAGCATGACGTGCAGGTCGAAGCCATGGGCGGCGACACGCAGGACGTTGAAGTCTCTGCACTCAAGAAGACCGGGCTCGATGAGCTGATCGAGAAGATCCAGCTCCAGGCCGAACTGCTCGAACTGCGCGCCAATCCCGATCGTGCCGCAGAAGGCACCGTGATCGAAGCCAAGCTAGACAAGGGCCGCGGCCCGGTTGCGACTGTGCTGGTCGGTCGTGGCACGCTCAAGGTGGGTGACATCTTCGTCATCGGCGCGGAGAGCGGCAAGGTTCGTGCGCTGGTCGATGACAAGGGCAAGCAGCTCAAGGAAGCTGGCCCCTCGATGCCGGTGGAAGTGCTCGGCCTGTCGGGCGTTCCGATGGCGGGCGATCTGTTGCAGGTCGTCGAGAATGACGCACGCGCCCGCGAAATCGCGGAATATCGCGCGGGCGTGATCCAGAATAAGCGCACCACCAACGCCCCTGCCAGCCTCGAGAGCATGTTCTCGGCGCTCAAGGAAAAGCAGACGATGGAATATCCCATCGTGGTGAAGGCAGACACGCAGGGCACGGTCGAAGCGATCGTCGCGGCGATCAACAAGATCAGCACCGACGACATCAAGGCACGCGTGCTGCACGCAGGCGTTGGCGGCATCACCGAGAGCGACGTCACGCTCGCGGGCGCATCGGGAGCGCCGATCATCGGCTTCAACGTTCGTCCGAACGCCAAGGCACGCGAGATCGCCGACCGCCAGAAGGTCGCGTTCAAATATTATGACGTGATCTATGAGCTGACCGACGAGATCCGCGCCGGCATGGCCGGACAGCTTGGCCCAGAGGCTTTCGAAACGGTTGTTGGCCGCGCCGAAATCCGCGAGGTCTTCTCGGCAGGCAAGACGGGCAAGGCTGCCGGTCTGCTGGTCACCGAAGGCAATATCCGCAAGGCGCTCAAGGCACGCATCACCCGCGACGACGTCATCATCTACCAGGGCGAAATCGCTTCGCTTCGGCGGTTCAAGGACGACGTGGCAGAGGTTCGCGCCGGTCTGGAATGCGGCGTGACATTCACGCAGAACTTCACCGACATCAAGGCGGGCGACTTCCTTGAAACGTTCGAAGTCGAACTGCGCGAACGGACACTATAAGCGTTTCGGCACCCCGGTTCGCGCCGGGGTGCCGAGGACAAACGATGAAGCACACCGAGACCACCGAAAACCGCTCCGTCCGCCTGCTGAAAGTGGGTGAGCAGACACGCCATGTGCTGAGCGAGATTCTCGCGCGTGGTGATGTGCATGACGAGTTGCTGGTGAAGCATATGGTCTCGGTCACCGAAGTGCGCATGTCGCCCGATCTGCGCCACGCCACCGTCTTCGTGAAGCCGCTGCTGGGCAAGGACGAGGAGAAGGTGCTCAAGGCGCTGCGGACCAACACCGCCTATCTCCAGCGCGAAGTCGCTACCCGGGTGAAGATGAAGTACGCGGCGAAGCTGAAGTTCCTGGTGGACGAGAGCTTCGACGAAGGCACGCATATCGATACGCTGCTGCGCGCGCCCCAGGTGGCGCAGGATCTGCAGGGCGATTCCGAGGACTGACTTGTGCGCCGCGCTCGCTTAGGGTGCACCATGGCCAAGCTCTATTTCTATTATGCCAGCATGAATGCGGGCAAATCGACCACGCTGCTCCAGGCGGATTTCAACTATCGCGAGCGCGGCATGCGCACCTTGCTGTTCACTGCGGGAATCCATGATCGCGGGGGCAAGGGCGTGATCGATTCGCGGCTGGGGCTGAAGGCCAGTGCGATCCCCTTTGACGGGGAAACCGATCTGCGGCTGATCGCCGAGGAAGAGCATTTCAAGGCGCCGATTGCCTGCATCATGGTCGACGAATCGCAATTCCTGGCGCCCGCACAGGTCCGCCAGCTTGCGCATCTGGCCGACGAAGTGGGCATCCCGGTGCTCTGCTACGGCCTGCGCACCGATTTTCAAGCCAAGCTTTTCCCCGGATCGGCCGAGTTGCTGGCGCTTGCCGACTCGCTGATCGAGCTCAAATCGGTGTGCGAATGCGGGCGCAAGGCTTCGATGAACATGCGCGTCGATGACGAAGGCAATGCCGTTCGCGAAGGCGAGCAGCGCGAGATTGGCGGGAATGAACGCTATATTGCGATGTGCCGACGCCACTTCATGCAGCGTACAGGCGTCGGCGGCTAAAGCGGCGCTTTAGGAACGAGGAACTGGTGATGTTCAAGCACATGCTTCTGCCTGCTCTATTGCTCACCACGGGTGGGGCCGTAGCGCAGGAGGCCCCGCCGCCGGGCGGCAAGGAAGTATCGATCCCGTTCATCAGCCACGGACAGGTCCGCACGTTTGAATCGACCCCCAACGGCGACGGGGTCTATATCCAGAATTCGCGCCGCGACTGGTATTTCGCGCGCTTCTTCTCGCGCTGCATCGATCTGCCGTTTGCGACGCAGATCGGCTTCAAACCCTTTGGCAGCGGCAATTCGCTGGAGCGGGGCGATACCATATTGGCGGGCAATGATCGCTGCCACATAGCGAGCATCGTGCAAAGCGGCCCGCCACCCAAGAAAGTGAAGAAGGCCAGGAAGCCGCGCAGCAGCTAAAGGCTCAGCGCGCGATCAGATAGTTCATCCGGGCCGCGGCGATCGGGCGATCCGGATCGTCCTGCCAGGCAATAGCCTCGACATTGGCGACCCGCTTGCCCAGTCGTGTGACGACGGCGCGGGCGCGGGTGGGCTTGTCACGGCCGCCGCGCATATAATCGACGGTCAGGTTGATCGGCTTGACCCGGACATCGCCTTCACCACCCTCTTCCCCGGCCAGCGCCTGTTTGAGCGCGCCGACCGCAGCCATTTCCAGCAGCCCGCCAATCGCGCCACCGTGCAGAAAGCCTGGGCGGCCCAGCACATGCAGACCGAACTCCATCACCAGCGTCGGAGCGGTCTCGCCGGGCTCTTCGACAAGACCGAGCAGATCGGAATAAGGGACGCTCAAAAATAGCCCTCCGTCGCCATGAAGGTGCCCGCGACATTGGCTAGCGGATCGCTGGGATCGCCATCATGCGCCTGGCCCCGCACAAAGGAGATCGAGCGGGTGATCCGGTAGCATTCGCCGCGACCGATCACAGTTTTGCCCGGCGTCGCGGGGCGGAGGTAATCGATGCGCAGATCGAGCGTGGCGTGTGGCACGAAAGCATCGGCCTTGAGCCAGACAGAGACGCTGGTGGCCATGTCCATCAGCGCAAGAATGGGTCCCGAAGCAAGCACGCCCGATGCCGGATCGCCGATCAGCTTCGCGTCATACGGCAGGATCAGCTCTGCCCAATCCTCGCCGTGTGCCTGATAATCGATACCCAGCGTGTCGCCATGGCCGCCAAAGCGGTGCGCGAAGAAACGCTCGGGGTGGAAATTGCGGGCGGGCGCGTCGGTCATCGCCCGCGCACCTAGCGCGGGCGGGGGGCTGGCGCAAACCGATCAGACAGTCAGCGCGATATCCGCGACATAGAAATTGGGCATCGGCTCGCCGCTGTCATTCTGGACCCAGAAGCCATCGATCTCGATATTTTCGGCACCCAGCTCGGCGAGCGAAGCGGTCACCCTGGTCCAGCCGCCGGCCTTCACTTCGACGAGCCTCATCTTGCCTTCGATCGGCTTGCCGCCCGCAGTAGCAATCACCCGAACCTTGCCGCCCGTGCCGGTGCCCTGGATCAGGAAGCTGATGCCGCGATAGGGCCCGGTGCTGAACGCGGCATGGTGGAGGTAGAGCGCCTTGTATCCATCGGCGCTGACCTTGATCGGCTTGCGCGTGGGGCTGCCGATATCGACCGAGAGCTCGACCGTCGCGAAGCTCCAATTCTGCCAGGCCCCGCCCAGTGCATTGGCATAGACAGTGGTGATCGCCGGATCGGCGACGGGGGCCGTGACTGGCACCGCCGGCACGGGCTTGGCGGGGGCATCGCCCGGGACGGTCTGTGCAAAGGCGGCGGGGGCGGCGAGCAGCGCCACTGCGGCGATCAGAAACTTCATAAATCCTCTCCTGTCCCTGCGTGGGGATTGCGCCTATCCTTCCCCGAAATGTTAGCGCTAGCAAGAGGCAAGAGAGGATGACCGAACAACGCGTCGCGATTGAGATGCAGGATGGCATCGCCAATGTGCGGCTGACCCGCGGCGACAAGATGAACGCGCTCGATCCGGCGATGTTCGCGGGCATCATCGATGCGATTCGCCAGCTGGAGAAGAGGGCGGGGCTGCGCGCCGTGGTGCTTTCGGGCGAGGGTCGCGCTTTCTGTGCCGGGCTGGATATGGCGAGCATGATGAGCGTGGGTTCGGGGCTGGATGCCGCGTCGCGCGATCATGGGCTGGCGAATGATTTCCAGCAGGTCGCGTGGGGCTGGCGGACGCTGGGCGTGCCTGTGATTGCGGCGATCCACGGCGTTGCCTTTGGCGGCGGACTGCAGATCGCCAGCGGGGCGGATGTGCGAATCGCGGCGCCGGGCACGCGGATGTCGGTGATGGAGATCAAATGGGGGATCATCCCCGATATGGCCGGCTATGCGCTGTGGAAGGGCAATGTGCGCGACGATCATTTGCGCGAACTAAGCTACACCGCGCGGGAGTTCGACGCCGCGGAAGGCCTCGCGATGGGCTTCGTCACGCATGTGGCCGAGGATCCGCATGCCGAAGCGATGAAGCTTGCGCAGGCAATCGCGGGGCGCAACCCGCATGCGATCCGCGCGGCCAAGCGGCTGGCGGGGCTGGAAGCCGATGCAGCGGGGACTTTGGTGGCGGAAACCGCCGAGCAGGTCGCCCTGCTGCGCACGCCCAACCAGATCGAAGCGGTGATGGCGAACATGCAGAAACGCGCGCCCAATTTCGCCGATTGAGCCGCCAAAGTTGACACCAGGTTTACACTATC
>JAZKJE010000052.1:16061-35927 GCA_040384525.1 Pseudomonadota bacterium
GCGGGTGCCTTACGGGGCGCGGGTGCCTTACGGGGCGCGGGTGCCTTACGGGGCGCGGGTGCCTTACGGGGCGAATGTTTGCAGCGGCCACGCGCGCCTGGAACCGGTGATTTCAAAGAGCGGCCGGGAGGCCCGACCAGCTTAGCAAGCAGGCGAAATCCTACATTGCAAGAGGTACCCACGCGCAAGACTGTCACCCCGGCCCCGGAACAAGTCCGGGGTGACAAATAGATGGCTTAGCCGATCGCCGTTTTCGCACGCTTTTCCGCCGCCGCGTGCAGGTCCCAGAAATTGGCGATATGTTCGCCGCGCAGGCGCTTTTCCAGCACGTGGAGATGCGAGCCCCAGCCCCCGCCGAAATTGATCGCACCTTCGCGGGAGGAGATGCCCGAATGGGTCAAAGTCAGTCGGGTGCGCTCGCCCATTTCCTCCAGTTCGAAGCGGATTTCACCGTTCTTGCCTTCATCCCAGGTGAAAGCGAGCAGGCTGGGGGGATCGATCGCGGTGATCGTCTCGCTCCAGCTATTTCCCTGATAGGGCGCGTATTTGTCGGGGAAAGGAACGGGCTCATCCGAGAGATTATCGTGCGCCATGGTAAGGCCGAACTTGCCGCCGACCTGCGGATCGGTTGGCCCGGCCATGAACCATCGGGCGCGCAGATCGGGATCGATCAGATAGTGCCACACCGTCTCACGCGGCGCGTCCAGTTCGCGAACGAAAACGAGCTTTTGGGCAGTGAGTGTATCCGTCATTCGGGCTTCTCCTTGAGCAAGGCTTCGAGCGCATCGAGCCGGACGTTCCAGAATTGCTCCCATTGGCGCAGCCATTGATCGGCCTCGCCGAGCGGGCCAGCGCGAAGGCTGCACATATATGAGCGGCCCGCTTTGCGGCGCGCGACCAGGCCGGCATCCTCGAGCACCTTGAGATGCTTGGACGCACCGGCAAAGCTCATCGCGAAAGGCTCGGCGAGGGCGCCCACGCTTTTCTCGCCAAGCGCGAGATGGGCCAGCATGCCGCGCCGCGTGGGATCGGCGAGAGCACGGAAGGTGGCGTCGAGTCGTTGTTCAACCATGTGGTTGAATATTGACCCTCACCGCCCCATTGTCAACCGATTGGTTTAATATCCTCGGGTATTGGCACACGCGCCGCCCGGACACTGTCCCACGCATATAGCGCGCAGCCTGCCCAGATTAGCGGGAAGGTGATGAAATGCACCGGGCGCAGCGGTTCGCCAAACAGGATCGCAAGGCCGAACTGGATCGAGGGCGACATGAACTGAACCAGCCCCATCATTGAAAGCGGCAAGCGCCGGGCTGCGGCGGCGAACCACAATAAAGGCATCGCGGTCACCGGGGCCACGACGATCAGCAAGATGGTGAGCGCAGTCGTGGTGCCGAACGCACCCATGCCCAGCCCATCGACATGGATCAGCCAGCCAAGGCAGAATGGGGCCAGCAACAGCGTTTCGAAGGTGAGGCCGCCCAGCGCATCGATCGCGGCGATCTTTCGCAACAGGCCGTAAATGCCAAAGGTGACGCCAAGGGCGAGCGAGATCCACAAGGCGCCGCCGCCGCTGACTGCAAGGACGAGCACACCCGCTGCGGCGACCCCGATCGCCACGCCCTGCCAGCGCCGCAGCCGTTCGCCGAGAACGGCAACGCCGAGCGCGACGTTGATGAGCGGATTCATGAAATAGCCAAGGCTCGCCTCGAGAATATGATTGTTGAGCACCGACCAGATATAGATGGTCCAGTTGACCGCGATCAGCGCAGCGCTGGCGAGGAGCAACAGGAGCGTGCGCCCGCGGATCGCCAACATGGTGCTGCGCATGCGGCGGAGCACTGCGATCACGGCGACCAGCAGCAGCGCCGACCAGACCACGCGGTGGGCCAGCACCTGCATCGCCGGCACCCCCTTCAAGAGATGAAAGTAGAGCGGCAGAATGCCCCAGGCGCCATAAGCGCCCAGCGCCAACAAAAGCCCTTTGCGGTCGATTTGGGAAGCAGGAACGGGCACGTGGGGGCCATCGGCGTTATGCCGGACAAGCGCAAGCAAAGTGGGGTTTGCGGGTGCAAAGCTGAGCGATTGCGCGGCCCGGCACCGGCGCTAAGGTGCGCGAAACGGGGGATCAATCTATGACTGACGAGTATGAGATGGAGCCGCACGGCCCCTATGCGCATCCGGTGATCGCGACATTGGCGGGGTGTGTGGTGCTGGTGGCGGGGACGCTGCTGGCGCCGCACTTCCTGCCCGCCCGGCCGCAGATGATGCTGATCGGCGCGGGCGCGGCGGCAGGATTTATAGTGTGGCTGATCGGGCTGGCGGTGACGACGCGGCGGGCGAATTTCGGCTGGATCGCGGGATCGCTGCTGGTGCTGCTTGGCGCAGGCGCGCTGGCGGGGGTTTTGACACACCGCCAATATGACGCCGGCGGGCGCGAGGATCCGAGCAGCTTTGCCCAGATCGAATTCGGGCAGCAGGGCAATGTGATCCTGCCCAAGAACGCCGCTGCGCGAGGGCCGATTTCGCATTTGTTCGCAGCTTCGGTGAAAGCCGATGTCGAGGAACGGCGCGAATATGATGCGGCGCTGGCGAAGTTCGGCGTGGGCAATCTGAGCAGCCCCTATCTGCTGCAGCAAAACCCCCAGACAACTTCCCGATGCGGCGATCTGGAGGGGATGAAGACGATGGCGCAGGGCCACGCGGCCAAGCGCGCCGAACGCGCAGCGGGGATCGGCAAGGCGATCGACGCGGCCAGGCTCGATACAGCGATGAAGGATGCGATCCGATCCATCGCGGCACCCGCAGGCGAGGATGCCCGGCTGGCCAATCAGACTGCATTTCTGGACAGCACCGCCCAGCTTTGCGCGTTGCTGGCCAAGCGCAGCTGGCACAATGCCAATTATTATTTCGGCTTCAATTCGGGCGGCGACGCAGCGCAGTACAAGACGTTGCAGGCCAGGCGCGCGGAGGCAGCAGCGGCGAGCGAAAAACTCGACAAAGCCAATGTGGTGCGGATGAAGGCGGCGCAGGAAAAGGTGCGCGCGGCGCTTAGCTAGTTGGGCGCACCGGGCTTGCGGCCTGCTCGCCCACCACGGTGGTCCAGGGCAGGACGTGCCAGTCCGTGACGAGGCCGGCGACCACATAGGGGTCCGCTTCGGCGAAGGCGCGGGCTGCGTCCGCATCCGTGAACAGCAGGAGTGCGCTTTCGACAGGATCGCCGACTGCGCCGCCGAGCAATAGCGTGCCTGCGGCGGAGGTTTGCCATGCGAGCGAGAGATGGGCTTCGCGATAATCCCCGCGGCGGGCGAGGTAATCGGGCGCAAGTTCGTAGCGGAGCAGGAAGTGCGCCATCTCAATCCTCGCGCTTGGCGCCGTTTAGCAATGCTTCGCGGCGGGCTTGTTCGGCTGCGTCGTTCGCGCGTTCGGACTTGGTGCGGCCGTGCAGGGCACGGTTCGCATCGGCCTCCGTGGCGCGGACCTTTCGGTCGCGCGCCTTTCGCGCCTGACGCAGGTTGATGACTTCCGCCATTATTCTGGCGCCATCAATCCGCGAACAGGAGAACCGGGGTTTCGAGCAGCTTCTTGAGGGCTGCGACGAAGCTGGCGGCGTCATGGCCGTCCACCACGCGGTGATCGCAGCTGATCGACATGTTCATCAGCTTCGCGCGGACGATCTCGTCACCGTGGAATACCGGGCGTTCGACGATCTTGTTCGGGCCGATGATTGCCACTTCGGGGCGGTTGATCACCGGGGTGGTGACGATGCCGCCCAAGGGCCCGAGCGAGGTGATCGTGAGCGTCGAGCCGCTAAGTTCGTCGGACTTGGCCTTGCCGGTGCGCGCGGCCTCCGCAAGGCGTGTGACTTCGGCGGCGATCTGCCAGACGTTCATGTCCTGCGCATCGCGGATCACCGGGACCATCAGGCCCGCGTCGGTCTGCGCGGCCATGCCGAGATGGACGCGGCCATGACGCGTGACCACGCCTGCTTCGTCGTCGTAGCGGGCGTTGATCATCGGGAATGCCGGAATCGTGCGGCAGATCGCGACGATAAGGAACGGCAGCATGGTCAGCTTGGGGCGCTGGCCGCGATTGGCGTTCAAGTCGGCGCGCATTTCCTCGAGCGCAGTCACGTCGATTTCATCGACATAAGTGAAATGCGGGATGTTGCGCTTCGCGGCCTGCATATTCTCCGCGATGCGGCGGCGCATGCCGATGACCTTGATGGGCTCATCCTCGCGGGCGCGGCTGGCGTGCGGGGCGTGATAGCCCTGGCCGCTGCCGTAGCGCAGATACGCGTCGAGATCGGCGTGGCGGATGTGATTGCCGTCGGACTTTACCGATCCGAGATCGACGCCGAGATCCCTGGCGCGGGCACGGACTGCGGGGGAGGCAAGAACCTGCGCGTGCGATGCGGCGGGTGCGGGCTCGGGAGCCGGCGTTGGCGCGGGCGTCGGTGCCGGTGCAGGCGTCGGAACTGGCGCAGGTGCCACCACCTCTTCGACACCCGGATTCTCGGCTTCGACGACGTCCTCAACTTCCGCAGGCACGGCGGCTTCATCGCCATCGGTTTCGACGATGATCAGCGCGGAGCCGATCGCAATCTGATCGCCGACTTCGCCAGCGACTTCGACGACGATGCCCGCGACAGGCGATTCCATCTCGACGGTGGCCTTGTCGGTCATCATGTCGGCGACCTGCTGGTCCTCCTCGATGCGGTCACCGACCTTGACGTGCCAGGCGACGATCTCGGCTTCCGAGATGCCTTCGCCGATATCCGGAAGACGGAAGGTAAAGCGGGCCATACGGGATCAGTCCTTCAGGAGTTTCTTGAGCGCGGTACCGATGCGGACGGGACCGGGGAAATAGGCCCATTCCAGGCTGTGCGGATAGGGCGTGTCAAAGCCGGTGACGCGTTCGATCGGGGCTTCGAGATGGTAGAAGCAGCGCTCCTGCACCAAAGCGGCAAGCTCAGCGCCGAAGCCCGCGGTGCGCGTCGCTTCGTGGACGATCAGGCAGCGGCCGGTCTTCTTCACCGAGGCTTCAATGGCTTCGATGTCGACCGGCACGATCGAGCGCAGATCGATGATTTCGGCGTCGAGTCCGCCGAATTCGGGGCCGAGTTCCTCGATCGTGTTGGCGACGACATGGACCATCGCGCCGTAGCAGAGGATGGTAACGTCCGAGCCTTCGCGAACGACTGCCGCCTTGCCGAGATCGACGCGGTAATAGCCCTCGGGCACTTCGCCGCCGGGATGGCCGGCCCAGGTCTTGGCCGGGCGATCATAATGGCCGTGGAACGGGCCGTTATAGATGCGCTTGGGCTCGAAGAAGATCGTGGGATCATTGTCTTCGATTGCCGCGATCAGCAGCCCCTTGGCGTCATAAGGCGTCGAGGGGATCACGGTTTTCACGCCCGAAATGTGCGCGAAGATCGCTTCGGGTGACTGGCTGTGCGTTTGCCCCCCGAAGATGCCGCCGCCGAAGGGCGAGCGCACGGTGATCGGCGAGATGAACTCGCCCGCCGAGCGATAGCGCAAGCGCGCGGCTTCCGAGACGAGCTGGTCGAGCGCTGGATAGATATAATCGGCGAACTGGATTTCGGGGACCGGGCGCAGGCCATACGCGCCCATGCCGACCGCAACGCCGATGATCCCGCATTCGGTGATCGGCGTGTCGAACACGCGGGTCTTGCCGTATTTTGCCTGCAGGCCCGCAGTCGCGCGGAAAACGCCGCCGAAATAGCCGACATCCTCGCCCATCACGACCACGCCGGAATCGCGCGCCATCATCACGTCCATGGCGGAGTTGATCGCCTGGATCATGTTCATGCGCGTGGTTGCGCCCTGCTCTTCTTGCGTATTGCTCACAGGCCCGCTGCCTTCTGCTCGTCGAGCATCTGCTGGCATTGCTCCTGCAGATGCCAGGGCATTTCCTCGAACACGCCTTCGAACATGGTCTCGAACTTCTGGTGCAGGCCGTGGCCAAGCACGCCGTTTTTCTCAGCAGCCTTTTGATCGGCCTTCACCATTTCGGCGAGCTCGAGATCCTGCGCGGCATGACGCGCATCGTCCCATTCGCCGATATGGATCAAATGCTGCTTGAGGCGCTGGAGCGGATCGCCGAGCGGCCAGCTCGTGGGTTCGCCGGCCGAGCGGTATTGGGTGGGATCGTCGGAGGTCGAGTGGCCTTCGGCGCGATACGTGAAATGCTCGATCAGGGTGGGGCCCTGATTGGTGCGGGCGCGCTCGGCGGCCCATTGCGTGGCTGCGTACACCGCGAGGATGTCGTTGCCGTCTACCCGGAGCCCGGCAATGCCATAGCCAACCGCGCGGGCAGCGAAAGTGGTCGCCTCCGCACCGGCAAAGCCCGAAAAGCTCGAGATCGCCCATTGATTGTTGACGACGTTGAAGATCACCGGCGCGCGGTAGACCGTCGCGAAGGTGAGTGCGGAGTGGAAATCGCCCTCGGCAGTCGAGCCCTCGCCGCACCAGGTGGCGGCGATGCGGGTGTCGCCCTTGGCAGCCGACGCCATCGCCCAGCCCACGGCCTGCGGATATTGCGTCGTCAGATTGCCGGAGATCGAGAAGAAGCCGAAGCGCTTCTCCGAATACATGATGGGAAGCTGGCGGCCCTGAAGCTTGTCGCCGCTGTTCGAATAGATCTGGTTCATCATATCGACCAACGGGCAGCCGCGCGTGATCAGCACGCCCTGCTGGCGATAGGAGGGGAAGCACATATCGTCGGCGGCAAGCGCGGTGGCGGCGCCGACCGAGACAGCCTCTTCGCCGGTGCACTTCATGTAGAAGCTGGTCTTGCCCTGACGCTGCGCGCGGAACATGCGTTCGTCAAAGGCGCGGACCAATGCCATGTTACGCAGCATCTTGCGCAGGGTATCGGCATCGAGCTTCGGGTTCCACGGGCCGACGGCATTGCCCTCTTCATCGAGGACGCGAATCAGGGTGAAAGCCAGCTCATGAAAGCTGTTCGCGGCATCGGCCGTATCGGGGCGGCGCGCGCTACCCGCAGGCGGCACATCCACATCGCTGAAATCCACTTCATCGCCCGGACGGAATTTCGGCTCCGGCACGTGCAAAGACAACCTTGGCAGATTGGGGGGCGGCAAAGTGGAGCGATCTCGCTCGGTTTCCATGGGCTCTCCGGACATTGCCCCCGCATTAGTGAACGCGCGGGACTCGTGTTTGAGCCTTGTTATAAAATTTCAACGGGCAGCGCAACTAGGTCAGCGCTACTGACCTGAAATGCCGGGCGGCTCAACGGCTGTGCCGCCCGGATTTTCGCCTTACGTGACCGGGAAACCGCGCCGCCTGAACAAAGCCTTCACATCGGGATCGCGGCCGCGGAATTTGCGGTAGGCGAGCTTGCGATCGGTTTCGTTGCCGGTGGACAGCAAAGTCGCGCGGAAGCGATCCGCGGTTTTCTTGTTCCAGACATTGCCGGTCTCGGTGAAGGCCGCCCAGGTGTCTGCGTCCATCGTTTCAGACCAGAGATAGGAATAATAGCCCGCCGAATAACCGTCTGAAGAGAAGAGATGGTTGAACTGGGGCATGCGGTGGCGGAGCACGATTTCCTTTGGCATGCCGAGCGTCGCCAGCGCCTCGGTCTCGAACGCGGCAATATCGGTCACCGGCGTCTCACGATCGTGAAGCTGCATGTCGAGGATCGCGCAGGCGAGATATTCGACGGTGTCGAAGCCCTGATTGAAAGTCGACGACTTCTCGATCTTGTCGACCAGTGCCGCGGGCATCGGTGCGCCGGTCTTGTAATGCTTGGCATATTTATCGAGCACGTCGCGGGTGAGCAGCCAATTCTCGTTCACCTGGCTGGGATATTCCACGAAATCGCGTGGGGTGCCCGAGAGACTCGGATAGGTTACGTTCTGGAGCAGGCTGTGCAGCGCATGGCCGAATTCGTGGAACAATGTGGTGGCATCGTCGAGGCTGATCAGGGTTGGCTCGCCCGCGCCGCCTTTGACGAAGTTGTTGTTGTTCGACGCGAGCACATTGGTGTGGCCGCCCAGCTCCTTCTGCCCGCGATAGCGCGTCGCCCATGCGCCTGAACGCTTGCCCGAGCGGGCATAATTATCGGCGTAGAAGATGCCGAGATTCTTGCCGGTTTTCTTGTCGGTGACGACGAAGGTGCGCACGGCGGGATCGAACACCGGCACGTCCTTGGTCTCGGTGAAGTCCATGTCGTAGAGGCGGCCTGCGGCGTAAAATGCGCCGGCCATGATGTTCGATAGCTCAAGGTACGGCTTCACCTCGCTCTCATCGAGGTCGTATTTCGCCTTGCGAACCTTCTCGGCGTAAAAACGATAGTCCCACGGCTCAATGGCGATCTTGGCGCCTTCCTTATCGGCCACCGCCTGCATATCGGCGACTTCCTCGGCAACGCGGGCACGGGCGGCGGGCCACACCGCCATCATCAAATTCATCGCGTTGGCGGGGTTTTCCGCCATCGTGTCGTCCATCCGGTAATTCGCATGGTTCTTGAAGCCGAGCAGCACGGCGCGCTCCTGGCGCAGCTTGAGGATCTCGGCGATCACGCTCTTGGTGTCGTTGGCATCATTGTTGTCGCCGCGCATGATGAAGGTGCGCCAGATTCTTTCGCGCAACGCCCGATCGGTGGAGTTGGCGAGGAAGGGCTGGACCGAGGATCGCGTGTTGACCACTGCCCAGCCCGCGACCTTGCGCTCGTCTGCCGCTGCCTTGAGCGAGGCCTTGAAGCTGTCCGGAAGACCGGCAAGCTGGGCTTCATTGTCGAGGACGATCCACGTCTCTTCATCGGCCAGCACGCGCTTCGAGAATTCGGCGAACTGGACCGAGAGCGCTTGGTTCAAGCGGCTGACTTCGGCGCGCTGCGCGTCTGAAAGCTTGGCGCCGCGACGGACATAGCCGCGATAGGTGCGCTCGATCAGGCGCGTCTGCTGCGCGTCGAGCTTGTCCTTCTTGCGGTTATTATAGACGGTCTCGATCCGCGCGAAGGATTTGGGATCGAGCGAGAGTTCGTCGTAGAATTTGGTGAGCCTGGGGCTCCATTCCTTGTTGATCGCCTGAACTTCCCTGGTCGCCAGATTGCTGGTGTAAACACCCCACACAGCCTGGACGCGGTCCATCATCTCGCCACCGAGCTCGCCCGGCACGATCGTGTTGGCAAAGGTCGGCGCGGCAGCGGAATCGCGCACGGCATGCACTTCGGTGCGCAAGGCGGCCATCGCGGCTTCGAAGGCAGGCGGGAACATTGCTGGCACGAACTTGTCCCATGGCGGCGTGCCGCCATAGCCACCGGGCCAGGGCGCAAGCATCGGCGAAGGATCGGCGGCGGTTACGCTTTGGGCGCTGGCCATCAGACTGCCGAGGAACGGCGTGGCGAGGATTGCGGACGAGCCCAACAGGGCGTGGCGGCGAGTAAGGCGGGGGCCCATCGAATGCTGCTCCGGTATAGTGATGTAATGCACCTTAAGGGCGATGCGATGAATGGCAATTGACTCTTGGCCGCCTTGGAACAAAATGGGAACATTCTACATTCCCGAGTCGGGTGCATCGAGAGTAACAAGTGGCTGACCCCGCTGTCCTGAAACAATTGCGTGAAACGCTGAACGGTCTGGAGGACCGGGGTTTCCGTCGCCGTCCGGTTTTGCCGTTCGGGGTGGAGGCGCTGGATTCGCGGCTGACCGGTGCCGGGCTGCGCCTCGATGCGCTGCATGAGGTGGCAGCGGCGGGGCCGGACATGGCCGAGGATTGCGCGGCGAGCCTGTTCATGGGCGGGATCGCGGCGCGCGCTTGGGGCCCGGTGCTCTGGGCGGTCCAGCGCCGCGATCTGTTTGCGCCGGGGCTGAGCCAGGTTGGGCTCGATCACAAAAGGCTGATCTATGCCGAAGCGCGCGACGATGCAGAACTGCTCGCGGTGATGGAGGAAGCCTTGCGCCACCGGGGCTTGGGCGCGGTGATCGGCGAAGTGAAGCGGGCAGACATGACTGCCACCAGACGCCTGCAGCTGGCAGCCGAGGGCGGGCGGACGATTGCGCTGCTGATGAAGCGCCACGCCCGCGAGGACCGCGATCCCATCGGCATGCCATCGGCGGCGGTGACGCGCTGGCGGATCGGTTGCGCACCTTCGACGCCGCTGCCGGTGGAGGGCGTGGGGCGGCATCGCTGGCGAGTCGAGCTGGCGCGGCAAAAGGGTGGCGAGGGATTCACTCAGATATTGGAGGCTTGCGATGCAACGGGTCGCTGCGCTCTTCCTGCCAAATTGGCCGATCGATCGGCTGCGGCGGGCGGAGCGGCGCGCCGGGCCGCCTGAGCCCCCGCGCCTCCCCGCTTCGCTCGATCCGCTGCGTGAGGCCGCAGCGGAAGAGCAGAAGCATGCCTGTTCGGTCCCGCGCGGCGGCGGCTGGCGTCCCGGCGCGCGCTGGGCGCGTGAGGATCAGCTCGGCAAGGTCGCGCTGCCGCCCTCCGTACGTAAGCCG
This sequence comes from Pseudomonadota bacterium, assembly GCA_040384525.1. Taxonomy (GTDB): domain Bacteria; phylum Pseudomonadota; class Alphaproteobacteria; order Sphingomonadales; family Sphingomonadaceae; genus Sphingomonas. The sequence goes on from JAZKJE010000052.1 coordinate 26,551, forward strand.
GCCCGGCATGAGGTAGGTCGCAAGGACGAGGCGGCGGGGCATCCGTTTCGGGCGATGCCACCGGATGAAGGCGCTCCGCCTGCGCGAACGGCCGCGCAGCAGCACCCGGCAATTGGGGCTGTGGTCACCACGATCCGCGAGGAAAACCGAGTTGTTGTCGCAGCGGCCTGCCCCGCAGCGCAGGCATTGGGTGCGCGCGCCGGGATGCCGCTGACCCAAGTGCGTGCACAGATGCCGGGTATCGATATTTGCCCGGCCGATCAGGAGGGCGACCGGGCCGAGCTCATGCGCCTTGCCTTGGCGCTGGCACGGCGCTGGACGCCGACGGTGGCGATCGAAGGCGACGACACGCTGTTCCTCGACCTGACCGGAGTGGCGCATCTGCACGGTGGCGAGGCGCGGATGGCGGCGCGATTGGTGCGGATGTTAGGGCGGCTGGGCTTTGCCGCGCGGGTGGCGGTGGCCGATACGCCGGGTGCGGCGTGGGGGCTGGCGCATTACGGCGCAGGCGGAATTTGCGCGGGCGGCGGACATTTGGAGGCCATCGCGCCGCTGCCCATCGAAGCGCTGCGGATCGAGGGCAAGGCCGTGGAATTGCTCCACCGGCTGGGCGTAATGCGCGTGGCTCAGCTTGCCGCGATGCCGCGCGGGCCCTTGGTCAAGCGCTTCGGCAAGGGGCTGGTGCTCAAGCTCGAGCAGGCACTTGGCCGCCTTCCTGAGCCGCTGCGGCCGGTAATCCCACGCGAGGCGATTGTAGCCGCGCAGCGCTTTGCCGAACCCATCGCTACGCCTGAGGCGATTGCGCATTGGCTGGGCCAGATCGTCACGCAACTGGCTGCCACGCTGGAGGCCGAGGGTCTGGGCGCGACGCGGATCGAGCTGATCGCCGACCGGATCGACGGCGTGCCGCAGCGCATCCGCATGGGGCTTGCCCGCCCGAGCCGCGACGCCGCGCACATTCTGCGGCTGCTCACCCGGCGGATCGAGGAGGTGGAACCGGGTTTCGGCATCGACGCCATCGCGCTGCACGTGCGCCGCGCCGACATATTGGGGCCGCAGCCGGTGATCGAGCGGCTCGATGAGGAAGCCGCGCCCGAGCTGGCGGTGCTGATCGACACGCTCGCCACGCGGATAGGCATGGGTGCGATGTGGCGCAGCCGCCCGGTGGAAAGCGATGTGCCCGAGCGATCGGTGGCGCCGATGCAGGTGCTCGATCCGCCCGAGCGCGTGGCGGCGCGCGGCAAGGCCGACGATGTCCGCAAGCTCGATCGCAACCCGGCGCTCCACCCCTGGCACCCCGAATGGCCCAAGCCCACGCGGCTGCTGCGCCGCCCCGAACGGCTCGATCACGTACTGGCGGAAATGCCCGATCATGCGCCCCGCCGCTTTACCTGGCGTGGAGTGCCCCACAGCGTGGTTCGCGCCGACGGCCCCGAACGCGTCCACGGCGAATGGTGGAAACGCGCCGGCGAGCGGCACAGTGTGCGTGACTATTTCCGCGTCGAGGACGAAGCCGGCTGCCGTTACTGGCTGTTCCGCAAGGGCGATGGCGAACGCGCCGTATCCGGCGATCTCAGCTGGTATCTCCACGGCGTATTCGGATGAGCTACGCCGAGCTTCAGGTGACGACGCATTATTCGTTCCTGCGCGGGGCTTCGGCGCCGGAGGATTTGTTCAAGCAAGCCGCATTGATCGGGCTACCCGCGCTCGGAATCGTCGATCGCAATTCAGTTGGCGGCGTTGTCCGCTCATTGGTAGCAGCGGAGAAGATATCCGACCTCGGCCTGCCGATCCGGATGATCGCCGGGTGCCGGCTCGACCTGGTCGATGGCAGTTCGCTGCTGGTCTGGCCCGAGGATGTGACGGCATGGTCGCGGCTCACCAGCCTGCTCACGCTCGGCAAATCGCGCGCGGATGCGCAGCGCGGCGAGAAGGGCAAATGCTTCCTGCATTGGGAGGATGTGGCGAGCCATGCCGGGGGGCTGATCGGCGCATTGGTGCCGGGACTGGCCGATCCCGGCGATCCGCTTTCGCTGCAATGGATGGCGGATATCTTCGGGATGGATCGGGGGCATGTGTGCCTCACCCAGCATCGTCGCCCGGGCGAAGCAGTGCGACTGCACCGCCTTGACGAGACAGCGCGATATTTCGGACTGACGCCGCTGGCGACCGGCGATGTGCTTTACGATGATCCCGAGCGGCAGATGCTGCAGGATGTCGTCACCGCGATCCGCGAGAAATGCACGCTCGATACGCTTGGCTTTCGCCGCGAGCGCAATGCGGATCGGCATCTGAAGTCGCCCGAAGAAATGGCACGGCGGTTTCGCAAATTCCCGCATGCGCTGGCCGCTTCTCAAGCGATTGCCGAACGCTGCAATTTTTCGCTGCGTGAGCTTGAGCACCAATATCCCGACGAGCATGTTTTGCAGGGCAAATCGGCGCAGGATGCGCTGCACAAGCTTGCGTGGAGCGGATTGAAACACAAGTTCGCGGGCAAGCCGCCACAGCCATATTGCGACCTGCTGACCCACGAGCTCGGGATGGTCGAGCAGATGAAATATGCGCCCTATTTCCTGACGGTAAACTCGATCGTGCAGTTCGCGCGCAGCCAGGAGATATTGTGCCAGGGGCGTGGGTCCGCGGCCAATTCAGTGATCTGCTATGTGCTCGGGATTACCTCGATCGACCCGATCAAGCACCAGTTGCTATTTGAGCGCTTCATCTCGACCGAGCGGCACGAGCCGCCCGATATCGATGTGGATTTCGAGCATGAGCGGCGCGAGGAAGTGATCCAGTGGATCTATGAAACCTATGGCCATGACCATGCCGCGCTGACTGCGGTGGTCAGCCGGTTTCGCTCGCGGGGCGCAGTGCGCGAAGTGGGCAAGGTGCTGGGGCTGCCCGAGGATGTGACGGCGGCGCTGGCGAGCCAGGTGTGGGGCTGGTCGAACGAAGGCGTGCCCGACCAGCATGTGGATGCGCTCAATCTGGATCGCAGCGATGCGCGGCTGGCGCTGACGCTGGAACTATCGAAGCAATTGGTTGGCGCGCCACGCCATTTGTCGCAGCACCCCGGCGGCTTCGTGCTGACCCGCGACAAGCTGCACGATCTGATACCGGTCGAGCCCGCCGCGATGGTCGATCGCCGTGTCGTCGAATGGGAGAAGCTCGACATCGAAGAGCTCGGCTTCATGAAAGTCGATATCCTTGGCCTTGGCATGCTGGGGTGCATGCGGCGCTCGTTCGATCTGCTCGCCGAGCACAAGAATGTGATGCTCAACCTCGCTTCGCCGGTGATGCAGGATGATGATCCGCTTACCTTCAAGATGATCCAGCAGGCCGATACTTTGGGCGTGTTCCAGATCGAGAGCCGGGCGCAAATGTCGATGCTGCCGCGGATGATGCCGGTGAACTTCTACGACATCGCGATCCAGGTCGCGATTGTCCGCCCCGGACCGATCCAGGGCAATATGGTGCATCCCTATCTGAAGCGGCGGCAGAATCCCGATCTGGTCGAGTATCCCTCGCCTGCGCTGGAAGACGTACTCAAGAAGACGCTCGGCGTGCCGCTGTTTCAGGAACAGGCGATGCAGGTGGCAATCGTCGGCGCGGGCTTCACTGCGAACGAAGCGGACAAATTGCGCCGGGCAATGGCCAGCTTCAAGGCCGATGGCACCATCGGCGAGTTTGGCCCTAAACTGATCAACGGCATGCTGGAGCGCGGCATTGCGCTGGAGTTCGCCGAAAGGCTGGTCGAGCAGATCAAGGGCTTCAGCAATTACGGCTTCCCGGAAAGCCACGCGGCAAGCTTTGCCAAGATCGCGATCGCATCGAGCTGGATGAAGTGCCGGCATCCCGACATTTTCTGCGCCGCCCTGCTCAATTCGCAGCCGATGGGTTTTTATGCGCCTGCACAGCTTGTCCGCGATGCGCGCGAGCATGGGGTGGAAGTGCGGCCGGTGTGCATCAACGAAAGCGCATGGGACACGCAGATGGTGCCCGCGGGCAACGAACGCGACGTGCTTGCGCGCTTTTGCGGAAGCGAGGCGGATTGGCGCGCGCTGCGTCCATTGCGGCTGGGGATGCATGTGGTGCAGGGGCTGGATAGCAAGGATGCCGGCCGGATTATCGACGCGCGGCGCACCGGCCCCTTCACATCGATCGAGGATGCATGGCGACGCTCAGGCGTGAAGCCTGCCGCGCTCGAACGGCTGGCGCGCGCGGATGCGTTTCAGGCGCTGGGGCTCAACCGGCGACAGGCTTTGTGGGCAATCAAGGGGCTGGCGCAGGCGCCTTTGCCGTTGCTCTTCGCCGCCGATTCCCGCGCGGGCAAAATCCTGCCCGAGGCCATCGAAGTGCCCGTAGAATTGGTGCCGCTTACCGCCGGCCGCGAAGTCGTTGAGGATTATCGGGCCACGCAAATGTCGCTTCGCGCGCATCCGGTTTCGTTCCTGCGCGAGAGATTGGGGGCGCGGCGGATCACGAAGTGCGGCGATCTGGTGAACATGAAGGATGGGGCGCGCGTGGAAGTCGCCGGGCTTATCCTTGTCCGCCAGCGGCCGGGCAGCGCAAAGGGCGTGGTGTTCGTCACGCTCGAGGACGAGACGGGGATCGCCAATGCCGTGTTGTGGGCCGACCGGTTCGAGGACAATCGTCGTACCGTGATGTCTGCAACGATGCTGGCGATCAAAGGGCGTGTCCAGCGCGAGGGCATCGTCATCCACGTCGTTGCCGACAGCCTGATCGATCTGACGCCTTGGCTACGCGAGATAGGGCAACTCGATCTTCCGCGCATGACCATGCCCGGCGACGGCGCGACGCATGGCGGAACGATCGATCCGCGCGATCGCAGGCCGGAGGCACTGCGGCTTGCTCCGCAGCGCGCGCTTGAGGCGTGGGCACCACGGCGGAGCAGCCGCGACGATGGTGGCATCCCCATCAAGTCGCACGATTTTCACTAGGCTATTTATCGCTCAAGCCTACGCCCTCATCGATTTCACGGAGCGCTAGCGCAATCAGCGCAGCGCTGTCAGTTTTCATTATTATCCACGCCTTCTCGGCAGCTTCCGGCGGAACTTGGTTCGGGTCTGAACCAACATCGCCAAGCTTGCCCAACAGCTTTTGGAAAGCTTCGGCGAACGCCCGCGACAACATCAATCGATTAATATGGAACGCATCCTGCGCAGCTTGGAAATGTGCGACGTATTCGCTCATCGCCTGCCGACTCTCTTTACCCGCGTCATAGCCGTGCGGATCTTCCGCATATCGATGGTATATGTGCTCGGTTAGGCGTGAGGCGGGAACGATAGACGCAATAATTTTTGTGTAAGCCTCTCGTCGAAGATCCCACATTCGCTCCCTCGCAAACTTGTTCCGCTCAGTACGCGAAATCAGCCACGTAGTTGCAGTGGTAAGGCCCCCGCCGACGAGCGCGCCCAAAAGACCTATAAGGGCCGCAGTAATCTCCGCCGACATCGATTATCTCCGCATGAGGCTTCGACTCTCCGTGTAACTAGCCCGCGCTCACCGTCTGCTCGATCACGCCGAAGATCGGGTGGTGCTTGTCGTCTTCGGCCCAGATGCGGACGGTGTCGCCGGCCTTTAGGAAGGGCGTTTCCGCCGCGCCGCGCAGGATCGTCTCGACCGTGCGCACTTCCGCCAGGCATGAATAGCCGACGCCGCCATCGGCGATGGGCTTGCCGGGGCCGCCGTCTGCACCGCGGTTCGATACGGTGCCCGAGCCGATGATCGTGCCCGCGCCGAGCTTCCGCGTCTTGGCAGCATGGGCGATCAGCGTGCCGAAATCGAAGGTCATGTCTTCACCCGCTTCGGCGCGGCCGAAGGGTTTGCCGTTGAGATCGACCATCAGCTTGCGGTGAAGCTTGCCGTCTTTCCACCAGTCGCCGAGCGCGTCGGGCGTAACAAAGACCGGTGAGAAGGCGCTGGCGGGCTTGGACTGGAAGAAACCAAAGCCCTTGGCGAGTTCGCCGGGGATGAGATTGCGGAGCGAAACATCGTTGGTGAGGCCAACCAGCCGTACTGCCGCCAGCGCCTCGTCACGGGTCGCGCCCAATGGCACATCGCCGGTGACCACGATCACTTCGGCTTCGAGATCGGCGCCCCAGCTTTCATCGGCCAGCGGGATCGCATCGCGCGGGCCCAGGAAACCGTCTGATCCGCCCTGATACATCAGGGGATCGTGCCAGAAGCTGTCGGGCATTTCGGCGGCGCGCGCCTGTCGCACCAGAGCCACGTGGTTCACATAGGCCGAGCCATCCGCCCATTGATATGCGCGCGGCAGCGGGGCGGCGGCGAGGCGCTCGTGGAAGCGCTCCTGCGGGATTACGCCATGATCCAGATCGGTCTGGAGATTGCGCAGATCGCCTTCGACACGGTCCCAATCGTCGAGCGCCGCCTGCAGCGTCGGCGCGATCATGCTGGCGCTCGCATACCAGGCGAGATCGTTCGATACGACCACGAGCTTGCCGTCGCGTCCGTGCTTCAGGCTGGCCAGTTTCATGCGTCTCTCCTTATGTTTGCCCGAGCATAGGCCAAGTTCGGCGCGCGTAAACCAGCCGAATCGCTTGACCTAAACACCTATGCACGCCATTCGGCCCGCGCCGGGCAAGACCCGTGCTTTGGAAAGCCCAGCCGCCGAGCCCTGTCGAAGGGCGGCTTCGGGTCTCGCCGGCAGGCGGAGACGTGCATCCAATGGCAAATGTTGCAGTGATCGGCGCCCAATGGGGCGATGAGGGCAAGGGCAAGATCGTCGACTGGCTCGCCGAGCGCGCCGATATGGTCGTGCGCTTTCAGGGCGGGCATAATGCCGGGCACACGCTCGTCGTGGGCGAGAATGTCTACAAGCTCTCGCTTTTGCCCTCGGGGATCGTGCGCGGTACGCCAAGCGTGATCGGCAATGGCGTGGTGCTCGATCCGTGGCATTTGAAATCCGAGATCGAGAAATTGCGCGGACAGGGCGTCGATGTGACCCCCGCGACGCTCAAGATCGCCGACACCTGCCCGCTGATCCTGCCATTCCACCGCGATCTGGATGCGCTGCGCGAGGATGCCAGTGGCGCGGGCAAGATCGGGACGACGCGGCGCGGGATCGGTCCGGCTTATGAGGACAAGGTTGGCAGACGTGCGATCCGCGTGTGCGATCTGGCGCATCTCGACGATCTGGGGCCGCAGCTCGACCGGCTTTTCGCGCATCACGATGCGCTGAGGGCTGGCTTTAACGAGCCGCCGGTGGATCGCGAGGCTCTGGTTGCCGAACTCAAGGAAATTTCGGGCTTTGTTTTGCCCTTCGCCGAGCCCGTGTGGCGCACATTGGCCGAAGCGCGTTCGCGCGGGCGGCGGATCCTGTTCGAGGGCGCGCAGGGCGTGTTGCTCGATATCGATCACGGCACCTATCCGTTCGTGACCTCGTCCAACACGGTGGCGGGCACGGCGGCTGCGGGCAGCGGCGTGGGCCCCGGCGCAGTCGGCTTCGTGCTGGGGATCGCCAAGGCATATACAACGCGGGTGGGATCGGGGCCGTTTCCGACCGAACAGGACAATGAAATCGGGGAACGGCTGGGTACGCGCGGGCATGAGTTCGGCACCGTCACCGGGCGCAAGCGGCGTTGCGGCTGGCTCGATGCGGTGCTGCTGCGCCAATCGGCGGCGGTTTCCGGCATCACGGGCATCGCGCTGACCAAGATCGACGTGCTCGACGGGTTCGAGGAAGTATCGATCTGCACCGGCTACACATTGCGCGGAGAGACGATCGATTATTACCCGGCGAACGCAGCGGATCAGGCGGCAGTCGAGCCGGTGTATGAGACGATGCCGGGCTGGGCGGAGACCACCGCGGGCGCACGCAGCTGGGCCGAACTGCCGGCGCAGGCGATCAAATATATCCGGCGGATCGAGGAGCTGATCCAATGCCCGGTGGCACTGGTTTCGACCAGCCCGCAGCGCGACGATACGATCCTGGTGCGCGATCCGTTCGCGGATTGAGGCTTATTTCGAGGGCAAAGGCTGCGCGCCGCCGGACGACGGAGGCCGCAGCTCGCGCGCTGGCGAAACCGTGCGATTGGGATCGAATTTCTCGAGAAATGCAGCGATCGTCTTAGTGCGCATCGTAATGGCTCCCCCTCTGGCCTTAACAGCCACAAGGAGGGAACGCGCTGCGCTGCAAACCGATTCACCTGTTTGGACAACTCACCGCCAAAGCGATTCGCTTCGCCGCATTCCGGACGGATCGAGCGAAGGCTAGCGTCCGGTTTGGGCGCGGTGGAGCAGTTTCTGGTCCGCGAGCACCAACGCCATCATCGCTTCAACCACCGGCGCACCGCGGATCCCGACGCAAGGATCGTGGCGGCCCTTGGTGCGAATCTCCGTGGCTTCGCCTTCGCGGGTGATCGTCTCGACGGGGGTCAGGATCGAGCTGGTCGGCTTGAACGCGACACGCAGCTTCAAAGGCTGACCGGTCGAGATGCCGCCCGCGATGCCGCCGGCATGGTTGGCGAGAAATTCGGGATGGTTGGTGCCGGGGCGCATCGCATCGGCGTTTTCCTCGCCCGATAGCGAAGCCGCGCCGAAGCCGTCGCCGATTTCGACGCCCTTGACGGCGTTGATCGACATGGCGGCGGCGGCGAGTTCGCTGTCCAGCTTGGCGTAGATGGGCGCACCCCAGCCGGCGGGCACGCCGGTGGCTTCGCAGGCGATGACGGCGCCCAGCGACGAACCTGCCTTGCGCGCGGTATCGACCAAAGCCTCCCAGCGCATCGCGGCGGCGGCATCGGGGCAGAAGAACGGGTTGCGATCGATTTCGTGCGCATCGAAATTGCCGGGATCGATAGCGTCGCCGCCGATGGCTTCGACCCATGCGGTGATCTTGACCTCGGGGATCACCAGCCGCGCGACTGCGCCCGCCGCGACCCGCGCCGCCGTCTCGCGTGCCGAGCTGCGCCCGCCGCCGCGATAATCGCGGAAGCCGTATTTGGCGTCGTAGGCATAATCGGCGTGGCCGGGGCGATAGGCGCTGGCGACTTCGGAATAATCCTTCGATCGCTGATCTACATTCTCGATCATCAGGCTGATCGGGGTGCCGGTGGTCTTGCCCTCGAACACACCCGAAAGGATGCGGACCTGATCCGGCTCCTGCCGCTGCGTGGTGAAGCGCGAGGTGCCCGGACGGCGCTTGTCGAGGAACGGCTGGATATCGGCTTCGGAGAGCGCAAGACCCGGAGGGCAGCCGTCAACGACTGCGCCCAGCGCTGGCCCATGCGACTCGCCCCATGTGGTGAAGCGGAAAACGCGTCCGAAGGTGTTGAACGACATTACCCTCTCCCCTCGGGGGAGAGGGAGGGGCCCGCCGCCGAAGGCGGTGG
>JAZKJE010000052.1:36002-41789 GCA_040384525.1 Pseudomonadota bacterium
CCAGTGCCGCGCGGATTGTCTCCGCAACGCCGTCCAAGTTCGTCATGATCTCATGATTGGTGAACCGCAGCACCCGGTATCCTTCGCGTTCGATATAGGCTGTGCGCAGCGCATCGCTTCTTTTGCCCGCTTCGTCAAAGTGGGAGTCGCCATCGGCTTCGACGACGAGGCGGGCATCGTGACAGACAAGGTCGCCAAAGTATGGGCCGAAACGCTGCTGGCGGCGGAATTTACGACCGTCGAGTTTAGAGCCGCGAAGGATCGACCAGAGAGCGTCTTCGGCGGGGGTGGAGTCTTGACGCAATTTGCGTGCGCGTTGGACCGAGCCATCTTCCGGGTCGTAGCGTGTCTTCCCCAACTGACCCTCACCCTTCCCACCGCTTCGCGGCGGGCCCCTTCCCTCTCCCCCGAGGGGAGAGGGAGTTTCACGCCAAAGCGATATCGGGCGCGTCTTCGGCCTTCATGCCGATCACGTGATAGCCGGCGTCGACATGGTGGGTCTCGCCGGTCACGCCGCTCGACAGATCGCTGCACAGATAGAGCCCCGCACCGCCGACATCCTCGATCGTCACGTTGCGCTTCAGCGGCGAATTATGCTCGTTCCACTTCAGGATCAGCCGGAAATCGCCGATGCCCGAGGCGGCGAGCGTCTTGATCGGGCCGGCCGAAATCGCGTTGACGCGAATATTATCGCGGCCGAGATCGACCGAGAGATACTGGACGCTGGTCTCTAGCGCGGCCTTCGCGACGCCCATGACGTTGTAATGCGGGATCACCTTTTCGGCGCCGTAATAGCTGAGCGTGACCAACGAACCGCCGTTCGGCATCATCTTGGAGGCGCGCTGGGCCACCGCGACGAACGAATAGACGCTGATGTTCATCGTCATCAGGAAGTTATCGAGGCTGGTATCGACATAGCCGCCGCGCAGCTCGTTCTTGTCCGAATAGCCGATGGCGTGGACGACGAAGTCGATGGTCGGCCAGCGTTCGGCCAAAATCTCGAAGCTCTTGTCGAGCTCTTCCATATTGGAAACATCGCAATCGATCAGGAAATCGCTGCCCAATTGCTCGGCGAGCGGACGCACGCGCTTTTCCAGCGCTTCGCCCTGATAGCTGAACGCCAGTTCGGCGCCATGCTCCGCCAATTTCTGGGCAATGCCCCATGCCAGTGAACGATCATTGGCGAGCCCCATGATCAGCCCGCGCTTTCCCTGCATCAATCCGGTCACGCCGAAACCTCCGTCTGTTGCGGCTCCTCTAAACCCTCTTGCGGCACTTCCGCTAGAGCCGCGTTGAGTTCGGCGCCGATCACCACGCCCAGGCCGATGATGAAGAAGAAGATCAGGGCGATCATCACGCCCGCGAGGCTGCCATAGGTCAGGTCATATCCGCCCGCGAGCGAGAGGAACCAGGGCAACACCGCAGTCGTCCCGAGCCACCAGCCGGCGACCAATGCCGCACCCGGCCATTTGGGGCATTTGGTCTTGCGGTACTTCGCCGGGGTCAGCGAGTAGAACAGAATGTAAAGCGCGCCGAACAAAGCCAGCGCGGGTGCAAGCTTGCCGAGTGAGACGAGGGTCTGCACATCGCTGGCAAAGGGGAGGACCCGGTGAAGGAATTGTTCAACGCCGGTCAGGATAACCTGAAAGCTGAACGCCGCCATGGCGAGGATCACAGCGCCCACGATCATGCCGATCGCGCCCAGGCGGTAGCGCCAAAAGGGTGTCGACGATTGTGTACCGTACGCCTGACGCAGGATCGCGCGGAGCGTTTCGATAAAGCCCGCGGTCGTCCACAGGCCGACGATCGCGCCGAACCAGAGCAGGCTGCCCGAGCGCGCCTCGAGCACATCGCGGATCGGCTGGGCGAGAAGCTTTGCGACTTCAGGCGGCACGGTTTGCAGGAAGGCGTTGAGCGCCGCGATCGTATCGTCTCGTCGCCCGACCAGCCGGGCAATCGCTGCGGTCACGATAAAGAAGGGGAAGAGCGTGACGAGGCTGAGATACGCCAGATTGCCGGCATGGGTGAAGCCATCGGTATAGGTGCCGACCGCAATACGCTTGAGGATTTCCAGCGCGCGCTTGCTGGGCCGCAAATCCCCGAGCCGCTCGCCGAAACCGCGCTGCCGCGCCTCGGGCGATTGCGGCGAAATGCCCGGCAGGGGATCCGCGGGCGTGATGGTGTCGGGCGCGGCTTCAGTCACTAAATACTAGACGCCCATCTTCGCACGCGGGTTCCGTTCGTCGCTCCATCCCTCGACAAAGCTGGTGAGCGCCGCATCGCTCTCGGGCAGATCGACGATCAACGTGACGAGCAGATTTCCGCGCGTGCCGCCTTTCTTGTGGAAGCCGCGGCTGCCGAGGCGCAGCACCTTGCCGGACGACGACCCCTTGGGGACCGTCAGCATCACCGCGCCATCGGGCGTAGGCACGCGGACGGGGCCGCCAAGCACGGCTTCCTTGAGCGTGACCGGCAGATCGATGCGGATATCGTCGCCCTGCCGAACGTAGAATGCGTGCTTGCCGATTTCGATGGTGACGATCGCATCGCCCTTCCCGCCAGGCCCCTCATCGCCCTTGCCGGTCAGGCGCATCTGGGTGCCGGTCTCGACGCCGGCGGGGAGCTTAAGGTCGATGGTCTTGCCGTCGCGCAAGGTGATGCGCTGCGGGCTGAGCTTGGCTGCATCCTCGAACGACACCGCGAGGCGATAGGCGACATTGGCGCCCTTGGGAGCAGGACGCCGCCCGAAACCGCCGGCAAAGCCCTCACCACCGCCGCGCGCGCCGCCGAACAGTCCCTCGAAGATGTCGCTGAACCCGCCGGAATTTCCGCCGCCGAAATCGCGCGCGCTGAAGCCGCTTTGCGGGCCGCCGAAACCGCCGCCGCCAAAGCCGGGCGGCATTGCCGGATTGCCATCGCCATCGATCTCGCCGCGATCGAAGCGCGCGCGCTTGTCCTTGTCGGTCAGCAGATCATAGGCCTGGGTCACCTTGCTGAAGCGCTCGGTGGCCTTGGGATTGTCTTTATTCTTGTCGGGATGCAGCTCCTTGGCGAGCTTGCGATACGCCTTTTTGATCGTCGCCTCATCGGCGCCGCGAGCTACTCCCAGTGTTACGTACGGATCGGCCATTCTTATCCCTTTTACCGGGCGGCTATTTCGGCCCGGCGAGGCTTCAACGCAAGGGTCAGGAAACGGCTTCCGTCAATCCGTTTTGGGGCAGGGGCTCGACATCGACCGATACGTGCATCTTCTGCGCGCCTGATCCAAGGACGACGCCATCGACCGGCGCAATGTCCGAATAATCGCGACCGATGGCGACGACGATATGGTCCTCCGCCATCCAGATGCCATTGGTGGGATCGACCCCGACCCAGCCCAACGCGGCTCCGGCCCAGACCAATACCCAGGCATGCGTGGCATCCGCGCCGACCAGTCGCGGCTGGCCCGGCGGGGGCAATGTGCGCAGATATCCCGAGACATAAGCCGCAGGGAGCCCCGCCGAGCGCATCCCCGAGATCATGATCTGCGCGAAATCCTGGCAGACGCCGCCGCGCTTATCGAACGCTTCGCGAGGCGGCGTATCGACCATCGTCGCTTCGGTATCGAAATCGAACTCGCGCATAATCCGGCTGGCGAGCGCGAACGCGGCGTCGAGGATGCCGCGATTGGGGTCGAGATCTATCGCGCACCACTGGGCGATATCTGCGTCCAGCGGGATCAGCGGCGACGGGAAGATGTAGCTTGCCGGGCTGGCGGGCGATGCATCGCGGCTAATGCGGGCCAGTGCGGCGATTTCGGCGATCGTCGGGTCGCTGGGCTTGGGGAACGGGATCGGACGATCGACGCGGACGCGCGCGGTGCTGGTGATGGTCAGCGTCTTGGCGGGGGCCTCAACCACCAATCGCATCACATTGGCAAGGCCTGCTTCGGCGCGCGCCGGATGGATGCGGCCATGCGGCTCGATGGTCAGGCTGTAACTCTCGACATCCTGACCCGACCAGATGATCGGCTGGAGGCGAAGATTGTTGCGGGCAAAGCCGACCGCGCGCGCATATTCGAAGCGCGTCACGTGCCGGATATTATAGAGCATCACGCGAGCACCATCCCCGCTGCGCGAAGTGGCTCGGCGCCTTGCAGGAAATAGCGGCGCGCGACGGCTTCGGACAGGTTCGAGAGGCGAATGCCGATATCGCCGAGCGTCCAATCGTCGATGCGGACGGCCTGTGCGGTGACGAGGATCGCAGCGAGTTCGCGCGCTTGCTCCTGCTGCTGCTCGGCCAGGCCGCTATCGGAGAGCACCGGCAATTTGTTGAGATGGCCCGAGATCGCCGCGACCTGAAAGGCGATACCGCGCGGATTGGTGGGATCGAGCGTGACAAGATCGAGCACGGGCACGCGCGCGATGCCGGTCAAATAGCGCTGGCGGTAGCTGATCTGGCTATCGGCGAGGTCCAGCAGCGTCGAAAGATCGTCGCTGGTAGCGTCCGGCCCGCCAAAGGTGCGGATCGCACGGACCGCGACGCTGGCGCGCTCGATGCGGCGGCCGATATCGTGGAAGCGCCATGCATCGGTGCGGCCCATATGCTCGGCGGCGAGGCCGGCGAGCGCGGAATAGCGGCGTTGCAGACTACCGGTTTTATCGAGCACGCTGCCCTTGGTGGGGAAAGGGGCATCGAGCAGCCGGATCATGTCGGCTGAAAGGCGATCGCGCGAGATCGCACCGATCCGCTTGGCCTGTGCATTGGTGTAGCGGATGCTGTACCAGCCATCCTCGCCTTCCAATGCGGTGCGGACCAAAGCGGTGAGATCGGCGCGCTTATACGCCTTGGGCTCGGGCGCCGCGCCGGCTGCGACGACGAGGCCGACCAGACGCCGGACGGTGTCGGCGGAAAGCGCCGCGCCGGTATCCGCGCTGATCGAATGGCCGAGCAGGACGCGGAGCACGCCGAGCAGGGATTCGCCGCGTTCCAAATAGCGGCCAAGCCAGAAGAGATTGTCGGCGGCGCGGCTGGGAAGCGTGCCGGGGTTGCGGCGCAGCGCGGTGGAATTGCCCGAGGGCAGCAGCGACACCGGCGCGACGGCTTCTTCGCCATGGATCGCGACATCGGCGGACCAGACGCCCTCCCCCATCACGGCCGCGCGGGCATCGGCATGCTCGCCGATCTGGGCGAAGCCGCCGGGCATCACCGTCCAGCTGCCATCGGCACCGCGCGCAGCGAAGACGCGCAGGGTGAAGGGGCGCGGGGCGAGGCTGCCTTCGGCCACGACAGGCATGGTGGAGAGGCGGACGACTTCCTGACCGACATAATCCTGCGGGCGGCGGGCGAGATCGGCGAGCAGAGCGGCGCGCGCTTCGCCCTTGAGGCGCGAGCCGAGCATCGCCTGACCATCGGGCAGCCCGAGCGGCTTTGTGCCGAAAGCGGGGGCGATCACGAGGCTATCGAGGTTCGCCTCAACATGCGCGCGCGCCGCATCCTGCCCGCACCACCAGGTGGCGATATTGGGCAATGCGAGCGGTTCGCCGAACACCCTGGCGAGCTTGGGCAGGAAGGCCGCAAAAGCAGTCGCCTCCAGCAAACCCGCGCCGGGCGCGTTGGCGATCACGACATTTGCAGCGGCCATCGCATCTACAACGCCGGGCACGCCGATGGTCGAGTGCGAATCGAGCGCCAGCGGATCGAGCAGGCGCGGATCGAGCCGGTGCCAGAGCGCATCGATCCGCTTCAGGCCCGCGATGGTGCGGACATAAAGCTTGTCGTCGAGCACTGCCAGATCGGGACCCTCGA
>JAZKJE010000053.1:0-631 GCA_040384525.1 Pseudomonadota bacterium
GCGGCGGGCCGGCGAGCACCACGGGGTAGGTGGCGAAGCGCCCGGCGAAGCGCAGATGCAGAGCGAGCTGACGACGTTCCTCAACCAGGTGGAGAAGCACGCCGAAAAGCCGGTGATCCTGATGGTGTCGCGCGGTCTGGAAAAGCGCTATCATCTGGCGGCCATGATCGATCGTAATATCTGGGTTTCGCAAGCATATCTGGAGCCGGGCTATGCCGGGCGGCCGTGGGTAATGTGGACCGCGACCGACCGCCTCCGCCTGAACGCCGCGCCGGGGCCGCTGCGCTGGGTGGTTGTGCAACCGTGAGCGGGGTGTTCGAGGAACGGCGCGAGGCGCTGATCGCGGCAGCGCGCACGGCGATGGACACGGCCTATGCGCCTTATTCCGGGTTTCTGGTGGGTGCGGCGCTGCTGTTCGAGGATGGCGCGATCGTCACCGGCGCGAACACCGAGAACGCGAGCTACGGACTGTCGCTCTGTGCCGAGACGGTAGCCTGCGCGATTGCCACGCATGCCGGACGGCGCGGCGGGCTGATCGCGGTGGCGGTACTTGGTGGTGCAGGCGGTCGGACAGGCGCGGCGATCACGCCGTGTGGACGCTGTCGGCAAGTCCTGCACGAACTGGCGGCGC
>JAZKJE010000053.1:641-3662 GCA_040384525.1 Pseudomonadota bacterium
GTTCCACGAACGCACCTCGAAGTTGTGCTTGCCGCAGAACTGGCGGCGCTGGGCGGGACCGATCCGCTGGTGCTGGGCGTGGGCGAACATGAAGTGGTGGAAACACGGCTGTCGGTGCTATTGCCCAACGCGTTCGGGCCTTCGAACCTGTTCTAGATATTTCCCGGGGGAGCAAAATTGGCGATTCTTTCCGACAAGTGGATCCGCGAGCGCGCGCTGGCCGAAGGGATGATCGAGCCCTTCGTCGAAAACCAGAAGCGCGACGGGTGCATCAGCTATGGGTTGTCGTCCTATGGCTATGACGCGCGGGTGGCGGACGAGTTCAAGATCTTCACCAACGTCAATTCGGCGGTGGTGGACCCCAAGAACTTCGACGGGGACAGCCTCGTCGACCGCAAGACCGATTGCTGCGTAATCCCGCCCAATTCGTTCGCGCTGGCCCGTACGGTCGAGTACTTTCGCATCCCGCGCGATGTGCTGGTGATCTGCCTGGGCAAGAGTACCTATGCGCGCTGCGGGATCATCGTGAACGTGACGCCGCTGGAGCCGGGTTGGGAAGGCCACGTGACGCTGGAGTTTTCGAACACCACGCCGCTGCCCGCGAAGATCTATGCCAACGAGGGGGCGTGCCAGTTCCTGTTCCTGCAGGGCAACGAGCCGTGCGAAGTCAGCTATGCCGACCGGGCGGGCAAGTACATGGGTCAGCGCGGGGTTACGCTGCCTAAGCTTTAATCTCGCACTTAAATCCGGTTGCAATCGTCACTGACTTCGTCGAGCCTCTTGTAAATAAGAAAGCAGACGGAGAGGCGAATGGACAAGTCGGGGCGGCCCTATGACATCGTGGTCTATGGGGCGACGGGGTTCACAGGGCGGTTGGTCGCCGAGTATCTGGCGCGGCATTACGGGCAGGAAGGCCCCCGCTGGGCGATGGCAGGGCGCAGTGCGGCCAAGCTGGCGGAAGTGCGAGCCGTTATCGACGCGCCGAAGAACACGCCGCTGATCGTGGCCGACATCGCCGATCCGGCAAGCCTTGCTGCGATGGCGCAGCAGGCGCGCGTGGTGCTGACGACGGTCGGGCCGTACCAGTTGTATGGTGAGCCGGTGCTGGAAGCCTGCATCGCCGCGGGGACTGACTATGCCGACTTGTGCGGCGAGCCGGTGTGGATGCGCCAGATGATCGACAAGCATGGCGCAGCGGCGGAGCAATCGGGCGCGCGGATCTGCTTTTCGTCGGGTTTCGATTCGATCCCGTTCGATCTGGGCGTGTTGATGCTGCAGGAGGAGGCCATGAGGCGGTTCGGGCGCCCTGCCCCGCGCGTCAAAGGCCGGGTGCGCGGGATGAAGGGCGGCGCTTCGGGCGGCACCGCGGCAAGCCTCAAGGCGACGCTGGCGGCGATGGGCAAGGACCCGTCGCTGATCCCGCTGATGGCCAGTCCATTCTGCCTGACGCCGGGGTTCGAGGGGCCCGGCCAGCCATCCGGGGATGCGGTGAGCCACGACGACGCGATCGGCAGCTGGCAGGCGCCGTTCATCATGGCGGCGATCAACACCAAGAACGTCCACCGCACCAACGCGCTGCTCGGCCATCCATGGGGCACGGATTTCGTCTATGACGAGATGGTGCTGACCGGAGCCGGCGATCAGGGCAAGGCGGTGGCCGAGCATATGGCGAAGACGCCGATGATCGGCCGTCCCGACGATCCGCTACCCGGCGAAGGACCGTCGAAGGAAGAACGCGAAACGGGCTTCTACGATGTGCTGTTCCTGGGCGAAATGCCCGACGGCCGGACGATCCGCTATGGCGTGAAAGGGCGCTACGATCCGGGGTATGGTTCGACCAGCCGGATGCTTTCCGAAACCGGGATCGCGTTGCTGGCGAGCAAGGCCGGTGGCGGGATCGGAACGCCTGGTGCGATTCTGGGAGAGGCTCTGGTAGCGCGGCTGCAGGCCCACGCGGAAATCGTGTTCGGCGTGGAGGCCTGAGCAAGGCTCGGAACCCGCCGACCGGTTAGGGAAACACGGTCGGCGGGCTAGACGTCAGGGTCTGAGCGAGGGCTCAGGCCGCGACGGCATAGGCATCGGTTTCGGCGGCAATCAGGATATCGGCAAGCATCCAGTAGGCCTCGCCCCACGCATCTAGCACTTCGTCGGTTGCTACGTCGGCGCCCAGTACATCGCGGATAGCGGGCAGCAGGGCGCCGGCGACCAGCGGATAATGTTCCGCCTTTACACCGGTTTCGACATGACGTGCCACCATCCGCTGCACGGCGGGGCCCAGGTTCTCGAGCTTGTCGATGTTCTTGGCATAAGCAAGAATCGCACCGGCAAGCCGCCTTGGCTGTTCGCCGCTTTCCTGTGCGGCCCGATCGAACATCGCAGCGACTTCCGCGTTCTCGAACAGCCGGGCATACATTGCGGTGGTGATCGCCAGCCCGTGCTTTTCGATCGCTGGCGCGGTGGCTTTGACGATCGTCCGGGCATGTTCGGAAGCAGTGCGCATGGGGTTCTCCAATCCAGTAATTCAATACCGGTATTTAATGTACTTGATTTACGCAAGCAGATTCTCGATGCATGGCCCCATGCAGCTGACCCAGCACACCGACTTCGGCCTGCGCCTGCTGATCGTGCTCGCAAGATCATCCGCGCCAGTTTCCCTTCCCACGT
Source organism: Pseudomonadota bacterium (assembly GCA_040384525.1). Lineage (GTDB taxonomy): Bacteria > Pseudomonadota > Alphaproteobacteria > Sphingomonadales > Sphingomonadaceae > Sphingomonas. The sequence goes on from JAZKJE010000053.1 coordinate 3,306, forward strand.
TTTCGGCGCGGCAGGGCCTGAGTTATCATCATGTCGCCAAAGTGGCGCAGGCGCTGGTGAGCGAGGGTTTTGCGCGCTCTCAGCGTGGGCGGACCGGCGGAATTGCGCTCGCCCGGCCGCCACAGGAAATACGGGTTGGAGACATCGTGCGCGCGCTGGAGTGCGGGATGCGTCTGGCAGACTGTTCGCGTTGCGTCTTGCGGACGAATTGCGCGTTAAGCGGCGTTCTGGCCGAAGCGCTGGATGCGTTCCTCGCCGTGCTCGACCGCTATACCCTGGCAGACGTTGCGCGTGAGGGCGTGCCAGCGTTCGCGCCGTGGACTATTCTGCCCCCCTCGCCGGGATGCGCGGTTACGG
>JAZKJE010000054.1:0-600 GCA_040384525.1 Pseudomonadota bacterium
ATCGCCGCCGGTGCAATGGCGCTGTTCGGCGAAAAGTACGGCGACGAAGTCCGCGTTCTCTCAATGGGCCGCGGGGACGCCCAGAACTATTCGGTCGAACTCTGCGGTGGCACGCATGTTAACGCGACGGGCGACATCGGCATCTTCAAGATCGTCTCCGAAAGCGCCGTATCTTCCGGCATCCGCCGTATCGAAGCGTTGACAGGCGAAGCCGCGCGCCTGTGGCTCAATGCCCGCGACGAACGCCTGAAGGAAGCCGCAGCCGCACTCAAGACCGCGCCCGATGACGTGCCCGCGCGCGTGGCTGCTCTGGTCGAGGAACGCCGCAAGCTCGAGCGCGAACTCGCGGACGCCCGCAAGGCGCTCGCCCTAAGTGGAGCTGGGGGCGGCGGCGGTGCTGCTGCTCCATCCGGTCCGGAAGAAGTCGCCGGCGTAAACTTCATTGGCCAGGTCATCGACGGCTTGGACCCGAAGGAACTGCGCGGCGCAGTGGATGAAGCCAAGGCCCGAATCGGCTCGGGCGTCGTCGCGCTTGTCGCCGTCAACGAAGGCCGCGCCTCGGTCGCAGTCGGCGTCACCGATAGCGTGCCGCACAATGCC
>JAZKJE010000054.1:610-9387 GCA_040384525.1 Pseudomonadota bacterium
CGTCAAAGCCGCAGTGGCAGCATTGGGCGGGCAGGGCGGCGGCGGCCGTCCGGACATGGCGCAGGGCGGCGGCCCCGATGGCAGCAAGGGTGCCGAAGCCCTCGCCGCAGTCCGCGCCGCATTGGAGAGCGTGACTGCATGATCGCGCTGGCGCTCGCTTTGGTGATCCAGAGCGAGAAGCTGCCGCAATATGCTGATGCGGTAAAATGCGCCGGCCTCACCGCCGCACAGCACAAATTGCTCGGCCATTACAACGCGAAGAGCGAAGCCGCGTTCGATGCATCGATCTTCTGGTCGATGGCCGCGATGGAGCGCGCCCGCAAGGATGGTGCCGACCATGCCCGGTTCGAGCGCGACGTGGCCGATGCCGCAGAATTGGCGACCGCAGGCCTCGTCGCCCGCAGCCGCACAGTGCGTGCCGAACTGAAGAAATGTATCGCCAGAGTGCCGAACTAGGGGCTTACACGCCCAGCTTGTAACCCTCGCTCGGGTCCACCCACTTCGTCTTCTGCGTCATATCCGGGCGGGCGACGCCGTCGAGCGTCACTGTCACGGTGCCGTCTGCGGCTTCGGTTCCGCAGCCCATCTTGCCGTCCATCGCGGCGATTGCGCCGGCAACCTGCGAGCGAACCGCGCCGGCCATCGCTTCATTGGCGGGCTGGCCGTCCTGCTCGATCGCCGCCGCTTCGAAATCGGCCTTGCGCACCGGGCCGCACAGAGCGCCATCCTTCACCGTGCCGGGCGACTTCACCGTCATCGTGATCAGCGGCGTCGGCGCGATCAGCAATGTGGTGCTCGTCTCGAAACTGCCATCGGCGTTGATCTTGTAGGTCGACAGACCCATGCAGGTCTTGGTCGCTTCGTTGGGCGTCACGCACTGGATCTTGCCCGCCCGCGCGGGAGCAAGCGGATCGGCAGCCTGGGGCGAAGCGGAAGCGGCGATCAGGAAAAGCATGGTCAGCATGGTTACAACTCCACGATGGGATCTGGGGGTATCGTTGTCGCGATAATGCGCCGCGCCCAATCCAGCGGCAAGCGTAAACGGCTCAGCCCGCTGGACTATCCTTGCGCACCCGCCGAATCCGCGGCTCGCGCTCCATGCCCACGGCTTCCTTGATTGCCTTGCGCATCTTGTCGCGCTCTTCGTGAATCGATGCGATCACGGGCCCCACGCCGATGCCCAGATCGACCAGCAAAGCCTCGGACAATTGCAGCGAGCTTTCCAGCGTCTCGGGCACCGCATCGGTCGCCCCGGCCTTATAAAGCTCGGCGGCATGCCCTGCATCGCGAGCACGCGTGATGATCGGCAGATTGGGCACCCAGCCGCGCACGCGTCGGGTGAGGCGCACCGTCAGTACCGGATCGTCCATCGTCAGGATCAGCGCCTTGGCGTGGCCCAGGTTCAGCCGGTCGACCAGTTCGTTGCGCGTCACATCGCCGAACATCACCGAATAGCCCTCTTTGCGAGCCGTATCGACATTGTCCACGTCTGCATCCACGCCGATATACGGAAGCCCGTGGCGCTGGAGCATATCCGCCACGGTGCGGCCAACGCGGCCAAAGCCGATCACCACCGTGCCCGGCCCGGCCTCATCGATATGCAATTCGTCGGCAGCGGCATCATCGCGCCCGCCCTGCCTGCGCTCGATCAGCCGCGCGATGCGGCGCCCGGCATAAGCCAGCACCGGCGTTCCGGTCAGCCCGATGGCAGTCACCGTCGTCCAGAAGGATGCGTCCGCAGGCGCGATCAACCCAGCGGTCGTCGCCACCCCGAGCACGATCAGCGTCGTCTCCGAAGGGCTCGACATCAGCACGCCGGTCTCCGCCGCCGTGCTTACCCGCGCACCGGAAAGCTTGAGCAGGCCCATCGTCACACCGGCCTTCACCACCAGCACCATGAAGACGGCGCCGAGCAATGCGCCCCAATTCTCAAGGACGAACGCCATGTCCAGCTGCATGCCCACTGTGATCAGGAAAACACCCAGCGCGAGCCCCTTGAACGGAGCCGTGATCGCTTCGACTTCGGTGTGATATTCGGTCTCGGCGATCAGCAGACCCGCGATCAGCGCGCCAACGATGGGCGAAAGTCCCGCCGCCGTGGTCGCAAGGCTCGCTGCGATCACGACCAGCAGGCTGGCCGCAAGGAAAAGCTCCGGGCTCTTGGTCCGCGCCGCCTGACCAAACATGCGCGGCAACAGGAAGCGCCCGCCAACGAACAGGATCGCCACCGTAATCGCCCCGCGCCCCAGCACACCGATCAGCGACGACCATTCCGCATCCGCCGCTGCCGGCGCCATCGCGCCGAGCAGGAAGATGATCGGCACCAGCGCCAGATCCTCGAACAGCAGCATCGCGAACGCCGCCTTGCCCACCGGGCTCGTCGTCCCTGCAATCGGGATCACCAATGCGGTTGAGGACAGCGCCAGCGCCAGCCCCATGCCGATCGATCCGTTCATGCTCATGCCGGTCAAATACAATGCCACGCCGAGTATCAGGGCCGCGCCGCCCAGCTCGGCGGCACCCACCCCGAAGACGAGGTTGCGCATCCCCCATAGCCGCTTGAACGACAGCTCCAGTCCGATCGAGAACAACAGCAGGATGATGCCGAATTCGGCGAACGGCTCGATCGAGTGGCTATCGGTGATCGTCAGGTAATAGAGCCACGGATATTGCGGCACGAGCGTGCCCATTCCTGCGGGCCCCACCAGAATGCCGACAAGGATGAACCCGATGACCGGGCTGATCTTGAAGCGCGCGAAAGCCGGAATCACCAGCCCAGCCGCACCCAATATTACGAGTGTGTCACTGAAACCGCTGTTCTGAAGGCTGATCATGGCGCATCTTAAGCAGGCGAGGGCGCGCTTGTCATGGGGGCGAAATGACCGATACGGAAATTTGTATCGTTGGCGGCGGGCCAGCCGGCATGGTCGCGGGGCTACTCTTCGCCCGCGCCGGTGTGCAGACCTTGGTGCTGGAGAAGCACAAGGACTTCCTCCGCGATTTCCGCGGCGACACCGTTCACCCGTCCACGCTCAATCTGTTCGACGAACTCGGCCTGATGGACAGACTGCTCGAACGCCCGCACGACAAGGTTGAGGACGTCGAGGCAGTGCTGGGCGGCCACGCCTATCGCATCGCCGATTTCAGCCATCTGCCGGGGCGCGGCAAATTCATCGCGATGATGCCGCAATGGGAATTCCTGGATTTCGTCGCGCAGGAAGCCAGGCGCTACCCCGCCTTTACATTGCGCATGGAAACCGAAGGGGTGGAGGCCATCGAGCGCGGCGGCCGCGTGGTCGGCGTTCGGACCGCGACCGAGGAGGAAATCACCGCAAAACTCGTGATCGCCGCCGATGGTCGCGGCTCCAAACTCCGCGCCGGGCTCCCGCTCCAGGATCTGGGCGCACCCATCGACGTACTGTGGTTTAGCGTCGCCAAGCCGCGCACCGCCGACAACCAGACTCAGGGTTATATCTCCGGCGGCGAGATGATCGTCGCGATCGATCGCGGCGATTATTTCCAATGTGCCCGCGTGATCGAAAAGGGCGCCGCACCAAGGATGCTGGCGCGCGGGCTCGACGCGTTCCGGGCCGAGGTGGAGAAGGTCGTTACCCCTGTGCAGGGTCTGATGCACGGCCTCGCGAGCCTCGACGATGTAAAGCTGCTCAGCGTCACTCTAGATCGGCTGACGAAATGGTCACGCCCCGGCTTGCTAGCCATCGGCGACGCCGCGCACGCAATGTCGCCGGTAGGCGGGGTCGGGATCAACCTCGCCGTGCAGGACGCCGTTGCCGCGGCAAACATCCTCGCCGGCCCGATGGCACTAGGGCGCGATCCCGATCCATTGCTGTCGAAAGTGCAGGCTCGCCGCGAATTCCCGGTTCGCGTGATTCAGGGAATGCAGCGCACCGCGCACCGCACGGTGATCCGCGCGGCGTTGGCGGGCACCGTCCAGAAAGCACCCTGGCCGGTCCGCCTGCTCGGCAGCACACCCTTGCTCCAGCGCATCCCGGCGCGCGTGCTAGGGCTAGGCGTCCGCCGCGAACATATCCGCTCGCCAAAGGCTTAGTGGTCGCTGCTATACACCGCCACGCTCGGCGCCAGCGCATCGAAGCGCACCCACAATGCAATCGCCAGCCCCAACACCGCGAATAAAGCCGCCAACTGCAACGCACGCCGCCGCTCGATCGCGGGCAGCAACGGCAGCAGCAGCACCGCGCTCAGCCCCAGCGGCAAGACCATAGCAAAGGGCATCACCGGCCCAACCGCCTGAAACAGCGCATGCCCCAGCGTCAACATATAGCCGACACCCAAGGCCGCCGCGACGGTCAGCGCCCAAACGCCCGCCGAACCGCCGTTCCACCGCGCGACAGCCGCGCCCATCCCGCCCAGCAGCAATGGCAAGTACAAGGGAAACGCCGCAGTCGGCGCCAGCGCCTGTGCAACCACGGCCAGCACCAGAAACGGCGTAGCGAGGGCAGGGAGCAACGCCACAATCTCCCGGCGATGCAGCAACCAGCCCGCCATCAGCGCCAGTGCCGCCAGACACAGCAGGAACGCCTGCACCTCCAGCAACGAGGTCGCCGCCAGCCGGTCGTAATAATTGACCGAAGGCCCGGCACCCGAAACCAGATTGACCAGCCAAAGCAACACCGCGCCCGCCACGATCACCGCCAGCGAAGCACCCGCACCGCGCCCGAGCCCGCGCAGCGTGGTCACGCCCCAACCGGCATAAACATATGCCGCGCCGGCCGCCGCCAGGAACAGCCAGCCGACCCACGCCGAGTATGCAAGGAACACCAGCCCAAACAGATCATAGAATACGCGATTCGGCGCCTTGCCCGGCAGCGTATCCACCGCCAGCAATCCGCGCGTCAGGTCCAGCGTCTGCCGCCCCATAGCCTGCAACGCGCCCTGATCGAGCGCATCCGCCGTCGCCAGCGGAGAATGGTACAGCCCCGCCCGCCCGATAAAGGCGAAGTTGAACCCCGGCACGCCCAGTTTCTTCGCGACGGTATAGTCGGTGGAATTGGGCAGATTATTATACACGAACACGCTCAGCGACGTGCCCACCGGCTGACGTACGCTCCGCCCAAACAGATCGATCATCGCGCCATTCTGGTCGCCCGTCTCGAACATCGAAGTCCGCCCGCCGCCGCCGCGCGTCTCCAAATTGACGATCACGCCCACATTCCCGCGCGCGGGGTCGTTCGCGAAGAACGTGCGTGCACCATCCAGCCCCAATTCCTCGCCATCGGTCAGCAACACCATCAGCGTGCGCTCCGCTTGCTGTCCGCTCGCCCGGATCGCGCGCAACGTCTCCAGGATCGTCGCAACTCCCGCCGTATCGTCGGCAGCGCCCGGCGATCCCCAAACGGTGTCGTGATGCGCCATCAGCAGCACTGCCGGCTTGGCAGGGTCTCGCCCCGGCAAAATGCCAAGCAAATTGACTGCCTGTGTCGGCTCGGAACTGCCCCGCCACTTGTCGAGCCGCGCCTGCGCCTTGGCCGCAACCGGCGCGCTGCTGGTCGTGACCGTCATCCCCAGGGATTGCATCCGCACCGCCAGATACTCGCGAACCCGCGCATTCTCCGGCGAACCCGTCGGATGCGGCGCCCGCGCAATCTCGCGCACATCCACCATCGCCCGCCCGGCCGAGAAATCGCCCAGCGGCGCATTGGCCGGCGCGGGGGAGGGCGCCGTCGTCGCGATCACCGCCAACAGGAACGCGATCACGCTCGCGACCAGCAAATGCATCCAGCTCTTCATCGCGCCCGCTCCCATTTGCGCGAAGCCTATCGGGAGCGGCTGCCCCCCACAAGCGCCGACAATCGCGACCGATCTGATCCGGTTCTGCTAGGTTTCCCCCAATTTACCCGATAGGATCGGCCCCGTGTTCAACCTTCTCCTGACCCCCGATTACGCACCCTTCGCGATATCCTTCCTGGTCATGCTCGGCATTGGCCTGATCGAAGGCGTCGGGCTGGGTCTCGGCCATCTCGATCTCGGCACAGACATTGACGCAGACGGCCATGCCGGCGGCGATATCGGCCCCGGCCTGCTTGATTGGCTCGGGCTTGGGCGCGGTTTGCCGATCCTCGTCTGGCTCACGTCTTTGCTCTGCTGCTTCACCGTTACTGGCTTCGCAACCCAGCAGATCGCCGCCGTCGTTACCGGCAATCCGCTGCACTGGGGCTTGGCCAGTGCCATCGCGCTCGTGATCGGCGGCGTGGCAAATGCCTTCGTCTCGGCAGGGCTGCTGCGCATATTCCCAACCTTTGAATCGACCGCGATCGACGCCAGCGATCTGCTCCGCCAGCGCGGCATCGTCCTTGAAGGCTCGGCCGCGCGCGGTCGCCCCGCCCGGGCAAAGGTCGTCGATCAGTTCGGTCAGGCGCATTACGTCATGATCGAGCCGCACCATGAAACCGATATCATCGCACAGGGCGAAACGGCTTTGTTGATCCGTAAGGAGGGACCGATCTTCTTCGCCCTTCCAGACGCAAGCCCGGCACTCCGGGCAATATAATGAATTTTTTGGAGGGATCCGTGACCGCACCTTTGCTGAATATCCTGATCTATGCCGGCATCACGCTGCTGGCCCTGGTCATCATCGGCATCATCCTCACCCGGCTCTATCGCCGCGCGACTAAGGATGTGGCGCTGATCCGCACCGGTTTCGGCGGTGAAAAGGTCGTGCTGAACGGCGGCATCATGGTCATCCCGGTGCTGCACGAACTGATGCAGGTCCGCCTGACGACCGTGAAGCTCGAAGTGTCGCGTCTCAACAAAGACGCGTTGATCACGCTCGATAAGCTGCGCGTCGATGTCGTCGGGCTGTTTCACATCAAGGTGAAGCCTGATGCTTCCTCGATTGCCGCCGCCGCACAGACGCTCGGCGATTCGGTCAACAGCCCCGATGCGGTGAAGTCGCTGCTGGATGGCAAGCTCGTCTCGGCTTTGCGCTCGGTCGCGGCGACGATGACGATGGAGCATCTCCACGCCAATCGCGCGGACTTCATCCAGAAGGTTCAGGAAGCGCTGATGACCGATCTGGATATGAACGGATTCCAGCTGGAATCGGTCAGCATCACCCATTTCGATCAGACTGCGTTCGAGCATTTCAACGAGAATAACGCATTCGATGCCGAGGGCCTCACCGTGCTCACGCGCACGATCGAGGAGCGCAAGAAGATCCGCAACGATATCGTCGCGACCAACCGCGTCGAGATCGAACAGCGCAATCTGGAAGCCAACAACCAGAGCCTTGAAATCGCGCAGGCGGCGGAGCAAGCGCGCCTGACGCAGGAGCAGACGCTGGCTGCCAAGCGCGCCGAACAGGCGACCGCAATCGCCACCGCCGAAGCCGAGCAGACGCGTCTTGCGGAAATCGCGCGCATTTCGGCCGAACAGGCACAGACCGTCGCGCAAACCGAAGCCGACAAGATCACCCAGACCGCGACCATCGCCCGCGACGGTGCGGTGCAAACGGCGACGATCGAGCGCGATCGCAATATCGAACTCGCCCGTATCACCACGGCGGTGCAGACCGCGCAGAAGTCCGAAGAGGAATCGACCGCCACTGCCGCCGCCAACGAAGCCCGCGCGCTCGCCGTGCGTGCCGAGGAAAGCGTCGCCACCGCCAAGGCGACCGAAATCGCCAATCGCGAAAAGAACGTCGCTGTCATCGCAGCCACCCAGCGCGCGCAGGAAGAGGCGGTCCAGATCACTGTCGCCGCCACCGCCGAAAAGGAAGCAGCCGAGGCCCGAGCCGCTGCGCTACGCACCGAATCGACCGCAGAGGCCGACGCCGAAAAGGCGCGTGCCGAGGGTCGCGCAGCTGCGTTCAAGGTCGATGCCGCGGGCCAGACCGCGCTCAACGAAGCCACTAACGTCCTCAGCGACACCCAGACCGCTCTGCTGGTCCGCCGGGCGATGCTCGAAGCGCTCCCCGGCATCATCGCCGCTGCAGCCAAGCCAATGGAGCAGATCGACAAGATTTCGATCCTCGATGCGCGCGGACTGCATGGCGATGCGGGCGCCGCGGATGGCTCGGGCGCGTCGGGCAACCTCGCCGATTCAGCCGTCGCCGCCGCAATGCGCTACCGCGTCGGAGGCCCGCTGATCGATGCGTTGATGGCGGAGCTCGGCATGAACGGCAGCGATCTCAACGGCATGTTGGCGGGCAGCGCTGCTCCCGTCGCACCCGCTACCGCCAAGCCTGTCACCGCCCAGCCCGCGCCCAAGGACAACGACTGAAGCTTGTAATGTAGGATTTCGCCTGCTTGGCTAAGGCGCGGCCGCTATGGTCGTCCGCGCCCTCTCTTCGCACCATCGATTTCTGCTGTGAGGTAAAGCACGCGGAGTGGCCAAACTTCTGCGCCGGATCACGGCGCAGAACACATGCGCGATAGTGTAACCTTCGTGTCAACTTACCCGCCGCACAAAAAAAAGGGCGGCCCGAAAGCCGCCCTTTCCCAAACCTTTAAACCGGAAACCCTCAGCCCCAGGTTGCCATTTCGGCTTCCAGGTTCACGCGGATCTGCTCGAAGAACTGCTCGGTGGTCATCCAGGCCTGTTCCGGGCCGATCAGCAGCGCCAGATCCTTGGTCATGTGGCCGTTCTCGACGGTCTCTATGCAGATGCGCTCGAGCGTCTCGGCGAACTTCACCACGTCCGGCGTGTTGTCGAACTTGCCACGGAACGACAGGCCCTGCGTCCATGCGAAGATCGATGCGATCGGGTTGGTCGAAGTCGACTTGCCCTGCTGGTGCATG
>JAZKJE010000054.1:9397-13752 GCA_040384525.1 Pseudomonadota bacterium
GTAGTGGCGAGTCACGGTGCCGTGTGCGGCTTCCGCTTCGATGGTCTTGCCGTCCGGCGTCATCAGCACCGATGTCATCAGACCCAGCGAGCCAAAGCCCTGTGCAACGGTGTCCGACTGGACGTCGCCGTCATAGTTCTTGCAAGCCCAGACGAACTTGCCGCTCCACTTGAGCGCCGATGCGACCATGTCGTCGATCAGGCGGTGCTCGTAAACAATGCCCGCCGCCTTAAACTTGTCGGCGAAGTCCGCGTCGAACACTTCCTGGAACAGATCCTTGAAGCGGCCGTCATAGGCCTTGAGGATGGTGTTCTTGGTCGAAAGGTACAGCGGCCAGCCGCGATCGAGCGCATAATTCATGCTCGCCTTGGCGAAATCGCGGATCGACTGGTCCAGATTGTACATGCCCATCGCGACGCCTGCGGCCGGGAAATCGAACACTTCCTTTTCGATCTTCTCGCCATCTTCGCCTTCCCAGACCATGCGGAGCTTGCCGGGGCCGGGGACGAGGAAATCGGTCGCCTTATACTGATCGCCGAATGCGTGACGGCCCACAACGATCGGGTCGGTCCAGCCGGGGACCAGACGGGGCACGTTCTTGATCACGATCGGCTCGCGAAAGATCGTGCCGCCCAGAATGTTGCGGATCGTGCCGTTCGGCGACTTCCACATAGCCTTCAGGCCGAATTCCTCGACGCGCTGCTCGTCCGGGGTGATCGTGGCGCACTTCACGCCGACGCCATATTGCTGGATCGCCTTGGCGCAATCCACCGTGATCTGATCGTCGGTCTCGTCGCGCTTCTCGACCGAGAGGTCGTAATATTTGAGATCGATATCGAGGTAAGGGAGGATCAGCCGCTCACGGATCCACTGCCAGATGATCCGCGTCATTTCGTCGCCGTCGATTTCCACGACCGGCGTTGCAACCTTGATCTTCGCCATTTGCTCGCTTTCCTGAACTAGGGAGTTGCGCGAGCCTCTAAGCGGTAGGGAAGTGGGGATCAAGTTCGCCGATCAAGTCAGTCCTTCCAGGCCCACCAAAGCTGGGCCGGCGGCAGGTTGATCCATTCCATCGCGTGATCGATCCGCGGGAAATAGGACGCGAAGAAACTGCGGACCTTCGGATTGTATTGATCGACCAGGAAGGCGCCGCCGGGCCGCAGGATATCCTGGGTCGCGCGGGCAATCTGATCGCCAACGCCGGTGGGCAGCGTCGAGAATGGCAGGCCCGACGCGATGTAATCGGCATGCCCAAAGCCATGATCGTGGACGATCTGCTTCACATCCGCCGCCGAGCCAAGAACCGCGGAGAAGCGCGAATCGATGATCGTGGCGTTCAGATAGGCGATGAAATCCGGGTTGGTGTCGATCACCACCAGCTTTGCGTCGGGCGCGAGGCGCTCCAGCACGGGCCGCGTGAAGGTGCCGACGCCGGGGCCATATTCAACGAACAGCTTGCAAGCGCCGAAATCGACTCGGTCGAGCATCTTTTTGACGAGCCGCTGCGATGATGAGGCAATCGCGCCGACCATCACCGGATGCTTGATGAACCCCTTGAGGAACATCATCGCTGGCGAAGGCAGGCCTGCTGCGCGTCTGCGGCTACGCCGCTCAGCAGAGGTCGATGCGGGCATGGAGAAACCTTCTTGCGATAATTCGGGAGCAGTCGTGCGCCCTGCGCAAAAACGAACGAACTTTCAAGCGTTCTGGTTCATTTGGTTTGGTTTGCCAGATGGATCGTCCATCGAAAATCGCGCCCGGCACCCTCTTATTCTGTCGCGTGCACGGCTCGCAAGCACTCGATAAGCATATCCCCGGCTAGGAAAGCCGGCCCTGCCGGGTTAGAGGCAAGGGCATGGCATCATTCGACAAGCCACCGATCGGTACCTCGACCGTCAGATGGCGATTCCCGGAAATCCATCCCGAGGGCCGCAAATATGTGGCGATCGCCGCCGCGGTCGCCTTTGCGTTCCTGTTTATCTGGGACTTCATCGTCTGGCCTCTGGTGTTCCTGACCCTCGGCATCGCAGCATTCTTCCGCGATCCGGTGCGCGTCACGCCGCAGGGGGAGGGGCTGATCGTCTCCCCCGCCGACGGCCTGGTCACCATGATCGAGCGCGTAGAGCTTCCGCCCGAACTGCGCGGGCCGCAGGCGCTGGGCGACAAGCCGATGATCCGCGTCTCGGTGTTCATGAGTGTGTTCGACGTGCACGTGAACCGCACACCGATCACCGGCACGATCAAGCATGTCATTTATGTCAGCGGCAAATTCATGAATGCCGATTTCGACAAAGCCAGCGAAGAGAATGAGCGCCAGCATTTTGTGGTGGAAGACAAAAGCGGCGTTCGCTTCGGCTTCACCCAGATTGCCGGGCTCGTCGCCCGGCGCATCGTCAGCTTCGTCAAGGCAGGCGACATGGTCGTCGCAGGCCAGCGCATCGGCCTGATCCGTTTCGGCAGTCGCGTCGATGTGTTCCTGCCCGAAGGCTATGGCTGCGCCGTAGCGCTCGGCCAGCGCGCAGTTGCGGGTGAGACGATCCTCGGCAAGCGCGGTATCGCCGACATGGCGGGCGTATCCCAGTGAGCCGACCACCCAGGGTCCGGCCCGTGCGTCCGCCCCGAGTCCGGCGCGGCATTCCGCTCCGCACCATTGCTCCTAACGCGGTCACCGCGCTTGCGCTCTGCTCTGGCCTTACCGCGATCCGCTTCGCGATAGACGCCAAGTGGGAACAGGCCGTGCTGATGGTGCTGATCGCCGGACTGCTGGACGGGATCGACGGCAAGGTCGCCCGGCTGGTCCGCGGTGAGAGCCGATTCGGCGCCGAGCTGGACAGCCTTTCGGACGCGATCGCGTTCGGCGTCGCGCCAGCATTGATCCTCTATCTCTGGTCGCTCCACCATCTCGGCAATTTCGGCTGGATGATCGCCTTGGTCCACGCGCTCTTCTGCGTGCTTCGTCTTGCGCGCTTCAATGCCGGGATCGATGCCGAGGACCAGCCGCACAAATCCGCTGGCTTCCTCACTGGAGTCCCGGCCCCCGCAGGCGCTGTGCTGGCGCTCGCTCCGCTTTATCTGTGGCTATCCACCGCCGAGCCGCATCTGACCCAGCCCTATCTGGTCGCCCCGTGGAGCGTGATGGTCGCGCTGCTGATGATATCGAGTCTGGCGACCTATGCGCCGGTGATCCGCCTGAAGCAGCGCATCCGCTTCGAAGTGCTGGTGATCCTTGCCGCAACGGTGGCCGCCTTGGTCGCGGCGCCCTGGCCCACATTGGCGGGGATCGCCTTGCTCTATCTGGCGACGATCCCGTTCAGCATTCGCAGCTATCGCCGGATCAGGCAGCTGCGCGCAGCTGCTGGCTCCGCGCCGGCATCCGCGCCGGAACCTGGCGCACCGTAACCCGCGACATGCGCATCGGCAGTGCTGGAATGGCAACGGGTGCGAACAATGCGCGATACCGATGAAGTTGCGGACGCACGCTGATATAGAGCGTCCATGCCGAAGCGGCGAAGGCAGTTGCGAAGAGCAGCACGGAAAGCAAAGCAGTCATTTACCCGGTCCCCTTTTCGCCAACGTGGCGGGAATCCTAATGATTCCGTACGCTTGGCTCCGCATGACGTTCCCTGTCCGCGTTCTGAGCCCTGTATGTTCCGCTGATGTTCCTGTGTCAAGCGCTGTTCCGCAACTGTTCTCACTTGCATTGCCCGCCGCTCCACGCTAACGGCGCGCCCTCAACCCCACATGGGAAGCAACATAACCCGGTGTCCGGCACTAAGCTGGATCACTCGCTTCCCAGAGGATCAACCGGAAGGATATATCCCTATGGCGGCACCTGTCGTCTCCATGCAGGCATTGCTCGAATCGGGCGCACATTTCGGCCACCAGACGCATCGCTGGAACCCGAAGATGAAGCCTTACATCTTTGGCGACCGTAACGGCGTCCACATCATCGATCTTTCGCAGACCGTTCCGCTCTTCGCGCGTGCACTCGAGTTCGTGAACTCGACCGTTGCCGCCGGCGGCAAGGTTCTGTTCGTCGGCACCAAGCGCCAGGCGCAGGAGCCGATCGCGGAAGCAGCTCGCCGTTCGGGCCAGCATTTCGTCAACCATCGCTGGTTGGGCGGCATGCTCACCAACTGGAAGACCATCTCGGGTTCGATCAAGCGCCTCAAGACGCTTGAGGAGCAGCTTTCGGGCGAGGTCCACGGCCTCACCAAGAAGGAAATCCTCAACCTCACCCGTGAGAAGGACAAGCTTGAGCTTTCGCTCGGCGGCATCCGCGACATGGGCGGCGTTCCCGACATCATGTTCGTGATCGACGCGAACAAGGAAGAGCTGGCGATCAAGGAAGCCAA
>JAZKJE010000055.1:0-17954 GCA_040384525.1 Pseudomonadota bacterium
GCTGCGCTGGCCGTCCTCGATTTCCTGTTTCAGCATGGTATTTGCCCCTTCGTCGTCATCCCCGCGAAAGCGGGGACCCATCTCCCGGATTGTCCACCAATGCGCCGGTGCGGTTCGCTGCGTCGGCAGGCGATGGGCCCCCGCTTTCGCGGGGGTGACGATTGTTGGTGGCGATGCTGCTGGTCCATCACAAATCCTTCGCCAGCCGGACGCCGGTGAATTGCCAGCGTTGATGGGGGTAGAAGAAGTTGCGGTAGCTGGCGCGGGCATGGCCGCGCGGGGTGGCGCAGGAGCCGCCGCGCAGGATGCTCTGGCTGCTCATGAACTTGCCGTTATATTCGCCGACGGCGCCCTCGGCAGTCTTGAAGCCGGGATAAGGCCGATAGGCGCTGCCGGTCCATTCCCAGACATCGCCGAAGAATGCGGGACCCTCCGGCGCGGGACGAGGTTCGATGGCGCCGGCTGCGTCGAGTTGATTCCCGCCGCTTGGATCGTAAGCTGCAGCCGCCGCTTCCCATTCGAATTCGGTCGGCAGGCGCGCACTGGCCCAGCTGGCGTACGCATCGGCTTCGTAGAAACTGACGTGCGTGACGGGGGCGGCGGGATCGATGGCGCGGCGACCGTCCAGGCCGAAGCGGGTCCAGGCGCCGCGTTCCTGCTTCCAGTAAAGCGGCGCTTCGATCCTCTCGGCCTGCACCCATGCCCAGCCATCCGACAGCCAGTGGCGCGCTTCCTTGTATCCGCCATCGGCGATGAAGGCTGCCCATTCGCCATTGGTGATGGTGCGATCCGCGATGGCGTGCGGCGCGAGCAACGCCTGGTGGCGCGGGCCTTCGCAATCGAAGGCGAAGTTGGCGCCGTAATCGCCGATTTCGACGATTCCGCCGGGATGCTCGATCCAGCCGATGGGGCCCGGCATCGCTACTGGCACCTTGGGCGCGGGATCCCAGATTGCGGGCTCGAGCGGATTTACCGAGAAGTGGTGGAGGATATCGGTGAGCAGCAATTCCTGATGCTGTTGCTCGTGGTTAATGCCAAGCGTGACGAGGTCGGCCACTTCGGGGGCGAGGCCGGGCAGCGCAGCCAACACCGCTTCGTCTACAGCACGGCGATACCCCATGATCTCATCGAGCGACGGGCGCGAGAGCATGCCGCGTGAGGGCCGGGCATGCCGCGCGCCTTCGGCTTCGTAATAGCTGTTGAACAGGAACGGGAAGCGTTCGTCGTGGAGCGTGTAGCCGGGCACATGATCGCGCAGAACGAAGGTCTCGAAAAACCATGTGGTGTGCGCGAGATGCCATTTGGCGGGCGACGCATCGTCCATCGACTGGAGCGTGGCATCGGCATCCGACAGAGGCGCGACGAGATCGACGCTGAGCGAACGGGTGCGCGCAAAGGCCGTGGCCAGGGCCGACACGCCTTGAGTCTCGCGCTTTGTTCGCATTATGTTCTCCTAACGGCGAGCGCCGCGCAGATCAAGCGACACGCGAAACCAAATTAGCGTGAAGCCCCCGGGACCCACAGAACGTCTCCGGCACCCTGTTGGTTCACCGCGCGAGCGGCAACGAACAGGAAGTCGGAAAGGCGATTGAGATATGCAAGGGGCTGCGCCTCGGCTCCGGCGGCGACTGCGGCGCGCTCGGCCCGGCGGGTGATCGCGCGGGCGAGGTGGAGCGCGGCGGCCCCGGCTTCGCCTGCGGGCAGGATGAAGCTGGTGAGGGCGACAAGCGCGCTGTTCATATGATCGATGCGTTCCTCCAGCCAATCGACCTGGCTAGGCACGATGCGCAGGCCCCCTTCGATGCTTTGCGGCGTGGCGAGATCGGCGCCGAGATCGAACAGATCGTTCTGGATGCGGGCAAGGGTTTTATCGAACTCGTCGCCGGCGAAATGGGTTCGGGCGACCCCGATGGCGCTGTTCGCTTCATCGACATCGCCGATGGCCGACATCAAGGGCGCGGATTTGGCGATGCGCGAACCGTCGACAAGGCCAGTGGTGCCATTGTCGCCGGTGCGGGTGTAGATCTTGTTGAGCTTGACCATGTGGCGGTTCTATCGTGCCGGACGCACGGGCGGAAGGAGCGTTGGAACATGACGATCACCATCACCGGGTTTGCGGCATCGCCCGATCAGGGCCGGGGGCTGGCGCGCGATATGCGGGTGCGATGGGCGCTGGAGGAAGTGGGGCAACCTTATGCGGTGCGCGGGCTTTCGTTTGCCGAGATGAAGGAGCCGGAGCATCTGGCGCGGCAGCCATTTGGACAGATCCCAACCTATGAGGAAGGCAATCTGGTATTGTTTGAGACCGGGGCGATCGTGCTGCACCTTGCTGGAAAGTTTAGCGGATTACTGCCCGAGGATGCGAGCGCGCGGGCGCGGGCGATTTCGTGGATGTTCGCGGCGGCGGCCGATATCGAGCCGCTGACCACCGATCGCGACGTCAATCGCTTCTTCGAGAAGGATAAAGCGTGGCAAGTCGAGCGATCCGGGATGATCCAGACCCGCATCCGCACCCGGCTGGGCCAGCTTTCACACGCGCTGGGCGATGGCGAGTGGCTAAATGGCGCATTCAGCGCGGGCGATCTGATGATGGTCGACGTGCTGCGGAGGCTGGCCAGTTCAGGCGTGCTGGAGGAATTCCCGAGCCTTGCCGCTTATGTGGCGCGAGCCGAGGCACGCCCGGCGTTCCAGCGCGCGTTCGCGGCGCAGAAGGCGAAGTTCGAAGAATCGCAGGCGGGCTAGATCGACCCTAAGCCGACATGGTTGCGAGGATGATCGCGATAACGAGGACCGCCACGCCCTGAAGCATGATCCGCTGCATCATCAACTTGTTCGATTTGAGCGCGCGTTCGCTGGGGCCTTCGCCTTCCAGATCCGACGTGGTGGTGCCGGCCATGTTGACCAGACCACGGATCAGCACGACCCCGACCGAGATGACGAGAGCGAGCAGCACGAAGGCGAGGAAGAGCTTCATGGGCCTCGCTTACGCCTTTGCCGCAGCGATTCCAACCGGGAGCGCGCCGGCGCGCAATTGATTGGCGAGCGCGCGCCCGTCGGTGCCGGACAGACGCATCGCCTCCAGCGTGGGAGCGTTGTGGCGCTTTGCCAGACGCTGGCCCTCGGGGCCGGTGAGCAAGGCGTGGTGGCGGTATTGGGGGGTGGGGAGGTTTAGCAGCGCCTGGAGGAGCCGGTGGATATGGGTGGCGTGGAACAGGTCTGTGCCGCGAATGATGTGGGTGATGTGCTGGGCGGCATCATCGATCGTGACGGCCAAATGGTAGGACGCGGGCGCGTCTTTTCGGGCGAGGACGACGTCGCCTTGTGCTGACGGGTTGGCGAGGATGGGGATGTTGTGGTCGGTGAAGAGCAGTTCTCCTTCATCCCGGCTTTCGCCTAGGCGTCGAACTTGGCTGAGGGCCGTTTCCATATCGAGTCGCCAGCAATGGGGCCGGCTCAGGTCGGGCGCTTTGAGCCCTCGGCACGTGCCCGGATAGACCGCGCCCTCTGGGCCATGCGGGGCTGTCGTGCTCGCGGCGATGTCGGAGCGGGTGCAGAAGCAGGGGTATAGGAGGCCCGTGCCCTTGAGACGGTCGAGCGCGGCCTCGTACGATGCGAGCCGTTGCGACTGGAAGACGACCTCGCCATCCCATGCCAGCCCCAGCCATTCCAGATCTGCGAGGATCGCCGCGACATGCTCGGGGCGCGAACGGGTGCCGTCGATATCCTCGACGCGCAGGAGGAAGCGGCCTCTATGTTCGCGGGCATAGTCGTGGGCGAGGATCGCCGACCAGGCGTGGCCGAGATGCAACCGTCCGGTGGGGCTTGGCGCGAATCGGGTGGTGACCATCAATCCGACTCTTGACCGCGAGTCGCGGCCTGTGCAGTCTCGTGAATGTCACGTTTCGCTGGCAGACGCGAAGCGCGCGAACAGGCGAAGGGGGACGCATGTATCATCCCGATTTGATCCGCCATCTGGATGGTTGTCCTGCGCTCGTCCTAAACGCCGATTATACGCCGCTCAGTTATTATCCGCTCAGCGTGTGGCCGTGGCAAACTGCGGTCAAGGCGCTGTTTCTCGATCGCGTTGATGTCGTCAGCTTTTACGAACGCGAGGTGCGAAGTCCCAGCGCGGTGCTGAAGCTGCCTTCGGTCATCGCGCTCAAGCAATTCGTCCGTCCTTCGCAATTCCCCGCTTTCACCCGGTTCAACCTGTTCCTGCGCGACAAGTTTGCCTGCCAATATTGCGGCACGCACCGCGACCTGACCTTCGATCACGTCGTTCCGCGCGCTCAGGGCGGGCGCACCACCTGGGAAAATGTGGCTACCGCCTGTGCGCCGTGCAACCTTCGCAAAGGGGGCCGTACGCCGAGAGAGGCGAAGATGCCGCTCCACCTGGAGCCGATCCGGCCAACCAGCTGGCAGTTGCAGGAACATGGGCGCCGGTTTCCGCCGAACCATCTGCACGACACCTGGCGTGACTGGCTTTATTGGGATGTCGAGCTTGAGGCTTGAATTTCCTTCTGTATTATTATAATAACACACTATGGGTGTACGCTATTCACCGGCCGCGGTGACCGATAGAACCGTTTGAATGGCGCGCGAACCCAGCCCCCCTGAAGTGCGCTTCCCGCTGCGGCGTCGGGCTGACTCGGAGCCTGAGCCCGTCGCGCCTGCGCCCAAGCCAGAAGCGAAAATCTGGCGGCCCAAACCCGCCAAGCCGGAGCCGCTGGAACTGAGCGGCGGGATGCCGCCGCCTCGCGCCAGCACTTCAGGCGGTGACACGATTTTCGAGCGCGCGCGCCGCGCGGTGCTGACGCCCTCGCCCCCCCCTCCGCCGCCGCCGCCCAATTATGGCGAGCCCGCATTGGCCGGAGGCTATTCGACCAATTTGCCGGTCGCGTACAAGAAGCGCTCGTGGAAATGGCTGACACGGAGCATCGCGGCGTTTGTCGTGCTGTTTATCGTGGCGGTGGCGTGGCTGGCGCTGACGGCGCCGCTGTCGAAATCGCTGCAGCCGCCTGCCCCGCCGTCGATCACCCTGCTCTCGGCCGAGGGCAAGGCGATTGCGCGGCGCGGGGCGGTGATCGGTGCGCCGGTCGATGCATCCAAGCTGCCCAAGCACGTGCGCGATGCGTTTGTGGCGATCGAGGATCGGCGTTTCTACTCGCACATGGGCGTCGACCCGCGCGGGATCATGCGCGCGTTCGTCCATAATGTGACGAGCGACGATCGCTCGCAGGGGGGCAGCACGATCACGCAGCAGCTCGCCAAGAACGCGTTCCTGAGTTCGGACCGGACGATGGGACGCAAGGCGCAGGAAGTGCTGATCGCCTTCTGGCTGGAAGGCTGGCTGAGCAAGGACGAGATCCTCTCACGCTACCTTTCGAACGTCTATTTCGGTGACAATGTGTATGGGCTGGAGGCCGCCGCGCAGCATTATTTCAGCTGCGCCGCCGCCGATCTGACGGTGAGCCAGGCGAGCCTGCTGGCCGGACTAGTGCAGGCGCCGAGCCGGCTGGCGCCGACGGGCAATCTGAAAGGCGCGCGCGAACGGCAGAAACTGGTGGTCGGGGCGATGGTCGCGGGCGGATTCCTGACCAAGGAAGAAGGCGCTGCGGTGCGCCCCGCCGTGCTCAAGGTCGGCAAGACGCGCGAGCTGCCCAACGGCACCTATTTCGCCGATTGGGTGCTGCCCCAGGCGCGCGACCGCGCGGGCGAAGTCGCGACCGAGCAGGAAGTGAAGACCACGCTGGAGATGAACGCGCAGCAGGCCGCCGAGCGCGCAGTGAAGAATGCCGGGCTCAATCGTTCGCAGATCGCGATCGTATCGATGCGGCCCGACGGGCGCGTAATCGCCATGGTGGGCGGCAAGAATTATTCGGCCAGCACCTTCAACCGCGCGACACAGGCGCGGCGTCAGCCGGGATCGACCTTCAAATTGTTCGTCTACCTCGCGGCGTTGCGCTCAGGGATGACGCCCGACAGCGTGGTGGACGATTCGCCGGTGCAGATCGGCGACTGGAAGCCATCGAACAGCGACGGGCGCTATGCGGGCAAGATCTCGCTGCGGCAGGCGTTCGCCAAATCCTCCAACGTGGTGGCGGCGCGGCTGACGCATCAGGTCGGCGTGGCGGCAGTGACGCAGGCGGCGCGCGATCTGGGCATATCCACACCGATCGGCAACGACGCATCCATAGCGCTGGGCACTTCGACCGTGTCGCTGCTCGAGCTGACCGCGGCGTATGCAGCGGTGGCGAACGGTTCGTATCCAGTGCGGCCGCAGGGGCTGAGCGACGATGAAGCTGCGAGCGACTGGCTGGCCAAGCGCCTCGGCTCGCCGCAGCGCTTCTCGGCACGGCAGCTCGATCAAATGCGCGAATTGCTGGCGAGCGTGGTGCAATCGGGCACCGGGCGCGGCGCGGCGCTGCCAATGCCGCTGTTTGGCAAGACCGGCACGACTCAGGACAATCGCGACGCCCTGTTTATTGGCTATGCCGGCGGGATCGTCACCGGGGTGTGGCTGGGCAATGACGATAACTCGCCCAATGCCGGGCTTTCCGGAAGCGGACTGCCGGCGCGGATTTGGCGCGATTTCATGACGCGTACGCTCGACCTGCGCATCCCGCCGCCCGAGCCGACCACCGAGCCCGACGACAATTTCACCATCGATTTGGGGGATGTGGTCAATGGCGTGGGGAGCTTCCTTGATGGCAGCGGTATCCGCACGGAAATCATTCCGATCGATCCCGAAGAGGGCGAACCGCCGATGGAGCGCGACGACGATCGTGACAGGGGGCGCCGCGACGATGCTTTCGAGCCACGCGTGCGCGCGCAGATCGAGCGGCCGCGCGGCCCCCCGCCTACCGAGCGGCCTTTCGACACAAGAGGCGACCGCCGTTGACCTGACGCGCATGCGCCCGCAAGGCAAAGCATGCGCTTCTTTTCCGATAATGCCGCCCCGGTCTGCCCCCAGGTTCTTGCCGCTTTGAGCGATGTGAACGTGCTCGACACCGCATATGATGGCGACCGCTGGTCACAGCAGATGGACGGGCGGCTTTCGGAAGTGTTCGGCACCGAAGTGCGCGCGCTTTGGGTGGCGACCGGGACGGCGGCGAACAGCCTTGCACTGGCGGCTTTGTGCCCCCCGCATGGTGGCGTGGTCTGCCACAAGGAAGCGCACATCAATATGGATGAGTGCGGCGCGCCGGAATTCTACACCCATGGCGCGAAGCTGCTGACCGTCGATGGGCCGGGCGCGAAGCTGACGCCCGACGCGATCAATGCCGCGCTTTCGGGCATCCGCAACGACGTGCATCAGGTGCAGCCACACTGCATCTCGATCACCAACGCCACCGAATATGGGCTGGTTTATTCGCCCGCCGAAGTCGCGGCGATCGGCGCGCTGGCGAAAACGCGTGGGCTTGGGCTGCATATGGACGGCGCGCGCTTTGCCAATGCAGTGGCGCATCTGGGCTGCGCGCCTGCCGACGTGACGTGGAAGGCCGGCGTCGATGTGCTGAGCTTCGGCTTCGTCAAAAATGGCGGGATGAGCGCCGAGGCATTGATCTTCTTCAAGCCCGAACTTGCGGATGCCACCCTGTATCGCCGCAAGCGCGCCGGGCTGCTTTCGTCCAAGGGGCGTTACTCGGCGGCACAGATTTTGGCGATGCTTGAGGGTGATTTGTGGCTGGGCAATGCGCGCGCGGCGAATGCCGGGGCACGATTGTTGGCGCAGGCGGCAGGAAAACGGCTGGTCTATCCGGTCGAAGCCAATGAAGTGTTTTTGGAGGTCAACGCAGACGAGGCAGCGAGTCTGCGCGCTTTGGGCTTCGACTTTTACGATTGGGGCGTGGGCGAAGCGCGTTTGGTGGTTTCGTGGGATCAGGCCGAAGAGGCGATCCGGCCGCTGGCCGACGCGATCGCAGCGCTGTGAGCGAGCCCGCCCCGCAATCCACGCGCCTTTCCGTGCTGATCCCGTTTGCGATCATCACGTTGATCTGGGGCTCGACCTGGCTGGTCATCAAGGATCAGTTGGCCACCGTTCCGCCAAGCTGGTCAGTCGCGTACCGCTTCGCCATTGGCGGCGTGGCGATGCTGATCTGGGCCGCGATGCGCAAGGAGCGGCTGACGCTGGATGCGCGCGGGCTGATCTATGCGTTCCTGCTCGGGTTTGCGCAATTCGTGCTCAACTTCAACCTGGTTTACCGCGCCGAGCAGCACATCACATCGGGCGTGGTCGCAGTGGTGTTTGCATTGCTGCTGGTGCCCAATGCGATCCTTGCGCGCATCTTCCTTGGCCAGAAGATGGGGCAGCAATTGCTGATCGGATCGGCAGTGGCGATTGCCGGAGTGGCGTTGCTGTTCCTGCATGAAGCGCGGCTGAGCCCGGCGGGAGCGAGCGAGACGATGATCGGCATCGGGCTGTCGCTAACTGCCGTTTTATGCGCCTCCACTGCCAATGTGATGCAGGCAACCGAGACCTCCAAGGCCTATCCGATGTCCACCATGATCGGCTGGGCGATGCTGACCGGGGCGGCATGCAATGCGGCGTTCGCGCTGGTTACGGTGGGTGCGCCGGTGTTCGATACGCGACTCAGCTATTCGGTGGGATTGCTCTATCTGGGCGTTCTGGGGTCGGCCTTTGCGTTCAGCCTCTATTTCAAGCTGATCCAAACCATAGGCCCCGCCAAAGCGGCTTATACCAGCGTGTTGATCCCGGTGATCGCGATGCTGCTGTCGACCTTGTTCGAAGGCTATGTCTGGTCCTGGCTGGCGGCGGCTGGCGCATTGCTGGTGATGGCAGGGCTGGTGATTGCATTGAGGGCGCGCAGGCCCAACCGGTAGTTCGGATAAAGCGGGCGCCAGCCCAGGATGCGCTTGGCCTTGGCCGAAGCGACGCGGCGGTTTTCGGAATAGAATGCGCGGGCCTGTGGGCTGAGTTCGGCTTGTTCCAGCGGAACAAGCGGCGGTGGTGCGACGCCACGCAGCGCGCAGGCATATGCGATGATCTCGGCCTGGGGGGCAGATTCATCGTCGGCGAGGTTGTATGCGCCAGGGGGTGCGTCGAAGCCTGCGATCACGCCCGAGACGATATCGTCGACATGGATGCGGCTGAAGACCTGGCCGGGGGCATGGACGCGGAATGCGGGTACCCGGTCGAGCGCCGAACGGCCGGGGCCGTAAATGCCGGGCAAGCGGAACACGCGGGCACCGAGGGCGAGCCACACCGCATCGGCTTCGGCGCGGGCAGAACGGCGGCCAGTTCCCGTGGGCGCGCTTTCATCGACCCATGCGCCCTGGGTGTCACCATAGACGCCCGTGGAAGAGAGATAGCCCAGCCAAGCTCCCGATGCCGCGAGCATGGGCGCATAGGCGCTTAGTACCGGGTCAGTGTCGCCCGGTGGCACCGAGGACAGGATGTGGGTGGCGTGGGCGATCTCGAAATTGGTGCGATCGGTGTCGGCCATGGTTTCGCGCGTGACGGTCGCGATCCGCGCGGCGGTGAGCCGCGCGATCAGGCGTGAGGCGGTGTAGCCGGGTCCGAAGATCAGGAGGCGCATGTCGTCAATCAGTTCGCCCCATAACCCTTGAACTGAAGGCCGAAGAAATCGCCCTTGTTCCAGCTTGGGCGCTTATCGGCGTCGGCCAGTTCGCGGGCGACCGCATAGTTCAGGCGCGCGAATTTGGCGACCGAGTTCCAGTCGAATGGCAAGTCGATCTGGTCCGATGGCTTGTGGTAATTTTCCTCGAGGAATTTCTTCTGCGCGACCGCGCCCGCGCCGCCGGGGCCGCTGTCGATCGAGACTGCGGGCACGCCGGCCTGGACAAAGCTGTAATGATCCGATCGGACGAAGAACATTTCCTCCGGCGCGGGATCGGGGACAACCTTCAGCCCCTCATCCGCCGCGGCCTTGGCGATCACCGGGCCGAGGCTGGAACGCTCGCCGCCAAGCACGACGATGTCCTCCAGCGGATAGGTCAGGATCGGCATGTCCATGTTGATGTCGGCGACGATCTTGTCCTTCGGCACCACGGGGAAATGCGCGAAATAGTCCGAGCCGATCAGACCCTTCTCCTCTGCGGTCAACGACACGAACAGGATCGAGCGGCGCGGGCGCTTGCCCGATGTCTGGAAGGCGCGAGCGACTTCGAGCATGATCGAATTGCCCACGGCATTGTCCATCGCGCCGTTGTAAATGCGGTCGCCATTCACAGGATCGCCGACGCCGACATGATCGAGATGCGCGGAGAGGACGATGTACTCGTTCTTGAGGACCGGATCCGATCCTTCGAGCAAGCCGACGACATTCCTGGTGTTGACCGAGCGGAGGCTGACCTTGGTCGAGACCGCCAGCGTGCCAACCAGTGCCCCGGTGGGGAGCTTGGTGCCCTTGCGCTCGGCGGCGAGCAGGTCGTTCCATTTTATCCGGCTGCCGGCGAAGAGTTTCTCCGCGCCGACCGGGCCGACATAGCCGACCACGGGCGCACCGGGCGCTGCTGCGTTGGGCGTGCCATCGGGCGAGGCCCAGCCGTTTCGCTCATAATCCCAATAGGGCACTACGGCTTCGAACGGATATTGCGCGCGGCGGCTGGGGGATTCCAGGATCAGCACGGCCTTGGCGCCGCGTGCCTGGGCGAGCCTGGCCTTTTGATCGTCATCGCCGAAATGCGCAGCGACTTCGCCGGGTAGCCCAGCGGGGGTGCCGGGGAAGAGCGCGACGATTTTGCCGCGCACGTCCAGCCCTTTGTAATCGTCGATCTTGCCCTGCGGATAGACCAATCCATAGCCCGCGAAGACCATGGAGCCTTCCGCCGCGAAGCTGGGCGCGGCACCGGCAGTGGTATTGATGAAATCGATGCCGAACTGGAGCGGGATCGTGGAGCCGCCGCGGGTGAGCGCCCATTTGGCTTTTTCGGACGGCTTATAGGTGGTGAGCTTGACCGGCTGGAACCATGCGCCCGCAGCACCCGGCTTCAGGCCGCGCGCCATCATCTGCGCGGCCATATATTCGGCCGCTACGTCGAAATCGGGTGTGCCCGCCTCGCGCCCGCGCATGGCATCGGACGCGAGGAACTGGACATGCGATTTGAGCGCGACCTGATCCGCCGGCATCTCCTGCGCCGCGACAGGCGCGGCGAGGAGCAGGAGGGGTAGCGCCCAAATCGATTTCGTCACTTCGCCATAGGCCCCTTGAACGTGATCCCGAAGAAATCGCCCTTGTTCCAGGTCGGGCGCTCATCGTTATTGGCAAGCGCGCTGGCGATGGCGAAGTTGAGCTTCACGAAGCGCAACCCCTGCGTCCAGTCGATCAGGCCGATCTCATCCGAGGGCTGATGATAGTGCTTTTCCAGGAACTCCTTGGCCGCAGCGCCACCCGGACCGCCCGGCCCGAGATCGAGCGAGACGGCGGGAATGCCGGCCTTCACGAAGCTGTAGTGATCCGAGCGGACGAAGAAATTCTCCTCCGGCAATGGGTCAGGAACGACCTTCACGCCTTCGCTCGCCGCTGCCTGGGCGACGATGGTGCCGACCGAACTGTGATCGGCGCCGACCGCGACAAGATCCTCAAACGCGTAGGTGAGGATCGGCATGTCGAGATTGACGTCTGCGACGATCGAGCCGACCGGAACCGTGGGGCGTGCCGCGAAATATTCGGAGCCGACCAGCCCCTTTTCCTCTGCAGTGACCGCAACGAACAGGATCGAGCGGCGCGGCGCCTTACCCCCGGCACGGAAGCGCTTGGCAACCTCGATCATCGACGCGGTGCCGACGGCATTGTCCATCGCGCCGTTATAGATGGTGTCACCCTTCGCATCGGGGGCACCGACGCCGACATGATCGAGATGCGCCGAGATGACGACGTACTGATCCTTGAGATCGGTGCCTGGAAGCATGCCGATCACGTTGTTGCCGGCGACCTTCTCGATCTTCGTATTGGCAACGCCCTGGGCCGTCACGCCAATCGGACCGCGCGGAAGCTTGGTGCCGGCCTTGTCCGCCGCAAGCACTTCGTCCCACTTGATCTTGCTGCCGGCGAAGAGCTTGGCCGCGCCGTCAAAGCCCAGATACATGAACGCCGGCGCGATGGGGCCCGCGCCCTTGCCGTCCGACCAGGTCATCGCCGGGCGATCCCAGAAGCGCGTGGTGGCGATGAACGGGAATTGCGCGTGGCGCGTATTGCCCTCGATCAGGATAACCCCGATCGCGCCATGTTCTGCGGCCACACGGGCCTGCTCGTCGGGCTGGCTCAGATGCGCGCGGGCATCGCCATTGGTGATCGCCTTGGGCGCATCGCGAAGCACCGCGACGATCTTGCCCTTAACATCCAGGCCCTTGTAATCGTCATAGCCAACGGCCTTGTCGACCACGCCATAGCCGGCGAACACCACCGGCGCGTCCAGCGACACATTGGCCATGTGCGGATTGGCGCGGGCGAAATAGTCCTTGCCCCATTCGAGCGCCGTCACGGTCTTGCCGCGCGTGATCGAGAGGCTGCCATGGTCTGCGCTCTTGAACGAGACGAGCGGGACCGGCTGGAGCCAGGCACCGTTCGGCCCGCCCGGCGTGAGCCCCGCCGCCAGCATCTGTGCCGCGACATATTGCTCGGCGATGGCAAGCTCGGGCGAACCGGTGTCGCGGCCCTTCATCGCATCGGATGCGAGGAACTGGACATGCGCCTTGAGCGCGGCGGCATCGGGCGACATATCCTGCGCAGCCGCCGGAGCGGCCGCGAGGAGGGTTGTTGCCAGCAGGAACGCGCGGATCACTTCGCCATCGCTCCGCCAAAGACGGTTCCGAAGAAGTCGCCCTTCTTCCACATCGGCTTCTGATCGGCATCGGCAATGGCACGGGCGATGCGATAATTCACATCGACGAAGCGCACGCCCGATTCCCAATCGATCCGTGGGCTCTGGACGAGCTCGTCCGAGGGCTTGTGGTAATTGTTGGCAAGGAACGCATCCACCGCAGCCTTGCCCGGGCCCTTCTCGCCCGGCCACAGGAAGATCGACGGGATGCCCTGCTGCACGAAGCGATAATGATCCGAGCGGACGAAGAAGGCTTCATCAGGACGCGAATCAGGCGATACGGTCACGCCGATCTCGGCCGCAGCCTTGGTCGCGATCTCGCCAATCGTCGAATGCGCCGCGCCGAACGGCACGATGTCTTCGAACTTATAGTTGATGATCGGCATGTCGAGATTGACGTTGGCGACCAGATTGCCCTTCGGCAGCGTCGGGTTGTGCGCATAATAATCGGCGCCGACCAGGCCCTTTTCCTCAGCGGTTACCGCGAGGAACAGGATCGAGCGGCGGGGCGCCTTGCCCGATGCCTTGAAGCGCTTGGCTTCCTCGATCAGCGAAGCGATGCCGACGGCATTGTCCATCGCGCCATTATAGATGGTGTCGCCAAAGGCATTGGCCTTGCCGACGCCGACATGATCGAGATGCGCCGAGAGGACGACGATTTCCGACGACAGAACTGGATCGCTACCCTTGAGCAGGCCTGCAACATTGTAGCTGGGCAGCGGCGTGAATTCGGTCTTGAGGCCGACAGTGAGCGTGCCCGGCAGCTGGACAGGCTTGAACTTGGCCTTGTCGTCCTCGGCCATCTTCAGCACGTCCGCCCAAACGGCCTTCGAGCCTGCGAATAATTTAGCGGCGCCGGCCTTGCTCAGCGAGCCGAGCGCGGGCGTTGCGGCGCTGGCAACATGGCCGGTGCCGTCGGCATTGGCCCAGCCAACGCGCGGACGATCCCAGAACCCGGCAACCGCTGCGAAGGGCACGCTGCCCCGGCCGGTGCGCGGCGATTCGAGCGTCATATAGCCGACCGCGCCCTTCTTCATCGCAATCGCAGCCTTGGCCGCACCACCGGAGAGATGTGCGCGCTCCTCGGGCGGGAAATCGGTGGGGGCGCCGGGGAAGAACACGACGATCTTACCCTTCACGTCGACACCCTTATAATCGTCCCGGCCGAAACCGACGATGCCATAGCCGACGAAGACGACCGGCGCGGTGACCGAAAACTCGAGCTGTGCGGCGTTGGCGCCGGGATAATAATCCTCGCCAAACACCAGGTCGGTTGCCGTCGCGCCCTTCCTGGTGAGCACCATGCTGCCCTTGCCCGCAGGCTTCACGCTGATCAGCGGCACTTTTTGCAGGAACGAGCCTTCGTCACCCATCGGGCGCAGGCCGGCTGCATAGAATTGCGACGCGACATATTGCGCGGCGATATCGAATTCGTTGGTGCCGGCCTCACGGCCCTTCATCGGATCCGAGGCGAGGAACATCACATGCCCCTTCATCGCCGCCTGATCGGCGGGAAGCTCGGCATTGATGATCGCATTCTTCTCTGGCGTGGGCAGCGGGGCGGCGAGCGGGGGAACAGCAGCGTGATCCTGGGCAACAGCGGGCAGAGCGATAAGCGCAGCCAGCGCCAGCGGGGCGGTGTATCGGAACATGGGGTGGCCTCTCCGGGGGAATAGCGGTGTGCCGCAGGACTAGCACGCTTCGTCGCGGGTGCAAGGATAGAAGCGTTTCCGGTTTTTTGCATGGCGGTGCGGGCGGTTGATCCTTATCTGGGGAGTATGGCCGACGCACGCACCGCACCCGAGACTCCGCTGATCACTCGCCGCGAGAATTACCGCATGCCCGATTGGCGCGTGCCCGAGATTGCGCTCGATTTCGATCTGGACCCGGCAAGCACCCGCGTTCGCGCGACGATGCAGGTCGAGCGCAGCGTCAAGCACGACCGGCCTTTGGTGCTGAACGGTGACGGGCTAGAGCCGCTGGCAGTTCGCGTCGATGGCAATGATGCCGTGTGGCGGATGGAGGGCGGCGATCTCGTGCTCGATCTGCCCGGCGAGCGCCATGAGATCGAAACCGAGGTGGTTATCGCGCCCGAGCGGAATACCCAGCTGATGGGGCTGTATGCGTCGGGCGGGAATCTGTGCACCCAGTGCGAGGCGCAGGGCTTTCGCCGGATCACTTTCTTCCCCGACCGGCCCGATGTGCTGAGCCGCTACCGGGTGAAGATGACCGCCGACAAGGCGCGCTTCCCGGTTTTGCTCGCGAATGGCGATCCCATTGCGCAGGGCGAACTGGAAGGCGGCAAGCATTGGGCCGAGTGGCACGACCCCTATTACAAGCCCTGCTATCTGTTCGCTTTGGTCGCGGGCGATCTGGTCGCCAATACCGGCAGCTTCGTCACCATGTCTGGTCGCAAAGTCGATCTGGGCATCTGGGTGCGCGAACCCGATCTGGCGAAGACCGATCATGCGCTCGCCGCGCTTAAGCTCAGCATGGCGTGGGACGAGAAGGTCTATGGCCGCGAATATGATCTCGACGTGTTCAATATCGTCGCGGTCGATGATTTCAACTTCGGCGCGATGGAAAATAAGGGGCTGAACGTCTTCAACAGCCGCTACATCCTGGCGGACCCCGATACCGCAACCGATTATGATTATGACGCCATCGCAGCCGTGGTCGCGCACGAGTATTTCCATAACTGGTCGGGCAATCGCGTTACCTGCCGCGACTGGTTCCAGCTATCACTGAAAGAGGGCTTCACGGTCTTTCGCGACCAGAGCTTCTCGGCAGATCAGGGCTCGGCAGCGGTCAAGCGCATCGAGGATGTGCGCGGGCTTCGCGCCAGCCAGTTCCCCGAGGATGCCGGGCCGCTCGCGCATCCGGTGCGCCCCGACGAATATATCGAGATATCGAACTTCTATACCGCGACGATCTATAACAAGGGCGCCGAAGTCATCCGGATGATGTCGACGATCCTGGGCCCGCAGAAATTCCGCGCGGCCACTGATCTGTACTTCGATCGCTTCGACGGGACGGCAGCGACCTGCGAGGATTTCGTATCCTGCATGGAAGAAGCCGGCGGAGTCGATCTCAATCAGTTCCGCCGCTGGTACACGCAGGCGGGCACGCCGCGGGTTACTGCGAGCCTGGTGCGCGAAGGGGGCCGTGCGCGGCTAAAGCTGTCGCAAGTGGTGCCCGCAACGCCGGGGCAGCCGATCAAGGAGCCGATGGTGCTGCCGCTCAAGGTGAAGCTGTTCGGCGGGATCACCGGGCGGGCGTTGTGCGACGAGCAACTCATCCTGCTGAGCACGCCCGAACACGAAATGGTGTTCGAGAATTTGCCCGAGACGCCGGTGCTGTCGATCAATCGCGGTTTCAGCGCGCCCGTAGTGGTCGAGACCAATCGCTCCGCGGCGGACCTGGCCTTCCTGTCGGCGCACGATGACGATCCGTTCGCGCGCTATGAAGCAATGCAGCAGTTGATGCTCGATACTTTGGTTGGCTCGGTCGCGACGGGCAAGGGCGATCACAAGGCAGTGATCGACGCGGTGCGCAACACGCTGACCGACGCTTCTCTCGACAGCGCGTTTATTGCCGAGGCGGTGTTGCTGCCTTCGGACAGCTTTGTCGGCGATCAGATGGCGATGGTCGATCCCGACGCGATCTATGAGGCGCGGGAGGCTCTGCGTGCTGATCTGGGCAATGCGCTCGAGAAGGAATGGCGCGCAGCTTATGAAGGCGCGCGCGCCAACCGCTTCGAATATTCGCCCGCCGCCAAGGGTGCGCGGCGGCTCAAGAATGTGGCGCTCGGCTATATCTCCGCAAGCGGCGCGAAGGATGCGGCCGAGCTGGCGTTCGCGCAGTTCGATGGCGCGGACAATATGACCGATCGGCAGGGCGCGCTTACGTCGCTGGTCAATGGCATTTCGGACAAGCGCGAGGTGGCGTTGACCGATTTCTATCGCCGCTATGCCGGCAACGCGCTGGTGCTCGACAAGTGGTTTCAGACGCAGGCTTTGTCATCGCGCGACGATGCGGCGGAAGCAGTCGAGGCACTGGCCCAGCACCGCGACTTCACGCTGGCGAACCCGAACCGCGCACGGGCCCTCATCGGTGCGTTCAGCGTCAACCAGCGCGCGTTCCACGATCCCTCGGGGCGCGGTTATCGCTTTGTCGCGGACCAATTGATCGCGTTGGACAAGCTTAACCCGCAGACTGCGGCCAAGCTGATCCCGCCTTTGGGGCGCTGGAAGCGCTTCGACGCCGCACGCGCCGCGAAGATGCGGGCAGAGTTGGAGCGTATCGTCGCGACGCCGGGGCTGAGCAAGGATATGTTCGAGCAGGCGACCAAGTCGCTCGACTAGCTGCGCTTAGACCATCCGGTTCCGCCCACGTTGCACCACTGCAGTATGGCCGACGCTCGCCTTCATCGAGCGTTCCAAAATCGTGTCGACGAACACATAATCGTTGCTCACCTTTTCCGGCGTGAGCGTCACGGCCATGTAGCCGCGCTTGCTCATCTCACACCATTTCACCTCTGGATTGGCCGCGATCAGCGCGCGTTCGATCACTTTGGGATCGGCGGCGGTATAGGCTTCGTTGCCGGGCGACGTCACGCTGGTGCCCGCGAATTCGACGCCGGCTGGCTTGCCGCCTTCGCCCAGATCGAACGCCCAGGCATTATGACTGTCCCCGCACAGCACGATCAGGTCTGAACCCATGCCCTGCGCGGATTTGAGTAAGCGCGATCGCGCGGCGGGATAGCCGCCCCAATTGTCGAGATCGGCGGGCAGGCCAAGCTTGCTCGCGGCAACGCTGGCGGCGGTATAATCCTTTACTCGCTGCACGGCATCGGGCTTGAGCCATTCCATCGCTTGCTCGGGTATGCGGTTGCGGCCGATGATCGTGCCAAAGCCCAGGATTTGCCATTTCTGGCCGGCCTTGACCGAACGGGCCATCGCGTGGGCGAGCCATGCTTCCTGCTCGGTGCCCAGCATGGTTGCTGCGGTATCGCGCCATGGGCCATCGCGAAAAGCAGTGAGCGCCTGCATCGGATCGCCGCCTTTGCGCATTACCGAGCCGGTATCGGTGCCTTCGCTGCGCGCGGTGAGGCGCGTATCGGTGCGGAACAGGGTCGCCAACGTGCC
>JAZKJE010000055.1:17964-20618 GCA_040384525.1 Pseudomonadota bacterium
GTCGCCGCGCTGCTGGAACGGGGTGCTGCGCACTCGCGGCAGCGCGGCGGCTATTATAGTCACCCTCTTGCGCCTGGTGGTTCTGGGCGCCGCCTTCCCAGCTGTTATTGGCAAGTTCGTGATCGTCCATCGAGACGAGCATCGGCTTGAGCTGGTGCAGCGCCTGAAGATCGGGATCGGCGCGATAGCTGGCATAACGCAGGCGATAATCGGCGAGCGCGATCGCTTCGCCTTCCGGGAGCGGCACGCGGCCATCGATCGCGCCACGCTCCGGGGCATAAGCGCCCTTGGGATATTCGTAGAGATAGTCGCCCAGATGGATCGCCAGATCCACATCGTCGCGCATGGCGGCATGGGCATAGGCATTGAAATAGCCGAACGGCATGTTGGTGCAGGAGAAGACCGCGATACCGAAGCGCCTGGCATTGCCGACCGGCAATGTCTTGGTGCGCCCCACCGGCGACATGCTGCCATCGGGGGCGATGAAGCGGTAGAAATAGCGCGTGCCGGGCATGAGGCCCTGCACGGTAATCTTAGCCGTGTGATCGCGCCACGGGCCGGTGACCATTTCCGCACCGCTCACGATCTTGGCGAAGTCCTGCGTCAGCGAAACCTCTGCGCGCAGCTTAGCGGGGCCACCGCCGCTCGGCACATAACGGGTCCAGAGCAGCATCGTATCGGAGCCCGGCTCACCGCTGGCGACCGAATGGGTGAAGCCCTCGCCAAAGCCCGCGCCCCAGGCGAAACCGGGGATGGCAAAGGCGCCCAGCCCCAGCGTGCCGGTGAGGATCAGCGATCGGCGATCGATGTGAAGCGGCATGGCGGTCTCCCCTGCAAACTTCTACACTGCCCGCATTTCGTGACAACGCGTTTTCGCATCGCTAAGCATTGGCCCGTCACCGGCAACAAGGCCTTTTCCCCTGATCCGTTTCCGCCTGCTGGTGCCCTTTCCGTCATGAATATATTCGCCCCCGCACCTCCGGGCGTGCGCCCGGTGCTTGACCGGCTTGAGGCGATGCCGCGCTGGGCGGTTTTGCTCGTGGTCGCGATCCTCACGCGCTGGGTGGCGTTCGGCAATCCGGTTACGCATGTCGACGAGGAATTCTATTTCGTCACTGCGCAGGGAATGCTGAACGGCGCGCTGCCGTTCGTGGATATCTGGGATCGCAAGCCGATCGGGCTGTTCCTGCTCTATATGCCCGCCGCCGCTATGGGCGTGCCAGCGGGGATCTGGGTCTATCAGATAATGGCGCTCGCTTGTGTGGTGGGCACGGCTTTGCTGATCGCGCGGGTCGCGGAGCGCGCAGGCTGGGGAAAGGGCGCGTTGAGCGCCGCGATCCTCTATCTGGTCCTGCTCGGCTTTGGCGACGGGCAAGGCGGGCAAGCGCCGGTCTTTTACAATCTGCTGGTAATCGCCGCGGTCGCGCTGGTGCTGCCGCGCCTCGGCGAAGTGAGCGATGATCGCGGGCGGGTGCTGCGTTCCTGCACTGCGATGCTGCTGATCGGCGTAGCGCTCCAGATCAAATATTCGGTGCTGTTCGAGGGCGGTTTCCTTGGCGTCTGGCTGATCTGGCACGAGTGGCGGCTGAAGACGCCCATCGGCAAGCTCATCGCGCGCAGTGCAGTCTATGGCCTGCTTGCCTGGGCGCCGACGCTCGCGGCATGGGGAGCATATATTGCGATGGGCCACGGCAATGCGTGGTTCTACGCCAATTTCGGATCGATCCTCGATCGGCAGAGCGACCCCTTTTGGGTGCTGGTTCGCGCCTTCCTCAAGATAGCGCTCATCCTCGCGCTGCCGCTGATCGTCAGCGGATTATCCCGCCATATTCCGGCGAGCGACGAGAATGAACCGCATGTGCGCCATCTGCTGTTCGGCTGGCTGATCGCGTCGGTGGTGGGGCTGATCGTGTTCGGTTCGTGGTTCAACCATTATGCGCTGCCGGTGATGGTCACTGCATCCTTGTGCTGCGCGGGCTATTTTGGCGCGACCGATATCGGGCGGCGCTATGTCGCGCCCTTTATGCTGGTGGCGGCCGCAATCGGGGGCACCTACACGCCGTGGAGCGCGAAATGGCATCGCGGCAATGCGGCGCAGCTCGAAGCGCTGGCAGCAGGCATCGGCAAGGGCACCGGCTGCATGTACGTCCACTCGGGCAGCTCGATCCTTTACGCCTATACCGGGCGCTGCATCGTCAGCCCCTGGGTTTTCCCCAGCCATTTGTCGCGCGAGCGCGAGAATGGCGCTTTGGGCGTGGATCAATTGGAAGAGGTCGACCGGATCTTCGCGAAGAAGCCAGAGATCGTGGTGATGCGCCCCGAATATTATGGCGAGCGGCTAGTGGTGCGCCGTCGCGCCGCGCAGCACATGGCCGCAATGGGCTATCGGCTGAAAGGACGCTGGCCGCTGGGCGACCTGATGATCACCGTCTACGAATTGCCCACGGCACGAAGCTAGGGCCCGTACTCAGCACCGGATGGTGTCGTGACGGTCTGGATTTTGTCGTCTGGCAAGGAATTAGGAAGGAGCGATGGGAACCCATCGTGACTGACGACATGACGCGACCAGGCGGCAAAAGACGGGCCGCCGCTTCGCGGTCGCCCGGAGAAGAGCGCTGGCGGCGTCACGCCGCTTGCGCGTAGCATTTAGCTAC
>JAZKJE010000056.1:0-34583 GCA_040384525.1 Pseudomonadota bacterium
TTGCCATCGAAGGTGCGCACGATCCGGCGGCTCTGGATGCCACCCACCTCCATCACCTCCAGCGTGCTTTCGACCTTCGCCGGGTATCCGGTGTCGGGCACGTAAGCGAGGTTCGGGACCTTCATCTCTACGTTTGAGAAGGTCGCGGTTTCGGTGACGCTGTCATTGTGCGCCGAGACGCCGAGGCCGACCAGATACGGCGCCTGAAACGCGATCCGGTAATTGCCGCCAGCGTGGCGCAGCACGCCATCCGCACCCGCGACCGAGAACCACACATAGTCTCCTTCGCGCTCCAGCCGCAGCCGCTTGGGATGAGAAACCGCCGAGACGATCTGCCAGGTCGGCCCGTCCTGAACCTCGCGATATTGCAGCGCGGTCATCCCGTCGCCATGCACCATCACATCGGCATAGGGCGATCCGGGCGTGACGTTCTGGCGGATCATCAGCCCCGCCTTGCGGTGCGGGTCCACGCCCTTTCCTTCCCAGGCGATATCGGCGGCGATGTGGAAATCGCCCGATTTTTGCGTCCAGGCGTAATGGAACGCATCCTTGGTGCCCCAGATGTTCGCGCCGCTGGCGGTCATCCGGTAGCTGCCATCGGCATGGGTCACGCTGCCGGGCGTGGCGACGTCTCCGATATCGGAATGGTTCTGGAAGACGCCGACTGTCTGCGCGGCGGCGGGCGTAGCGCACAACGCCAGCGCGACAACCAAGTGCCTCATATCCCCTCCTGTTATTTTCACACGGATGTTAGCGCTAACTCATACAAAAGCGAGAGGCGATTTAGCGCCATTGCGGCGCTGTCCTACAGGGCCGGCCAGCTTTATTGCCGCGCTATGTCAGTAAAGCTACCGCCGCTGCGCTCGACCATTCCGGCGCGGACTGCATTCAGACGGCGTAGGAAATTTCATTGCGCTCTCGCGCAACGGAATTTCACGATTCGCGTGAAAAGTGTGAAGCTAAGCCGTCCCCGCACTGTTCGCGAGCATGCGCGGATCGATCCCTGCGCCCGCGAATCCCACTACCCAGCGGTCCTCGGCATCCACGTCGTAAAGCAAACCCGGCGTCGATTCGGTGCTGAACCAGCCGTGCCGGGTCATCTCGGAATCGAGCTGCCCCTCGCCCCAGCCGGCATAGCCAAGCGCGACCAGATACTGGCTGGGCCCTTTACCCTCGGCAATCGCGCGCAGCACATCGATGGTGCCGGAGAGCGCCCAGCGCCCGCCCACGTCGATCGTGTCGATCCCGCCCCAATCGGTGGAATGCAGCACAAAGCCCCGCCTCGGCTCGACCGGGCCACCGAAATGCACTTCGGCATCGGGCGCCACGCCGGGCTCGATCTCGAACTGGCGGAGCAGATCGTGCAGGCCCAGCCCGTCGATCGTCTCGCCGATACCGATACCCAGCGCGCCCTCATCGTCATGCGCGCACATCGCGATCACCGCGCGTTCAAAGCGCGGATCGCCAATGCCCGGCATCGCCAGCAGGAATTGTCCGGTGAGAAAAGGTGCCGACTCCATATCCGAAACAACTTACCGGCAGCCTTTCGGCTCCGCCACGCTTGAAAAAGGCGTCGCGTGCCCCGATTGAGACTGAGAACCCCCTTTGAGGAGAGAATGACATGACGATCCAGGTTGGCGACCGCGTTCCGAGCACCACGTTCATCAAGGTCACCGAAGCGGGCCCCGAGCCCGTGGGTTCGGACGAGTATTTCGCGGGCCGCAAGGTTGCGCTCTTCTCGGTTCCCGGTGCTTACACCCCCACTTGCTCGGCCAAGCACCTTCCGGGCTTCGTCGAAAAGGCGGACGAGCTGAAGGCAAAGGGCGTGGATGAGATCGCCTGCACCGCCGTCAATGACGCGTTCGTCATGGGCTCGTGGGGCAAGGTCAATGGCGTCGAGGGCAAGGTAACGATGCTCGCGGACGGCAATGGCGCATTCCCCGAAGCAGTCGGCCTCACCATGGACGGTTCGAAGTTCGGCATGGGCACGCGTGGCCAGCGCTTCTCGATGCTGGTCAATGACGGCTTCGTCGAGCAGCTGAATGTCGAGGCACCGGGCCAGTTTGAAGTCAGCTCGGCTGATTATATGCTCGGTCAGCTCTAATACCGGTCACGTAACGGAACCAGGGGGCCATGGTGGAGTTCATTTCCAGTCATTCTGGAAGGGAATTCACCATGGTCACCGATACCGCACCCAACGATACCACCGCAGAAACCACTGCAGCCGCAGAAGGCGCGCTGGATACCGCGCTTGAGAGCGCGAAGTCGTTCTTCGAAACCGCGCAGGAAGCGATCAGCGACGCAGTGGATGCCACTGTCGAAGCGGTGAAGGAAAATCCTGTCGCAGCCGCTGCAATCGCTGCCGGCGCAGTCGCGGCAGTGGGCGGCGCGGTCTATGCTGCCACGCATCTGGGCGGCAGCGAACCCGCAAAGCCGGCACCCAAGAAGAAGTAATCAGCATGCCCCGGCCTCTTCGTCGGAAGAGGCCGGGGTCTTGCCAGCGTCATTTTTGCGCATTAGCCGTCGTAGATGACTCAAGCATCTACCATCGTCGCCGAGCTGGACCGCCTTTATCGCGCCTCGGTCGATCGGCTTCAGGCCGCCCTCACCCGCTACATCTCCGATGGCATCGCGCCCGATCCACAGGATCGCACGGATGGCAGCTTCGCCTACCCCGAACTTCGCGTTACCTATCGCGGGGGCATTGATCGCCCCGTCCCTGCCCGCTCTTTCGGCCGCCTGGTCGAGGAAGGTGAATATCGCATCAGCGTCACCAAACCGGCGATGTTCGCGGATTACCTCATCGAGCAGCTGACCTTCCTGGTCGAGGACTATGATGTCGAGGTTCAGGCCGTGACCGGGCGGCAGGAAATCCCGTTCCCCTACGTACTCGATCCCAGCCACATCCAGAGCATGGACCAGATCACGGTCACCGAACTGGCCCGGCATTTCCCGGCGACCGAGCTTGCGCATATCGGGGACGAGATTGCCGACGGCACATGGATCTCGACCGACGACACGCGCCCGCTCGCGCTGTTCGATGGCCTGCGTACCGATTTCTCGCTCGCCCGGCTGCGGCATTACACCGGCACGCCAGTCGAGCATTTCCAGCAATACATCCTGTTCACCAACTATCACCGCTATGTCGATGAGTTCGTCAATTGGGCGGTTGGGCAGCTTGGCGAAGGCAGCCGCTTCACCAGCGTTTCAGGCGCGGGCGGCATCCTCGTCGAAGCCGGCGACGATACCGATCGGCTGATCAATGACACTTCGGCATGGCGCCGTCACCAGATGCCGGCGTACCATCTGATGGCCGCGGACGGCACCGGCATCACGCTGGTGAACATCGGCGTCGGCCCGTCCAACGCCAAGACGATCACCGATCACCTCGCAGTGCTTCGCCCCGAAGCATGGCTGATGATCGGCCATTGCGGCGGACTCCGTCCTAGCCAACGCATCGGCGATTACGTCCTCGCCCACGCCTATCTGCGCGACGATCACATCATGGACGATGTGCTGCCGCCCGAGATTCCGATCCCCGCCATTGCCGAAGTCCAGCTCGCCCTTGCGCGGGCTGCTGAGACGGTCTCAGGCCAGACCGGCGACGAACTCAAGCGGCGCCTGCGCACCGGCACGATCGTCACCACTGACGATCGCAACTGGGAGCTGCGCTACTCGCAGTCCGCCCTGCGTTTCTCGCTCAGCCGCGCGGTCGGCGTCGACATGGAGTCTGCGACCCTGGCGGCGCAGGGCTATCGTTTCCGCGTGCCTTACGGCACATTGCTCTGCGTTTCGGACAAGCCACTCCACGGCGAACTCAAGCTGCCGGGACAGGCCAATCTCTTCTACGAGCGCGCCATTGCCGAGCATCTCAAGATCGGTATCGAGACCTGCGAAGAGCTTCGCCGCGAAGGCGCGAAGCTGCACAGCCGCAAGCTTCGCGCTTTCAACGAGCCACCCTTCCGCTAAGCCTTATTTGCTCAGCTTGAACTCCACCGTCAGCGTCTCGCGGACGGTAACGTTGTTCGTATCCGACCCACCCTTGGGCGCGAACATGCCGATGATCGACGAGATGAAGCCGAGCGATCCGGCGATCATGTCCTGCTTCTCGCTGATCCGGACGATCGCCGCCTGGCGCAGGCCCAAAGCTTCGCCATAGGCCGCCGCATCGACGCGCGCCTTGGCGAGCGCATCCGCCTTCGCACGGCGCGAGGCGGCGGGATAATCGTCGAGCAGGCCCAGAACCTCTTCGGGCATCGTCCCGCCCACCGCTTCGACAGCGGTGCGCGCGCTGGCCGCCGCGGCCCTGCTGGGCGCATCGAGCATCACCGTCTCGCTAGCGGTCGACTGTGGCTTGCCGTCAGCGTCTTCCGCGATAGTATCGAAGCTGATCTTGGAGCCCTTCATGCCGCCGATGCCCGCGAACAGGCTCATCAGGCCCTGACCGCCACTGCCGCCCGTTGGAGCGTCGTGGTTCGCCTCTCGCACGTTGAGGCCCGCCAGCGTTTGCATCAGCTTGGCGCGGTTTGTAGCGAGCGCTGCCTTGGCAGCCTCCTCCGTTTCGCCTTTGCCGGTGATTTTGGCGGAGATGCGGAACCGCTGCGCCGGGAGAGTCACTTCACCCGCAGCGACAATCTCTACCGAGACCGGGGTCGCCGCCGTCTGCGCCAACGCGCTGGCCGGCATCGTGAGCAACGCGCAGGCAATGGCGTATCTAATCGGCATCCTGTTTCTCCCTAAATCAACCGCCACACCGGCGAGGATCGCTTTTACCATCCCTTGGGCTGGCCCTTATTCTGCTTGTCGAGCCACGCCTTGAGCGGCGCGAAATACTCGGCCATCGCCTTGCCCGACATTTCGCGGCTGCCGGTGAAGGCTTCGAGTGCATCCGGCCACGGCTTGGACGCGCCCATTTCCAGCATTTTGTTCAGCCGGGCGCCGACTTCCTTGTTGCCAAAGAACGAGCAGCGATGCAGCGGCCCCTTCCAGCCCGCCTGATCGCATGCCGCCTTGTAGAACTGGAACTGGAGCACCCGCGCGAGGAAGTACCGCGCATAAGGCGTGTTGCCGGGAATGTGGTATTTCGCGCCCGGATCGAACCTGGTCTCGTCGCGCTTCACCGGGGCTACGATGCCCTGATATTCCAGCCGCAACTTATCCCAGCCAGCCTGATAGCCGCCGGTCGGGATCGAACCGTCGAACACGCCCCAGCGCCACTTGTCGATCAGCAAGCCGAAAGGCAGGAACGCGACCTTGTCCATCGCCTGACGCAGCAACAGGCCGACATCCTTGTCGGCGCTCGGCACCTTCGATTGATCGAGCAGGCCGATCTCGACGAGGTAATTGGGCGTGATCGAAAGCGCGACGAAATCGCCAATCGCTTCGTGGAAGCCGTCGTTCGCGCCGTTGCGATAGAGCGCGGGCATCGCCTTATATGCGCGCTGATAGTAATTGTGGCCGAGTTCGTGATGGATGGTGACGAAATCGTCGCCATTGACCTTGATGCACATCTTGATGCGCAGATCGTCCTTTTCATCGATATCCCAGGCCGATGCGTGGCACTGTACTTCGCGGTCCTGCGGCTTCAGGAATTGCGACCGCGCCCAGAAGCTTTCGGGCATCGGCGCCAGGCCGAGCGACGAATAGAAATTCTCGCCGGCCTTGACCATCTTGAGGTGGTCATAGCCCTTTGCCTTGAGCAAATCGGTGGTGTCGAAGCCCAGATCGCCGGCGCCGGCGGGTGCGACGACGTCATAGATATTGCCCCATTCCTGCGCCCACATATTGCCGAGCAGATCGGCGCGGATCGGGCCGCTCTTCGCCTGGACCGCATCACCATATTTCGCATTCAGCTTGGTGCGGACATAGGTGTGGAGTGCGGTGTACAGCGGCTTCAGGTCGTTCCAGATGCCGTCGGTCAGCTTGACGAAATCGGCGGGTGGCATGTCATAGCCAGAGCGCCACATCGCGCCGGTGTCAGCGAAGCCGAGTTCCTTTGCGCCTTCATTGGCGATGCCGGCCATCTTCGCATAATCGCTGCGCATCGGCGCGCCGACCTGATCGTTCCAGCTGACCCACATCTCCTTCAATTCTTCCGGGTCGCGGCTCTCCCCCATCGCGGCTTCGATGTCGCTGCCGTTGACTGGCTTGCCCTTCAGCGTGCCCTTGCCCTTGCCGTACATCGAGCCGAGGCGGGTCGCGATGGTGGACAGCTCGTCTGCAGCACCCGGCTTGGTCGGCGCAGGCAGCGTGATCGCGCTGCGCAGCATGGTGAGCTGGCGCTGCTGCTCGGCGCTGAGGCCCGTCGCCTTCTGATACTTGGCCGCTTCGAGCGCGTACTTCACCGCCATCTCAGTGCCCCGCGCGCCATATTCGGCGGCGAGCGCATCGGTATCGTCGGTGATGAAGGTCGCGTTGATCCATGCGACGCGGGATGCAGTTAGGTTGAACGCCGTATATTCGGCCTGCACGCGATCGATGAAGGCCTGTGCCTCGGCTGCGGTCGGCGCTGCATCCTGGGCATGCGCAGGCGAGAAAGCGAGCATGGCGGCAAGCGCCAGCGTCGAGATACCATTGCGGATCATTGGGGGGCCTCTCAGGTCTTTTTCTTGGATGCCGCGAACACTGCGCGCGCCCCGCAAACCCGTCAAGCGCCACCTTGGCGGCGCCAAAGTTGACGCCAGCTTTACACTATCGGCATCGTTTTCGGCGGGGCTGGTGCCGACGATATCAAAGAGCGGTCAGCATTGCCGCCCGGCCCAGCCAAGCAGGCAAAATCCTACATTGCAAGGCCGCTAAGCGCTCAGGAAATCGGCGATTGCCTGGCCCAGTTCAGGCCGCGTCACCGCGCTCATGTGATTGCCCGGTATCGACTGAAAACTGCCGTGCGGCAGCAGATCGGCGACTGCCTGACCCGACCCGTTATCGTCGTCGTCCACGCCGGTCACCACAAGCGTCGGCACCTGAATCGAGGCTATGTCTTCGCGGGGCGTATCGACAAAGGTCTCGAGGATGTTGAGCAGCGCCTGCGGATCGCCCTTGGTGGTCTTGAGGAACGCTTCGGTCAGCCATTCCGAACTGCCGCGCTCGAAGCTACCAAGATTGGTGAGCACGCGGCGGAAATAGCCGCCCCGCCCCTGCGTATCGACCAGCCCGGAGAGCCCCATGCCGCAAAGCACCGCGCGGCGCGGGGTAGCGCCGTTGACGAGCATGCGCAGCGTGGTGCGCCCGCCCAGCGAATAGCCCGCGAGATCGTAATCGGTGAGCTCCAGATGCTCGATCAGCGCAAAGCCATCGCGCATCAGCACGTCGGGCGGATAGGCCGCCAGATCGTGCGGCTTGTCGCTCAGGCCGTGCCCGCGCAGATCGGGCATGATCACGCGAAAGCCGCGAGCCGCGAGCATCTCGGCATGGCCGTATTTGATCCAGTTTACCGCGGCGGTGGAGAAATAGCCGTGGATCAGCACCACTGGCCGCGCGCCCCCATCTTTTGGGCCAGTTTCGGTCCAGGCCAGTTCGACGCCATCGAAACTGGTGAAGCGGTGCGTTTCAGTCGGGAAGTTTGCCAACTTTATCCATCCAGCGTTTGACGAGGCTTGGGTTCTCATCGGTTCGTGATGCGGGGAGCGTGCTGGTGTCAAGCCAGTCGCGATGCCAGCTTTCGCATCCCGAATGCTCGGTGGGCTTGAAGCGTGCCGGATCGTCGAAGCTGCCGATGGTCAGATCCATGAAGGGATGCCCGTGCGCCTCATAGGTGAGCGGCGTGCCGCAGTTGGCGCAGAAGCCGCGCTGGGCGATCGGCGAGCTGGCGTAGCGATCGGGCTCGCGCTCCCAGTGCACATCGGCCTTCTTCACATTCCTGAATGCGATAGCGACGCCGCCGGTAGCGCGCTGGCACATCCGGCAATGGCAGAGATACGCTTCGTCATCATCGATCGCCACGCGGTACCGCACCCGTCCGCATTGGCATCCGCCGGTCATCTCCTGCGCTTCCATTCCCTCAGGCACGCTTGTCTCCGTTGCAATTGCTGCATCGCACAATGCAATCCAGTTGCGGATTGCAATTCATAACTATGCTTATTATGTGCACGCCGTGACCGATAATCTAGGCTTTCTGATCAGCGATGTCTCGCGCCTGATGCGCCGCCGCTTCGACGAGCGCGCGCGTAACAGCGGCGCGACGGGCGCGCAGTGGCGCACGCTGAAGATACTGGAGCGCAAAGAGGGGCTGAACCAGGGGCAGCTCGCCGAAATGCTCGAAGTCGAACCGATCACCGCATGCCGCATGATCGATCGGCTCGAGGAAGCCGGCCTGGTCGAGCGCCGCCGCGATCCCGCCGATCGCCGTGCCTGGCGCATTTATCTGACCGACAAAGCACGCCCGGTGCTTGCCGACCTGCATGACGTTGCCGGCACGATGATCGAAAACGCGCTTCAGGGGTTTAGCCCCCGCCAGCGCGACGAGCTGTTCGGATCGCTCAGCGCGATCCGCGGAAACCTGACCCACCTTCAAGAGGGCAAAGAGGCCGCCAATGGCTGACGCAGATCCCAAAATCATCAAGGCCACCGAGGACGCGATCACGATCGAGCCCGTTGCCGCACCTGCAGCACCTGTGGAGGAGGTTGTCGAGACCAAGCCCAAGCGCAGCTGGCTACGGCCGCTGCTGATGTTCGGCGTGCCTGCGATCCTGCTGGCCGTGGTCGGCTATTTCTACTTCACCGGCGGCAATACGGTATCGACCGACAACGCCTATGTCAGCCAGGACAAGGTCTCGGTCTCGAGCGATGTTGCGGGCCGCATCACCTTTGTCGGGGTTA
This sequence comes from Pseudomonadota bacterium, assembly GCA_040384525.1. GTDB lineage: Bacteria > Pseudomonadota > Alphaproteobacteria > Sphingomonadales > Sphingomonadaceae > Sphingomonas. Next base: position 8,818 of record JAZKJE010000056.1, read on the forward strand.
AGGAAAATCAGGTCGTAAAGGCCGGCGACGTGCTGTTCCGCGTAGACCCGGAGCCCTATCGCATTGCGGTTGCTTCAGCACAGGCCGCGATCGCCGCTGCGCAGGTAAACGTCCAGACGCTGCAGACCAGCTATGCCGGCACCGGCGCCGATATCGAAGCCGCTCGGGACAGCCTGAGCGCCGCGCAACAGGATTATGCCCGTCAGGCGGCGCTGATGAAGCAAGGCTTCACCACCCGCGCCCGCCTTGAACAGGCCGAGCATGGCCTGGAGCAGGCCCGCGCCAGCGTCAGCCGTGCCTCGTCCGATGCTGCCGAAGCCCGCTCGAAGCTTTCGACCGGTTCGGCCGGCGAGAACCCGCAGCTTGCCGCTGCCCGCGTCCAGCTCGCCAAGGCGCAGCTCGATCTCAGCCGAACCGAAGTGCGCGCGCCCAGCGACGGCATCGTCAGCCAGACCAAGAGTCTGCAGGTTGGCCAGCAGATGGTCACCGGTCTGCCCGCTGTGACGATTGTTTCGAACAAGCCCGCCTGGATCGACGCAAACTTCAAGGAAACCGATCTGACCCGCATGCATGTCGGCCAGTGCGCGATCGTCGAGTTCGATGCCTATCCGGATATGAAGCTGAAGGGCCATGTGGATTCGCTGGGCGCCGGCACCGGTTCGGTGTTCTCGGTCCTCCCCGCGCAGAACGCGAACGGCAATTGGGTGAAGGTCACCCAGCGCGTTCCCGTCCGCATCGCGATCGACGACAAGGCGCCGCGCGAGATGATCGCGGGTCTCTCGGCGGACGTGAAGGTCGTGTTCGAAGGACCGTGCAAGTAACATGGCGACGGCAGCCCCCGGCCGCGCCGGTGGAGTGGGAGCAGCGCCCGATGCGCCGCCCGCTCCACAACCCGGCGGCGCGGCACTTCCGGTAAAATATAAGGGCCTGCTGACCCTCGGCGTGATGATGGCGACGATCATGCAGATCCTCGACACAACCATCGCCAACGTCGCGATCCCGCACATGCAATCGCAGCTGGGCGCGACGCGCGACACGATCAACTGGGTGCTGACCAGCTATATCGTCGCCTCCGCCATCGCGATCCCGATCACCGGCTGGCTCTCCGACCGGGTCGGCTCGCGCAATCTGTTCCTGATCTCCACCGTTGGTTTCGTCGTGGCATCGGCTTTGTGCGGCGCGGCGACGAGCCTTGAAGAGATGGTAGCGTTCCGCATCCTTCAGGGAATCACTGCTGCCTTCCTCAATCCGCTCAGCCAGACCGTGATGCTCGACATCAACGCCCCCAAGGACCAGCCCAAGGCGATGGCGATCTGGGGCATGGGCATCATGATCGGGCCGATCATGGGGCCCGTGATCGGCGGATATCTGACCGATAATTTCGATTGGCGCTGGGTGTTCTACGTCAACCTTCCGGTGGGCGTGGTGACGTTCGCGATCCTGTGGTGGCTGCTGCCGACGAAGCCGATCCGCAAGCGCAAGTTCGACATACTTGGTTTTTCGTTGCTGGCGATCGGCATCGCTTCGTTGCAGCTGATGCTCGATCGCGGGCAGGAGCAGGACTGGTTCTCGTCCACCGAAGTGTGGATCGAGATGCTCGCCGCGGTAATCGCGCTCTGGATGTTCGTGGTGCATATGTTCACCGCGAAGAATCCGATGTTCGAGCGCGCTTTGTGGGGCAATCGCAACCTCGTCACCGCAATCTTCTTCATGCTCGTCATCGGCCTGGTGATGATGGCGACGATGGCGCTGCTGCCGCCGATGCTCCAGACACTCTATGGCTATTCGGTGTTTGATGCCGGGCTGCTGCTGATGCCGCGCGGCGTGGGCGTGCTCATTACCATGTTGTTCGGTTCGCAGCTGATTGCGCGCGGCTGGCTCGATCCGCGCTGGTCGGTCGGCATCGGCCTGGCCATTGCCGCAGTGTCGCTGTGGGAAATGTCGCAATGGACTTTGATAATGGGAAGCACGCCCTTCCTCATCTCGGGCTTCGTCCAGGGCCTGGGCCTTGGTCTGGTGTTCATGCCGCTCAACAGCCTCGCCTTTGCCGGGCTGCCCCCGCAATACCGCACCGAGGCGGCGAGCCTTCTCAATCTGGCGCGCAGCATCGGCGCTTCGGTGGGCATCTCGATCGTCTCGGCAATGCTCGCGCGCAACATCCAGACGAGCCACCAATATCTGGGCGAGCATGTCACTTCGGGCACGCTCAACGGCGTGGACACGATCGTTCAGGCGCTGGGCGTGAGTGGCACCGCGGTGATTGCGATCATCGATGCCGAAGTGAACCGACAGGCCGCGATGATCGCCTATCTCAACGATTATTGGGCGATGGCGATCGTTACTGCGATCAGCGTGCCGCTGGTCGTGCTGCTCAGGAATCCCGGCGGCAAGATGGAAAACGATCCGGCTGCGGCGGGGCATTGATAAAGAGAAAGGGCCGGAGCCTGATGCTCCGGCCCTTCTTCTCTCTGCTGGAAGAGGCGTTTAGTCCTTCTTCAGATGCCGCCGACCGAGCAGCTCCGCGATCTGCACCGCATTGAGCGCGGCGCCCTTGCGGAGATTGTCGCTGACGCACCAGAGATTCAGGCCGTTCTCCACGGTCGGATCCTCGCGGACGCGGCTGATGAAGGTGGCGAACTCGCCGACGCATTCGATCGGGGTGATGTAGCCGCCATCCTCATGCTTATCGACCAGCATCACGCCGGGTGCCTCACGCAGGATGTTCTTGGCTTCCTCGGCCGAAATCTCGTCTTCGAACTCGATATTGATCGCCTCCGAATGGCCGACGAACACGGGCACGCGCACGCAGGTCGCGGTGACCTTGATCTTCGCGCCCATGATCTTCTTGGTCTCGACCACCATCTTCCACTCTTCCTTGGTGGAGCCGTCGTCCAGGAAGCTGTCGATGTGCGGGATCACGTTGAAGGCGATCTGCTTGGTGAACTTGCGCGGCTCGGCGGGATCGCCGACGAAGATGTTGCGCGATTGCTCGAACAGCTCGTCCATGCCTGCCTTGCCCGCGCCGGAGACCGACTGATACGTTGCGACGACCACGCGCTTGATCTTCGCCTTGTCGTGCAAAGGCTTCAGCGCCACCACCATCTGCGCGGTCGAGCAGTTCGGGTTCGCGATGATGTTGCGCTTCTTATAGCCATCAATCGCCTCGGGGTTCACTTCGGGCACGATCAGCGGAATGTCCGGGTCCATGCGGTAGAGCGAGGCATTGTCGATCACCGTGCAGCCCGCCGCGGCAAAGCGCGGGGCGTGCAGCGCCGACCCTTCGGAGCCGATGGCGAAGATCGCCATGTCCCAGCCCGCCGGATCGAAATTGTCGATGTTCTGGACCTTATACTGTTTCCCGGTTTCACCGAAATCGACCATGTCGCCCTGGCTGCGCGACGACGCCAGCACGGCGAGGTCGTCGATCGGGAATTCCCGCTCGGCCAGGATGTTCAACACTTCGCGCCCGACATTGCCGGTGGCGCCTGCGACGACGACACGGTAGCCCATTTTCGGTCCTTTTCGCTCCAGCCGGCGCGTGTGACGCGGCAGCAAGGATGCCCTTTAGTTTGTGGATGTTGCGGAACGCCAGCGCATTCCTTCAGCTTCGCGGCAAAACAATCGCCTGCGCCCGGATTACGGGCGGGCGGTAATTCGTTTGCTAGTTCGTTTGCAAAGCATGGCCGCCGCCTACCAGACAGAAAGCTGCGTGGCGAGCGCGATTCCTGAAACAAAATCGCGCTCGCCCTAAACGCCTACTTCTTGTTCTTCACTTCCCGATCGAAGAAGTTCAGCACCGTCGTCCACACATGCACGTCGCGCGGCGCGCTGTGCGCCTTGCCGGGGTAGAACATCATCTCGAACGGGCGGTTCTCCGCCTGCAACTTCGCCGCCAGCGCCGTTGCGTTGTCGAGCACGACATTGTCATCCGACATGCCGTGCATCAGCATCAGCGGATCGCGGATATTGCCGGCATCTGCGATGGTGTCCGCCGCTGCATAGGCTTGCGGATCCTTGTTCGGGTCGCCCAGATACCGCTCGGTGTAATGGGTGTCGTACAGTCCCCATTTCACCACGGGAGCGCCCGAGACTGCGGCCGCGAACACGCCCGGATGCTGCTCGAGCATCTTGAGCGTCATGAAGCCGCCGTACGACCAGCCATAGCCGCCGATCCGGCGGGCATCGACGAACGCCTGCGATTTCAGATATTCGATGCCGGACATCTGATCCTCAACCTCGACCGTGCCAAGCTTCTGGTAGAGATGATCCTCGAACGCCTTGCCGCGGAAGTTCGAGCCGCGATTGTCGATCTGGAAGTAGATATAGCCGCGATCGACGATGTGCTGGACCAGCGGGTTCTCCCACTTGTGCGCAACACGCTGCGACGTGCCGGGCCCGCCATAATATTCGACGAAGACGGGGTATTTCCTGCCCGGCTCCATCTTTGGCGTGATCATTTCCCAATATAGCGTCGTGCCGTCTTTGGCCTTCAGCGTGCCGTAGGTCGGCGTGCGGTGGCTGGCGAGATAGGGATAATAAGGATGCCCCTCCTTCAGCGCATTCTCCTCAATCCAGGCGAGGCGCTTGCCGCTTTGATCGGCGAGATAGGATTGCGGCGGCTGGCCGCTGTTGGAGCGGCTGACGATGAAGCGCGTCGCGCTCCGGTTCATCACAGCCGAGTTGAAATAGCCGCTCTCGGTCAGCTTCGTCACCGCATCGGGCTTTTTCAGGTCGATCGAATAAACCTGCATTTCCAGCGGCGTATCCTTGTTCGCCGTGAAGTAGATTTTGCCTGTCTTTTCATCGACGCCGGCCAGCGTGTTGACCACCCACGCGCCCTTGGTCAGCTGGCGCCATTTGCCCTTGTTGAAGTGATAGAGGTGCCGATAGCCATCGCGCTCGGACGCCCAGATCAGGCTGCCATCGTCAAGGAAGCGATAGGCGTCGCTGATGTTTAGCCAGGTCTTCGCCTTCTCGGTAAACATCACGCTGGATGCGCCCGTCGCCGGATCGACCTTGAGCATGTCGAGTGTCTTCTGGTCGCGGCTCTGGCGCTGGACGTAGAGCGTCTTGCCATCGGGCGCCCAGCTGACCCGCGCGACATAGATGTCGTCATTGGCGCCGAGATCGACCTTCACGCGGCCGGAGCCATCGGGCTTCATCACATAGATTTCGACCACGGCATTGGGCGTGCCCGCTGCCGGATAACGCTGCGAATATACCCGCGTGCCATCCGCACCGATCGCCGCGCGGCTGACCACGCCGACGCGTGCTTCGTCGAAGCGCTCGACTGCGATATATTGCTCGTTGGGCGACCACCAATAGCCGTCATAGCGGTGGATTTCCTCCTGCTCGACGAACTGCGCTTCGCCCCAATGCACGGTGCCCGCGCCATCATTGGTCAATTGGCGCGCCTCGCCACCCGTCAGCGACTGGACGTAGAAGTTCTGCCCGCGCGCGAAGCTGAAATAATTACCCTTGGGGCTGATCACCGGGTTCAGTTCGCCCTCGGGCGAATTGGTCAGCCGCTGCACCGTGCCATCGGTGCTTGCCAGATAGACGTCTCCGTCCAGCGGCACGATGATGCTCTTGCCGTCGCTCGACCAGCTATAGGTGACGATGCCGCGTGCGTTGGTGATGCGGGCGCGTTCGCGCTGCATCTTCTCGGCTTCCGAAATCTCGGCGCCCGTCCCCACTTTCTTCGAATCGACCAGCATCCGCCATTGTCCAGTGGCAGTATCCATCGCCCACAGATCGAAGCGATCCTTCTCATCGGCGCGGTTGCGCAGCAGGGTCAGCAGCGATCCATCGGGCGAGAGCTTGGGCAAGCGCGGCGCGGGTCCGGCCAGCTCGGGGCTGGTGAAGATGCGTTCGAGCGGCAGGTCCTGCGCTTGCGCTGCGGCCTCATTCGCCATCAGCGGCGCTCCCAACAAAGCCAACCCAACCAACCATTTGCGCATCCCATAGTCTCCTTGGGGCGGCGTTATGGCGGCCTAACTCTCTAGGGTAAAGTACGGAGCCAACGGATCGTTAAACCGTGCGCGCTAGAGCGGGAGCATGCATCGCACCCTGCTTTTTCCGGCGCTCCTGCTCGCCGCCCTGCCAGCCCACGCACAGAGCGATCTGCGCGGCGGGGGCAAATTGCTGCTCACCAACGGCATCACGACCATCGAAGGCGCGACCGGCGGCGGCCTGACGCCATGGGCAACCATCGCGGGCAATGAGACCAAGGACGGTATCGGCGTGCAGGCATCGGCCACGCAGGTCGAGCTCAAGGACTATGATTTCCGCAGCATCGCCATCGCCATCGGTATCAAGGACCGCGTCGAGCTGAGCTTCGCGCGCCAGAAATTCGATACCAACAAGATCGGTGGCGTACTCGGCATCGGTAACGATTATGCTTTCGACCAGGACGTGTGGGGCGCCAAGGTCAAATTGTTCGGCGACCTGGTCTACGGCCCCGAAATGCTGCCCGCGGTCGCAGTGGGCGTGGAATATAAACGCAGCCTGGACGGCGCATTGGTCAGTGCGCTGGGCGCCCGCCATGGCGAGGGCGTGGATTATTATGTCTCGGCTACCAAGCTGTTCCTCGCGCACAGCGTGCTGATCAATTTCACTGCCCGCGCGACCAAGGCAAACCAGATGGGCCTGCTCGGCTTTGGCGGGGTGGATGACGAATATCGCGTTCAGTTCGAAGGATCGGTCGCCTATCAGTTCTCGCGCCGGCTCGCGATAGGCGCAGAATTCCGCGCCAAGCCCGACAATCTCGGCATCGCGCGCGAGGATGACTGGTTCGACGTGTTCGCCGCTTTCGCGCTCACGCAAAACCTCACCGTCACCGCCGCTTATGCTGATCTTGGATCGATCGCGACGGTAAAGGGCCAGCGCGGCGCGTTGATCCAGCTTCAAGCCGCATTTTAAAGGATCTGACGATGCTCCGCTCTGCCCTCATCGCCGCTGCCATGCTGCTGCCCGCCGCCGCCTTCGCGCAATCCGGGCCCCATGCGGTGCCCGGCGAAGAGCCCGTTGCGCCTTACACCGCAAGCCCGGCCAATGCGGGTGCCCGCCAGTTCGAAGGCGACGGCATGGCCAAGGCGTTTCACGGCCAGGACGGCATCCGCCGCATCGTCGCCGGAATGCTCGACCGCGCATATGAAGACAAAGTGATCGGAGAGATATTCAAGGGGCACGACCGCGTCCGCTTGGAGCGCACTTTGTTCGAGCAGTTCTGCTTCATCCTCAACGCCGGCTGCGACTATAGCGGCCGCGACATGAAGAGCTCGCACAAGGACATGGGCGTCCAGCAGGCCGACATGAACCGGCTCGTAGTGCTGCTCCAGGCATCGATGGAGAAGGAAGGCGTATCCTTCCCCGCGCAGAACCGCTTCCTCTCAAAGCTCGCCCCAATGCGCGGTGATGTGGTGGAGCGCTAAGAGGCCATCGCGACCGAGCGCCCGACAGTGATGAAGCGCGGCCCGGTGCCGTTGCGCGCCGCGCGATCCTCGGGATTGTAGAGCGCGCACTTCTTCAGGCTCAGGCAGCCGCAGCCGATGCATCCATCGAGATCGTCCAGCGTGCGCTGCAACTGCGCCACGCGCTCCTCGATCACCTTGCGAAACCCCGCGCTGATCCGCCGCCATTCCGCAGCATTGGGCGCCCGTTCCTGTGGCAAGCGCGCCAATTCCGTGGCGATCTGAGGCAGCGTGAAGCCCAATTGCTGCGCGATCAGCGCAAACGATACCCGGCGAATATCCGCACGCAGGAAGCGCCGCTGATTGCCACTAGTGCGCATCGGGTGAATCAGGCCCTTGGCCTCGTAAAAGCGCACTGCCGAGACCGCGATGCCCGTTCGCGCTGCCAGCTCGCCGATCGTCAATAGCTCGTTCCCGCGCGGCATTTTCTCACCTGCATTTCCTGCTTGACCTCAACTTAGGTTGAGGTTGTAGCTGCTGCAAGCATGGCATTCCGCCACGAAAGGAAACCCATGCCCGCTCCCTTTATTGAGCACGTAAACATCACCGTCAGCGATCCCGAGCGGATGGGGCGATTGCTCCACGATCTGTTTGGCTGGCGCATCCGCTGGCAGGGCCCGTCGCGCGACGATGGCCGCTCGATCCATATTGGCGACGACGTAACCTATATCGCGCTCTACCTACCGCCCGAGGGCGTATCGGCCAAGTTCGAGAAGGGTGTTCCGCTCAACCATATCGGCATCCAGGTCGACGATCTCGATGACATCGAGCGCCGCGTGGTCGCCGCCGGTCTGGAGCCCTTTGCGCACGGCGATTACGAGCCCGGCCGCCGCTTTTACTTCTTCGATTATGACGGCACCGAATTCGAGATCATCAGCTACGCGGCCCATTAAGCCCTGATTGACTCTCTTTGCGCGGAGCAACCCTGCTCCGCGCAGGTTTTCCCTCCCAGCAATCATGGGAGTCCCCAATGTCCACCAACACCGATATCGCCAAGCTAGACGATTTGATCGTCACCACGATCGACAGCATCAAGGGCTATGAGCACTCGGCCGAGCACGCCGATCGTGACCGGTACACCGAATTCTTCATCGCGATGGCCGCCGATCGCCGCCACGTCGTCGAGGCCTTGTCGGCGCGCAGCCGCGAGCTGGGCGGCACCCCCGCCGATTACGGCTCGACCGCAGGCACGATCCACCGCCGCATCGAGGATCTGCGCCGCGCGCTGGGCGGCGGTGACAAAGCGATCCTTAGCGAGATCGAGCGCGGCGAGGATTACCTCAAGGAAGAGTTCGAGCGCGCCATTGCGGACAAGAACATCTCGTCGGGCACCAACGGCGTGATCCAGGTCTGCTTCGATTCCGTGATCCGCGGGCATGACCGCGCGAAGCAGCTCAAGGAATCGCTCGCCGCCGCCTGAGCCTCAACAGAGCGCGAGCATCTTGGATGCGATCTCGCGCTCGCCTACCACTACTTCAGGGACGCCGATCTTGCGCAGATGCGCGACTTCGGCGTCCGAATGGGCGCGCGCGATAATGCGAAGCCCGACATTGAGCTCGCGCACCCGCTTGGCAATGGCGCCGGCCTCAAACCCCTCGGGGATCGCGATCAGCAACCGGCTCGCGCTGCCGATATTGGCCGCCGCCAGCGTATCGGACTCCAGCGCATTGCCGCGCACCAGTTCGACCCCCGCTTCCTCGGCCTCGCGCGCCACGTCGCTCTGATCCTCAATCAGCACGAAGCTTTGCCCCGCAGCCTTCAGATCGCCCGCGATAAGCCGCCCTACCCGGCCATAGCCGATCAGCACGACATGGCCGCTCTCGGGGCGCGGTTGCGGCGCTTCGGGCGCCTCGGGCTTCTCCTGGCGCTTGGGCACCAGCAGCGTGAACAGGAACGGATTGACGAAGATCGACAGGATCGCGCCGCCCAAAATCAGGTCGCGCGCTTCGGCGGGCAGGATGTTGAGGCTCGTGCCCAGGCTGGCGAGAATGAAAGAGAATTCGCCGATCTGCGCGAGGCTGATCGCCGCGGTGATCGCCGTTCGGCCATTATGCTTGAGCGCACGGACAATCGCATACGCCGCGAGCGACTTGCCGATGAGGAGGATCGCTACGGTCGCCAGCAGCGGCAGCGGCTGTTCGATCAGAACATTGGGATCGAACAACATGCCCACCGACACGAAGAACAACACCGCAAAGGCGTCGCGCAGCGGCAGTGTCTCCTCCGTCGCTTGGCGGCTGAGCGGCGTCTCACCTAGGATCATGCCTGCGAAGAACGCGCCCAATGCGAACGAGACCTGAAATACGAAGGCCGCGCCAAACGCCACGCCCAGCGCAATCGCCAGCACCGCCAGCCGGAAAAGTTCACGCGAGCCGCTGTCTACGACCCATTGCAGCGCCCATGGGATCACGCGCCGCCCGACGATCAGCATCAGCACGACAAACCCGGCAACCTTGAACACGGTGTTCGCGATCGGCGCAGCCAGCACTGCGAAGCTGGCGCCATCGGCGCTGTTCACCGCGCCCGCCAGCGCCGGCAGCAGCACCAGTGCGAAGACCATCACCAGATCCTCGACGATCAGCCAGCCGACGGCGATCCGCCCGCGCTCGGTCTGTACGAGGTTCGCGCCCTGCAATGCGCGCAGCAGCACCACCGTGCTGGCGACCGACAGCGCGAGGCCGAAGACGAACCCGGCCAGCGGATTCCACCCCATCCACCACGCCAGCGCCATACCCATCAACGTTGCCACTGTGATCTGCACCACGGCGCCGGGGATTGCGACCTTGCGCACCGCCAGCAAATCCTTGAGCGAGAAGTGGAGCCCGACGCCGAACATCAGCAGGATCACGCCGATCTCGGCCAGTTCGCTGGCGAGGTTGGCGTCCGCGACAAAACCCGGCGTGAACGGGCCGACAACCACGCCGGCCAGCAGATATCCTGCGATCGGCGACACTTTCAGCCTATGCGCAATCGCCCCCATGACAAAGGCGATGACGAGGCCGGCTACGATGGTGGCGATGAGTGGTGTATGGTGCATAAAACTCCTGAAAATGATTAGTGCGCCGGACGGGATCGCTCCCGTCCGACGGCTTTTGTTTGCGGCTATTCCGCCGTCGCGCCGACGATCGCGGCAAGCGCCGCAGCCGATCCGGCTATCCCCGTCCAGATGGCGGTTACAAACCACCAGGGGGGACGTGTACGTGGGTTCTGCATGTGAACTTCCCCGGATGCGGAGCTGCTAAAGGCTCACCGTTCCAGAAAGCGGCGCGACTGGCCGCGGCGGGAAGATCAGGCGGTAGGAGGTCCGCGGGGATAGCGTGCGTCCGGTATCTTCGAGACCGGAAGCGCGAGGAGAGCCGGCAGTGCCGGGACTCTGGCCAGCACAACCGGAGCAGCAACCTCGGCAAAGGCCAAAGGTGCGACAATATCCGAACCGGCATTAGTGGCGGCAGGATCACCCTCTGCACCGCGCTTCAGGATCGCGCGATTACCCGAAGACGGCGCCTGCAGCGCCACCGCATTATTCGCCGGGTTGAACGCCGAGCCGTGCGAAACGCTATCCGGCAGCCCCGCGGGCATCACCGCACAGAACAATGCCGTCGCCAGCGTCAACCACAGCGAGGCTACGAACAGCCGAAGCTGTCCTGTGATGCCTATCGGTGATCCACGGTGGTGCATGGGGGCCATACTAGCCTAACGGGCCGGAAGCGCCAAATATCCCTGTGCGTAACGAAATCCAGCCTGTCGGCGGAGTTGCTCGGCACGTGTCATCTTCTTGCAAGACGCGCATTGTTCCCCGGCGGACGCAGGGGGCCAGGAGTACACGCGGCTTGCCTGTGGCTCTGCTGCGGCTATCCGCGCTGAACAAGGCGCGCGATACCGCTACAACGCAAAAAGGGCGCGGAAGCTTTCGCCTCCACGCCCCTTCGTTGCCCCTGGGCTCTCGCCCGAAAAGCTTATTCGGCTGCGGTTGCCGCTTCCTTCGACGGGCGCACGTCGCGGCGCTCGGCGATACGTGCCGACTTGCCGGTGCGGCCACGCAGATAATAGAGCTTCGCACGACGCACGACGCCCTTGCGGACGACTTCGATGTTGTCGATGTTCGGCGAATATAGCGGGAAAACGCGCTCGACGCCTTCACCGAACGAAATCTTGCGAACCGTGAAGTTGCTGCCCATGCCCTTGTTCGAGCGGGCGATGCATACGCCTTCATAGTTCTGCACGCGGGTGCGCTCGCCTTCGACGACCTTCACGCCGACCTTGAGGGTGTCGCCCGGGCGGAAATCCGGAATCTTCTTGGTCTCATGGAACTTGGCGATGTTTTCCGCCTCGATCGTCTGGATGACGTTCATGTCATTCTTCCTTCTGTCGCCGCGCACCAGAGGGAGACTTGACCCGAGCGCCCTCATGGCGCTCCCAAAGGTCCGGCCTCCTTAGCCGTGTATCGGTCTCCGCTTGCAGCTTTCGCCAAGCATCGATCCTCGCATGATCCCCCGATCGCAGCACTTCGGGGATCGTGCGCCCTTCCCATTCAGCAGGTCGGGTATATTGCGGATATTCGAGAAGCCCCGTTTCGAAGCTCTCGTCCATGCCGCTTGAAGGCGCGCCCATTACTCCGGGAAGCAGCCGAATGCAAGCATCCAGCAAGGTGAGCGCCGCCATCTCCCCGCCCGAGAGGATATAGTCGCCGATCGAGACCTGCTCGATGTCCCGCGCTTCCAGCACCCGCTCGTCAATCCCTTCGAACCGGCCGCAAAGTATCGTGACGCCGGGGCCGCTGGCGAGTTCACGCACGCGGGCCTGCGAAAGCGTCTTCCCGCGCGGTGTCATCGCCAGCACCGGGCGGCCCCCAGATGCCCCAGCTGCGACGCTATCGATCGCAGCGGCGAGCACATCGGCGCGCATCACCATCCCTGCCCCGCCGCCGGCTGGCGTGTGGTCTACCGACTTGTGCTTGTCGGTCGCGAAGTCGCGGATCTGGACGGCTTCGAGGCTCCATTTCCCCTCGCTCAGCGCGCGGCCGGCGAGCGAAATACCCAGCGGCCCGGGAAACATCTCGGGGTAAAGCGTTAGAACGGTTGCGGCGAAGCCCATCGGGGGCCTTTCGGCTGTGGGCGCAGGATTGGCAAGATGGACGATTGCATCATCATCGGCGGCGGACCGGCGGGGCTCACCGCCGCGATATACCTCGCGCGCTTCCATCTGAAGATCCGCATGTTCGATTGCGGATCGAGCCGCGCCGCGATGATCCCGCGCACGCACAACCATGCCGGCTTTCCCGAAGGCATTTCGGGCCCGGACTTGCTGGCTCGCATGCTGGAGCAGGCCGAGCATTATGGCGCGGTGCGCGAGACTGCGGAAGTGACCAGCCTGCGGGCGATTGAGGATGGATTCGGGGTACGCGTCGGTGATCGCGAGCTCAGCGCGCGTTCGGTGCTGCTCGCCACTGGCGTGGTCAACAACCGGCCCGATATGCCTGACGCGCTGCACGACGAGGCGCTACAGCGCGGACTGCTTCGCTATTGCCCGATCTGCGACGGCTATGAAGTGACCGACAAGAGGATCGCAGTGATCGGCACCGGCGGGCATGGGTCGCGCGAGGCACTGTTCCTGCGCGGCTATAGCGCCGATGTGACGCTGATCGCGCCCGATGCCGAGCACCAGATCGAAGAGGATCACGAAGGCGATCTCGACGCCGCCGCCATCCAGCGCGTCGATGGCCCCTGTGGCAATTACGCGATCGAAGGCGACAAGATCGCGTTCGACACTGCGAAAGGCCGCTTGTCCTTCGACACGCTCTATCCGGCTTTGGGTTCGCGCATACGTTCACAACTCGCGGTGCAGGCCGGTGCCCGCGCGGCCGAGGACGGGTGCCTGGAGGTCGATGACCACCAGCGCACCTCAATCCCCGGCCTGTTCGCGGCGGGCGACGTTGCCAAGGGGCTCGACCAGATCAGCCACGCAATGGGCGAGGCCGGCGTAGCCGCCACCACCATCCGCAACATGCTGGACGAACAGCGCCCGATACGGCGTTAGGCGGCGAGGAATTCGTCCAGCTTGTCGAAGCTGCCGCTCCAGCCGCCGGTCATCGATTCCATGATGCTCGCAAACTGCGCTTCTTCTTCCGGGGTGGCATCGATCGGCGTCCAGCTGAGCGTGAGGCGTGCACCGCCCTCTTCCTCGACGAAATCAACCTCGGTGCGCATCACATGCGGCCAATGATCGAAGAACGGCGCCTTGATGATATTCCGGGCTTCGTCGGCGAAGCTCTGATCATAGACCAACCGATGCGGACGATCGATCTCGTGATAGCGCGCGACGGTGAACATCACGGCGCCGTCTGCACTATCCTGCCGCGCATGGATCGACGAACCTTCCGCGATTTCGCCGCTAAGCACAGTGACTTGCGACCCGGTCGGCCCCGACCATGCCGCCATCTGCCCAAGATCGGCCCAGGCATCGAACAGCCGCTCGATCGGCGCAGCGAAACGGCGCTGGATCGTGAAGACGGGGGTAATGCGGGTGTCAGTCATTCGTCTCATCCTTCGTCAGATTTGCGAGAAAATCATCGAGCCGGTCGAACTTCGCGTCCCAATCGCCGCCGAGCATCTCCAGCCACTTGGCGGGCTCGGAAATGGCTTCACGCTTCAAACGGCGCGGACGGGCCTTTGCGGCCTGCCCCGCCTCGATCAGTCCGGCCAGTTCGAGCACCTTGAGATGCTTCGAGATTGCCGGCTGGCTCATCTGGAAAGGCATGCTCAGCTCGGCGACACTCGCCTCACCCCGCGCCAGCCGGGCAAGGATTGCGCGGCGGGTGGGGTCGGCCAGTGCAGCGAATTTGCGGTTCAGAGACTTGTCCATAACCAAATGGTTATGATAACCTATTGGTTATGTCAAACGGTCATGCGCCCTGTGCGAAGCCCGATTGCCCAGGCATGGAAGCCCTCGTTCGCAGCCTTCGCCGCGGCGGCTTCGTGGTCGTACGCAACGCTGCGCATCGTCACCACGCCATCGGCGCTCACTGCATAACGCGCCGCCGGATCCCCATTTTCGACGCGGTACGGAAAGGGATGATCGTCGTCGAAGCCCTGCAGCCCGACGCTGCCCGGATTGGCGACAGTGCGACCATCGGAGAGGCGGATCTGGCCCGCGACATGCGAATGCCCGCAAAGCGTCAGCCTCTCGCTGATGTCGCCCAGTCGCTCGGCCACCTCAGCCTCACTCGCACGGCGCAGGCCCCGCGGCTCAACCGTTTCGAGGAAATGCTCAAGGTCACTGCGTGGGGTGCCGTGGCACAGGTGAATGCCGTCGAGGGTCAATTCCGCAGGCAGCGCCGCCATCCACTCCAGCTGCCGTGCTGAAAGCCGCTCGCGCGTAAAAGCGTCGCTCTCGCCGGTCTTCTCGGGCGGCAGCGTGAGCACCTGGCGCTCATGATTGCCCGCAATCGTCGGCCAATCCCGCGCCATCAGGAAGTCGGCGGTCTCGGCAGGCCAGAGCGGCCCCGAGAGAATATCGCCCAAATTCCAGAATTGCGTGCAGCCTTGCCCTTCCGCATCGCGGATCACCGCTTTCAGCGCGGGCAGATTGCCGTGAATGTCCGAAAGAACCGCGATGCGGCTCATTCGACGTAGTCGGCCGTGATCACCAGCCGCTCGGCGTCCCATTCGGGCACCGCTTCGGGCTTCATCGGCACCATGAAGCGCTTGCCGGGCTTGCCGTCATCACCAGCGGGCCGCTCGATTTCGAGCACATCGCCCGCGCCGTAATTGTCGATCGCCACGACCTTGCCCAGCGCATCCCCTTCGGAGGAAATCGCGGGGAGCCCCAGCAGATCGACATGATAATATTCGCCGTCCGCCAGGGGCGGCAGCGACGAGCGCGGCACCGTCAGTTCGGTGCCGCGCATCGCTTCGGCCGCATTGCGGTCGGTTACCTCGGCAAAGCGCGTGATCGCGCCATTATTGCCGGGACGCAGAGATTTTATCGTCAGCGCACCGCCGTTAAAGCTTCTGTGCGGCGACAGGTCCTCGGCGAAGACCTTCAGGCGGACCTCGCCCGTCACGCCGTGCGCACCAATGACGACGGCAAGCGTGACGGGGCGGTCAACAGCCAAGGATCAACCCTCAGCCTTTTCCTCGGTCGCGTCGGCGGCCGGACCTTCCTCAGCGGCGACTTCAGCGGCCGGTGCGGCTTCTTCAGCCACGGGTGCTTCTTCAGCAGCCGGAGCGGCTTCCTCAGCAACTGCTTCGGCAGCAGGAGCTTCGTCAGCGGCAGGCGCTGCTTCAGGGGTCGCTTCTTCGATTGCTTCAGCAGCGACTTCTACGGTCTCGGCCTGCTCGGCTTCGACTTCAGCTGCCGATGCTTCTTCAGCGACGGGCTCAGGAGCCGGTGCTGCTGCTGCCTCTGCAGCGGCTTCCTCAGCGGCCTTCGCCTTCTCAGCGCGCTCTTCCAGACGCTCGACGGCCTTCTCGCCCGGCTTGCCCTTGTTCGGGTTGCTCTTGGCTGCGCGCTCCTTGACGCCCAGCACGTCGAGGAAACGAGCGACGCGATCCGTCGGCTGCGCGCCCATCTTGAGCCAGTGCGTTGCGCGCTCGGTGTCGAGCTTCATGCGATCGGCCGAATCCTTGGCGAGAAGCGGGTTGTACGTGCCGATCTTCTCGATGAACTTGCCGTCGCGCGGGCTGCGCGCATCGGCGATCACGATCCGGTAATACGGGCGCTTCTTCGAACCACCGCGCGAAAGACGCATAGAGAGAGCCATTGGATATTCCTTCTTCGTATTTGAGTTTAAGTTATTTCTTTTTCAGCAAATCTTCGAAACCGGGGGGCAGATTAGGACCACCGGGAAGACCGGGCAGATTGCCGCCCATCTTGCCCATCATCTGGCCCATTTCCGCGCCGCCCAGCGCGTTGCCGAGGCCAGCCATGCCGCCACCGGGTCCACCCTTGCCGAGCATGCCCAGCATGCCCTTCAATCCGCCCATCTTCTTCAGCCGCTTCATCGCGGTCTGCATTTCCTGGTGCATCTTGAGCAGCTTGTTGACGTCCTGAACGGTCGTTCCGCTGCCCTTGGCGATGCGGATCTTGCGCTTGGCGTTGAGCAGCTCCGGCTTGGTGCGCTCCTTCGGCGTCATGGACGTGATCATCGCGTCCATGCGCAGCAGGATGCGATCGTCCATCCCGCTATTGTTCATCGCCTGCTGGGCTTTTTTCATGCCCGGGATCATGCCGGCCAGCGCGCCGATGCCGCCCATCTTGCGCATCTGCGCGAGCTGGCCGCGCAAGTCGTTCATGTCGAACTGGCCCTTGGAGAGCCGCGCCTGCATGCGCTCTGCTTCGTCGGCGTCGATCGCCTCGGCGGCCTTTTCGACAAGGCTGACGACGTCGCCCATGCCAAGGATACGGCCTGCAACGCGCTTCGGGTGGAATGGCTCGATCGCGTCGAGCTTCTCGCCCATGCCGGCGAACTTGATCGGCTTGCCGGTGACGGCGCGCATCGACAGCGCGGCACCGCCGCGCGCATCGCCGTCCATCCGGGTCAGGATCACGCCGGTGAGCGGAACCTGCTCGCTAAAGCTCTTGGCGACATTGACGGCGTCCTGGCCGGTCAGCGAGTCGACGACGAGCAGGATTTCGGCCGGCGTGGCGATATCCACCACCGACTTCATCTCGTCCATCAGCGCCTGATCGACGTGGAGACGGCCTGCCGTATCGAGCATCAGCACGTCGAAGCCCTGCAGCTTCGCAGAGCTCATCGCGCGGCGTGCGATTTCCACCGGCGTCTGACCCGCCACGATCGGCAGCGTGATCGTCTCGGTCTGCGTGCCCAGCACCGCCAGCTGCTCCTGCGCAGCCGGGCGATTGACGTCGAGCGACGCCATCATGACCTTCTTGCCGTCCTTCTTGAGGAGCTTGGCAAGCTTGGCAGTCGTCGTGGTCTTGCCCGAGCCCTGAAGGCCGACGAGCATGATGACTGCGGGCGGCGTAACGCCCAGTTCCAGCTCGGCAGTATCGCTGCCCAGCATATCGATCAGCGCGTCATGGACGATCTTGACGACCTGCTGCCCCGGCGTGACCGAACGCAGCACGTTCTGGCCCACTGCCTGCTCGGTCACCTTCTCAACGAAGTCGCGCGCCACCGGAAGCGCGACATCGGCCTCCAGCAGTGCGATTCGCACTTCGCGCATCGCGGTGCGCACATCGTTCTCGGAGAGCGCACCACGGCCGCGCAGGCGCTCGAAAACGCCGCCTAACCGATCGCTTAAACTCTCGAACATAGGACCCAAATCACTCCATTTTTCGCGCCATTTACGCCAAACGCAAAGCGAGCCGGCGGACGAAACCTCGTCGGCCGGCCTGCACCCGTGGGTGCTGATGCGTCTCGCGTTCCTTGGAACGGATAGCGGGCCCAATAACGGCGCTCTTCGCGAAACGCAACCGCGCGCCCTGCTTTTGCGGAGATGTCCAATCCGTTTCCGGCTTTAACTTCATCTACACCCTCGCCGTGGCAAACCCTCCCGTCGATCAAGGGGGAGTGTATCCCGGCATGTCGCTGGATCACGAAGACGATACCAATGCAGACCGCAAGCCGCGGCCGAATCTGCTGTCCGGCGCGATCAGCGTCGCAGCGATTCTGCTGTTCGTCGGCACAGGCAGCTCAGTCTTGTCCAAAACCCTTCAGCATTATTTCGAAGGCGGCGAGCCCGCTGACCAGACCCTTGTCATCGCGCTTCTGCTCAACGTCGCTTTGATCCTGTTCGGCTGGCGGCGCCATGCGGCACTCAGTCAGGAAGTCCGCGTCCGCACGGTTGCCGAGGAACGCGCCCAGGCGCTGGCTGCGCGCGATCCGCTCACCGGATTCCTCAATCGCCGCTCGATCTCAGAAGAAGGTGCCGCGATGTTCGTGCGCGCCACCCGCCGCCGCAAGGCGATGGCGATGCTGATGCTCGATCTGGATCACTTCAAGACAGTCAACGATATGCATGGCCATGCGGTGGGCGATGCCCTGCTCCGCGCCGTTGCTGCCGAAATCGCTGCCGTCATGCCCCCGATTGCGCTGACCGCGCGGCTGGGTGGCGACGAATTCTCATGCGGCTTCCTTTTCGATCCCGCCGAGCCCAGCTTTGTCGAGCGGATCGCAGAGAAGCTGGTCAGCCGCATGGCCCAGCCTTTCGAGGCGGAAGGCCTGCGCCTGCACATCTCCTGCTCATTGGGCGTCGCGCGTTCGGACTTCGACTGCGCCAGCATCGACGCGCTGATGCGCTCGGCCGACATCGCCATGTATGCGGCCAAGAAATCGGGCCGCAACCGCTATGCGTGGTTCGATCATTCGATGGAGCGCGAGCTTCAGGTTCGCAACGAGCTGGAAAGCGGTCTGCGCACCGCGATCCCGCGCGGCGAAATCGTCCCCTATTTCGAGCAGCAGATCGATCTGTCGACCGGCCGCCTCCACGGCTTCGAAGTGCTTGCGCGCTGGGAGCATCCGGTTCGCGGGCTGATCAGCCCCGATCTCTTCATCCCGATCGCCGAAGAAACCGGCATGATCGCGGATCTGTCGCTGTCGATCATGCGCCAGTCCTTCCTCGCCGCGCGCGATTGGGATTCGTCGCTCAGCCTGTCGATCAATATCTCGCCATGGCAGCTGCGCGATGCATGGCTGGCGCAAAAGATCATCAAGGTGCTCACCGAGACCGGCTTTCCGGCCAATCGCCTCGAAGTCGAGATCACCGAAAGCTCGCTGTTCGACAATCTGGCGCTGGCGCAATCGATCGTCGGCAGCCTCAAAAATCAGGGCGTACGCCTGGCGCTCGACGATTTCGGCACCGGCTATTCCTCGCTGGCGCATCTTCGCGCATTGCCGTTCGATCGCATCAAAATCGACAAGAGCTTCGTCATGTCGCTGATCAACAATGCGGATTCCGCGGCGATCGTGAACGCCATTGTCGGCCTCGGTGAAAGCCTGAACCTGCCGATCACCGCAGAGGGTGTAGAGACTGCCGAGATCGAGGAACGCCTCCGCGCGCTCGGCTGCGCCAAGTCACAGGGCTGGCTCTATGGCCGCCCGATGTCGGTCACCAATGTTCGCCGCTTGCTCGCCGAGCGCCGCCTGCTGGTGCAGCAGCAATCGTCCCTGCCGCCGGAGGAGCCGGCCGTCGCGACCGTGGCTACCAACCAGCGTCTGGCTGGCTGAGATATTCTTTCTCCAGCTCGGTCGATTCCCGGCCCAACGCAGCATTTCGTGAAGGAAACCGCCCAAAGCGGATGATCGCGCCCGCATGCTGGTGTGCGAAATCGAGCGATTGCCGGTCGCCCAAAGCCTCGAACTTGTCGATGCACAGATCCTGCAGGCCTTCATCCTCGGCATGCATCAGCGGCATGAACAGGAATTGCTGGCGCTCGCCGGTCATCCCGCCATCCCAGCCCTTGTCGATCGCCTCCAGCGTCAGCTCCTGACACAGCTTGTCGGCCGCAAAGGCATCGGCTTTTCCACGAAAGATATTCCGGCTGAACTGATCTAGCACGATGATCGCCGCGAGCAGGGTCTCGGGATCGTCGCGCCAGCCCTGGGCATGACAAGCCAGCACCTGATCCCGCAGCGCCCCGAAGCGCTCCTTTATCTCCGCATCCAGCCGATCCGACTTGGCGAAATGCTGCTCGGGCGTCAGCGCAAACCAAAAGCCCAGCACTTCGCGGGCCCTTGCGTGGACATCGGCCACCTGCATCCCTAGATCGTCCGCCAATGCCGTCCCCTCATATCATCAGTCTCGGTTGCCGGTTGAACATCGCCGAGAGCGAAACGATCCGCGCATTGCTCGGCGAGCGCGACACGGTCGTGGTGAACTCTTGCGCGGTGACCAACGAGGCCGTCAAGCAGACGCGCAAGGCAATCCGCCGCGCCCGCCGCGAGCGCCCCGATGCCGAACTGGTGGTGACCGGCTGCGCGGCGCAGATCGATCCGGCCTCGTTCGCGGCGATGCCCGAGGTCAATCGGGTGATCGGCAATGCCGAAAAGCTCAGCGCCTTTGCCTGGGGCTCCGCGGAACCGGTGCAGGTACAGGACATCATGGCCGTCCGCGAGACCGCGCCGCATCTCGCCGCCAGTTTCTCAACCCACGCCCGCGCCTTTGTGGAAGTCCAGAACGGCTGTGACCATCGCTGCACCTTCTGCGCGATTCCCTATGGCCGGGGAAACAGCCGCTCGGTGCCCGCAGGCGCGCTGATCGACCGCATCGCGATGCTCGCGGAGAGCCATGCCGAAGTAGTGCTGACCGGCGTAGACCTTACCAGCTACGGCCCCGATCTCCCCGGAGCGCCGAGTCTCGGCGCGTTGGTCGAGCGCATCTTGGCGCACGTCCCTGCCCTGCAGCGGCTGCGGCTCAGTTCGCTCGACGGCATCGAGATCGACGACCGCCTGTTCGCGCTGCTCACGCAGGAACAGCGGATCATGCCGCACGTCCACCTCTCGCTACAGGCTGGCGACGACATGATCCTCAAGCGGATGAAACGCCGCCACAGCCGCGCGGAAAGCGTCGCGTTGGTCGAGCGTCTCAAGACCGCGCGCCCCGAAATCGCCATCGGCGCCGATCTGATCGCCGGTTTCCCCACGGAGACCGAGGAAATGTTCGCCAACACCCTCGCGCTGATCGCAGATGCGCACATCGTCCACGGCCACATCTTTCCTTACAGCCCCCGCGAAGGCACGCCCGCTGCGAAGATGCCGCAGGTCGCGCACGAAGCGATCAGGGCCCGCGCCGCCCGCCTGCGCACCGCCGCGGCACAATCGCGCGAGAATTGGCTGCAAAGCCTGATAGGCAGCACGCAACAAGTGCTGGTAGAGCGGCCTGGCACTAGCGGCCACGCCGGCAATTTTGCCGATGTGCGCCTGCCCCCATCAGAAGTCGGAGATATCGTCAGCGTGAAGATCGACGCGGTTCATGATGGGAAGCTGATTGCATGAGTGGTCCTAGCTGGCACGAGCGCCTCCTCGGCGGCTTCAAGAAGACCTCCGACAAGCTGATCGGCAACCTCGCCGGCCTCGGCGCGGGTCGGCTTGAGGCGCACCAGCTCGACGATATCGAGGAAGCGCTGATCGCCTCGGATCTCGGCCCCGGCACCGCCGCGCGCATCCGCAATCGCCTCGAAGAAGCGCAGGTCGAGCGCAATATGGAAGAGCTCGGCATCCGTCTTGTGGTGGCGGAAGAAGTCGAGAAGGTTCTCGCCCCGGTCGCGAAGCGGCTCCAGATCGAAGCCTTTCCGCGTCCGCAGGTGATCCTGGTGATCGGCGTCAACGGCAGCGGCAAGACCACTACCATCGCCAAGCTGGCGAACCTGCTGCTCGAGCAGGATTACGGCGTGATGCTAGCCGCAGGCGACACCTTCCGCGCCGCCGCAATCGGTCAGTTGCGAACATGGGCCGAGCGCATCGGCGTGCCGATCGTTACTGGCCCCGAGGGCGGCGACGCTGCCGGCGTGGTGTTCGAAGCGGTCAAAAAGGCTACCGAGACCGGCATCGACGTGCTGATCGTAGACACCGCCGGACGCCTGCAGAACAAGCGCGAGCTGATGGACGAGCTGGCCAAGATCCGCCGCGTCCTCGGCCGTCTCAATCCGGCAGCACCGCACGACGTGGTCCTCGTCCTCGACGCGACCACCGGCCAGAACGCGCTCAGCCAGATCGAAGTGTTCAAGGAAGTCGCGGGCGTCACCGGGCTGGTGATGACCAAGCTGGACGGCACAGCACGCGGCGGCGTCCTCGTCGCGGCTGCCGAGAAATACGGCCTGCCGATCCACGCGATCGGCGTAGGCGAGAAAGTCGATGATCTTCGTCCGTTCGATGCGAACGAGGTTGCACGGATCATTGCCGGTGTAGAAGAGCTTATCAAATGACCGCTGCTACCAAACCCGCCGCATCGCCCGGCCTTCGCATGCTGATCGATTTCGGCCCGCTGGCCGTGTTCTTCGCGGTGAACAGCTTCGCGCCCGGCGCGCAGCTCGAGCGAATCTTCGCCGCCACCGCTGCGTTCATGGTCGCGATGGGCGGTGCGATGGCGCTGTCGTGGTGGAAGACCCGCCACATCTCGCCGATGCTGTGGATTTCGGGCGCGCTCGTGCTCGTGTTCGGCGGGCTGACGCTCTATTTCCACGACCAGACCTTCATCCAGCTCAAGCCGACCATCGTCTACGCGATGTTCGCTATCATCCTTGGCTACGGGCTGCTGGCGGATAAGCCGCTGCTCCAGACGCTCCTGCAAACCGCGTATCCCGGGCTCTCGGCCAGAGGGTGGCGGCTGCTGACGATCAACTGGGCGCTCTTCTTCGCGGCGATGGCGATCCTCAACGAAGTGATGCGCCAGATGCTGAGCTGGGATCAGTGGGTGACGTTCAAGACCTGGGCGGTGATCCCGATGACCGTCGTTTTCGCGATGCTCAACGTACCGATGCTGATGAAGCACGGCCTCCAGCTCGATAAACCCGAAGACGTACCGCTCCCGCCGGAGGGGTGAGGCTCAGGTCAGGCGGACCATCACCACCGGCCAGATCACCGCGATCGGAATGAGCATTCGCCAGTCCATCCATCGATCGAACAGGGCGTAAGCCAGCCAGTCGATCGCTAGCATCGCCAGGAACGCGAACAGCATCGCGCGCAAATAGGCCCAGATTGGCACGCCAGCGGTGTGCTGCGGAACAGGCATCGCCGGAGGATGCCTCGAACCTTCCCCAAATGCAAAAAGGGCGCCGGGTTCACACCCAGCGCCCGTCTTGTGGCTTTGAGGAGATTACCCCTCCTGATCGGCCCGGCTTACGCCCTTGCCGTCGAGGTTCTCGGCCACGAATTCCCAGTTGATGAGGTTCGCCGTCACCGCGTCCAGATAGTTCGGGCGCGAGTTGCGGTAATCGATGTAATACGCGTGCTCCCACACATCGATGGTGAGCAGCGGCACCATGCCTTCATGCGCAACCGGGCTATCGGCGTCATGCAGCGACGTCACCTTCAGCTTGCCGCCATCGAGCACCAGCCAGCCCCAGCCGTTGGAGAAATGCGCAGTCGATTCCGCCACCAGCTTCTTCACCAGCTCTTCCGACGAGCCGAAGCCATCCTTGATCAGATCGGCGAGCTTGCCGGTCGGCTCCGCCTTGTTCGGTGTCAGGCACTCCCAGTAGAAGCTGTGGTTCCAGATTTGCGCGGAATTGTTGAACAGCCCCTTGTCGCCGGTTTCCTTGGCGTGGGTGATGATCTCGCTCAGCTTGCGGCCCTCAAGGCCTTTCTCGGTCACAAAGCCATTGGTCTTGTCGACATAGGCCTTGTGATGCTTGCCGTGGTGGAAATCGAGGGTCTCAGCCGAGATGTACGGGGCCAGCGCGTCCTTGTCATAGGGAAGCGGGGGAAGTTCGAACGCCATGGGGGGAATGCTCCGTGCTACAATACTTACCGGCCTAACGCTCAGATCCGGCTTGCGGTCCCCCGACTAGCCCGGAAACCGGTGATCGGTCCCACAAATTTCATTGCGTGTGACAAACGAAAAAAGCGATCATAGAGTGTGCACACATGCTGGCGGGGCAAGCGACCAGCGGGCGAACAGGGGACAAATCATGGATAAGTTTTTCGGCAATCTGCATGCGGTGCTGGCAGTGGGCTTCGTGCTGGCGCTGGGGATACTCTTCTCGCCCTTCTACACCGAATATGTGACGCTCGACGCCAACCACATCTTCCAGTGGCTCCACGTCTTTTTCGGCATCGTGTGGATCGGGCTGCTTTATTATTTCAACTTCGTCCAAATCCCGACCATGCCAACCATCCCCGCCGAGCTGAAGCCGGGCGTTTCCAAATACATCGCTCCCAAGGCCCTGTTCTTCTTCCGCTGGTCCGCGCTGCTCACGGTCATCACCGGCCTGATCCTCGCCCAGCTATATGACGAATTGCATCAGGGCATGACCTTCCAGCCCGGCTATCAGCTGATCGGCGTGGGAATGTGGCTGGCGCTGATCATGGCCGCGAACGTCTGGTTCGTGATCTGGCCGAACCAGAAAAAGGCGCTCGGACTGGTCGAAGCCGATGACGCGACCAAGGCGAAGGCGGCGAAAATGGCGATGATGGCCTCGCGCTTTAACGTGATGCTGTCGATCCCGATGCTGCTCGCAATGACGAATATGCACTAATCCGAACGGATTTTGGTTCTGAAGGGGCCGGGGCGGAAACGTCCCGGCCTTTTCTTTTCGGGCTAGCCCCCTGCCCCCAGCAGCTCATGCCGCTTCAGCGCGTGCCGAAGCTGGTCATAGCTCAGCCCCAGCGCCTCAGCCGTGGACCGCTGGTTGAAACGATGCTCGGCGAGCGCGCGGGATAGCAGCTCCCGCTCGAACCGGTTCACGCGCGTCTTGAAATCGCTGCCGCCATCCATTCCCGGCACCGGCATGGGCATCTGTTCGGGAGCGGGCACCCCGGCCACAGGCGCAGACACACCCGCCACCGCCGCTCGCGGGCGGAAGGGTGATTGGAACGGATCGATCTCGATCGAATCCACCGGACCTGCCTGCTCCCAGCGATACACCGCGCGCTCCACTACGTTGCGTAGCTCGCGGACATTGCCCGGCCAGCTGTAATTCTCCAGCGCATCGAGCGCGTTCGGGCCCCAGCCCGGCCAATCTTGCATCCCGATCTCGGAAGCCATGCGGCGGCCGTAAAAGTCCGCCAGCACCTGCACATCGCCCTTGCGGTGCCTTAGCGGCGGAAGGGTCACCACTTCGAAGCTCAGCCGGTCGAGCAGATCGGGGCGGAATGTGCCCTCCTCCACCCGCTGGGGCAGATGCTCGTTGGTCGCCGCCACGATGCGCACATCGACCTGTACGGGCCGCGACGAACCGATCCGGTGGATCTCGCCATATTCCACTGCGCGCAACAGCCGCTCCTGCGCACCCATGGAAAGCGTGCCCAATTCGTCGAGAAACAACGTGCCCTTATGCGCTTCCTCGAAACGCCCGGTCCGCGACTTGGTCGCGCCGGTAAATGCGCCGGCCTCGTGCCCGAACAATTCCGCCTCGATCAAGGTCTCGGGCAAAGCCGCGCAGTTCATCACCACCAAAGGCTGATCCCAACGCGGGCTCAGCCGGTGCAGGCGCTCGGCCACCAGTTCCTTACCGGTCCCGCGTTCGCCGATGACGAGCACAGGCCGGTCGAGCGCGGCGGCGCGGCTCGCGCGCTCCAGCGCTTCGAGGAACGGTGCCGATTGGCCGATAACGTGCGTGGTGCGCT
Organism: Pseudomonadota bacterium; assembly: GCA_040384525.1. Taxonomy (GTDB): domain Bacteria; phylum Pseudomonadota; class Alphaproteobacteria; order Sphingomonadales; family Sphingomonadaceae; genus Sphingomonas. The sequence continues at coordinate 34,537 of JAZKJE010000056.1, forward strand.
CCATGCCAAATCCTTGGTGTAATTTCCTAAGTGTTGGCAATAGTGAA
>JAZKJE010000057.1:0-3043 GCA_040384525.1 Pseudomonadota bacterium
TTCACGGGCACGAAGCCCACGCCCGTTCGGTGGTCAAGGCGATCAGCTGGCGCACGCTGGGCAGCATCGACACCTTCCTGCTGAGCCTGCTGTTCACACACGATGCCAAGGCAGCCGGCGCGATCGCTGGAACCGAGGTGATCACCAAGATCGCGCTCTATTACTTCCACGAACGCGCGTGGAGCTCGATCCTGTGGGGCACGAAGCGGCCTCCTACCGAGAGCGAAAGCCCGCCCCCGGCACTCGAACCGGATATGGTCTAGGGACGCCCGACGCTCGAATATTCGAATCCCGCCGCGCGCAATTCGCCCGGATCGTAGACGTTGCGCAAGTCGACGATCACCGGCGCCTTGGCGATGCGTTTGACCCGGTTGAAGTCGATCGCGCGGAACGCATCCCACTCGGTCACCAGCACCACGGCGTCCGCGCCTTCGATCGCGGCGTACGTGCTGGCCGCCATTTCGACCTCCGGCATGATCGCCGCTGCGGCTTCCATGCCCTCGGGATCGTAGCCGACGACCTGCGCCCCCGCATCCAGCAGTGTCTGGACGATCGCGATCGACGGAGCATCGCGCATGTCGTCGGTGTTGGGCTTGAACGTCAGGCCGAGCAGCGCCACGCGCTTGCCGCGCGCCTCCCCGCCCAGCGCGTCGATCACCTTGCGGCCCATCGCACGCTTGCGGCTGTCGTTGGCCTTGACCACCGCCTCGACCAACCGCACCGGACTGCCATAGTCCTCGGCGGTCTTGAGCAGTGCCAGGGTATCCTTGGGGAAGCATGAGCCGCCATAGCCGGGCCCTGCGTGCAGGAATTTCGAGCCGATGCGATTGTCGAGCCCGATCCCGCGCGCCACGTCCTGCACGTCGCCGCCGACCTTCTCGCACAGGTCCGCCATCTCGTTGATGAACATGATCTTGGTCGCAAGGAACGCGTTGGCCGCGTACTTGATCAGTTCCGAACTGCGCCGCGAGGTAAACAGGATCGGCGCCTTGTTCAGGAACAGCGGGCGGTAGACCTCGGTCATCACGCCACGCGCCCATTCGTCCTCGGCCCCGATGACGATGCGGTCGGGCCGCTTGAAATCGCCGATAGCGGCACCTTCGCGCAGGAATTCGGGGTTCGACACCACCGCGAACTTCACGTCCGTTCCGGTATCGCCGATGATCCGCTCGACTTCGTCGCCGGTGCCCACCGGCACGGTCGACTTGGTCACGATCACCGCCGGGGTCTTGAGGTTCTCGCCCAGTTCCTGCGCCACGGCGCGGACATAGCTCAAGTCGGCATGACCATCGCCGCGCCGCGAGGGCGTGCCCACTGCGATAAAGATCGCCTGCGCACCTTCGATCGCGCTGGCAAGGTCGGTCGAGAACGACAGCCGCCCGGCCTTGACGTTGGCCGCAACCAGCTCGGCAAGACCCGGCTCGTAGATCGGCATCACACCCTGGTGCAGCAGGTCGATCTTGCCGGCATCCTTGTCGATGCAGACCACATCATGTCCGAAATCGGCAAAGCAGGCTCCGGATACCAGTCCGACATACCCCGAACCCACCATTGCGATCTTCATGCAAGTATCATCCGCTTATTCTGGCCGCACCGACCGGTTGATATCCGACTGGCCGCCCCGCTTCTTCGCAGTAGCAGCATAAGGGCTAATACCCATGCTGCACAAGCTTGCAAGCATGTGGCCGCCCTTGTTGATGGCCCGATCGGTGCCTAGACCCTGTTTATGACTTCCCTTCATCTCCCCCAACCATGGCACGACGCGCTGACACCCGCTTTGCGTTCCGGCCTGCTCGACACTATCGCAGCATTTCTTCGGAATACGGAACGTGCGGCAAAAACGGTCTATCCCCCACGCGACCAGCAGCTTGCCGCGCTTGAACTGACCCCGCCGGAAGCCGTGCGTGTCGTGATTCTGGGGCAGGATCCCTATCACGGCCCCGGTCAGGCGCACGGTCTCGCGTTCTCGGTCCAGCGCGGCGTAAGGGTCCCGCCAAGCCTCGCGAACATCCACAAGGAACTTGAAAGCGACCTCGGGCTTCCTCGCCCCGCCCACGGCAATCTCGAAGGATGGGCGCGGCAGGGGGTGCTCCTGCTCAACAATGCGCTGACGGTCGAGGCAGGAGCGGCCGGATCGCATCAGAAGATCGGCTGGGAGCACTTCACCGATGCGGTCGTCGCGACCGTCGCGGCGCGGCCCGAGCCCACGGTATTCATGCTATGGGGCAGCCACGCGCAGAAGAAGGCAGCACGCGTTCCGACACTTGAAGCTGGCCCGCATCTTGTCCTCAAGGCCCCGCACCCCAGTCCACTCTCGGCCTATGCCGGGTTCTTCGGCTGTCGCCACTTCAGCCAGGCCAATGCGTTCCTCAAGGCACACGGCCGCGGTCAGATCGATTGGAGCGCATGAAAAACCCCGCCGAAGCGGGGCTTTCCGTCAGAGTCTGAAGCGCCGATCAGCCCGGAATGCTGGCCGTCGCCGCCTGGCCATCGCCCTCAGGCGCGGCGAGAATATCGCGGACCATCTGGCCCTTGGCGACTGTCTGCGTACCCGGATCGCCCACGGTCGAGCGAATCGAGGTAGCCGCCGTGCCAGCGCGATTCAGCGTGTCGGTCTCTACCCCCGAACGTGCCGAAGGTCCGCCGAACAGCGCATCGAGCGCTTGCCGACCGGTTTCCGAATCCTGCGGGCGCGGCGCACCGGGGCTCGGCGGCGTCAGCGCGAAATCGGGCGGCACCACCAGCGGCGCGGCGCGGGTTACCGCCATTTCGTCGGGACGATCGCGGTTGAGCAGCGAACCGCCCCCACCACCGCAGGCAGACAGCAACGTCGCCGCCGAGACGACAACAGCAAGGGCGGCAGCTTTACGCATCATGCATTCTCCGTGGCGGTATCATCGCCGCTTTCGACAGGCTTTTCGCGCGATTTGAACGAGCGGGCAAGCAGTATCAGAACGCCGAACGTGATCGCCACGTCGGCAAGGTTGAAAATCTGGAACGGTCGCCATTCGCCGATGTGCAGGTCTGCATAATCCACGACAAA
>JAZKJE010000058.1:0-3431 GCA_040384525.1 Pseudomonadota bacterium
CCATCATCGTGGCATAGCGGGCCTCGCCCTCGCGCCAGCGACCGTAGAGCGGCTGCATATATTGCGCATACCCTTCGTGGAGCCAGTAATCGTCCCAGTTGCCGGCCGACATCTGATTGCCGAACCATTCGTGGCCTAGTTCGTGCTGGAAGATCTCGTCGAAGCCCGAGGGGGTCTTTTTGTAATTGTTGCCATAGGCGTTGATCGTCTGGTGCTCCATGCCGAGATGCGGCGTCTCAGCGACGGCGACCTTCTCGTCATACCAGGGGTATGGCCCGATCATCTCCTCATAGAAATCCATGCTGGGCGCGAATTCGGCGAACAGCCCGGCCGCCTTTTTGTCGCGGCCGGGGAGGTAATAATAGGCCATCGGAATCTTGTTGCCGAAGCGGCTCTGATAGGTGCCGGTCAGCTCCTTATAGGGCGCGATCTGGAGCGCTACCGAATAGGGATTGGGGCTGCGCGCCTTCCAGTGCCAGGTCGTGCGGCCATCGGCGAGCGTGTCCATCCGCACGAAATTGCCGTTGGCAGGGGCCTTTAGCCCGGCGGGGACGGTGATGTGGAGATCGACGGTGTCCGGCTCGCCGCGCGGGAAATCGAGACAGGGCCAGAAGAGATCGCAGCCATAGCCTTCGGATGTGGTGGCGATCCACGGCTTGCCGTCAGGCGTTTTGGCCCAGACGATGCCGTCATCCCAAGGCGCGCGGACGGCTACGTGAGGCGTGCCGCCATAAGTGATCTTGACGACGAACATGCGCTGATCGCCGCGCATCCGTGGGGGCAGCTTGATCTCGAGCCTGCCTTCCGGATTGCTCCATGCGCGTGCGGGAAGTGCGCTTCCGTTGAGGCTGATCGCGGTGACGGGCAAATTCTTGTCGAGATCGATCAAAAGCCGGGTTTGCGGCGCGGAATTGCGGAGGCGCAGCGTGGCGACACCGGCAATTCTATGGGTGTCGGGGAATACTTCGATTGCGAGATCGACATGTTCGAGATGAAGCGCGGCGCGTTCGGGCGAGATCGGGCCACCTGATTCCTGCGTGGTCGCCGTGATCGGGGGCTCTCCGGGCCTGGGGGTTTGCGCGAGAGCGGGGGAGGTGAGGGCAGAAGCGAGCAGCAACGTGCCCACAGCTTTGATGGTTACTCCGGGCAGTTGAGATTGATGGAAAGGCAATGCTCCCCATATAGTGGTCAAAGAGGCCCGTTTGGGGCTCGCCGGAGTTTTCATGAAGCAATCCTATCCCGTACTGCCGCTTCGCGACATCGTCGTATTCCCGCACATGATCGTGCCGCTGTTCGTCGGCCGCGACAAGTCTGTCGCCGCGCTTGAGGCTGCCATGGCTGACGACAAGGAGATTTTCCTCGTCGCGCAGCTGGACCCCGCGCAGGACGATCCGAGCCGCGACGACCTCTACGATACCGGCGTCACTGCCGAAGTGCTCCAGTTGCTCAAGCTGCCGGACGGCACTGTGCGCGTGCTGGTGGGCGGCAAGGAACGCGGCCAATTGCAGTCGCTCGACGAGAGCGGGGCATTCCTGACGGGCACGATTGGGCCGGTTGAGGACGAGAAGGTCGAAGGCACCGAAGTCGAGGCGCTGATGCGCTCGGTGGTCGATCAGTTCGAGAATTACGCCAAGCTCAACCGCAAGCTGCCGGCCGAAACCGCCGTTCAGTTGGCTGAATTGGAGGACGCGTCGCGTCTGTCTGACGCGGTGGCGGCGAACATCGCAGTGAAGGTTGCCGACAAGCAGAGCCTGCTGGTCGAAGTGAATCCCCAAAAGCGCCTGGAGATGGTGTTTGCCTTCATGGAGGGCGAGCTGGGCGTGTTGCAGGTCGAGAAAAAGATTCGCAGCCGCGTGAAGCGCCAGATGGAGAAGACGCAGCGCGAATATTATCTCAACGAGCAGCTCAAGGCGATCCAGCGCGAGCTGGGCAATGAGGGCGAGGAAGGCGATGGCGACGAAATCGCCGAGCTGACCCAGAAGATCGCGACGCTGAAGCTGAGCAAGGAAGCGCGGACCAAGGCGACTGCCGAGCTCAAGAAGCTGAAGACCATGGCGCCGATGAGCGCCGAGGCGACAGTGGTGCGCAACTACCTCGATGTGCTGCTCGGGCTGCCGTGGGGCAAGAAGAGCAAGATCAAGAAGGACATCGCCGCGGCGCAGGCGATCCTCGATGAGGATCATTACGCGCTGGAGAAGGTCAAGGACCGCATCGTCGAATATCTCGCGGTGCAGGCGCGGACCAACAAGCTGAAGGGGCCGATATTGTGCCTTGTCGGCCCTCCCGGCGTGGGCAAGACTTCGCTTGGCAAATCGATTGCCAAGGCGACGGGGCGCGAGTTCATTCGCCAGTCGCTGGGCGGCGTGCGCGATGAAGCTGAAATTCGCGGGCATCGCCGCACGTATATCGGCTCGCTGCCGGGCAAGATCGTGTCGAACCTGAAGAAGACGGGGACCAGCAATCCGCTGTTCCTGCTCGATGAGATCGACAAGCTCGGGCAGGATTTCCGCGGCGATCCGGCATCGGCGCTGCTCGAAGTGCTCGATCCCGAGCAGAATTCGAAGTTCCAGGACCATTATCTGGAGATCGACATCGATCTTTCGGACGTGATGTTCGTGTGCACGGCCAACTCGCTGAACCTGCCTCAGGCTTTGCTCGACCGGATGGAGATCATCCGGCTGGAGGGCTATACCGAGGATGAGAAGCTCCAGATCGCGGAACGCCATCTGGTGGATAAGCAGGTTGAAGCGCACGGGCTGAAGCCGGGCGAGTTCACGCTCACGACCGAGGGGCTTCGTACGCTGATCCAGCAATATACCCGCGAAGCCGGCGTTCGCACGCTGGAGCGTGAGATCGCGAAGCTGGCGCGCAAGGCGCTGCGCCAGATCCTGGAGAAGAAGGTGACTTCTGTCACGATCACGCCAGAGAATATTGGCGAGTTCGCGGGCGTGCAGAAATATCGCCACGGGCTTTCCGAGGAAGAGGACCAGATCGGTGCGGTCACCGGGCTCGCGTGGACCGAAGTGGGCGGCGAATTGCTGACGATCGAGAGCGTGACCGTGCAGGGCAAGGGCGCGATCAAGACGACCGGCAAGCTGGGCGACGTGATGAAGGAGAGCGTGGAAACCGCGTTCAGCTTCGTGAAGGCACGTGCCCCGAGCTATGGCATCAAGCCGAGCCTGTTCCAGCGCAAGGATGTCCATGTCCATCTGCCCGAAGGCGCGGTGCCGAAGGATGGTCCGTCGGCGGGCGTGGGTCTGGTGACAGCGATCGTCTCGACGATGACCGGCATTCCGATCCGCCGCGATATCGCGATGACCGGCGAGGTCACCCTGCGTGGCCGCGTGCTGCCGATCGGTGGCCTGAAGGAAAAGCTGCTCGCGGCGCTGCGCGGTGGCATCAAGACGGTGTTCATCCCCGAGGAGAACGAG
>JAZKJE010000058.1:3441-7380 GCA_040384525.1 Pseudomonadota bacterium
CCACGGGGCCTTCGATGATCACGGGACACTGCACACCATGGCCTCCCACGGCATTGGTTACAGCACCAACCCCCTCATCCGCCAAGAGGCCGGTGACATCATGCGCCACGTTCTTGGTGAGGAGCGTTTCTCCCGGCACCAGCCCCTGAAATCAGCGGTGGGAGCCGGAGTTCATGTCAACCTTGCCTCGGACGCCCCCGTCACCAGTACCGATTGGCGGCGCACCGTGGTGGCATCAAGACGGTGTTGATTCCGGACGAGAATGAGAAGGATCTGACCGAAATTCCCGCGAACATTCGCGAAGGGCTGGAGATCATTCCGGTGAAGCACGTCGATGAAGTGCTGAAGCTGGCGCTGACCGAGGGCCTGACTGCGATTGATTGGACCGATGCGGATGAACTGGCGGTGCAGCCGCCTGCTGGCATCCCGCCGGCTGGGGATGCTGTGCATCATTGATGGCAAATCCCCTCCCTGAACGGGGAAGGGCCAGAGGTGGGTTGGAAAGGCCAGGCTTGGCGCCCGGCCTTTTCTTTGTTGCGCGGCGGGAGCGCTCGCTACCGACCCCCCGACCCCTCCCTTGCAGGGAGGGGGAGTAGAACGGACGTTCATCATTGAGGAACCTTGATTTTGCTGTGACTTGAGCCGGAAAGGCTTTGACAGCGGTGGCGGTCGCGTGCTGACTGCCCGCTTCGAGTTGCGGACGCGACTCATCCATTTTTACAGTCATGTCTTTTGTCAGGGGGACGCCAGCAACATGAACAAACAGGAACTGATCAGTCAGGTGGCCGATACGTCGGGCCTGGGGAAGGGCGATGCGAGCAAGGCTGTGGAAGCCGTGTTCGACGCGATTTCCGCATCGCTGAAGAAGGGCGACGAAGTGCGTCTGGTTGGCTTCGGCACGTTCTCGGTCAGCAAGCGCAAGGCCTCGACCGGCCGCAATCCGCGCACCGGCGAGGAAATGACGATCAAGGCTTCGAACCAGCCGAAGTTCAAGGCTGGCAAGGGCTTGAAGGACTCGGTCAACTGAGTTCGACCGGGCCTCTGGACAGCGCACCCCGCTAAGGTTAGAGGCCCGCTTCCGTTTTCACCCTTCAGGGTAACGGGCGCGTAGCTCAGTGGTAGAGCACACCCTTCACACGGGTGGGGTCGCAGGTTCAATCCCTGCCGCGCCCACCATATAAATGGCCCGGCAGTCGCGAGACTGGCGGGCCTTTTGGTTTTCTGGATAAGCGGTTCCCCGGCTGAGGCGGGGGCCTAATTGGGGCGCCCGGAGTAACTTCGCGCACTCCTCTCCGACTTTTGTTTCGCACCTGGGCCCCGGCCTTCGCCGGGGAGCCGGGCTAGGTTTAGACAATCACGCGAAACGCCCTCGCCACGCGCATGTCGCGTTCCACGACGCGCGCGGTAAGGCGCATCACGGCGGCCTGGGCTTGTTGCCAGGCGCTGTCGCCTTCGGCGTGCCAGCCATCTTCGAGCAGGCCGCTGCCCCAGCTTTCGGCGAGCGCCAGCGCGCGGCGGGTGGTGTTGCGCTCTACTACCGCTGACGGGAAGGGCAGTGGCGTGCGGGGGGAGGCGAACATATCGCCCTCCGGGCCGCGCGGGGCGAAGAGGAGCGCGCCGGCTACCTTGGATACATAATCGGCAGGCGAGAGCCGGGCCCACCAGGCGGCAGCGGCGCAGCTTTCGCCGCTGGCTATCAGTAGCACGGGCTTGTCGGCTCGGCGGACGGCTTCGTCCATGCGGGTTGCCCAGATGTTGCGCTGGTTCGGCGTGTCTGCGGCGAAATCGACATGGGTGTCGCCAAAGCGCGGCCAGTTCAGCAGCGCCTTCCACACAGGCGTTCGCGCGCCCGCACCAGTGGTGACGATCGAAAAGGGATTTTGGGCAGGCAGCACCAATGACGTCATCGCGCGTCTCCATCCCCCACCCCGCTAAAAGATTATTGCACCTGCGCGCTTGTGCAAAGGGCTTGCGCCAAGGGGCCGCTCCCCTGCGACGAGCGCCCGATACTTCGTTTTCCGTAACAATTCCGTCACGGCGCTGTCGCGGATGTTTCTTCGAACTTCCACGGACGAGTCATGGAAGCCGCCTAGCCGAGCGCTGCGGCCGACGGGGGACAAGCCGAGTCGATCCCGCAACAAATTTCACTCGCTAACCGGCGTTTGCCGGAACGGAGATTCTATGCCTAGCTTCAAGCGCCTGAGCCTGATCCTTTTGAGCAGCTGTGCGGGGCTCGCCTTAGCTGGCTGCGATGGCGCCGCCAGCGTCGCTTCTCCCGGAGCCGGGACCATCGTGTTCCCGACCCCGACACCGGCAGCTACCCCGACGCCCACGCCGACCACCACCCCAACCCCGACCGCGAATTTCGCGACCACCACGCAAAGCGGTGTGACCGTCACGCTCGACGAACAGCTCGCAGTCTTCAACGCAGGCACCGGCAACACGCTGAACGGCAGCAACCCGCTGAACGGCTTCGCACCCCAGGGTGCCGCTGCATCGCTCGCACCGTTCAATGCCGCGACGCTCAACCCCTTCCTGGTTTCGACCGGCTTTATCGGCGCAGTGGCAAATTCGAGCGACACTTCGTTCCGCGACTGGACCTGCAGCTCTTCGACGCTGAACTTCACCACCTCGGGCACGATCCCGGCAGCCAATAGCTGCGTTGCTTCGCTCGGCCGCAGCGCCGCAGCGCCTGCTGCCAGCGCCTGCATCGCCGGCACGACGGACGCCGGCACCAACAGCAATTACCGCCTGTGCCGCCTGCCGACACTCGTAGCGGGCACGCTGACGCTGACCAAGGTCGACGGTGTGGTCTATCAGATCAACGGTCGCGTCGATGTCGGTGTCGATGTTGGCACCACCGGCGCAGCAGCGGGCGGCGCGGCTGCAACGCTCAACGTCGATCCGGGCGTGATCATTGCCGCCAACCCGAACGACGCGGCAAACGACTTCATGGTCGTCAACCGCGGTTCGAAGCTGAACGCAATCGGCACGGTCGCACAGCCGATCATCTTCACCTCGCAGCAGAACCTGGCCGCAGCAGGCACCAGCGATGCGACGCAGGGCCAGTGGGGCGGCGTGATCCTCGCCGGCCGCGCGCCGATCTCGAACTGCATCGCGGGCGTCAACGACGCAGCCGGCAGCAGCACGACCTGCGAAGCAGTGGTCGAAGGCACGGGTAACGCATTGTACGGCGGCGCAGTCCCCACGGACTCGAGCGGCACCATGCAATATGTCCAGATCCGCTATTCGGGCACCGAAATCACGCCGAATAACGAGCTTCAGGGCCTGACGCTGGGCGGCGCCGGTTCGGGCACCGTGCTGGACCACATCCAGATCCACAACAGCTCGGACGATGGCGTCGAAATCTTCGGCGGCCGCTCCAACCTGAAATATATTGCGATCACCGGTGCCGACGATGACGGCTTCGACGTGGATGTGGGCTGGCGCGGTTTCGTGCAGTTCCTGATCGTCGCGCAGAAAACCATTGGCGCAACCAGCGACTCGTTCTCGACCGAGATCGACTCGAACGGCAATGAAGATCTGCTGCCCCGCACCTTCGGCACCTATGCCAACTTCACCTTCATCGGGAATACGGCCAGCGTGCCCGCCACGATCCGCCTTCGCGGCGGCGCCGACTTCACCTTCGTGAACGGCATCGTGAAGTCGGTTGGTCCGTGCCTCAACATCGTTGCCGGCGCTGACGCTGGCGGTCTGGCCGGTGCTGGTGGTAGCCCTCCTGGTGGTCGGCGGAATCTATGGCGGAGTCTTCAGCCCGACCGAAGGTGCGGCGGTCGGAACCGTCTTGCTGCTGATGATCGGAATGGCGCAACGCACGCTGGAACGGGGCGCCTTGCTATTCTTTTTCCTTTTACTGTTCGTCGCTTTCGGGCTCTGGCGCTGGCGGATACAAACCCGTCAGGCATTGCGCGAACAGGC
>JAZKJE010000058.1:7390-38591 GCA_040384525.1 Pseudomonadota bacterium
ATCTGGTGTGGATGCGAGCGGCAAATCGACGATCCGCGCAGCCAATGCGGGCCTGCAGGACCTCGGCGCGCCGAACTTCAACTCGGTCTACCTGGCCTGCAACGGCTTTTAATTGCCGACCGCAGACCAACGCGACGTCGCCGGAGCAGCGGTAAACCCGCAGCTCCGGCGCACGCCCAAGACATACCCTCGCTCCGGATGGCAGCCATGAAACAGAAACTCGCTTTCGCCTCGCTACTGATCGCGACCAGCATATTGGTGAGCCCCGCAGCGCTTGCGCAGGTGGCGGCGCAGACTCCGCCGGCGACTCCCGCCGCCGATCCCACCGCAGGCGCAGAGCCCGTGCAGGATGACGCGCAGGACGCAGCTCCCGAAATCTCGGCCCCCGGCTTCGATGCCGATGCGGGTTCGGAAATCGTCGTGCTCGGACGCCACATCCCGGACGTTATCCGCGCGACCCCGCAGGTCGTGTCGGTGCTTTCGGCCGAAGACATTGCACGGACGGGCGAGGGCGATATCGCCGGCGCACTGACGCGCGTGACCGGCATGAGCGTCGTCGGCAACGGCTTCGTATTCGTGCGCGGACTGGGCGACCGTTATTCGTCGTCGCTGCTCAACGGCTCGCCACTGCCGAGCCCCGAGCCGCTGCGCCGCACCGTGCCGCTCGATATTTTCCCGACCAGCATCGTTGGATCGGCGCTCGTTCAAAAGACCTATTCGGTGAACTATCCGGGCGAATTCGGTGGTGGTGTGATCAACCTGACCACGCGCGCCGTGCCGCAGGAAAGCTTCCTCCAAGTGGGCGGCAGCCTGACGCATGACAGCACCACGACCAACCAGTTCGGCTATGTCTATGACGGCGGCCGGCTAGACTCGCTGGGCTATGACACCGGCGAGCGCAAAGTTCCCGATTTCATCCGCGACGGCGCGCTCACGACCAACGTGTTCAGCTCGCGCCAGGCAGCCCAGTTGACCAACGCCGAGACGACGCTGGTGTTTGGCAACAACAAGATTCCGGCCAATTGGAGCACCGAGCTTAGCGCGGGCCACTCCATCGATGTGGGCAGCGTGCGGCTTGGCCTGATCGCCTCGGCCAGCCTGGGGAACAGCTTCCGCACCCGCGACGCGATCCAGCAGGATACGGCGGATCCCACCGGCGCAGTCCGCAGCGATTTCCGCACCGTGCTGACCGACAACCGCATCGTTGCCAACGGCCTGATCGGGCTAGGCGCGGAGTTTGGCGAGCATCGCATCCGCTGGACGAACCTGTACATCCACGACACGCTGAAGCAGGCGCGGCTGGGCACGGCGACGGTCTATCCGAACAGCAACGGCAACCAGGTGCTGCAGCAGAACACCAATTGGTTTGAGCGCCAGCTGATCAACACGCAGCTGACCGGCGAATTCAAGTTCGACGATCTTTCGATCGATCTGCGCGGCAGCTATGCCAACACCAAGCGCAATGCGCCGTATGAGCGCTTCTTCTCCTATCGCTTCGATCCGGTTCGCAGCGCCTATGTGAACAGCCTCAACGGCCTGGGGGAATCGGCCACGGTGGCGTTCAGCGAGCTGGACGAGAACCTGTGGAGCGCGCAGGCGGACGTCAGCTACAAATTCAACTGGGCAACGCTCTCTGCGGGCTATTTCTACAGCGACGCACAGCGCACTTCGACCCGCTTCGACTTCCGCTATCGCAACTTCAACGGCAGCGGCATCCCGGCACCGGCGAGCTATCTGCGCCCGGACATGCTGCTCTCGATCGACTCGATCATGGGCGCATGCGCGAACCCGACGCTTGTCGTTGAGGATCAGGGCTGCATCCGCCTGTTCAACCTTTCGAACGCACAGGGCGCGGCACAATATGACGCGAGCCTGCGCATCCATGCGGGCTATGCCCAGCTGGAAGGCGAGATCACGAGCGGCGTGCGCGGCACAATCGGCGTGCGTTACGAGAAGGGCAACGAGTTCGTCCGGACCAACAGCACGCTCTTCCAGGGTACGCGCCTGAACAACGGCTATTGGCTGCCGGCGGCGACCGTTACCTGGAATTTCGCGGACGACATGCAAGTGCGTGCCCACGCATCGAAGACGATTGCGCGCCCGCAGTTCCGCGAGCTTGCCCCGCAGGTCTATCGCGACTTCGAATCGGATCGCCTGTTCTTCGGTAACCCGCAGCTGATCGACTCCAAGCTGCTCAACTTCGAAGGCCGCTATGAGTGGTTCTTCGGGCGCAACGAGCGCTTCACCGCAGCGGGCTTCTATAAGAAGATCGATAACCCCACCGAGCAGGTCGCGTTCTTCCCCACGCCCGATTCCAGCCTGCAGACCGGCTTCTCTTATGCGCCGAGCGCGACGCTTTGGGGGGGTGAAGTAGAAGTGCAGAAATATCTGCCGCTGGAGAGCTGGGGCGGGTTCTTCACCAGCCGCCGGCTGATGCTCATCGCGAACTACACCTACACCAAATCGAGCATCCAATCGGGTTCACAGCTGGTTCCCAGCCCGATCCAGAACGGCAGCGGCATCGCGGTGCTGGTGCCTTCCAGCCAGCTGTTTCGCGATGGTGCGCCGCTGACCGGGCAATCGGATCATCTGGTCAATCTGCAGGTGGGTATCGAAGACACCGACTCGCTCTCGCAGCTGACGTTCCTGTTCAACTACGCCAGCGAGCGCGTGACCAATCGCGGCGCAAACCTGCTGCCGGACATCCTCGAGACGCCGGGTATCCGGCTCGACGTGGTGGCACGGCAGGGGGTCACGCTGGCGGGGCTCGAATTCGAGCTGAAGCTTGAGGGGCGCAACCTGACGGGTACGCGCTACCGCGAATATCAGCAGTTCGAAAAGACCGCGGTGGAGATTAACCGCTACCGCCTTGGGCGCACCGTTTCGGTGGGGCTCAGCGCGAAGTTCTAAGCCCTTCGGCTCCGGAACAAGGGGGAGGTCGGAACGCGCCGGAAGGCCGTTTCGACCTTATCCTGTTTCAGCTCCAGGGTTTGTCGCGAAACCACTGGGTGATGACGTATTTCAGGCCCGCGCGAACCTTCATCGCGTGATGCAGCGTCGATGGGTTGGGCGTGCCGTTCACCCGCATATTATTCCACACGATCAATTTGCCCGTTTCGGGCTGGACGATCTTGTCGATCGCCTTGAATCGGGTTGCGCCGCCGGCTTCGACTTCGTTGCAATAGAGCATCGCGGTCCAGGTGCGCTGGCCGGCGACGCTGCAGTATTTTTCGTAGTCGGCGCCCGATGGCTCGAAATAATCGGTGTGCGCCTTGAACTCCTGGCCCACTTCATAGCGCTGGCCCTGCATCGGCTCGCCATTTGCGGATGGAAGCCCGGTCAGTAGCAGGATGCGGCGCTTCAATTCGACCACCAGCGAATCATAGGGTGACAGATCGCAGGTCTCGCTGGTGCGAAAAGCATAGTCGCCATTGGCATCGGCGATGGTCGAGGGTCTGCGCTCGGCATCGATCTTCATCATCAGCAAATGGCAGAGCTCGGGCTCAAGGAAGTTCTTGACGATGAACATCTCAACCTTGGGACTGGGCACGCGTTGCACGCCCGGCTGGGTCATGATGTGCGCAGCGACGGGGCTGGGGCCGGTCACGACGCTGGGGCCGAAATTTACGGTGACGTTCTGCATGCGCGGTTCATTGCCAAATTCGGGCCGCCGATGCCATAGTTTCACGAGAGCGCCGCAACTATCTTGCGCTCTGCAATTAGCCCCGCTAAGCGCCCAACCTTCGTGGCGATCGTAGTTCAATTGGTTAGAGCGTCGGCTTGTGATGCCGGATGTTGCGGGTTCAAGTCCCGTCGGTCGCCCCATTTTTTCACAGCGCTGGATTGACCCATGCTCACTGACTGGGGTTTCCCCGATTTCGACGACCATGAGGGCGTCCATCTCTTCAGTGATCGCGATTCGGGGCTGAGCGCGATTATCGCGGTGCACTCGACCAAATTGGGTCCGGCAGCAGGCGGCGTGCGCTTCTGGCATTATGCCAGCTCTGACGCGGCGATCACCGACGCGCTGCGCCTGTCGCGCGGCATGAGCTACAAGAACGCGATGGCCGATCTGCCGATGGGCGGGGGCAAGGGCGTGATCCTGGCATCCGAGGCTGGCGCGACTGTTACCACCGCGCAGCTCGAAGCATTTGGCCGTGCGATCGAATCGCTGGGCGGCCGCTATGTGACTGCCGAAGACGTTGGCATGTCCGAAGAGCGGATGAAGGTGGTCGCTACCCAGACGCGCCACGTCTCGGGGCTTCCCGTGGCGGCAGGCAGCGCGGGCGGCGATCCGGGCCCGGTTACGGCGCGTGGCGTGTATCTGGGCGTGAAGGCAGCCGCCAAGCGCGGGCTTGGCATGGATTCGATGGCGGGCGTGCGCGTGGCGATCCAGGGCGTTGGTTCGGTCGGTGGCGGGCTTGCCCGGCTGCTGGCGGCCGATGGCGCAAAGCTGACGCTCGCGGACGTGAATGCCGAGCGCGCCAAGGCGCTGGCCGCTGAGCTGGGCGCGGACGCGGTGGATGCCGGCGCAATCCTGTCGCTCGACGCCGATCTGTTCAGCCCCAATGCGCTGGGCGCGATCCTGACCGAGCAATCGATCCCGACGCTGAAGGCAAAGGTCGTTGCGGGCGGCGCGAACAACCAGCTGGCGACGCGCGCGGACGGCAAGCTGCTTCAGGATGCCGGCATCCTCTATGCGCCCGATTACGTGATCAACGCGGGCGGCATCATCAACGTTGGCCTGGAATATCTGGGGCAGGGCAACATGGCCGAGGTGCAATCGCGCGTCGACCGCATCCCGCTGCGGCTGGTGCAGGTGTGGGACGAAAGCGACCGTACCGGGGATCCGGCGAGCGAAGTGGCCGACCGGATCGCGCAAGGGCTGATCGGGCGCTGATAATCGTAGCGGCTCCGTAACGGATTGAATGGAGGTCCCAATTGGAGCAGCCTCCGACTGACTCGGAGCAAGCGTAAGTGTAGCTTTCCCTTGGTTTTACGACCGAGGGGGAAGTCATGCCGAATAATATTCCGACGGTTCCGCTTGATATATCAACGTCAGATCGAATTGACGTTGTCGTCTCCGCTTACATTCAGCCATTTTCCTACGAGATATTCTCTGCCCCAGCGAGGGCGGATGGAGGAATAGGCGCGTGGACGCGAATTGATGTCGGAAGCCATGCCGATACACGGTGGAGTGCCAACGGCGCTGCGCTGGAGGGAAAATTTCTCTTCATCGCGATAACCCCCCGCGGAGATACGCAGAACAGTATCTACGACATCAACGCGGAAGTGGTACGCGTCTCGCAGCACAGCGCCGAGAAGGTTGCGCGCTGGACCGTGCCCAAGGGCACCCCGGCAGGCGCATTTCCAGCCAACGTTCTCCTTCGGTTCGTTTGAGAATGGCCATGCGAGAGATCCAAATATTCGCCCTTATTGCGGCGGCAATCCCGGCTACGGCGTTCGCTCAGGAAGATGCGGTTCCCGTAACTACGCCTGCACCAACCGCCACGACTAGGACGGTCCCCGCACCCACGCCCGTTTTCGGGGACGTTTCCAAAGAGGTGACGGAGACCACGGCGCCGGCCTTTTCCCTGATGGGGGTACAGGGCGAAACGATCACTGCGCCTGAGGGGCTCAAGAAGTTTGGACTGGCTGTGCTAAACGGCGTGAATCAGGATGATGACGAGCAATCCGGGATCGGGATCCAATTTGCGCCCGCGCAACTCCTGAGCCCCGGCGATTTCAGCTATGATCAGTACAGCAAGAGTTATCTGAAGCGGGCGCTTGCGCGGTTCAGCGTTAATCTCGCGCTCGTTCAGTCGCGTGACGAGACCCATCCGAACGCGGTTCGCGGTGCGGCTGGATTTACCTGGGTGGCTTTCGATACCACCGATCCGTTCGCAAACGAGGCCCTTGGCCGATGCCTTGCGAAGGATATCGAGCAACCGACAGCTGTTAGCCTTCTGCCTGGGAGCGATGCCCAGCTTGGCCCTCAGCCGGAGGGCGTCGATGCCGCATATCAGAAGAGCGCCGAGAATTGTCGCAAACTGCATAATCGTACCGCGTCCGACGGCTATTCCGCCCAGATCGGCTTTGCGAAGACCTTTTTCAGCGAAAGCGGAAAGCCCGGTGGATTGAAGGGTGCGGGCTTCGGCGTGAACGGTGTGGTCTCGATCGGGCTGAATGGGTTGATCAAGCCGAAGCCGGCCGCGGAAATGCCGGAGAATCCGGGCGGGCTGGATTCCCGCATTTTGATCGGAGCGCTGTACCGCGATCAGGAGAAAACCGTCGATCCGGCGGACAAGACCAAATTCACTACGCGTGATCGCTTCAGCGTAGGTGGGCGCTTGCTGATTGGTAGTGATCGCGGCTTGATGTTCGGATTCGAAGCGCTGCACGAGGATGCCCGATATGCCAGCGGGCTTCGCGACCGCTACACCACATATAACGCGACGATCGATATCAAGATCGCTGACAAGCTGTGGTTGAACGCCGGATATGGCGGGTCAAATGGCAAGGTGGTGGCAGGGACGGGAACGACGCGCTTCAGCGGTGGATTGCGCTATTCGTTGGGCCCGAAGGCGGTGCTTGGGTCGGGGCAATAAAGACAAACGCCGGCAAGGCATGGATTCCCCTCGCAAACCGCGTTAGGCCCACGCCGTGCCTGCCCTTCATGCCCTCGCCAATCCTGCGCGCTTCCTCAAGATTGCCAAGCCGCTGACGCCGATATTGTTCTGGCTGGGTGCGGCGTTGGCTTTGTTTGGGGCGTATGCGGGGCTGCGTCTGACGCCGCCGGACTATCTCCAGAAGGAGACGGTGCGGATCCTTTATATCCACGTTCCCTCGGCATGGCTGGGGATGGGCGGCTGGAGCGGGCTTGCGGGCGCGAGCCTGATGTTTTTGATCTGGCGGCATCCGCTGTCGAACCTGGCTGCGCGGGCGATTGCGCCGGTGGGTGCGGTGTTTGCGGCGCTTTGCCTGCTTACCGGTTCGATATGGGGGCGTCCGACCTGGGGCACCTGGTGGGAATGGGACGGGCGGCTGACCAGCATGCTGCTGCTGTTCTTCGTCTATATCGCTTATATCGCGCTGGCGCGGGCGGATGCCGAGCGGGGCGGCGATGGCCGCGTGCCCGCTCTGTTTGGCGTGGCGGGCAGCGTGCTGCTGCCGATCATCCGCTATTCGGTGGTATGGTGGAACACGCTGCATCAGGGGCAGAGCATCGGGCTGACCAGTTCCTCGATCGATAAATCGATGATCTGGCCGCTGTTTTTCACGCTGGCGGGGTTCACCTTATTGTTTGGCGGGATCGTTTTGATGCGGATGCGGGCGATGCTTGCTGTCCAGAAGGTGGAAGCGCGGATGCGGCGGATGGCGGCATGAACCATTGGGCATTCGTGATTGCCGCGTATTCGGTGGTGCTGATCGGCGCGGGCGGGCTGGCGATTGCCAGCTATCTTTCCATGCGCAAGGCTGAAGCTGCGGCAGACGCGATGAAGGCCGGCAAGTGAAGCCCAAGCATCAACGGATGGTATTGGCCTTGCTGGCGCTTGTCGCGGTGATGGGCGCGGCCGGGCTGGCGCTGTCTGCGCTCAAGGATCAGGCGGCGTTTTTCTATGCGCCCGGCGATCTGGTGGGCAAGCCGGTTCCGACGGACAAGCATGTGCGCCTGGGCGGGATGGTGCAAAAGGGTTCGATCCAGCGCCAGGCCGATGGCGTATCGATCCGCTTCGTGGTGGGCGATGGCATATCGACCGTGCCGGTGTCTTTCCGCGGCGTGACGCCGGACCTGTTCAAGGAAGATTCGGGCGTGGTGGCCGAGGGGCAGTTTCAGCCCGACGGCAGCTTCGTCGCAGACAATCTGCTGGCCAAGCATGACGAACGCTACATGCCGCCGCAATTGAGCGGCAATCAGCACATCACGCAGTCGCTCGAGCCATGATCGCAGAAGCCGGGCTGGCAGCATTGTGGCTTGCGGGGGCGTTTGCGCTGATCCAGCTTGCTTTGGGCCTTGGCGTGGCGCGGGGCGGTTCGGGTGAGTTGATGATCGCGCTCCGGCGGATCGCGCTGGTGCAGGGATTGCTGGCGACTGCGGCATTCGGGCTGCTGATCGCGCTGTTCGTGACATCCGACATGTCGGTGCTGCTGGTTGCGACCAACAGCCATTCGGCCAAGCCGCTGATGTACAAGATTGCGGGCACATGGGGGAACCATGAGGGCTCGATGTTGCTGTGGGTCACCGTGCTCGCGGTGGCGGGCGCCGTTGTGGCGCTGTTCGAGCGGCAGCTGAAGCTGCGGACTCTGGCGGCTACCCTGGGTGCGCAGGCGTTTATCGGGCTGGGTTTCTATGCCTTCCTGGCCTTTGCATCGAACCCGTTCGTGCGGCTCAATCCGGCGGCACCGGAGGGGCAGGGGCTCAATCCGCTGCTGCAGGATCCCGGCTTGGCCTTTCACCCGCCGACGCTGTATTTTGGCTATGTCGGGCTTTCTATCGCATTCAGCTTTGCGGTGGGTGCGCTGGTGATGCGGGACGTGGGGCCGGCATTCGCGCGCGCGATGCGCCCCTGGGTGCTCGCGGCTTGGATTTTCCTGACCATCGGGATCACGGCGGGCTCCTATTGGGCCTATTATGAGCTGGGCTGGGGCGGCTGGTGGTTCTGGGATCCGGTGGAGAATGCTTCGCTGATGCCGTGGCTGGCGGCGACGGCCCTGCTGCATTCGGTGACGGTGCTGGCGACGCGCGACGGCCTGCGTGCCTGGACGCTGATGCTGGCGCTTGTCGCGTTTGCGATGTCGATGATGGGGACGTTTCTGGTCCGATCGGGCATTCTAGTGAGCGTCCATGCCTTTGCCGTCGATCCGACGCGGGGCTCGTTCATTCTGGCACTGCTGGGGATTTACATCGGCGGGGCGTTGGCTTTGTTCGGCCTGCGCGTGGGAACGGTGACGCAGGGCTCGACCTTCCGCATCGTCAGCCGCGAGGGCGCTTTGGTGCTCAACAATCTGCTGCTGACCGTGATTTTGGGGCTCGTCTTTATCGGCACGCTCTATCCTTTGGTGGCGCAGAGCATGGGCGTGCAGCTGTCGATCGGGCCGCCATTCTTCAACACGACGATTGCCCCGATCGCGCTGGCGCTGGTGCTGGCGACGGCGGCCGGGCCGTTGCTCAACTGGCGGCGCGATGTGCTCAACACGCTGTTTGGCAAGCTGTTGGTGCCGGTGGCGCTGGGGGGCCTGGGCTTTGCTTTGTTGTTCGCGTTCAATCCGGGCGTGCCGTTCATGGCGTTGCTGGGGGTCGGCTTTGCTGTGTTCCTGGCCGTGGCGAGCGTGTTGCCGCTGGTGCGCCGCAAGCTGCGCCGTACGCCGCTGCACATCTGGGGCATGGTGATCGCGCATCTGGGCGTTGCGGTGAGCATTGGCGGGATGAGCGCGGATGCGGCGTTCAAGACCGAGCGGCTGAATGCGATGCAGGTCGGGCAGGTCACGAATGTGGGGCCGTTCCGTATCGAACTGACCGACGTGCGCCCGGCGCTGGGGCCGAACTGGTCTGCGGTCGAGGCGCGGCTGAAGGTTACGCGCGACGGCGGTTCGTCGTTTGAACTGCGGCCGCAGCAGCGCTTCTTCAGCGCACCGCCGACCAATACCAGCGAAGCCGCGATCAAGACCTTGCTCTACGGGCAGCTTTATACCGTGCTCGGTGCAGGCGACGCCGAGGGGCGCTGGCAGCTGCGACTGTGGTGGAAACCGTTTGTGACGCTGATCTGGTTCGGCGGCGCGCTGATTGCGCTGGGCGGGCTGCTGGCGCTGATCGGGCGGGTGCGGCGTGAGCGGCGCACCGCCGACGAGGATGCGGCATGAGGCGGGTGCTTATCTGGCTGCCTCTGGTGCTGTTTGCGGGCGTGCTGGTGCTGGTGGCGAGCGGGCTGATCAAGCCGGCTGACCGCACAGTGCATTCCGCGATGATCGACAAGCCGCTGCCCGAGATCAATCTGCCACCGCTGCTGCCCGATAAGGACGGCATCAAGGGCGGCTATGGCGGCAAGCCACGGCTGGTGAATGTCTTTGCCAGCTGGTGCCTGCCGTGCATCGCCGAGGCGAAGCAATTGATGAAGCTCAAGGCGATGGGTGTGCAGATCGACGGCGTCGCGACGGCGGACACCACGCAGGCGATGCAGGCATTCCTGGCGCAGAATGGCGATCCCTATGCGCGGATCGGCGACGACCGGAATCGCAAGGTGCAATTCTCGCTGGGATCTGCGGGCGTGCCGGAAACCTTTGTGGTGGATGCGCGCGGGCGGATCGTGAAGCAGCATATCGGCGATGTTCGTGACGAGCATCTGCCCGAATTGCTTGCGGCGCTGGAGGCAGCGAAGTGAAGCGGCTCGCTGCTTTTGCCTTGGTGCTAGCCGCACCCGCGCAAGCCGATTCCAACCTGCCGCCGCCGACGCTCGCTTACACCCAGCTGGCCGATCCCGCGAAGGAGGCGCAGGCTAAAATATTGATGGAGAAGCTTCGCTGCCTCGTCTGTCAGGGCCAGTCGATTGCCGATAGCGATGCCGAGATGGCGGGCGATATGCGCGCGATGGTGCGCCAGCGGATACAGGCGGGGGAAAGCTCCGATCAGGTCCATAAATGGCTGATCCAGCGTTACGGCGATTATGTGAGCTATGATCCGCCCTTGAGCTGGATCACTGCGCCTTTGTGGATCGCGCCGCTGGTGCTGCTGGGGCTGGGGCTGCTGCTGAGCCGCCGCGTGTTCCGGAGGGGCAAGTCATGATGGGCTGGGCGATGCTGGGCGCAGTAGCGTTGGCAACGGTGATCGTGCTGGTGCTCGCGCGTTTTCCGAAGCGGCTGTGGACGATTGCGGCGACCGGGCTGGTGCTGGGAGCAGCCGGCTATGCGTGGCAGGGCAGCCCGACGCTGGCGGGCCATCCGGTCTCGATCGAGCAGCAGCCGGGCGAAATCGATCCGGGGCTGGTCGCGCTGCGCGAGGCGATGTTCGGGAAATACGGCACCGCGATCTACACCTATGCGAGCGCGGCGGAATCCATGGTTCGTATCGGGCGGCCCGATCTGGCGACGTTCGTGTGGCTGGGCGCGGTGAACAAATATCCCGAGGATTATTCGCTGTGGAGCGGGCTGGGGCTGGCGCTGGCCGAGAATGACGGCAACCAGCTATCGCCCGCGGCTACGCTGGCTTTCGACCGGGCGCTGAAGCTCAACCCGGTGCATCCCGGCCCGCCTTTCTTCCTGGGGCTGGCGCTGGTGCGCGCGGGCAAGTTTGCCGAGGCGCGGGAATATTGGGCGAAGGCGGTGGAACTGGCGCCCGAGAAGATCAGCTATCGCGACGAATTGCGCGTGCGCCTGTTTTTGCTGGATCGGTATCTGGCGGCGCAGGCGGGCGCGGCGGCGCCGCAACAGCCCGATGCTGCTCCCGCGCCAGCGCTCACTCCCGAGCAATAATCGTCATCCCGGCGAACGCCGGGACCCGGAGCCAAGCAGAGCATCGCTTAGAACCCTGGGCCCCGGCTTTCGCCGGGGTGACGATGGGTTGGATCAGGTCCAAGCCTCGTACGGCAAGTCCAGATCGTCGGCGACGGCCTTGAACGCGATCTTGCCCTTGTAGACGTTTAGGCCGTTGGCGAGGTGCTTGTCGGCCTTCATCGCGGCTTCGGCGCCCATGTTCGCCAGCTTGAGCACAAACGGCAACGTCGCATTGTTGAGCGCGAAGGCCGAGGTGCGGGCGACTGCGCCCGGCATGTTCGCCACGCAATAATGGATGACGCCATCGACTTCGTAGACGGGATCGTCATGCGTGGTGGCGTGGCTCGTCTCAAAACAGCCGCCCTGATCGATTGCGATGTCGACCAGCACCGAGCCGCGCATCATGGTCTTGAGCATATCCCTGGTGACCAGCTTGGGAGCGGCCGCGCCGGGGACGAGGACTGCGCCGATCACGACCTGCGAGATCTTCACCGCTTCGGCAATCGCGGCCTTGCTGGCATAGGCGGTCTTGATCGTGCTGCCGAAATGCATGTCGAGTTCGGCGAGGCGTTCATTGCTGATGTCGTAGATCGTCACATCGGCGCGCTGGCCGGTGGCCATCTGCGCGGCATTGAGGCCCGAGACACCACCGCCGAGGATTGCGACCTTGCACGGGGCAACGCCGGGGACGCCGCCGAGCAATTCGCCGCGGCCGCCCTGTTCCTTCTCCAGATAGTGCGAGGCGACCTGGATCGACATGCGTCCGGCGACTTCGCTCATCGGCTTGAGCAATGGGAGCGCGCCCGAGTTCGAAGTGACGGTCTCATAAGCTATGCAGGTCGCGCCTGACTTCATCAGACCCTCTGCCTGTGGCTTGTCGGCGGCGAGGTGGAGATAGGTGAAGAGCAGATGGCGCGGCTCGAGCATCGCGATCTCGCCCGGCTGCGGCTCCTTGACCTTCACGATCATGTCGCTGCCCGCGAACACCGCTGCGGCGTCCGGCGCGATCTTGGCGCCGACCCTAGTATAGGCCTCGTCGGTGAAATCGATGCCCATGCCCGCCTGGGTCTCGACCAGCACATCATGGCCGGCGTGGACGAGTTCGGCGACGGAAGCTGGGGTCAGGCCGACGCGATATTCGTGATTCTTGATTTCCTTGGGAACGCCGACACGCATGGGGTCTCTCCTATGGATTTGATTGCGTATAGCGTATCGCGAAGTGGCTGCGTGAATCCCTGCAAAGTTGCGCGGCAGAGCCGGTCGTGACGCATGGAATTTCTGTATTGAGGCCGCGAAACGGGAATATTTGCCGAATGGACCGAATTTTCACTTCCATCCTGAAATACCTTGCGGCCGATGCGCGTGCGCCGGTGAGTGGGATCGCAACCGATGTTGGCCTGTCGCAATCGGCCTGCACCCGGCGCATTCAGGCACTGGAATCGTCGGGCCATATTCAGGGCTATGGCGCGCGGCTCGGCCATCGCGAGCTGGGGTTCAAGGTGACGGCGCTGGTCGACATCACGCTGGGCACGCAGAAAGAGGATGACCTTGTCCGGTTCGAACGCGCAGTCTCCGCAATCGACGGTGTGGTCGAGTGCGCATTGGTATCGGGCGGGCAGGATTACCGGCTCAAGATCCTCGCGCGCGATCTGGATGACTATGAACGGCTGCACCGCGAGCATCTGGGGCGGTTGCCCGGCGTGGTGACGATCAATTCCAGCTTCGTGCTGCGCGCGGTGCCGACTCGCAGCGAGGCGGATGCCTTGTTTGCGGCCAGATAGTCTTCGCCGGAGGGGCGGGTTGGGTAAGGGAACCGAGCGCTTCGCCAGCAATTCTACCTCCGCAACGAGCCCCGTTGCTAGGGATTGTTGCAAGTGCTAACTGCCCGCGTTCCAAAGCCAGTCGAGAACCCCAGGTCACTATGACCAATCCAATCTCCGCAGCGCGACAGCCACAGTGACAGCCGCAACAGCAGGACCAGCGCAAGACGCGTCGGTTCACCATGACGATGCTGGCCATGGCCATCATCCGAAGGGATCGATACGTGCCCTCGCATTGGGCGCGGTTGGCGTTGTCTACGGCGATATCGGAACCTCCCCGCTATATGCGATGAAGGAAACTTTTGTCGGGCATCACAAGCTCGCGGTGGATCTCGTCCATATTTACGGCGTGGTCAGCCTGATGTTCTGGTCGCTGCTGATCATCGTGACCGGCAAGTACATCTTCCTGACGATGCGCGCCGATAACAAGGGCGAGGGCGGCAGCCTCGCGCTGCTGGCGCTGATCCAGCGCAAAACGGGACAGGGGCCGGGACGGTGGAGCCATGGGCTGGTGATGCTGGGCGTGCTGGCGACGGCACTCTTCTTTGGCGATTGCATGATCACCCCGGCGATCTCGGTGCTCTCCGCGGTTGAGGGCCTGGTGGTGGTGCAATCGGGCTTTGCGCCGTTCGTGCTGCCGATCGCCGCGGCCATCCTGATCGGGCTGTTCGTGATTCAGGCGCGGGGCACCGATATTCTCGGCAAATTCTTCGGGCCGATCATGATGGTATATTTCCTGACGCTGGCCGGGCTGGGGCTGAACAGCGTCGTCCAGACGCCGGAAGTGCTGCAGGCGTTCAACCCGGTCTGGGGCTATCTTTTCTTCGAAGCCGATCCGTGGCTGGCGTTTCTGGCGCTGGGCTCGGTCGTGCTGGCGCTGACCGGCGCGGAGGCGCTGTACGCCGATATGGGGCATTTCGGGCGCAAGCCGATCCAGCTGGCCTGGGTGGGGCTGGTGCTGCCAGCGCTGATGCTCAATTATCTGGGGCAGGGCGCGCTGATGCTTCGCGTTCCCGAGGCAGCCTATAACCCGTTCTTCCTGCTCGCCAGCGAAGGCTGGCGGCTGCCGCTGGTGATCCTTGCGACCCTGGCGACGATCATCGCCAGCCAGGCAGTCATCACCGGCGCTTTCTCGGTGTGTCAGCAGGCCGTGCAGCTTGGCCTGATGCCGCGTTTGCGGATCAATCATACGTCGGCTTCGGCGCTGGGGCAGATCTATCTGCCGGCGGTGAATTGGGCGCTGATGATCATGGTGCTTCTGCTGGTCTTCACGTTCAAGGAATCGTCGAACCTTGCCGCGGCTTACGGCATCGCGGTGACGGGCACGATGTTCATCACCACCTGCATGCTGATCGTGCTGGTGCGGCGCGTGTGGAACTGGCCGTTGTTCGTCGCGATTCCGCTGATCACCTTGTTCCTGATCTTCGACGGGGCTTATTTCGCGTCCAACGTGACCAAGATCCCCGATGGTGGCTGGTTCCCGCTCGCAGTCGGGCTGGTGGCGTTCACGTTGCTGACGACCTGGGCGAAGGGCCGGCAGTTGATGATTGCGCGGCTGCGCGAGAGTGCGATGCCGATCAAGATTTTCATCGAATCGGCCGCCAGCTCGGCGAGCCGCGTGCCGGGCACCGCCGTGTTCATGACCTCTACGCCGGACGGCGTGCCGCATGCTTTGCTCCATAATTTGAAGCACAACAAAGTGCTGCATGAGCGCGTGATCCTGCTGACCGTAAAGATCGCCGACGAGCCCTTTATCGAAGACGATTGCCGGATGAAGATCGAGGATCTGGGACAGGGTTTCCACCGGATGGTGATCAAATACGGCTTCATGCAGGATGCCGATGTGCCCAGTGCGCTTCAGCAGGTTTCGGCATGCGGCGCGCAGTTCAAGATGATGGATACCAGCTTCTTCCTGGCGCGGCAGACGCTGCTCCCCTCGGCCAAGCCGGGGATGGCGATCTGGCGCGAAAAGCTGTTCGCGTGGATGCTCAGAAACGCGGAAAGCGCGATGGAATTCTTCCGCTTGCCCACCAATCGCGTGGTCGAGCTGGGGAGCCAGGTCGAGATTTGAGCGCGGTTGCTGCTCCGATCATTGTCACTGCCCTGTTCGGACGGCAGGACCAGGCATGGTTCAACGCGCTGCGCCGCGAGCATTATCCGCCCGAGCGCAATGTGATCGATGCGCATCTGACGCTGTTTCACCATCTGCCGCCCTCGGTGGCTGACGAGCTCAAGCACCGGCTGACGCAGGAAACCCGCGGCGTGCGAGCGCCCAGAGCGCGCGTGACCGGCCTGATGCATCTGGGGCGGGGCGTTGCGTACAAGATCGAGGCGCCCGAGTTGACCGAGATACGGGCTGGCTTAAGCGAAGCATTCTCCCCATTGCTGACCCCGCAGGACGCGACGCGCTGGCGCCCGCACGTGACGATCCAGAACAAGGTCGCGCCGGTTCTCGCGAAGTTCGTACTCACTCAGCTTTCACATGATTTCGTAGCGCGCGAGGTCGAAGTAGCGGGACTGGCGACCTGGTATTATCGCGGCGGGCCATGGGAGCCGCTTTCCCGGCACATGTTCGCTTGACGGCGCAAAGCGGGCAACCTAATGCGCGCCCTCGCTTCCCGAAGTGGTCGCCTTGTGGCGGAGTAGCTCAGTTGGTTAGAGCACGGGAATCATAATCCTGGGGTCGGGGGTTCAAGTCCCTCCTCCGCTACCACTTCCTTTAGCAGCGCTAACCGTCATGATGCTCCCGAAACGAATCGGGGGCGATTTAATGGGCACATTCAAACGGCGCGAGATTCTCGCAATGCTGGCGGCCATCGGCGCGGGCGGACCCGCGATCGCGTGGGAATTGACCGGGCCGGTGCAGGAGCGGCTGCCGTGGGACAAATTCCGCAAGACCGGCGATTTCGCCAAGCTGGTCAGCGCGGTTCGCACCATGAAGGCGAACGCCAACGCCGCAAGTCCCGATAGCTGGCTGTTCTGGGCGAACATTCACCAGAGCCATTGCCCGCACGGGAAGGACTATTTCCTCGCCTGGCATCGCGGCTACCTTTCGCTGTTCGAGCAGCAGCTGCGCAAGACTTCGGGCTCGAGCAGTCTGCGGCTGCCTTACTGGGACTATTTCACCGATGCGAGCGTCCCGGAGGAGCTGACCAGGGGCAATGCGGGCAGCAATCCCCTGTTCGAAGCGCGCAAGGGCAATCAGGTGGGCAAGGCTCTGGTCTATGCCGCGTTCGGCCGCGACGTGGTCACGTTCGAGCGCGGCAAGGTGAAGAATTGCTTCGAGAGCAATATGGAGGCGTTCCACAACAACGTGCACAATCTGATCGGCGGGCGGATGGCGACGATGCAGTCGCCGCAGGACATCATCTTCTGGATGCACCACGCCAATGTGGACCGGCTTTGGGCCGCGTGGACGCTGGCGGGTCAGGGGCGGCAGATGCCCGCTGCGGGCCAGCCCTATTGGGGCGGGCAGCTCGATTACCAGACGGGCATGGCGGTGAAGCGTGGCGATGCGTTTGCGACCGAAATGCTCGGCTATCGCTACGCCGATCTGAAGATGCCGATCCAGGAAGCTGTCAATCTCGAGGGTGGCGCCGGGGTTCGCAGACCAACCGCCGTTCTGGGTGAGCGGGGATCGCCGGTGGAGGTAGAGGCGGCTGCCGACGCTGCCACGGCACCGCCGCCGCCGCCGCCCGCGCCGCGCGTCATGGCGCCACCGCCTGCTCCCGCTGCCGCACCTGCCGCCGCTGCGCCTATCCCGTTCCGCGGGATCTGGCTGGGGCGCGAATCGCGTTCGATACGCATGCCGCTGCGCCGCGCTGCCGAGGTGCGGGCGATGCCGGATAGCCATCATCATGGCGAGAGTTCGGAACTGAGCGTGGTGCTCGATGCCGTGACGCTGACGCAGGTGGGCGAGGGTGGAGGCTTCTTCTACAAGCTCTACCTCGATCTCGACGATCTCGATTACGATCAGATACCGGGCGAGGATCGGCTGCTGGGCACGGTTGGCCCGTTCCAGATCGCGGCGGCGCTGAATCATGCAGAAGGGGGCCGGGCGCGGATCGAGTTGCCTGCGGCGGACATTGTGCGCAAGCTGGCCGGGGACCGTGATCCGGAGGACCTGGGCGTGACGTTCGTGCGGGTGGATGCCAGCAACGCGCCGGGCGGATCGGTGATCAGCATCGAGCGCGTCGAGTTTCGCGGGCAGCTAGGCTAGGGCGGCGAGGACGCGCTCGAACAGCCATTCCTTGTCGGATGCGGGAGCGAAGCTGTGGCTGCCGCTGTCGAGGGTTTCGACGGTCACGCGCACACGGGCGGCATCGAAGGCTGGAGCTTTGAACGCGTCTGCGAATGCGATGGCGGTGTTATCGCCCTTTGCGAGCAGGATTCTGGTGGTTGGGCCGCTGGCGAGCGCTGCTGCGAGGCGGGCGGCCAAGCTGTCCGGCTCCTGAGACTGCTTCTGGGCTGACTTTCGCAAGCCCTTGAGAACTTTCCCGATGTTCACGCCGCCGCGCATCAGGCGAAGCCATTCCTTCGGATCCTTGAGCCGATCGGCGTAGTGCGAGCGGATTGCGGCTGCGGGCGGGAGGTCGTCGGTTGCTTCGATCGTCCAGGGGTTGGCGAGGAGCAATGCGTTGAGGTTTGCCTGCGCGTGGAAGAATGCGAGCGCGGTGGCGGCATCGCAATTTCCGTAAGCCAGGATGCGGGGGATTCCAGCTTCGCGGAACGCCTTGGCGGCGGCGGTGATGTCTTCGGCAGTGGTGTTGAATCCTCGATTCTCGCCGGTCGAATCGCCGATGCCGCGGCGATCGAAGCGGAGGACGGGGTGACCGGCCTCGGCGATGCGGGCGGCAAGCATCGCCATGCCGCGATGCGCGCCCATACGGATTTCGTTGCCGCCGGAGACGATCAGGAGCCCGGTTGTGCCGGGTGCCTCGTCGAGCGTGCCGATGACGGTTTCGCCGGCGCAGGGGAAGGCGATCAGCTTTCGCATGCGCGTACCCAGGCGGCGATGTCGTCGGCGAGAAGGTTTGCGAGCGCCGGATCGTTATCGGGCTCTGCGCGGCGCCAGAGGGGCGCTCCGGATACTTTCAGGTCTGCCGCCTTGGCGTCAGTTTCGTGGCGGACGGTGCGCGCTTTGGTGGTGGTGGCGCTTTCCAACTCGGTCAGCAGCGTGGCGCTCAGGCGGTTGCCGCCAAAATCTTCGGAACCGGCAGTGGTGCGCAGGCGGTTCAGTTCGCGGAGCAGTTCGGTGCCCTGTTGGGGAGCGAAATGGTAGCATCCCTTGCGCTCGCCGCTGTCGAGCAGCGCACCGCTGCGGATCGCGAGGGTGTAATCGCCTGGAACCGCCGCGAGGGCGGTGCGCATATCGGCCAGGGTGGCGGACTCGGTGGGGACAAGGCTTTCGCCCTGGCCGGGCAGATCGGGGAGCAGGCTGGCCACGCCGCGTTCGGCCAACGCCCGCAGCAGCGTCACCGCGAAGGTCCGCGTGCGATTGGCTTCTTCGAACAGCGGCAGCGCTGCGACTATGACCGGGCCGGTAGCGGGGCCGAAGCGAAGCATCGCCTCGCGGCCGCCGGGCCAGTCATAGTGTTCGATCACCCGAGCGCCTTGGACACGGCAAAGCGGGAGAGCGCGCCGAAGGTCTCGAGCATCTCGCCATCCACCTCGTCATCCTCGATCAGGATGCCGAGGCGGTCCTCAAGCTCGGTCAGCACGCCGGCGACCGCCAGCGAATCGAGCTCGGGCAAGGCACCGAATAACGGCGTATCCTCACGGAAAGCGGCTGCACGCTCGGGGCTGAGACCAAGCACATCGCGGAGCACCGCGCGGACTGCATTTTCTACTTCGAGCGACCCGTCAGGCTGCACTGGATTACCCCCTGCGATATTTTTTCGCTGCCGTAAGGGTATGCGAAGGGCCTGCCAAGTATAAGGGTGACGAAATGATGCCGCTCGATCCCTTGCCGCAGCCGCTGGACGCGCTTGCCCTGCGTGGTGCGCGTGATGCCGTGGCGTTGGAAGATCGGGCTGGCACAATAACTTATGCCGAGCTTGAGGCAGCAATTGGCAGCATGGCCCACGCCCTTTCGCAGGCAGGGTTGGCGAAGGGCGATCGGGTGGCTACCTGGCTGCCCAAGACGCGCACCGCGTGCCTGATGCCGCTGGCGGCGGTTCGGGCGGGTTTGGTGCATGTGCCGGTCAACCCGGTGCTCAAGCGCGCGCAGGTGGCGCATATCCTGGCCGATAGCGGGGCACGGGCGCTGGTATCGCAAGGGTCGCGCTTTGGCACGCTGGAGGCGGGCGATGTGCCCGCGGACTGCCGGATGCTGGAGGATTCGGCGCTGGTGAGCGACGATGCGCTGCCGGTTTCGGGTGCGGTACCCGATAGCCTGGCGGCGATCCTTTATACCTCGGGTTCGACGGGGAGGCCCAAGGGCGTGATGCTATCCCATGCCAATTTGTGGCTGGGCGCCATTAGCGTGGCGCATTATCTTGAGATTGAATCTGAGGATCGCGTGCTGGGCGTGCTGCCGCTGAGTTTCGATTATGGGCAGAACCAGTTGTTTTCGACCTGGGCTGCGGGCGCTCGGGTGGTGCCGCTCGATTATCTGACGGCGCGCGACGTGGTGAAGGCGGTGGAGCGGTTCGGCGCGACTTCGCTTGCCGGGGTGCCGCCGCTTTGGGTGCAATTGCTGGAGGCCGAGTGGCCGGTGGAGACTGCCGCCCGGCTCAAGCGGCTGACCAATTCGGGCGGCGCGCTGACGCGGGGCATGGTGAAGGGGCTGCGCGCGCGCTTTCCCGAGGCGCGGCTTTATCCGATGTATGGGCTGACCGAGGCGTTTCGATCCACCTATCTCGATCCCGATCTGGTCGATGCGCATCCCGATTCGATCGGGCGGGCGATCCCGTTTGCGGAGATATTGGTGGTCGGGGCGGACGGCCAGCGCGCGAAACAGGGTGAATTGGTGCATGCCGGGCCGCTGGTGGCGCAGGGATATTGGCAGGATGCCGCGCGGACGGCGCAGCGCTTTCGTGCCGCCCCGGCATTTGCCACAAGCGGCGGCATGGCAGTTTGGTCTGGTGATACTGTGAGCGAAGACGATGAAGGGCTGCTGCGCTTTGTTGGGCGCGATGACGAGATGATCAAATCGGCGGGCAACCGGATCAGCCCCAATGAGATTGAGGAAGCCGTGGTTTCGGGCGGCGAGGCTGCCGAAGCGGTGGCGTTTGGCGTGCCGGATGCGCGGCTGGGGCAGGTGATCGTGGTGGTGGTGCGCGGGGATGCGGCGAACGAGGGTGCGCTTCGGGAGCGGCTGCGGCGTGACTTGCCGAGCTTCATGCAGCCCACGCGCTACGATTGGCGCGAGGAATTGCCGCGCAATGCCAATGGCAAATTGGACCGCTCGGCATTGAAAGTGGGGGTTCTCGCGTGAACGGCAGCAAGGCATTTGGCCCGATCCCGCCCGAATTCGCCAAGCTGACGGCTTTGCCCTGGGCGACGGAGGCGACGCCGCTCTACGTATATGACTTCGCGATCATCGCGGCGCGGATGAAGACGCTGCGCAAGGCGATGCCGAAGACGCTGGATATTCATTACGCGATCAAGGCGAATCCGCTGCCCAAGCTGCTCGCGGCAATCGTGCCGCTGGTCGATGGGCTGGACGTGGCTTCGGTGGGCGAAATGGACAAGGCGCTGGACGTCATGGCGCCCGATCGGGTCAGCTTTGCCGGGCCGGGAAAGCGCGATTTCGAGCTGGAAGCGGCGATCCATTCGGGCGTGACGATCAATGTAGAATCGTTTGCCGAGGCGCAGCGCGCGTTGCTGATCGGCAAGGAGATCAACCGGCGACCGCGACTGGCGGTGCGGGTCAATCCGGACTTTGAATTGCGCGGTTCGGGGATGAAGATGGGCGGTCGTGCGTCGCCCTTTGGCGTCGAGGCAGAGTATGTGCCCGAACTGGTGCAACTGATCGTGAAGGGCGGTGCGGATTGGCGGGGATTTCACATCTTCGCGGGCTCGCAATCGCTGGATACGCAGGCAATCATCGATACGCAGGCGGAAACGCTGAAACTGGCAGCCCGCCTGGCCGAGGCAGCGGGCGTGAACCCACCCCTGGTCAATCTGGGCGGCGGTTTTGGTATCCCTTATTTTCCCGGCGATACGCCGGTGGATGTGGCCGCGATCGGCAAGGCGCTGGCCAAGGCGCTCAAGAAGCTGCCCGAGAGCCTGACCGATACGCGCTTCGCTATCGAATTGGGGCGATGGATCGTTGGCGAATCGGGCGTGTATCTGGCGCGGGTGATCGATCGGAAGATCAGTGGCGGTGAGACGTTTCTGATCGTCGATGGCGGCCTGAACCATCATCTCGCCGCGACCGGCAATTTCGGGACCGTGGTGAAGCGGAATTATCCGGTTGCGGTGGCACATCGGATGGCGGACGCGGCGGAAGAAGTGGTGACTATTGTGGGGCCGCTTTGCACGCCGCTGGACCGGCTGGCGGACCGCGTGGCGCTGCCCACCGCGCATGTGGGTGACGTCATAGCGATATTCGCGTCGGGCGCTTATGGCGCGAGTGCGAGTCCGAGCGCGTTTCTGGGACATGCCCCGGTTCGGGAAATGCTGATCAACGCGCCTCGTTGAGCCCCGCAGATTTCTGCCGGAATCGCGCAACTCCTAACCCGATGTTTACCTCTTCCTCGCATAGCGGAGGCTGACCCAACCGGGTTTGTGGCCGAGACGTCGGTTGCTTTTGCCCCGGTTGGTGAGGAGCTCGAGCATGCGTTTTCTCTCCGTTGGCAGGACCTTGATGGTCCCCGTTCTGGCCGCGGCCCTTCTCTCCGGTTGCGCCGGAGGTGGAGGTCGCCCTGAGCTGCCGCCCGCAACTGCGGTTGCGAGCCGTGAGACACCGAGCGAGGAATATATCATCGGCCCGATGGACCAGCTTCAGGTCTTTGTGTGGCAGAATAAGGAGCTGTCGGCGGACGTGCAGGTGCGCCCCGATGGCCGGATCACCATCCCGCTGATCAACGACATGCCCGCGGTCGGCAAGACCCCGGCAATGCTCGCGGACGATCTGAAATACGCGCTGGGCGAGTATATCCAGAACCCGATCGTATCGGTGATCGTCAAGAATTTCTCCGGCACGTACAGCCAGCAGGTTCGCATTGTGGGTGCGGCCGAGAAGCCGGCTTCGATCCCGTATCGCGCCAACATGACTGCACTTGATGCGATGATCGCCGTGGGTAGCCTGAGCGAATTCGCGGCAGGCAATCGCGCGCGGCTGGTTCGCGTCGACCGGGCCACCGGGCGGCAGCGCGAATTCAAGCTGCGGCTGGGCGACCTGCTCAAGAACGGCGACATCAATGCCAACGTCAAACTTGAACCGGGTGACGTGATCATCATCCCCCAGAGCATGTTCTAAGGGGCCGCGGGGGATGGGCAGTCTTTTTGATGAAGTGCGCGGAGCGCTCCACGCCGTCTGGACACGGCGCTGGCTCGCTTTGTTTGTGGCCTGGGGGCTGTGCCTCGCGGGCTGGCTGGTCGTGTCGCAGATGCCGAACAATTACGAATCGCGGGCGCGCATCTTCGTGCAGCTTCGCCAGATCCTGCCGGGTGCCGATGGCGCCAATCAGGCTGCGCAGGCGCGCGATATCGATCGCGTGCGCCAGACGCTGACGTCTGCAGTGAACCTTGAGAAGGTCGTGCGCGGCACCGATCTGGCGCGCACTGTTGCGACTGATCGTGACATTGCCGACCGGATTGCGGGCCTGCAAAAGGCGATCAAGCTGACCGCGCAGGCCGATAACCTCTTCGAAATTTCGGTGACCGCGCCGAGCGGCAAGCTTGCCAAGCAGATCGCGCAGAAGCTTATCGACATCTTCGTCGAGGGCAATCTGGCCGACAATCGCGACGCGAGCAGCCAATCGATGCAGTTCCTCGACGCACAGCTCGACGCGCGCCAGAAGCAGCTTCAGGAAGCCGAGGCCAAGAAGGCCGATTTCCAATCACGCTATCTGGGTTCGCTGCCGGGCACGGGCTCGCTCAACGATCGTATTGCCGCCGCACGCACGCAGCTTGCCGGTGTCCAGTCCGATCTGGCGGCGGCGCAGAGCGGGCTGAATGCAGTGAATGCGCAAATGTCTGGCACCCCGGCGAATGTCGCGGGCGCTGGCGGTGGTGCAGTTGCCGGGCCGGCGCGTGCGCGGCTGGCGACCTTGCAGGGTCAGCTGGGCGAAGCGCGTTCGCGCGGCTTTACCGACAGTCATCCCGATGTGATCGCGCTCAAGAGCCAGATCGCCCAGGCAACCGGCGCTGCATCGCGCGAGCCGATGTATGGCGGGGGCGGCAGTTCGTCGTCCAACCCGCTCTATCTGAGCCTGAAATCGATGCAGGCAGACAAGAGCGCGACCGTGGCGATGCTCCTGCAGCGCAAGAACCAGATCGAAGGCGACCTTGGCACGCTGGAGGCGAAGATCGCCGAAGCGCCCGGCGTTGCCGCCGAACAGGGCCAGATCGACCGCGAATATCAGGTGCTCAAGGACCAGTATGACAAATTGCTCAGCGATCGCGAGCAATTGAAGGTGACCAGCTCGGCACAGAGCGTTTCGGACACGGTGAAGTTCAACGTGATCGATCCGCCGACCCAGCCGCGTTCGCCGACTGCGCCCAATCGTCCGCTGCTGCTGACCGCCGTGCTGATCGCGGGACTTGGCGCGGGCGTTGCTGCGGCGTTTGCGCTGGCCAAGCTCAAGACGACCTTTTCGACCGCCAGCAAGCTGGAGAAAGCGAGCGGCATGCCCGTGATCGGTTCGATCGGCGAAGTACTGACGTCTGCCCAGCTTTCGATGCGCCGCAAGAAGCTGACGCTGTTTGCGGGCGGGATAGGTGCGCTGTGCGTCGCTTATATCGGCCTGATCGGGGTCGAATTCATTCAGCGCGGCATGGGGGCCTGATCGCATGAACGACCAGACTCCACGCCGGTATCGCGGCACGCTGCTCGAAAGAGCGGCGTCGCAATTCCATTATGCGCCGACCGGGCCGGTCGAGCAGGCTCCCTTAGTGCAGCGTGCGCCGGTTGCACCTGCTTACGTGCCCGAGCCGGTCTATACGCCTGCACCCGCGCAGCAGCATGATGATGGCCCGGCGTTGCGCCGTGGCGCGGGCGAGCATGAAGCTATCAGCATCTCGGTGCCGCAGCAGCGCGAAGGCCGCCGTGTGGCGCCGATCGACCGTGCTATGCTGCGTGCTGGCGGCATGATCGTCCCCGGCGGGCAGATTACGCCGCTGGCCGAAGAATTTCGCATGGTGAAGCGCCAGCTGCTGCTGACCGCGCGCGCCGTTGCCGCGAAGGACACCGCCAAGGCCGCCGATCGTGCGCGCATGGTGCTCGTCTGCTCGGCCAATCCGGATGAGGGCAAGACCTTCTGCGCAATCAATCTGGCGCTCTCGATGGCGGCCGAGAAGGACGTGGAGATCCTGCTGGTCGATGCCGATTTCGCCAAGCCAGACATTCTCGATCGCCTTGGCATGCCGAGCGGCCCGGGGCTGCTCGATGCGCTTTCGGGTGCAGTCGCCAATGTCGAGGAATGCATCATCGACACCGATGTGCCGCAGCTTTCGGTGCTGCCCGCGGGTGCAAAGAGCCACAGCGACACCGAGCTGCTCGCCAGCGACCGTGCGCGCGCGATCCTCGACGGGCTGGCTCAGGCCAATCCGCGCCGCATCGTGATTTTCGATTCACCCCCTGCATTGGCGGCGTCACCGGCTTCGGTACTCGCTTTGCATGTGGGGCAGGTTCTCGTCGTGGTCCGCGCGGACCAGACCAGTGAAGGCGACCTTCGGGACGCCGTGAGTGCACTCGACGGGTGCGAGCATATCCAGCTCGTTCTCAATTCGGTCTCGTTCCAGCCAGGCGGCCGCCGGTTTGGAAGCTATTATGGGGAGGCGGGCAAGTGACCCGGCTGATTTTCGCAACCGTGACTCTGGCCTGTGTGGCCGGCTTTGCAGCGCCCGCGAGCGCCCAGCGCGTTCGCGTCTCGCCCTATATCGAGGCGAGCCAGGTGGTCACCGCCGATCTGAACGGCGGCGATGTGCTGACCTATTCCACGGTGGCCGTGGGGGTCGATGCATCGGTGCATACCAAGCGCGTCGAAGTGCAGGCGAGCTACAAATATGAGCGCCGCTTCGATTATCAGAAGCCGCTGAACAAGGATCAGATGCATTCGGGTCTGGTGCGTGCCAAGGCAGCATTGCTGCCGGGCTTCAGCATCGAAGCGGGCGGCATCGCAACGCGCACGCGTTCGGACATTCGCGGCGATGCGCTGCTGACCAATCAGGGCAACAGCCGCAACTCGGCGCAGCTTTATTCGGGCTATATCGGGCCGAACCTTGCGAGCCATATCGGGCCGATCTTCGCCAACGCCGCCTATCGCTTTGGCTACACCAAGGTTGAGGCAGCGGGTGCCACGGGCGTGAGCACGGGGCCGCGGCTCGACAGCTACGACGATTCGAAAGTGCATGTCGCGACCGCCAGCGTTGGCGTGAAAGCCGGCCAGGTGCTGCCGATCGGGATCACCGCCAGCGCTTCGTACACGCGTGAAGATGCAGGCCAGCTCGACCAGCGCTATGAAGGCAAGTTCGGTCGCGTCGATGCGGTGCTGCCGATTGCGGGCGGCTTCGCAGTGGCGGGCGGCGTGGGCTATGAGAAGATCAAGATCAGCCAGCGCGATGCAGTGCGGGACGGTGCAAACAATCCGGTGGTGGATGCCAATGGGCGCTTCGTGACCGACAATGCTTCGCCGCGCCGGATCGCTTACGATATCGACGGCATGTTCTGGGACGCAGGTGTGATCTGGAAGCCCAGCCGCCGTACCTTCCTGGAGGCGCGTGCCGGCAAGCGTTATGGCTCGATGAGCTATACCGGCTCGCTCAGCTATCAGATCGGGCCGGGCAGCGGCATTCAGATCGGCGTGTATGACAGTGTGCAGACGTTCGGCCAGCAACTGAGCGGCACGCTGGCGACGTTGCCGACCAGCTTTGTCACCACCACCGATCCGTTCGGCAACCAATATGGCGGCTGCGTCTATGGCACGGTGGGTTCGGCGACCGGCGGGTGCCTGAACAACGTGTTCGCATCGGCGGCTACCTCGGCATATCGCTCGCGCGGCGTGACCGGCGTTGCGGTGATGGGGCGTGGTGGTACGCGTATCGGCCTGGGTGGTGGCTATTCGCGCCGCACCTTCATTGCGCCGACTGGCACCCCGGGCTTTAACGTCAACGGCACGTCGGACGAGAGCTTCTACGCGCAGGTATTCGGATCGACCGGTGTGGGGCCCAACGGCTCGCTCTCGGCCAGCGCGTTCGGCAGCTATTATACGACGGACATTGCCGGTGCTGACGGCGTGCTGGGTTGGGGTGCCAACACCGCATACACGCATCGCTTCGGGCCGCTGGGCGCCACCGTTTCGGCGGGCGTGTTCGGGTTCGACAACAAGAATGCGACCACCGGGGGCAGCAACACTGCCGCACAAGCACTGCTCGGCCTTCGGTACGGGTTCTAAGGGAAACCAAGGATGTACGACGACCATTACGGATTGACGGGCAGGCCCTTCCAGCTAACCCCCGATCCCAAATTCTGGTTCGACACTGCCACCCACCGCAAGGCGATGGCCTATCTCGGCTATGGCTTGAGCCAGGGCGAAGGCTTTGTCGTGATCACCGGCGATCCCGGCGTGGGCAAGACTACGCTGATGGGGCATCTGCTGGGCGAGATCGATCGCGAGCGGCTGAACGTTATCAAGATCGTCTCGTCGCAATTGCGCCCCGAGGACCTGCTGCGGCTGGTGTGTGCAGGGCTGGAGATCAACGCGGGCGGCATGGAAAAGGCCGATATGCTCGCGGCGATCGAGCGCGGGCTGCATAACGTGGCGCGTTCGGGCCGCCGCACCTTGCTCGTCGTCGATGAATCGCAGGCGCTGCCATATGACAGTCTGGAGGAGCTGCGCATGCTCTCCAACTTCCAGGCGGGCGGATATCCGCTTTTGCAGATTTTCCTGCTCGGCCAGCCCGAATTCCGGGTCACTCTGGCCGAACCGGGTCTGGAGCAGTTGCGCCAGCGCGTTATAGCGATGCACCATCTGGAGCCGATGGAAGCCGACGAAGTCGAACCCTATCTGATCCACCGCCTGTCGTGCGTCGGCTGGCGCGGAAAGCCGCGTTTCACGAATGACGCGGTCGCGGCGATGTATCGCTGGTCGAACGGTTCGCCGCGCTTGCTCAACCAGCTGGCGAGCCGCGTGTTGCTGTTCGGCGCGGTCGAGCAGATCGAGACTTTCGGCGAGCATGAACTGGCGACGGTGATTGCCGATCTGCATGGCGATACGCCGACGCGGATTCACACGCCGGCCCCGGTGTCTGCCCCTGTGGCTGCACGTGCGCCCGAGCCCGAACCGCTGGAACTGAGCGAAATCGCACCGATGGCGATGGGCACACCCACGCCGCCGCCTGCGCCCGACGCGATGCCGATCCGCGCTGCTGCGGCCCCTGCGCCTGCTGCGAGCGGTGATCCCGTGACGCAGCGGATCGCGCAGCTCGAGGCGCAGATCAAGGAACAGGACGAGGCGCTGCGCCGCGTGCTGACCCTTTTGGTGGACTGGGTCGAGACCAACGATGCTTCGCGCCGCCCGGATCTCTCGGCATTGCGGGGCAATGCCGCCTGATGGTCACCAACGCTCTCTCTGTCGATATCGAGGACTGGTTCCAGGTCGGCGCGTTCGAGAACACGATCTCGCGCGACGATTGGGATTCGCTCGAGCATCGCGTGGAGGCGAATACCGACAAGGTACTGTCGCTGTTTGGCGAGAGCGGGGTCAAGGCGACCTTCTTCACCCTGGGCTGGGTGGCGAAGCGCTATCCGGCGCTGATGCGGCGCATCGTCGATGCGGGGCACGAAGTCGCCAGCCATGGGCTCGATCACAAGCGGGTCTTTACAATGAGCGCTACAGAGTTCGCCGAGGATATCGATTCGGCGAAGAAGCTGCTTGAGGACGCGTGCGGCACCAAGGTGACCGGCTATCGTGCGCCCAGTTTTTCGATCGATCCGCGCACGCCCTGGGCGCATGCGATCCTGGCCGAGAAGGGCTATACCTATTCCTCCAGCGTCGCGCCGATCACGCATGACCATTATGGCTGGCCCGATGCGCCACGCGGGGCATATCATCCGGTCGCCGGTTCAGAGCTGATCGAAATACCGGTGACGGTGGCGAATTTCTTCGGACGCGAGATTGCGACCGGGGGTGGCTTTTTCCGGTTGCTGCCGGGCAAGGTAACGGCCGACGCGGTGCGCCTGGTCAATAAAGGCGGGCGACCGGCGGTCTTCTATTTTCATCCCTGGGACATGGATCCAGGCCAGCCCCGTGTGGCCGGTGCGCCGCTGCGGTCGCGGCTCCGTCACTATCCGCGGCTAGGGGCGATGGCGGGGAAGTTGAAGATCCTCTTCGGCAATCACCAATGGGGACGTATGGACGCGATCGCTGCACGCGAAGCGGAGAAATTGGCATGAACGCGCCAATGCTTGCCCGCCCTGTGGGGCTGCGTGTCGCCGACCTGGACGACGCGATCGAACGCGCGCGGATCGGGGCGTTTGTCCATGACCATGCCGATGGCACGCCGTTCCATCTGCCGGCCTGGAGCATCGCGGTCGCGCGCGGATGCGGACAGAAGAACCATTATCTGCTCGCCGAGGGCGGCAACGGCCAGCTTGTTGGCGTGATGCCGCTGACAGAGGTGCATTCGGCCTTGTTCGGGCGCGCGCTGGTTTCGGCGGCATTTGGCGTGGGGGGCGGCGTGCTTGCCGACAATCCGCGCGTGGCGGCTGAACTCGCGGAGGCGGCCTGGACGCTGGCGGGCAAGCTCAGCTGCCCGGTGATGGAAGTTCGCGGCGGTCCGCTGCCGGGGCCGGATTGGGATGTGGATACCACGCGCTATATCGGCTTCGTCCGCGATCTGGCCGAGGATGACGATGCAGAATTGCTGGCTATCCCCCGCAAGCAGCGCGCCGAGGTTCGCAAGGCGCTGGAGAACCATCTTGAGGTTGTTGTCGGCAGTGATGCGCGCGAGCAGGCGGAGCATTATGCCGTTTACGCGGAATCGGTGCGCAATCTTGGCACACCGGTGTTTCCGAAGAGCCTGTTTTCCGAGGTTTTGAAGGAGTTTGGCAAAGCCGCTGACCTGCTTATAGTCCGCAGTGGCGGTGTGGCGGTGTCTAGCGTGTTGAGCCTTTACTGGAAGGGGACGGTCTATCCCTATTGGGGGGGCGGAACCCGTGCGGCACGCGGACTCCGCGCCAATGACCGCATGTATTTCGAGCTGATGCGCCACGCCCGCACGCGCGGCTGCAAGCGCTTCGATTTCGGGCGCTCAAAGACCGGGACGGGGGCCGCTGCGTTCAAGAAGAATTGGGGCTTCGAGCCCTCCGTCCTCACCTATTATGAGCGCGTAGCGGATGGCGCGAAAGCGCGCGATGCGAGCCCGGCCAATCCGAAATTCAGCCTGCAGGTGAAGGTCTGGAGCAAGCTGCCGCTTGCCGTGGCCAACCGCTTCGGCCCGCTGATTTCGCGGGGGCTTGGCTGATGGGCGATATCCTGTTCCTCGCGCATCGCGTGCCCTATCCGCCCGACCGGGGCGACAAGATTCGCGGTTTCAACATCCTGAAGTACCTCTCGACCAAAAAACGCGTGCATCTGATCGCGTTCGCCGACGATCCCAAGGATCTGAAGCAGAAGAGCGGGCTGGCGAAGTACACCGGCAACCGTTCGATCATCTGGCGCGCCAAGAGCCAGTTCAAGGCGGGGGTGCAGGCGTTGCTTTCGCATCGCCCGATCTCGCTGACAGCGTTCGATAACGAGGCGGTGCGGGAAGCGGTTGAGAACATCCTGGCGCGGCATGCGATCGATACGATCTTCGTATTCTCCAGCCAGATGGCGCAATATCTGCCGGCGCGTCCGCACCAGCGGGTGATCATGGATTTCGTCGACATGGATTCGGCGAAGTTCGCGGCATATGCGCAGAGCTCCAAAGGCCCGATGGGCTGGATGCTGGGCCGCGAGGCGCGGTTGCTGCTCCAGCACGAAAAGGCGATTGCGGCGCGTGCCGATGCCAGCCTGTTCGTGAGCGAGGCGGAAGCGGCGCTTTTCCGCAAGCGCACCGGCGCGGACCGTGTCCATGTCGTTGAGAACGGCATCGATACCGACTTTTTCGATCCCTCAGCGGTGTTCAAGCGCATCGATGCGATGGGTTCGCTGATCGTGTTTACCGGCCAGATGGATTACCGCCCCAACATCGAAGGCGTGACCTGGTTCGTCGAGACGATCCTGCCGCATATCCGGCTGGTGCATCCCGATGCGCGCTTCATGATTGTGGGGCGTAACCCGACCGACGCGGTGAAGGCGCTGGGCAAGCAGGCGGGCGTGACCGTGGTGGGCGAAGTTGCCGATGTGCGCGGCTGGCTGGCGCAGGCCGCAGTCGTTGTCGCGCCGCTGAAGCTGGCGCGGGGCATCCAGAACAAGGTGCTCGAAGGCATGGCAATGGCGCGGCCGGTGGTAGCGTCCGAAGCCGCTGCGACGGGCATCGATCATGGTGGCACGATCCGGGTCGGCGCCACTGTGGGCGAGATTGCCGAGCATGTGACGCAATTGCTGTCGGATCGTCGCATAGCGACGGCGCTGGGCGAAAGCGCCCGCAAGCAGGTGATGGACCATTATAGCTGGGCCGCGCGGCTCGCACCGTTGGACGACGTGCTCGGCCTGCCACTGCGCGATGCCAAGCGGAAGCATACGGCGCGGGCGACCGATGTGGTCAATCCTCCGCGCAAGCGCACCGCGGCGTGACCG
>JAZKJE010000058.1:38601-40502 GCA_040384525.1 Pseudomonadota bacterium
GGATCGAGCGCCGCGCGGAGCTGCTCGGTCTTGCGCGGCGTGACCGTCGTAGCGCCTGCGGGCGATTTCACGCCTGCGAAAACGTTGTTCGACGCGCGCTGGCAGCGGCATGCGGCGATGCTCGGCGGCGTCTGGCTGGCGCTGCTTGCGATCTTCCATAACGACGCGATCGATCTCGCGACGATCTATTGGACCAACACGACCTTTGGGCATTGCCTGTTCGTCGCTCCCGTCATTGCGTGGCTGGTGTGGCAGCGCAGGAACGAGCTGGCTCTGGTTGCGCCGCAAAGCTGGTGGCCGGGGCTGGTGCTGGTCGCGGCCGGCGGGTTTGGCTGGGTGCTGGGCGACGCCGCAAGTGTCGCGCTGTTCCGCCATGCCGGGCTGGTGCTGATGATGCAGGGCGCGGTGGTGACCTTGCTGGGGCCGAATGTCGCCCAGGCTTTGCTGTTTCCGCTTTGCTACATGCTCTTCCTGGTCCCGTTTGGCGATTTCCTTGAGGGGCCGTTGCAGCAGATCACCACGATGATGGTGATCCCGTTGCTCCATATCTTCGGCGTGCCAGCGGTGGTGGATGGCGTGCTCATCACCACGCCCAATGGCTATTTCGAGATTGCCGAGGCCTGTTCGGGCGCCAAGTTCGTCATTGCGATGGTCGCCTATGGCGTGCTGGTCGCGAACGTTTGCTATATCAATTGGGGCAAGCGTGCCGCTTTCCTGGCGATGGCGATGATCGTGCCGGTGATCGCCAATGGCATCCGGGCCTTTGCGACGATCTATGCGGCGTGGTGGACTTCGGTGGAGCAGGCGACCGGCATGGACCATATCGTCTATGGCTGGGTGTTCTTTGCGGCCGTGATGGCGGTCGTGCTGGCGATCGGATGGAAATGGTTCGATCGCGATCCGGACGCGCCATGGTTCGATCCGATGGCGCTGCAAGTGGTGCCTTCGCGCCGGATTGAGGCGCCGCTGGCTTCGCTGCTGGTGCTGACGGTGGCGAGCCTGTTCCTTGGCTGGTCGAGCCTGAACGCCGCACGTGCGGCACCTTTGCCCGATCTGGTCGAGCTGCCGGACGTGCCGGGCTGGCAGCGCACGGGTCTCAGCACGCGCGCCGCGTGGTTGCCCAATTATCCGGGCGCGGATCATTTCCTCGTCGGGCGCTATGCAGACGCGCGGGGCAGGGCAGTGGATCTGGTGGTCGCGGTCTATGCCAACCAGCATGAGGACAAGGAACTTGTCGGCTTCGGCATCGGCGCGATCCGCGAGAATGACAAATGGGTGCGTATCGAAGGACTGTCGCGGCCCGATGGCGGGCAGGCCCTGCGCATGGTCGGCCCAGCCCGTGTCGAGCGCGAGACGGTCACCTGGTTCCGGATCGGCGGGCTGCTGACCGGGAGCAACAATCGCGTGAAGCTGATGACGCTCAAGAACAAGATGCTGGGCGGCGATCAGGCTGCGGCTGCGGTCCTGGTTTCGGCCGAGCAGGATGGCGATGGCGGCGCACATGCGGCGATTGAGGACTTCCTGCGCGCGCTTGGTCCGGTGGATGCGCTGGCCGATCGCATGACGGCAACGCGCTGATCTTGCCTTAGGCAGTCATCCCGGCGAAAGCGGGCTGACGAACGGGGGACGATTTCAACTCATGTGCGGCATAGCCGGTCTCTATTATCCTGCCATGGCGCGGCCGGTCGATCCCGCGCGCATCGTTCAGATGAGCGACGCGCTGACGCATCGTGGCCCCGATGGTTCGGGCGTGTGGGCAACTGCGGGCGTTGGGC
Organism: Pseudomonadota bacterium; assembly: GCA_040384525.1. Classification (GTDB taxonomy): domain Bacteria; phylum Pseudomonadota; class Alphaproteobacteria; order Sphingomonadales; family Sphingomonadaceae; genus Sphingomonas. The sequence goes on from JAZKJE010000058.1 coordinate 40,377, forward strand.
TGGGGCACCGGCGCCTTGCGATTATCGATCTCGAAGGCGGCGTGCAGCCGATGGCGACGCCCGACCAAGGCGTGGTCGTCACGTACAATGGCGAGATCTATAATTTCCAGGAGGTTCGCGCCGAGC
>JAZKJE010000059.1:0-16119 GCA_040384525.1 Pseudomonadota bacterium
CGTGCCGCACGAAATTGGCGAGCAGGCGCGCGCCATCGGGGGTGTGGACGACTTCGGGGTGGAACTGCATCGCGTAGTAACGTCGCGCATCGTCGGCGATCACGGCGAAGGGCGAGCCGGGGCTGATCGCGACGGGGCGGAAGCCGGGCGCAAGCTCGGTCACCTTGTCGCCATGGCTCATCCACACCTGATGGCTCTCACCCTCGGCCCAGAGCCCGTCGAACAGCACGCAATTATCCTGGATCTCGATAAAGGCGCTGCCGAACTCGCCCGAATCGCCCAGCCGCACTTCGCCGCCAAGCTGCTGCATCATGACCTGCTGGCCATAGCAGATGCCGAGCACTGGAAGCCCGGAGTCGAATATCTCCTGCGGCACGCGGGGGCTGCCATCCTCCAGCACCGAAGCAGGCGAGCCCGATAGGATAATCCCCTTCGGATTCATCCGCTTGAAAGCCTCTGCGGCAGTCGTGAAGGGAGCGATTTCGCTGTAGACGCCAGCTTCGCGCACGCGGCGCGCGATCAGCTGGGTCACCTGGCTCCCGAAATCTACGATCAGGATTGAATCGGCATGATGGTCCATGCCCAGCGCGCTTAGCAGATCATCGCCGCTTGGGAAGGGCGCTGCGCACTGGGAGCGTCAAACCACGAAATTATAGTCTGGCGGTGGCAACCAATGCGCGGACATCGCCGATCGCCTGATCGAAATAATGGAGCCTAGGGGCATCGAAGCTCACCATATAGAGCTTGCCGCCAATGATCGCGGCGGTCGCCTCGCCCTTGCGGGTGATCCGGTCTTCATCGGTATATTCGTAGGTGAAGATCACGCCGTTCTGACCAAGGAATTTCTTGGGCTCGGTCGATGTCAGCTGGAATGCCCCGATATTCTTGTAAGTGCGATAGGTGCCCTCCAGCAATTCGGGCAGCTCGACCAGCAACGTCGTCGTTGCGAACTTCGGCAGCGGATCCTTCTTCTTGTGCTGCTCCCGCACCAGCGGCTTGCCTGGCGCGATTCCGGCAAAGAAAGTGAGATCGTTGAGTTGCCCGCCGTCGAGCGTCCAGCTCTCGGTGTTCTTACCGGCATTTTCGCCCAGGCGATTCCAGTCGCGCGAGGGGGTCACGGTCAGGCTTGAGTCCGCCACCGTCACTGCCTCGCCCTTCTGGCGCAATTTGTGGGCGATTGCTGGAACCTCAAACGTGACCGAAAGCAACGCAATCAGCGCGACCCAAATTCCGACCTTCTTCATTACCCATCACGCCCTGGGATCATCAACCTGATCATCTTCGCGTCGGAAGCATCAGGGCTTAGCTGCAGATATGTCTTGAGCGCGGCCTGACCCTCGATCGGCCGGCCGCTTTTGATCAGCGCCAGGCCGAGCCCGCGATGCGCCGCCGGCAGGGTCGCGTTCAGCCCGATCGCGTTGCCATAGAATTGGATGGAGTTGGCAAAGTCGCGCTGATTGCCGCGCGTGCGATACAATTCGGCGCGCGCAAACCACAGATCGGCGGTCCAGCCATCACTGGCGAGGGTCTGGATCAGATAGTCGCTGGCGCCGATATCGTTGAGCTTGATTTGATCCTCGAGGAATATCGGCAACCATGCCGCCATTGCCTCGCGATATCGCGCCGCGCCAGTGTTCCGGTCCACGCCATCCGGGAGTGCCAGCGCCGCGAGATTGGCGGCACGCTCGGCATGCGGCGGATGCGAGGCGGTGAAGGCAATCGCGTTGAAATTGGGTTTGCGGAGGCCACGCGACGTCGCCGAAGCCTCGATCTCGCCCATCACATTCCGCCAGACCGCACCAGCCGCCTGTGGCGGCAGCGGGCTGTGGTTGAGATAGCCGATACCGAGCAGGTCCGCCTCACGCTCCTGGTCCCTGCCATAGCGGTAAAGATTGCCGTAAACCGAGAATTGCATATCCCGATAGGTCCGCACCCCGTTATAGGTTGCGGCCGTGCTCGCCAGCAGTGCGCCCCAGGCCAGCAAGTCCGTGCCGCTGCGCTGTGCCTTGAATTCGTTCAAATAATGCCGCCGCTCGAAATGCCCGAACTCATGGCCGAGCACCGCGCCGAGTTCCGCTTCATTGCGCACGCGCAGTAGCAGCCCGCTGAACACCCGCATCGTGCCATTTGGCGACATGCTGGCGTTGAAGCTGGGCTCACGCATCACATAGACGCGGACGGAATTGCAGCGATCCGCCCCGACCGTCGCGCAGAGCACGCCCTTGAGATAGCCGGTCAGCTTTTCATCGCGAATGACCAGCGGCGATGCGGCAAGCGCCCGCTCGCTTTCGTCATCCTCTTTCCACAGGCCGATCTCATCGACGCCGTGCGGCTGATAGACCCCGGCAAAAGGCGGGAGCTCCGGCGCGCGCTGTGCGAACGCCGGCGTCACCACCGATGCCAGCCAGGCGGCGGCAAGCAGGTGGCACCCCTTCATTTGATATCGCTGCCGGGGAAGTCCTCAAGCAACTGACGAACCCGCTTTTCGGACCCCTCGACTTCGCGCACATCGCCGCCGATCGCGGTATCGGCATTGAGCCACAATACGTCGCCCGTCTTGAGATCGACGAGGCCGGCATAGCCCTTATGCTCACCCGATTTGATCCCCACGCCGGGGCCCACGGCCATCAGCACCTGCAAGATCTTGCGACCTGTCGAGCCGTATGCATCCTTGTTGTAGATAAACAGGGCATAGTCCGCATCCTGCGCACCCGGCAGCGATGCGATGCCGGCGCCCAGCGACCAATCGAACACCTGGTTCTTGTTATCGCTCTTCTTGGTGGGTAGCCGATTGCCGACGAAGAACTGATATTCCTGCACCGCCTGCGATACCGCAGCGAACAAGGCCATATATTCCTCTATCCGCTGGGCATCTTCACCATAAGCTTCGGGGGCAACGACCACATTGTTCCCCAGCCTGGCCTGAAATTGCTCCAGCGAGCTATGGATGTTGCTCCGTGCCTTTTCGGTCCAGTCGCCGTTGGGTTCAAACATCCCGCCCGTCGATTGCCCGCCCACGCTCACGAAAGGGCGAAGCACAAGAATTCGCTTGCCGCTATTGGCAGTGAGTTCGAACCCCTGCTTTCGGGCCGACCGTTCTTGCGCATTTGCCGGGGCCGACATCAGCACCAGCCCGCCGATCGCCATGGCGATCGTCCGCAATATCGTCATTCATCATCCCCCCGTTCGGCACTTTGCAGCGCCTTCCCCGGGATAGATGCTACTTGTCGTTACGCAGCCGTAGCAAGAGATATTACAACCGTTTACGACGACATTTTAGTATGACTGCCCGCGTCACAGCCCTTCGAAGCTGATCTGCGGCGCGCTGCCCGCACGCAGCGCACAGCGGAACTTCTGGCTGCGTGTGTTGTCATAGCCGTCCGTCAGATTGACGCGGCCCTTCACCACCCAGCTGCGGCCGTTCCACGTTGTGCTGCTGATCGATTTGAAAAAAGCGCGGTCGGCGTAATTATGGCCTTCATCCTCGGCAGCCTGCGCGCAACGCCCCGCTGCGGATTCACTGTCATAGACGCCATCATATTGGCTCGCGTCTGACCCGTCATACTCCCCGGATTCGCCGCGATCCTTGTTCTTGCCCGATGTTGCCAGCGCGAAGATGCCCAGGATCGCCGCGCCGATCAGTACGTCGCCAGCGTCGATCTTGTCGCCACCGCGATGATGCCCGCGGCCATGATCGCGTCCGCCATGATCGCGTTCGCCATGATCGCGCCCGCCGCCGCGACGGTCCTGCGCCTGCGCGGGAACCGCCATCGCCAGAACCGCCAATGCTGCCGACATACCGCCGGCCACTTTCAAAATCCCCATGACACTGCCTCCCGTTTCTTATGTGTAACGAGATATGCGGTGTCGGCTGTCGCATGGATGAACCGAATACAGGGTGCGACGAAGATGCGACCGATCAGCGCGGAACGATGGAAAGCCCGGTCCATTCCGCTGCGAAAGCCCAGAGATCGGCGGCTTCCTCGATGATCTTGTCGGTCGGCTTGCCCGATCCATGGCCGGCGCGCGTCTCGATGCGGATCAGGTGAGGCCGGGCGCCAATCGCTTCCCCCTGAATCGCCGCTGCGTATTTGAAGCTGTGGCCGGGAACGACGCGGTCGTCGGTGTCAGCGGTGGTGACGAGGATCGCAGGATAGTCCGCCCCCGCCCGCACATTATGATAGGGCGAAAGCCCGAGGAGGTTGCGGAAATCGGCTTCCTCGCCGGGCTTGCCGTAATCATCGACCCAATAGCGCCCCGCGGTCCAGCGATCGAAGCGGAGCATGTCCATCACGCCCACCGCCGGGAGTGCCGCCGCGAACAGGTCCGGGCGCTGGTTGGTCACCGCGCCGACGAGCAACCCGCCGTTGGAGCCGCCCTGAATGGCGAGCTGGCCCTGCCCTGTGATGCCCTCGTGGATCAGATACTCGCCCGCAGCGATGAAATCGTCGAAACTGTTCTGCTTGTTCGCCAGCCGCCCGCCATCGTGCCAGGCCTTGCCATATTCGCCGCCCCCGCGAATGTTCGCGACGGCAAGCACCCCGCCCTGCTCCATCCATGCGATGCGCGAAGGGCCGAAGGCGGGCGTCATCGAAATGCCGAAGCCGCCATAGGCATATAGGAGCGTCGGTGCCGGGCCGTGCGTATCCTTGCGGCGGACAACGAACATCGGCACGCGGGTGCCATCCTTCGATGCGTAGAAACGCTGCTCGACGCTGTAATCGGCGGGATCGAACAGCAGCTTGGGCGCGGCCCAGACCGCGCTCTCGCCGGTCGCGACATTATGGCAGTAGATCGTCGTGGGCTCGTTGAAGCTGGTGAAGAAGAAGAAGGTCTCGGGATCGTCCGCCGTGCCGCCAAAGCCCGATGCGGTGCCGATGCCAGGCAGCGCGACCGGGCCCAGCGGCGTGCCGTCCAGCGCAAAGCGGCGGATCTCGGTGCGGGCGTGCACCAGGTATGAGGCGATCAACGAGCCGCCGATGATCGCGGCGCCCTCCAGCGTGGCCGCGTCTTCGGGCACCAGTTCGTGCGCCTCCGGATGCTCGCTCTCCTCCACGTCCATCGTCACGATCCGCATGCGCGGCGCGTGACTATTGGTGCTCCAATAGAAGCGCGAGCCCATATTGCCCGCGAGACTCCAATGGTGATTGAGCCCGTGGACGATCGTGCGCGCGGGCCAGGCGGGCTCGCGCAGGTCGATCAGGGTAATCTGGAAGCGATCGTCCGTGCCTTCGCTGGTGGTGATCGCCAGCCAGTTCCCGTCATCGGTGATCTGGGCGTAATGGCTGTGATTGGGGTGACCGGGGGTCTCATAGACCAAACGATCCGCCGATTGCGGATTGCCGAGCCGGTGGAAATACACCTTGTGGTTAGCGTTGAGCGCCTGGAACTTGTCTTCCTCGGCAACCTCTGGATAGCGCGAGTAAAAGAAGCCGCTGCCGTCCTTGTTCCAGACCGCTGCGAGGGTGAACTTCATCCCTTCAATCACGTCGCCGGTGTCCTTGCCGGTCGCGACATCGAGCACCTTCGCCACGCGCCAGTCGCTGCCGCCGTCCTGCACCGCGTAAAGCAGATGCTCGCTATTGTCCGAGGGCGTCCATTCGGCGAGCGCCGTCGCGCCGTCCGCCGACCAGCCATTGGGATCGATCAAGACACGGCTGTTACCGTCCAGTCCCTCGCGAACGAACAATGTCGCCTGCTGCTGCAGCCCCGAATTGTGCATGTAGAAATAGCGGCTGCCCTTCTTCTCGGGCAGGCCGAAACGCTCATAATCGTAAAGCTGCTTGATGCGGGTGCGGAACCAGTCGCGTGCGGGCAGGCTGGCGAGATAGGCACCGGTCACTTCGTTCTGCCGCTCGACCCAGTCTGCGACTTCGCTGTCGTTCCGAACGTCATTTTCGAGCCAGCGATAGGGATCCGCCACGCTCAGCCCGAACATCTCCTCCGTCACATCGTCACGGCGGGTCTCGGGATAAGCGATGGGATCGGTCACGCAGCTGCTCCAGATACAGAAAAGGCCGGTGCCAAATGGCCCGGCCTATCCTGTTTCGCAACCCGTGAAGGGGTTTTACGCGGCGTCGGCGAAGTCGTCGTCGTTCATCACCGGGCCCGAATCCTGGCCCTTTGCCGACACGTCACGATCGACGAACTCGATGATCGCGATCGGCGAAGCGTCCGAAGCGCGGATGCCGGCCTTGATGACGCGGGTGTAGCCGCCGTTACGATCCGCATAGCGCTTGGCCAGCACGTCGAACAACTTGATCAGCTGCGCATCGTCGAGAAGACGCGAATGCGCGAGACGGCGGTTCGAAAGACCACCCTTCTTCGCGAGCGTGATCAGCTTTTCGATGTACGGGCGAAGTTCCTTCGCCTTGGCAGTCGTGGTGGTGATCTGCTCGTGCTTGATGAGCGCTGCGCTCATGTTGCGGAACAGGGCAATGCGGTGAGCCGAGGTACGCTGAAGCTTACGGCCGCCTACGCGATGGCGCATGGTATTTTCCTTCGTTCGTTAAGGGGCCGTGTGAGGTACCCCAGACCAGGCGGTGCAAAACGGGCCACCGCCCAAAACCCTGTATTCCGTCAGTCGATCGCAGGCTTTAGCCCATGATCTCCTGCTCGAGCTTCTTCGCCATCTCTTCGATATTCTCAGGCGGCCAGCCCGGGATTTCCATCCCGAGGCGAAGACCCATGCTCGAAAGCACTTCCTTGATCTCGTTAAGCGACTTGCGGCCGAAGTTCGGAGTGCGAAGCATCTCTGCTTCGGTCTTCTGAACCAGATCGCCGATATAGATGATGTTGTCGTTCTTCAGGCAGTTTGCCGAACGCACCGACAGTTCCAACTCGTCAACCTTCTTGAGAAGATAACGGTTGATCTGCGCGGTATCGCCAGCACCGCCAGCGGCTTCGCCACCGGCTGCCGGAGCTGCCATGCCGATCGGCGCCGAGCGGGTAACCGCCGAATCGTCGAAGTGCACGAACAGAGCAAGCTGGTCCTGAAGGATGCGCGCCGCGTAAGCGAGGCCATCTTCCGGGGTGATCGTGCCGTCGGTCTCGATCGTCAGCGTGAGCTTGTCGTAATCGAGATCCTGGCCAACGCGGGTTGGATCGATCTTGTACGAAACCTGGCGAACCGGGCTGTACAGGGCATCGACCGGGATCAGGCCGATCGGCGCATCTGCCGGACGGTTCGACGCGGCGGGGACATAGCCCTTACCGGTGTCAGCGGTCAGCTCCATGTTGAGCGTCGCGCCATCGTCCAGGTGGCAGATCACCAGCTCAGGGTTCATCACTTCGATGTCGCCCGAGACGGCGATGTCGCCGGCCTTCACTTCTGCCGGGCCAGTGGCCGACAGCTGAAGACGCTTCGGACCTTCGCCCTGCATGCGAATAGCAAGCTGCTTCACGTTCAGGACGATGTCCGTCACGTCTTCACGCACGCCGGCAAGCGACGAGAATTCGTGCAGCACGTTCTCGATCTTGATCGAAGTGATCGCGGCGCCCTGGAGCGACGACAGCAGAACGCGACGCAATGCGTTGCCGAGCGTCAGGCCGAAGCCACGCTCGAGCGGCTCGGCGACGAACGACGTCTTGCGCTTGGGATCCCCGCTCGGCTTCTTTTCGAGGCCGTTCGGCTTTTTGAGTTCCTGCCAGTTCTTAGGGTTCACCGACACAGGCTTTCCTCGTGTTTGGGCGGGATTGTGCACCTCCCGCCAGTAAATTGCTGTCCGGCCCCAGACCCGCACCCGGGTCCGCAAGCCGAACAGAAAGGCAAATCAGACGCGACGACGCTTCGAAGGACGAACGCCGTTGTGTGGGATCGGAGTCACGTCGCGGATCGACGTGATCTGGAAACCGACCGCCTGCAGCGCGCGAAGCGCCGACTCACGACCCGAACCCGGACCCTTAACTTCGACTTCGAGCGTACGGACGCCGTGCTCGGCAGCCTTCTTGCCCGCGTCTTCCGCTGCGACCTGGGCCGCATACGGAGTCGACTTGCGCGAGCCTTTGAAGCCCATTGCGCCGGCCGACGACCACGAAATCGCGTTGCCCTGGGCATCGGTGATCGTGATCATGGTGTTGTTGAAGCTGGCGTTCACGTGCGCGACGCCAGAGGTGATGTTCTTGCGCTCGCGACGGCGGATGCGCTGTGGTGCTTGTGCCATTGTTCAGCGCTCCCTTACTTCTTCTTGCCGGCGATCGGCTTGGCCTTGCCCTTGCGGGTGCGCGCATTGGTATGCGTGCGCTGGCCACGGACCGGGAGGCCCTTGCGATGACGGAGGCCGCGATAGCAGGCCAGATCCATCAGGCGCTTGATGTTCATTGCGACTTCACGGCGAAGGTCACCTTCGACGGAGTAGCTTGCGTCGATCGTTTCACGGATCTGCAGCACTTCCTGGTCGGACAGGTCCTGCACGCGACGCTCGGCAGCGATGCCCAGCTTGTCGGTGATTTCCTTGGCCTTTGCCGGGCCGATGCCGTGGATATACTGCAGCGCGATGATCACGCGCTTGTTGGTCGGGATATTGACACCCGCAATACGAGCCATGAATTATTCTCCCAGCTCCACAGGATGCAGCATGGCAGCGGCACCCTATATCGTAGCGTTAACTCCGAAAATGCAGTCGCGCGGCAAATGCGCTAAAACGCTGCCGTGAAACCACTGTTCGGAAGAAGCGCGACATATGCAGCCGCAAAGGCGCTGTCAAGCGCTGCGGGGCCGCTTTCGTCGGAACCGGATATATACACCAAGGATCGCGCCGCGCCAAGCGCGCGCACGTTTCAACGCGGGACGCTTATCGCCGCCGCGACGCGCTCACGATAGCGGCGCTGCCCAGCAGGATCGCGCCCACCATCGCCCCCATCGCCAGCAGCCCCGCGGGGGTAACTTCGATTTCGCTGGCGATCGAGACGCGCTCACCGAATTGCAACCGGGTCGCCGCGCGCTGCGGCGTGGCGAGCGGCGGGGAAGGTGCGGACGGAACCAGGCTGTTGTTGCTCATCGACTTATCACCTCCGCCGCGACGCTCGCGCGTTGCCACACCCTATACCGCAAAAATCACACGGATGCGCGGGTCAGGACCATCACCCCGGTTACGCGCCCGGCGTCAGAGCGCGCAGAGCAGCATGCTCGATGCGCCGGCGGCCTTGCGCGGTGCTTCGATGCGGATGCTGTTGGCGATTCCGCGCAGGTAGGTGAGATATTCGAGCGAGCCCGAGAGATAGGCGTCAAATGCCACGGACGAGACTGCCGGCCCGTCGATGAAGCGGCGCAGCGCATAGGGATCGGTGCTCGCCGGATTGAGCCCCTCCTCGACCAACGTGGCCGAATGCACGCCCTGCTGCGCGAGCATGGCTGGGGCCAGGCGGTGCCACGTGCCGCTGGGATAGCAGAAATGGCTGCTATCCGGCACGCCCGCCGCGGCGAGAAAGGCACGGTTGTCTTCAATCTCCTGCCCCAACCGGCCTAGATTTGCGCCCACATCGATATGGCGATGGGTATGCAGCTGGACATCGAGCCCGCGGGCATGCGCGTCGGCGATCTCGGGCGCATTCATCAGGTGGAACTGGCGGCGCTCCAGCCAATTTTCGCCGACGCCCAGGGTGCGGCCAAAGTGCCGCAGCGCCGCGAGACGCTGCTGCTCGGGCAGCATCTCGATGCGCCGCGTTTCGCGAAGGCGCTCGGTGGGACTGCGGCCCGCCGCGTCGAGCAGATAGCCGGTGGCTACGTTGATCACCGGCAGATCGCGCGCCGAATACCAGGTGGTGGCATATAGAGTCGCCGGCAGTTCGTAGCGCTCAAGAATCGGCAGCATATGGCTGTAGGTGGAGGCCCAGCCATCGTCGATCGTGATCACCACGGCAGCAGGCGGCAGATCGTTGGCGGCAAGCCGCTTCACCGCTTCGCCCAGTCCCAGCACCGGACGGCCCGATTTGCGCAACCGCCGCATCCGCGCGTCGAACAGCGCCGGCGTCATGAACAGGCAGCTGCCATAAGGCTTGTCGTCGCCCAGCCACAGGCCGTGATAGCACAGGATACGCAGCTGCCCCGCCGTCGCTTGGCGCGCGAGGCGCGACAGGCCGGTTAGCGCAGCGGCGGTCAGCAAGGCGTTCTTGGCGGACATGGCGGGTAAAGTGCCATGACGGGCTTAAACGCAGGTTATCGCATGTGTCCGGTTGATTGCCGCGACAGCGGGCATCATTCGACGCGATGGCCGGGGCCCAGGCTCGGTGCATTCTCGATGGCGCATGCGCTGCGCTGATACCGTCGAAACTGGCCCCGGCCTTCGGCGGAGAACCGAATTTGTTGCAGCCGATAATTCCCGAACAGGTTCGGGGCGCCTCTGGCCTCAGCCCTGCCCGTCCAGGATCGCTTCGATCGCAGCGCTGACATGATCCATATCGGCCATGCCATCCACCCGGCTGACGATGCCGCGCGCTTCGTAGATCGGCAGGATCGGCGCGGTCTTCGCGCGATATTCCTCCATCCGCGTACGGACGGTTGCCTCATTATCGTCGGGGCGGCGCTTGAACTCGTGCTGGCCGCACACGTCGCACGTGTCGGCCTGCTTCGGCAGTTTGAACTTGTCGTGATAGTTCGCGCCGCAATTGGCGCAGCTGAAGCGACCCGTGATGCGCTCCACCAGAGCCTCCTCGTCCACCTGCAGCTCGATCACCTGCTGAAGCTCGCGGCCATGTGCTGCGAGCAACTCATCGAGCGACACCGCCTGGGCGGCGGTGCGCGGATAGCCGTCGAAGATAGCGCCCTGATCGTCGTCCATCGAACCGAGCTTGTCGTCGATCAGCGCCGAGACGATCTCGTCGGATACGAGAGCGCCCGAATCCATCACGGCGGCAACCTGATGCCCCAGCGGGGTATCGGCCTTGCGCGCCGCGCGCAGCATGTCGCCCGTGGAGAGCTGAACCATATCGCGACCGACGACGAGCCGCTCCGCTTGGGTGCCCTTGCCCGCACCCGGCGGTCCCAACAGGATGATATTCACTTGGCGCCCTCTCCCGTTCGTTCGCCGCGCTTTAGCGCGTGCGGCCCTTGAGTTTCGCCTTCTTGATCAGGTCGCCATATTGGTGCGCCAACAAGTGCGACTGGATCTGTGTGACGGTGTCCATCGTCACGTTGACGACGATCAGCAGGCTGGTGCCGCCCATCAGGAACGTCACGCCCATCGTCGCGATCAGATATTCGGGCACCAGACAGATGAAGGTCAGGTACGCCGCGCCGACCACGGTGATGCGGGTGAGGACATAGTCGAAATACTTCTCGGTGTTCTTGCCCGGACGGATGCCCGGGATGAACCCGCCATACTTCTTCAGATTGTCCGCCGTTTCCTCGGGGTTGAAGACCACCGCGGTGTAGAAGAACGAGAAGAAGATGATGCCCGCGCCATAGAGCGTCATGTAGAGCGGCGAACCGTGGCGCAGATAGGTGTTCAGGGTGATGATGAAGTCACCCCAATTGCTCTCGCCCGCGGTCGTGGTGCCGGCGAACTGCGTGATCGTCAGCGGCAGCAGCAGCAACGACGATGCGAAGATCGGCGGGATCACGTTGGCGGTGTTGATCTTGAGCGGCAGATGGCTGCGCTCTGCCTGCACCCCGCGCGCGGTCTGGCGCTTGGGATATTGGATCAGGATGCGGCGCTGGGCGCGCTCCATGAAGCAGATGAACAGCACCAGTGCAGAGACACCGACGAGGATCAGGATCAGGCGCAGCGGATCGATCGTGCCGGTGCGGCCGCTCTCGAACAGTTGAACCATCGTCTGCGGCAAGCGCGCAACGATACCGGCCATGATGATCAGCGAAATGCCGTTGCCGATGCCGCGGCTGGTGATCTGCTCGCCGATCCACATCAGGAACAGGGTACCGCCGACAAGGCTGATGACCGCGCCGACGCGGAACAACAGGCCCGGCTCGATCACGGCCTGAAGACCTTGGGTCGCACCGAAGCTCTCAAGCCCGACCGCGATAAACCAGCCCTGCACCGCAGTCAGCGCCACGGTGCCGTAGCGGGTGTACTGGTTCAGTCGCTTGCGGCCGCTCTCGCCTTCCTTCTTGATCGCGGCCAGCTGCGGCGACAGCGAAGTCGCGAGCTGAACGACGATCGAGGCCGTGATGTAGGGCATGACGCCAAGCGCCACGACCGACATGCGGCTGAGCGCGCCACCGGTGAAGTTATTGAAGAAATCGAGGACGCCGCCCTGGGTTTGCTCGGCGAGCAGGTTCAGCTGCGTGGGATCGACGCCCGGCAGCGGCACATAGCTGAGCATCCGGAAGATGATCAGCGCGCCAAGCGTGAACCACAGGCGCTTCTTGAGATCGGTAGCCTGAGCGAACTTGCTCAGGCTGAGATTGGAAGCGAGCGAATCGGCTGCGGATGCCATGAGTTTATTGGTCCTGAAACAGAAACGGCGGCAGACGCTCGAAAACGCCCCCCGCCGCTCATATAGGCACGCTCGCGAGGTTGTCTAACCTGTCGAGCAATTTGTCCCCCGGAATTTCCGGGATCCAGTTTCGAGCGGCCCGAATCTGGACCCCGGCCGGTTACGGCCGGGGAACCGGAATTCAGGCGGCCTTGCCGCCTGCCTTCTTGGCGGCGATGACCTTCTGCACCGAGCGATGCTTTGCAGCATGCTTCTCGGCCGCCGGAACGATCTCGGGGATGTTCACGGTGCCGCCAGCCTTCTCAACTGCTTCCTTGGCAGTCTTCGAAGCACCGGCAACGGTGAAGCTCAGCTTGGCCGAGAATTCGCCCTTGGCGAGAAGGCGAACGCCGTTCTTGCCGCCACGGGTAAGGCCGGCTGCGTTGAGCGCTGCCTGGTCGATCATCGCCTTGCCGTCGAGCTTGCCTTCATCGACAGCCTTCTGGATCTGGCCGAGGTTCACCTCTGCATAATCCTTGGCGAAGATGTTGTTGAAGCCGCGCTTAGGGATACGCATGTGAAGCGGCATCTGGCCGCCTTCAAAGCCATTGATCGAGACGCCCGAGCGGCTGGTCTGGCCCTTCTGGCCCCGGCCAGCGGTCTTGCCCTTGCCCGAACCGATGCCGCGTCCGACGCGCATACGGCCCTTACGGGCGCCTTCATTGTCACGGATGTCATTGAGTTTCATGGTCGTGCACTCGCTTTCGCTTTTGTCGCGCTGATAAAAATTAGGAAGGGGGCCGCTTAGCCCCCTCCCCTTTGTCTGTCACTAGGTAAAGCGAAGAGCCTTAGCTCTGCACCTCAACCATGTGCTGAACCTTGCGGATCATGCCGCGAACCTCGGGGCTGTCCTCGAGCTCGCTTACGCGATGCATCTTGTTCAGGCCCAGGCCGATCAGCGTTGCGCGCTGGTCGCCGGTGCGGCGGATCGGCGAACCGGTCTGCTTGATCTTGATCTTAGCCATTGTCGCTTACTCCGCGATCGCTGCGGCATCGGCCTCAGCGGTTGCAGAACCGCCACGGCCGAGCAGGTCGGCGATCTTCTTGCCGCGCCGCTGAGCGACCGACTTCGGCGAAGTCTGCTCGTTCAGCGCCTCAAAGGTGGCGCGGATCATGTTGTAGGGGTTCGACGTGCCGACCGACTTGGTCACAACGTCTGCAACGCCCAGCGATTCGAAGATGGCGCGCATCGGGCCACCCGCGATGATGCCGGTACCGGCCGGAGCCGAACGCAGCGTCACGCGGCCTGCGCCGAAATGACCATTGCCGTCATGATGCAGGGTACGGCCTTCCTTGAGCGGAATGCGAACCATTGCCTTCTTGGCAGCAGCGGTAGCCTTCGAAATGGCTTCCGGCACTTCGCGCGCCTTGCCATGGCCGAAGCCGACACGGCCCTTGCCATCGCCGACAACGACGAGTGCTGCGAAGCCGAAGCGCTTACCGCCCTTAACCGTCTTCGAAACGCGGTTGATGTGAACCAGCTTCTCGATCAGCTCTTCGCCGCCATCGTCCGAACCGGGGCCGCCACGGCCACGATTGTCGCGACCGCCGCGATTGTCACGGCCGCCACGGTTCTGACCGCCGCCACCGGGACCACCACGGCCACGACCGCCGCGGGGACCGCGGTTATCGGTCGGAGCCTGGCCGGCGTCCGCTACTGCCTCAGCCGGAGCTTCGGTCGTGTTGATTTCGTCCGCCATCTTAGAACTCCAATCCGCTCTCACGAGCGGCATCCGCCAGCGCCTTGACGCGGCCATGATAGAGGAAGCCACCGCGGTCGAAGACGACCTGCTTGATGCCGGCAGCCACGGCTGCCTCGGCAACGCGCTTGCCCACTTCCTGCGCAGCAGCGACGGTCGAACCGGCTGTGCCCTTGACGCCCTTGTCGATCGTCGAGGCCGATGCGACGGTCTAGCCGGCGGCATCGTCGATCACCTGGGCATAGATGTGCTAGCCCGAGCGATGGATCGAAAGACGGGGACGGCCACCCGAACGCGCACGAAGCGCAGTACGGTTGCGACGACGACGCTTGTCGAAAAGCGAAAGACCCTTGGTGCTGATCACTTCTTCTTCCCTTCCTTGCGGAAGATGAATTCGCCGTCGTACTTGATGCCCTTGCCCTTATACGGCTCGGGCTTACGCCAACGGCGGATTTCTGCGGCCACCTGGCCGACCTTCTGCTTATCGATGCCCGTGATCTCGACCGTGGTCTGATCCGGCGTCTTGATCTCGATACCCTCAGGGATGTCGAAATTGACGTCGTGCGAATAGCCGAGCTGGAGCTTGAGCACCTTGCCCTGCGAAGCCGCGCGATAACCAACGCCGGTGATCAGGAGCTTCTTGGCGAAGCCCTCGGTCACGCCGGTGATCAGGTTCTGCACGAGCGTACGCTGCATGCCCCAGAAGGCGCGAGCCTGCTTGGTCTCGTTGGCCGGCTGCACCGAAATGCTGCCGTCTTCGAGCGCATAGTTGATCTCGTCGCGCATCGCGAGCGTCAGGGTGCCCTTGGGGCCCTTTACGCTGAGGGTCTTGCCCTCGATCGAGGCGGTAACGCCTGCCGGTACGGAGACCGGCTTTTTGCCGATGCGGCTCATATCAGAACACCTCCGCGAGCACTTCGCCGCCAACATTCTGCTCACGCGCTTCCGCGTCGGACAGAACGCCACGTGGCGTCGAGACGATCGTGATGCCAAGGCCGTTGCGGACCCGCGGCAGCTCCTGGCTGCCCGAGTAGACGCGGCGGCCCGGCTTCGAGACGCGGGCAACATGCTTGATCGCAGGCTGGCCCTCGAAATATTTCAGCTCGATACGGATGCCCGCAGCGGGGCCCATCTGCTCTTCGCTATAGCCACGGATGTAGCCTTCGCGCTGGAGCACATCGAGAACGCGCGCACGCAGCTTCGACGCCGGAGTAAGGACGGAGTCCTTCTTGGCGCGCTGGCCGTTGCGGATGCGGGTGAGCATATCACCCAGCGGATCGGTCAATGCCATCGATCTATCCTTACCAGCTCGACTTCGTAACGCCGGGGATCAGGCCCTTGTTGGCCAGATCACGCAGCATGACGCGAGCGAGACGGAACTTGCGGTAATAACCGCGCGGGCGGCCAGTCATCTCGCAACGATTGCGGACGCGGGTCGGATTCGCGTTGCGGGGAATCTCGGCCATCTTCAGCCGTGCGATAAGGCGCTCGGTATCATCGAGCGACTTGTCGTTCGCAGTTGCCTTCAGAGCAGCGTACTTGCCGGCATACTTCTTGACCAGCAGCTTGCGCTTCTCATTCTTGTTGATCGAACTCAGTTTCGCCATGGACTTAAGCTCTCTTTATGCTGCTTGGGCTTCGCCGTCCGCATCAAGCGGGAACGGGAAACCGAAGAGACGCAGAAGCTCGCGAGCTTCGTCGTCGGTCTTAGCGGTGGTGGTGACGATCACGTCCATACCGCGGATCTTGTCGACCTTGTCGTAGCTGATTTCCGGGAAAATCAGCTGCTCCTTCAGACCGCAGGCATAATTGCCACGGCCATCGAACGACTTGGGGTTCAGCCCGCGGAAATCGCGAACGCGCGGCAGCGCGATCGTGACGAAGCGGTCGAGGAACTCGTACATGCGCTCACGGCGAAGGGTAACCTTCACGCCGATCGGCATGCCTTCGCGCAGCTTGAACTGTGCGATCGACTTCTTCGCCTTGG
>JAZKJE010000060.1:0-5629 GCA_040384525.1 Pseudomonadota bacterium
GCGCTCGCCGAAGTCACCCGCGTCAACGATTTCGTGGTCAGCAACAAGCTGGTCAGCCTGATGCTCGCGCAAGCATCGGAGAACGAACATCTGGAGGCGATCTTCAAGGATCTGCTCGACGAGGAAGGCTCGGAAATCTGCCTGCTCGCGGCAGAGCGTTATGTCGCGCTGGGCGAGCCGGTCGATTTCTACGACGTCACCGAAGCCTGCCGCGCCCGCGGCGAGGTCGCTATCGGCTATCATCGCCTCGCCGGCGGTGGCGAACGCAGCGATCTTGGCGGAATCGTCGTCAATCCGCCAAAGGCCGAGAAACTGAACTATCAGGCCGGCGACCGGATCATCGTGCTGACAAAAGGCTAGAACCGCCGCGCTATGCCCACATAAACCTCAAGATCGGCGCTTGCATCGTTCAACCCGGCAACGGCGCCCACATCGAACTGCAAGCCATCCTGCGGCGCCCAGGCAAAAGAAAGGCTCGCCAGCGCTTCGGTCGAATGGCCGCTCGGGTCTTCATCGCGCGTCGCCTGGAATTCCAGCGCTGCGCCTACGGTCTCGGTGAGCGAGGCGCTCAGCCCGATCACGCTGCCATAGGCTGCATGCCGCCCGAGCCCATCGCCATCGGTCGCGGCTTCCACGCCCGGCGTCAGCCCGATCGAGATCGTATCCGAAAGCGCGAAGCTGATCGGCACCACCAATCCCGCGCTCCAGTCGCCCGCGCCAATCGTCGCGCCGCCGGTCGGCAAGGAAGCGTAGGGCATCACGGCGACGGAAAAGCCCGATCCATCGGGGTTCGCCAAATTCTGCCGCAGCGCCACCGATATGTCGCCGGTGCCGCTGCTCCGGCTGACGGCACCGCTGATCTTGTCGCGGGTGCGGACATGGCCAAATGCCGTCCAGCCGATCTGCGCCTCCAGCGTATCGGTCAGCCCCATTCGCACCAGCAGATCGCCCGCGATCAGCGTATCTGTGCGTTGCGTCGCGTCGCGCTCAAGCGTCCAGTCCACGCCTCCCAGCTCGACCGCAACACGACCCTTGTCCATCGTGCAGGCAGGGGTGCCGAGACCCGGCCGGTCCGCGCAAAAAGGCCGCGTTTCCTGTGCCTGTGCCACGCCGATCCCCGCCACGCCACACGCCAGCACCGCGGCTGCCCGCACCAGAAACTTGCGCATGTCTTGCCCCTCTTCGCCCTGAGGCCCACACCGCTAGCATGAGCACGCAGCCAACGCACAATCCCGAATTTCTCACCCGTGCCTATGAACTGGCGCGCAAATCCTATGACGAAGGCGGCTGCCCGATCGGCTCGGTGCTGGCGCGCGGCGGAGAGATTTTGGGGGAGGGGCATAACCAGCGCGTGCAAAAGGGCGATCCGATTGCGCATGGCGAAATGGATGCGCTGCGCAATGCCGGCCGCCAGCCAGGCTATGCCGGCACGACGCTCTACACCACGCTCAGCCCTTGCATGATGTGCGCGGGCACGATCGTGCAGTTCAAGATCCCCCGCGTCGTGATTGCCGAGAATGCGAATTTCGGCGGCAATGAGGACTTTCTGCGCAGCCATGGCGTCGAGGTCGAGATCGTCGGAGACGCGCGGTGCACCGAACTGATGCGCCGTTTCATCGCCGAACAACCAGGCCTGTGGAACGAGGACATCGCTGAATGAGGAGAGGGGACGGGTGATCCGCTGGATGTTGGCGCTCGCCGTATAGCTGGCATCTATCAATAGTGTACTAGTACCCTAAAACACACTTGGCCGAACGGATCGGTCGCGTTACGATGCGCGTCATGTTGACCCTCGCGCTCCTGCTCGCCCCTGTCACCGATCCCGCTATCGATGGCACCCGTCTCACCGCTGGCACCCGATGCTATGCAATAGTTCGTGGGGAGCAGGCCATGGGCGCAACCTTGCAAACCGTCACCGCCACGGTCGCGGAGGGCAAGCCGGCCTGGGACGTGGTCGTCCATCAGCGCATCGGCGGCGGCAAATTCGATCTGCGCGATCATTTCATCCTGCGCGCGAGTGACCTCACACCGATAGCGTTCGACAGCCGCAAATCCGGCGTCGAGCATGTCCGCGTCGCATATGGCGCCGGCAAGCTCGTCACGACGCGGCCCGAAACGCCGCCCGCAGAAACCGCGTTCACGGGCCGCATCTGGGATGGCAATCTATGGGGCCTTACCTTTGCTGCGCTTCCGCTGGCCGAGGGCGCGCATTTCGAGCTGCCTTTCTATCAATATGACAAGGGGCTGGGACGCTTCAGCCTGGATGTGGTGGGCAGCGAAAAGGTTGGTGACGAAGACGCCTGGATCGTCGAGGCGACGTCCGACGGTCAGCGCAAGGTGAAGTATCTGATCGGCAAAAAGAGCCACGCAGAGCTCGGTTATGGCGGAGGCGGTTTCTCGCAGCGCATGGGCGGCGATTGCAGCGAGATCGGCAAATGATCCGCGCGCTGGTTGTGGCGGCGGCCATTGCGATTGCCGCGCCCGCCAGCGCGCAACAGGCTCCGGCCTTCACGTCGCTCACCCAGCAGTTCGACGATTTCTTCACCGAGACTGCGGCCATGCCGATGCCCGAACGGGTGAAGCTGTTCCGCGCGCGCTTCAATGCGCTGCTCCCCGGCTTTTACGCTCCGCGCAACGGCGCGACCGAGGAGAAATACGACCTTAAGGTTGAGCGAAACCTCACCGCCTATCCCGGGCAGCGCGAGAAGTTTCTGAAGGCGGCCAGCGAATTCTCCGCCGCTTATGTCAGCGGCAATACGCGCTTCCTGCGCTTCTTCCCCGATTACGCGCCGACCATGCCGATCTATCTGGTTCATTCCCTGAATGAGATGGATGGCGGCACGCGCGAACTGAATGGCAAGGTCGTTGCGGTGTTCGGCGCCGATGTCATTGCCAGAATCCATGACAGTGCAACCATCGGCCCGTTCCTCGATCACGAACTCTTCCATTTTCACCACGCCCGCTATTTCCCCGATTGCGAGGCTTTGTGGTGCTCGTTGTGGCAGGAAGGGCTGGCGGAATACGTCGCGGGCGCGATGAATCCCGGCGCAGACGATCGCGCATTGATGCTTACCATCCCGCGCCCGATCCGGCCCGAGGTCGATGCGAAGTTCGCGGCGGCGATTTGCTACACCCGCGCCAAGCTCGATTCCACGAATCAGGACGATTACAGCGAGTTCTTCTACGGCCAGAGCATCCCGGCCGCCGTCTATCCGCCGCGTTTCGGCTATTATATCGGCTATCGGGTCGCGCAGAAGATGGGCGAAGGACGCACGCTGGATCAGCTCGCGCGGATGACGGGCGCCGAGGTGAAGCCCGCGCTGCTCAAAGCACTGGACAGCCTTGCAAAGTGCGACGGCCCAGCCAAGGGCTGAGCCGTCAGGCAGAGTTTACTTGCCGCGTTGTGCGTCTGCGCCCCACACGCCGCCGCCCGCTGCCGCGAGATACAGGAAGATGAAGCAATAGAGCATCGCCGGCTCGCCGCCGTTGAGCGCCGGGTAAATGCCCTGCGGCATGTGGGCCATGAAGTAAGCGACCGCCATCATGCCCGAGAGCACGAAGGCCACTGGCCGCGTGAACAGCCCGATCACGATCAGCACGCCGCCCACCAGTTCAAGTGTGCCTGCCGCCATCATCATCGGACTGAGCGGCCCGCTCATGCTCGCCGGGGGCGGGGGCAGATGGAACAGTTTCATCGTGCCGTGGTGGAGAAAGCCCAGGCCGGTGACGATACGCAGCACGCTCAGCAGCTTGGACGACCAGCTATCAGGAATAGGCATGTTTCAGGCTCCCCCTCCGTTTCAGGTGAGTGGAGCCTTTCATGCTGTCAGGGCGCGGTCAATCCGCGCGGGCAAAAGCTGCGCTCGCGCTCAGGCGGTGAAGCGCTTGGTGAAGCCCTTGCCCGGCTTCTCATTATCGGCGGCGAGCACTTCGACATTGTCGACGCGTGCGAATTCCGGCCCTTCCTTGCAGAGTTCGGCAAAGCGCCCGACGGCTTCTTCGTCCCCCGATGCGATCATCTCGACGCTGCCGTCGTTGCGATTGCGCACCCAGCCGGTGATGCCTTCCGCCTTGGCGGTGCGCACCACCCAGTCGCGAAAACCGACTGCCTGAACCCGCCCCGTTACAAAGATACGCTTGATCGTCATTCGCTTCCTTACGCGCTTACCTGGAAGCGACTGTAGCGATTGTGGGGACAAGGGGAATCGCGAAGTTTGGCGGCTCGCCGCGTATCAGGGGTAAGTGAGCGCAATCACTTCATATTCTCGCTCACCTGCAGGCAGCATCACCTTGCGCAAATCGCCCACCGCTGCGCCACGCAGCGCCCGCGCGAAGGGCGAGTTCCATCCGACCGATCCATTGCTGGCATCGGCCTCGTCATCGCCGACAAAGGTGAGCGTGCGGTGATTGTCGTCCTCATCGGCGATGGTGACGGTCGCGCCGAAGAATATGCGGCTGCGATCCTCCTGCTGCTTCGGGTCGACGACCTTGGCTGCCTTCATGCGCCTGGAGAGCCACCCCAGCCGCCGATCGATCTCGCGCAGCCGCTTGCGACCGTAGATATAGTCGCCGTTTTCGGAGCGGTCGCCATTTCCCGCCGCCCAGGAGATCACTTCGACCAGCTTGGGCCGTTCGTCGCTGAGCAGCGCGTCATACTCCGTCCTGAGCACGGCGTATCCAGCGGGGGTAATGTAATTGGGGCGGTCCATTGATTCTTTATGAAAGAAGAAATTTGTTCACGCAGAGGCGCGAACTTCTAATCTTCGACCTTAACCCGGCTTATTTTTCCCTAGATACCAGCTCAAGTTCGCCGGCCCCTGCGATCGCGAGCGCTGGGGGTTGAGAAGATCATAGACCACCGCATTTTCCAGCACGCGCTGGACGTAATTCTTGGTCTCGAAGATCGGTATCCGCTCGACCCAGGTCACTACATCGATCCCGCCCGAACGCGGATCGCCAATCGCGGTGAGCCATTTGTTCACATTGCCCGGCCCGGCATTATAGGCGGCCACGGCCAGCGGATAACTGCCGTAAAGCTTCAGCATCCGCTGGAAATAGCTCGATCCCAGCTGGATATTATAATCGGTGTCGGTGGTCAGCGATTCCCGGTTGTAGCCGATGCCCAATTTGCCCGATTGCTCGCGCGCAGTGCCCGGCATCAGTTGCATCATCCCGCGCGCGCCGGCATGGCTCACTGCGGTGCGGTCGAACTGGCTTTCCTGCCGCGCGATGGCGTGGATGATTGTCCAATAATCCTGCTGTGCCTCGGGCACGCGCACCGAAGGATAACCCGCTGCGGTATAGTCCGACAGGCCGTTCTGCAGCGCGCTGCGGCCGACCATCACGCCCAGATCGGGTCGCCCGATGGTGCGCGACAATTCGGCGGCGAGGATATGATCGGTGTCCGTCGTCGCGTCATTGGCGATTTCGCGGACGAACAGGCTCTGGTCGCTGCGATTGCCCATCGTGCCCAGCAATTGCGCCGCGCGGACGATTTCCTTGCGGAAGAATGCGTCGCGTATCGCAGGCGTGACTGCCTTGGCGTTGAAATCGGGCGGGCGCCGGAGCGATTTACCCAGCCGTTCGGCGGCCGCCAGGAGGGAGGGGGAAGCCATGCCCCCCACTATCC
>JAZKJE010000060.1:5639-10368 GCA_040384525.1 Pseudomonadota bacterium
GCAGCGAATTGCCCATCCGCTCGGCGGCAAGCTGGCCATAATAGAGATCCGGGAAGCCCGCCGCGCGCTGGAAATAGGTTTGCGCGGTCGCGGTTTCGCCCGCAGCTTCCGCAGCCCGGCCGGCCCAATAGATACCCTTCGACTGAGTCTGCGGCGTCTTCGATCCATGCGAGTAGCGATCGAACATCCCGATCGCGTCGCGCGCACGGCCCGCTTTTTCCAGCGCCACCGTGCCAGCCAGCCAGGTCAGGCTCGTATAATCGTCGCGCTCACCATAAGGGCGGTCGCTGATATCGGTGCCCGCCGGATATGCGTCATCAACCTGCGAAGCGATCCGATAGGCCAGATCGTTCTGCCCATCCGCAGCCGCGCCACGCGCCGCCGTCAGCAGCACTTCATACCATTTCTCGACATCGCCGGGCAGCGAAGTCAGCTGGCGCGGTTGGCCCAGATAGGCCCGCGACGCCATGCCCTGGCCGCTCTCGCGCAGCCAGCTTGCGCGGTCCGCGATATAGCCGGGATCGCCGCGCCCTTGCTCTGCCACTGCCGCGCCACGCTCGGCGGCATCGGCCGCCTTGGTGCGATACGCAATCCGCGCTTCGAACAGCGCGCGCCTGGAGGGCGAGACATAGCTCAATTGCCGCGTCGCAGCTGTCGTTTGCCCGCGCCAGATCAGTATGTCGGCCCGCGCATCGTGATCGGCGGGGGTGAGGGCATAAGAGAATGCGCCGGTCAGCTTGGTCTCATCCATGGGCCGCAGCGAACCGATACGCCATGCCCGGCGCGCCTGCTCCGCTGCCTCGTTGCGTTTGCCCGAAGCCGCCAGCGCTTCTGCGTAACGCAGCCGCCCTGCGGACGTCAGCGGCGCGAACCGCTCGAAAAAGCGAATGACCAGCCCCGGCGCCCAGGTGCCGCTGTCCAGGATCGTCTCCGCAGCCGCACGCCGGCTCGTCTCGCCGGGCCAGCCGGGATGCGCGAGCAGGAAGTTGGCATAATCGGAGAATGGGAAATTGTCGGACTGCTGCAGCCGCTTCCATTCGATCAGCGTCTGGCTCAGCTCCTCCGACTGGATATAGGCGGGGGCGAGGCGCGGCATGCCGCTCTCGATTGCCTGAGCATACCAGGCGGCTTGCGATTGGGTCAGCTGCGACGCGGCGGCCACACCCGAAACCCCCGCAAGCAACAACGCACTCTTGAACACAGATGCCAGCATGCTGGACATGATACGCATGTCGCTCCTATCTGCCACCCCTGAATTGCCCCCATTAAGGAAGTTTCTGGGACTATGTTCTCCGGCTCGATTCCGGCGCTGGTTACGCCATTCCGTAACGGCGCCTTCGCAGAAGACGATTTCCGCGCGCTCGTAGAGTGGCAGATCGAGCAGGGCTCGGCTGCGTTGGTCCCCGTGGGCACCACTGGCGAAGCCGCGACGCTCAGCAAGGAAGAGCATTTCGAAGTGGTTCGCGTCTGCGCCGATCAGGCGAAGGGCCGCGTGAAGATCCTCGCCGGCGCAGGTTCGAACGACACGCAAGTCGCCATCGGCAACGTGAAAGCAGCGCAGGATTCGGGCGCCGACGCCGCGTTGATGGTGCCGCCATATTATAACCGGCCCAGCCAGGAGGGCATTTTCCGCCACTTCGAAGCGGTAGCGAACGCCACCACGCTGCCCATCGTGCTCTACAACGTACCCGGCCGCACCGTGACCGACATCCATGCCGCGACCGTGGTGCGCATCGTGAATGCGTTTCCGGACACGTTCATCGGCATCAAGGACGCGACCGGTCAGCTCCAGCGCGTAACCGAGCATCGCCTCGGCGCGGGCGCAGGCTTCGCTCAGATCTCGGGCAATGACGAGACGGCTTTGGCGTTCAACGCGATGGGCGGGGTGGGGTGCATCTCGGTCACCGCCAACGTCGCGCCGCGGCTGTGCGCCGATTTCCAGGCAGCATGTGCCGTGGGCGACCGGGTGAAGGCGCTCGAACTGCACGACCGCCTGTTTGCCCTGCATCTGGCGATGTTCACCGATGCCTCACCCGGACCGGTAAAATACGCGATGAGCAAAGTCCGGCCGGGCTTCCCGCCGGAACTGCGTTTGCCGATGACCGAGCCGAACGAGGCAAGCCGCGCGGCGGTCGATGCGGCTTTGGCGAGCGCAGGGCTGGTCTAACGCACGATTTTTTCCAAGCCGCTGGCGCAATCCGCGCCGCGGCCCTACATGCCAGCCTCCCATGGCCCGTCCTCGTCCCGCTACCTTCGATAAAGTCAAAACCGTCGCCGAGAACCGGCGCGCGAAGTATGATTATTTTATCGACACGGTGTACGAAGCTGGCCTCGCGCTCACCGGCACCGAAGTGAAATCGCTGCGCGGCGGTGAGGGATCGATCAAGGAGGCCTATGCCGAGGTGGTCGAAGGGGCGGTGTGGCTGGTCAACGCCAACATCCCCGAATTTTCGCACGGCAATCGATATAATCACGAGCCGAAGCGTCCCCGTAAATTGCTCCTTCATGAGCGCGAAATAAACAAGCTGCATGGCGCGGTGGCGCGCCAGGGCATGACGCTCGTTCCGCTTTCCATTTATTTCAATGGAAGGGGCCGTGCGAAAGTCGAACTCGCGCTGGCCAAGGGCAAGAAGACACATGACAAGCGCGATTCCGCCAAGGAACAGGATTGGAAGCGCGATCAGGCCCGGATCATGCGCGACCGTGGCTGATAAACCCGGGCTCGGTGCCCGTTTTCACAGCTGGGCAAAGCGCAATTTGCCGACGCGTGAGGTTTTCGAATCCAATCGCTGGCTGCGGCCGTTCGCCAACCGCATCCTGCATAGCTCGCTGTGGCGCATGACGCGCCGTTCGGTGCCGCGGGGCGTGGCACTTGGCATGTTCACCGGCATCCTGATCCCGATGGGTCAGATCCCCGCATCTGCGGTGCTCGCTTTGCCGCTTCGCGCAAATGTGCCCGCAGCCGCGCTCACCACCTTTTTCACCAATCCCTTCACCACGCCGTTCCTGTTCATCCTCTATTATAAGGTGGGCGGCTGGACGCTGGGTCTGTTCGGCGCGTCGGCGGCGGTCGCGGCGACCAATGCCGTGGTGGACGCCAGCTGGCTGCATTGGCTGGTCAATGATATCGGCGTGCCCACGGCGCTTGGCATGTTCATCTGCTCGGTGCTTGGCGGTGTGCTGGGCTATGTCGTCGCAGCAATTGGCTGGCGGCTGTGGATCAGCGGCAAATGGCGCCGTCGCTACCGCGATCGGGCCGCGCGCGAGGAGCTTTCCGCGCGCTAAGTCTCCGTTTCCAAACGTTGATTGACCAACCGTGCCATAGAGCTAAGACGGCGCATCCGAATTCCCAGGGGAATCTTCAAAATGCGTCTCTCGCTCCTCGCTACCACGTTCCTTGCCGCGCCCGCGCTTCTTGCCGGCTGCACGCAATCCGCGCCGCCCGCCACCGTCGCGCCGGTCGAGGTCACCCCGCTGCCGGCACCGGAGCCGTCGCGCCCGAAGCCGACCTTCGGCACCTATGGCTTCGACACCGCCGGTATGAACACCGCAGCCGCGGCGGGCGACGATTTCTACGAATATGCCAATGGTAGTTGGGCGAAAAACACCCCGATCCCCGCCGACAAGTCGAACTATGGCGCGTTCAACCTGCTCGCCGATCTCTCGCAGGAGCGCACGCAGGGTATCCTGAAGGAAGCGCAGAACGATCCGAACTCGAAGATCGGCATCACCTACGCCACCTATCTCGATACCGCGACGATCGACGCAAAGGGCCTCGCCCCGATCCAGCCATGGCTGAACCAGATCAAGGCGCTGAAGAGCAAGGCTGGCCTCGCCGCGCTCTATGCCCAGGCCGATCGCAACGGCGTTGGCGTGCCTTTCGGCACCTTTGTCGGTCAGGACGACAAGGAGCCCGAAGTCTATGCGCTGTTCCTCGGCCAGCGCGGCCTGGGCATGCCCGATCGCGATTATTACCTCTCAAAGGATGCCAAGCTCGCAGAGACCAAGGCGGCCTATCTCAAGCATCTGACCAATGTGCTGACGCTGGCCGGTGAGCCCAATGCCGCTGCTCGCGCTACTGCTTTGCTCGCCTTTGAAACCAAGATCGCCGAAGTCCACTGGACCCAGATCGAGCGGCGCGATTCGAACAAGACCTACAACAAGATGACGGTCACCGACCTTCAGAAGAAGGCGCCGGGCTTCGACTTCAAGGGCTATTTCGCCGGCATCGGCACGCCCGTTGATACCGTCATCGTCGCGGAGCCGAGCGCGATCACCGGCATCGCCGGTCTGGTCGCCGCTACTCCAATTGGCGTGCTCAAGGATCAGTTGCTGATCCGCAGCCTCGACAGCTTCTCGGATGTGCTGCCCAGCGCGTTCGACAAGGAGAATTTCGCATTCTTCGGCACGGTTCTTTCGGGCACGCCCGAGCAGGAAGCCCGCTGGAAGCGCGGCGTTGATTTCACCACCGGCGTGTTATCGGACGACGTCAGCCAGATTTACGTCGCGAAGTATTTCCCGCCCGAGACCAAGGCCGCGGCGGACCGACTGGTCAACAACGTCATCGTCGCCATGGGCGAGCGCATCGATCAGCTCGACTGGATGACTCCCGAAACAAAGGTCAAGGCACGCGCGAAGCTCGCCGCCTTCACGCCCAAGATCGGCTATCCGGATCGCTGGAAGGATTATTCGGGGCTGTCGATCGTCTCAGGCGACGCCTTTGGGAATA
>JAZKJE010000060.1:10378-12901 GCA_040384525.1 Pseudomonadota bacterium
CCAGCCGCCTTTCTTCGATCCCAACGCAGACGATGCGATCAATTATGGCGGCATCGGCGCCGTGATCGGCCACGAGATCAGCCATCACTTCGACGATCAGGGCGCGAATTACGACATGCACGGCCGTCTCACCGAATGGTGGACGCCAGCGGATACCAAGGCATTCAAGGCGCGCACCGATCAGTTGGTGGCACAATATGACGCTTATGAGCCGCTGCCGGGTATGCACGTGAAGGGCGCGTTCACGCTGGGTGAGAATGTGGCCGATCTGGCGGGCCTCACGGTGGCGCACCTTGCCTATCAGAAGTCACTGAACGGCCAGCCCGCGCCGGTGATCGACGGCACCACCGGCGATCAGCGTTTCTATCTCGGCTGGGCCCAGGTCTGGCGCCGCAACTACCGTGAAGCCAATCTGCGCCAGCGCCTGCTGACCGATCCGCACAGCCCGAGCATCCAGCGCAGCTGGGTCGTTCGTAACCTCGATCCCTGGTACGGCGCATTCTCGCCCGCACCCGGCGCAAAGATGGCGCTCCCGCCCGAAAAGCGCGTTCGAATCTGGTAACTTCTTAAATCCCGCTCCCGCTTGCGGGAGGGGCTGGGGGAGGGCGTCTCCGCAAAGACGGAGCGCCCTCTTTTCGTTACAGGCCCTCACCCGATCCCTCCCGCAAGCGGAAGGGGAGAAGTGCTTGACCCACGCTCCACTACCGAACATCGGTAACCGCATGGCCTCGCTGCCCATCAGCCCCGTGAAAAACCCCCGCGCATTGCTCCCCCTTGCGGCAGCAATCGGCGCGGGCTTCCTCGCGGCTGCAATCATTCTCCTCTCGATCGACGACCGCGCCGTAGCGGTCGGCTTCGTCGCGGCGGGCATTCTCACGGCAGGCGGCATCATCGCAGCGCGCCGCTTGCTTGCTCCCGATACAACCGCAGAAGGCCCCACCGACTGGGCCGTCGCCCACGCGCTCGCCGCCGCATCCGACGATGCGCTCGCCGTCACCGATCGCGCCGGGCGGCTGGTCTGCGCCAACAGTCGCTACGAAGCGCTCTTCGCGGGCTGGCCCACGCCACCCAGCCTGCCGGTCAGCGATGCATCGGTCACCGCCCTCGGCGCCGCTGCCCGCGCGGCCTGGCGCGATGGCGAGGGCAGGGCAGAGAATATCCAGGTGTTCGGCGCCCCCGTATCGGCCCGCGTCGCGCGCGTTGGGGAGGAATCGCTCGTCTGGCGCTTCATCGGCGTGCAGGCGCTCGATCTTGCCGCGCAGGTCGAATCGATCATCGACGGCAGCACCGGTGACCGCCTCGGCTCGGCGGGGATCATGACCGTGATGGTCACGCCCGAAGGCCGCATCCGCTCGGCCAACCGGGCGTTCCGGCTGCGCGCACTCGGCAATGCCGAGACGCCTGCGGAAGGCCGCGACTTTGCCCGCTTCCTGATCACCGACAGCATGGGGCTCGTTCGCTTCGAACGCGAAGGGCTGAGCGGCACGCCCTTGCGCGTCCTCCAGATCCCGTTCCTCGACGGCGACGACGCACCGATGCTCGTCACTCTGCTCGACGAAGAAGGTGGAGCCGCCGCCGCGCCCGCCATCGGCGGCAGCGCCACCGCGCACGTCCGCTCGCTGATCGCATTGCTCCCCTCCGGCCTCGCGCTCGTGGATCGTGACGGGCGCTTCGTGAGCATGAACGACGCCTTTGTGAAGGCCACCCGCGTCAACGCCGCCGCACCGCCGCTCTACCCCGGCGATCTCGTGGTCCGCGAAGACAAGGCCGCGCTCGCCGATGCCGTGCGCCGTTTCGCCGGTGGTGCCGCGCAATCGGCCGAGATGACGATCCGCTTGCAGGACGCCCCCGAAGAGCCCGTCGCGATCACCATCGCCGGTGCGCGCGGCCTCGGCGATGCGGCGGTCCTGATCAGCCTCAAGGATTCGGGTGAAGAGGGCAAGCTGAAGCGTCAGGTCGCCCAGGCTACCAAGATGCAGGCGGTCGGCCAGCTAGCCGGCGGCGTCGCGCATGATTTCAACAATATCCTCACCGCGATCATCGGGCATTGCGATCTGATGCTGATGCGCCATTCGCCCGGCGACGGCGATTATGACGACATCCAGCAGATCCGCGCCAACTCCAACCGCGCCGCATCGCTCACCCGCCAATTGCTCGCATTTTCGCGCCAGCAGACCTTGCGCCCGCAAGTTCTCCAGCTTCCCGACGTGATCTCGGAGGTCTCGAACCTCCTCAAGCGTCTGCTCGGCGAAACGGTCGTCCTCAACGTCAAGCACGGCCGCAATCTTGGTCCGGTCCGCGCCGATCCCGGCCAGCTTGAGCAGGTCGTGGTCAATCTCGCGGTCAATGCGCGTGACGCGATGCTTTCGGCCAATGCCAGCGGCGGCACGCTCACCATCGAGACGCTCGCGGTCACCGCAGCGCAGGTCCGCCAGATGGACGACGATGTGCTCCCCGTGGGCGATTACACCGCGCTGCGCATCTGGGACACCGGCACCGGCATCCCGCACGATATCCTGCCCA
>JAZKJE010000060.1:12911-25570 GCA_040384525.1 Pseudomonadota bacterium
CCCGACGTGATCGGCAAGATCTGGGAGCCCTTCTTCACCACCAAGGAAGTCGGCAAGGGCACCGGCCTCGGCCTCTCCACCGTCTACGGCATCATCAAGCAGTCCGGCGGCTTCATCTTCGCAGAGAATCTGGACGAAGGCGGTGCCGAGTTCACCATCTATCTGCCGGTCCACGCTGCCGCCGAAGCCACGGTCGCCCCCAAGCTTCCGACTGCCAAGTCCAAGCCCGTCGACACCTGGGGCACCGGCACGATCCTGGTGGTGGAGGACGAAGACATGGTCCGCGCCGTCGCGGAGCGTGCGCTGGCGAAGCAGGGCTATACCGTGCTGACCGCCGAAAATGGCGAAGTCGCGCTCGAACTGCTCGAAACCATCGAAAAGCCAGACCTCCTCGTCAGCGACGTGGTCATGCCCCTGATGGACGGCCCCACCATGGCCCGCCACATCCGCAAGAAATGGCCCGATCTCCCAATCCTCTTCATGTCGGGCTATGCCGAGGAGCAGCTTCGCAAGTCGATAGACCTCGACAATGTCGCATTCCTGCCGAAACCCTTTTCGGTACAGCAACTTGCCGAAGCCGCCCGGGACGTTCTCGCTGCGAAATGAGGCTGGCAATCGTCCTTTCGCCTGCGTAAGGAAGCTGCGATCGAGGCAGCTCAACCTGAACCTTTCCCTATCGATGAGTTCAACATGCGTTCAATCGCCCGCACGCTAAGGCACCCCGCATGACCAGAAAGAATATCCTTCTCGTCGAGGACGAACCGTTGATCGCGATGATGCTCGAGGATTTCCTCGACGCACTCGATCATGACGTCGCCGGCTCGGCAGACAATGTCGCTTCTGCACTCGAGTTGATCGGGGAGGGCGGTGTCGATGCCGCGATCCTCGACGTGAATCTGCGCGCCGGCGAACAAAGCTGGCCGATCGCAGACAAGCTCGCCGAACTCGGCATTCCCTTCGTCATCGCGACAGGCGGTGGCGGAGACAGCATCGCCGAAGCGCATCGCGGACGCCCCGTGCTCTCCAAACCCTTCACGATGGACAGCGTAGAGAAGGCGCTGAACGCGCTAGGCTGATCTCCCAAGGCGCAGCTGCCTTCCTTTACACCGCAGCAAAAGCGGAGCGTTAATCCAGCAGCCGAACCACATCGCCCATCTGCACCAGCCCCTTTTTGGCGGGTGCGGCATAGGCGCCATATGCGTTCCCGAATTGCTGCGCGATTGTCCGCAGCACGCTCGGATCGCGCACTGCAGTGTCGGGGTCGATCGTGATCATCGCGCAGCGCGGGATGCCATCGGTTATCAGCAGTTCCGCCCCCGCGGCCGAATCCTCCGGCCCGAAAGCGATGCGCTTGCCCGCCCAGTCGGTCTGTGAATGGTCGCTCTCGATAAGCACGTTCGCGCGAAACCGCCGCGGATCGAGCGCCGATCCATGCGCAGTCTCCACCCATTTATGTGCGGCGGTCGTCACTACCGAAACCGGCATCGCATCATACGCACCGATCGCCAACTGCATCAGCCCCACCGGCGCGCCCGCCGCCTCGGAAAGCCGCTCCAGCAGCGCGGCATCATCGACATGCCCGCGCCAGCCATTGGGCGCCACGATCTCCACCCGCGCGCTCTTGGGCGCTTGCCGGTCGGCAAAGCGCGCCGAATGCAGCACCAGCTCCGAAACATCGCGCCCGGTCAGCCAGGGAAAGCGCGATCCGCTGTCACGGAAGTAAAAGGCATATTGCCGATCGCCCTCCATGCCCTGCCAGTCGATCTCGGCAACTTGCAACGCTTCGCCAGCCATCGACTTGACCGGAAAGCGATTGAGCGCAGCGACACGGCCGATGATTTCTCCCACGCGGCCTTCGCTACCGTGGAGCGGGGAGGGGAGCAATCGAGCGCTTGCCAAAATAATTCATGTTCCACTCTTGTTCCGCAAGAACAAACAAGATACGACGTATCCAACATCAACGATTACGGTAGACATCTTCCAGTGGCGAGGGCAACGAAAATGGCAGCATCCCTGAAGGTCATCGACAACAACATGGCAGCTCCAACTACCGAAAAGCAGAAGGCGCTCGAAGCAGCCCTCGCTCAGATCGACCGCGCCTTTGGCAAGGGCAGCGCGATGCGCCTGGGGTCGAAGGAAGCGATGCAGGTCGAGACGATCTCCACCGGTTCGCTGGGCCTCGATATCGCGCTCGGCGTTGGCGGCTTGCCGCGCGGTCGCGTGATCGAAGTCTATGGTCCGGAAAGCTCGGGCAAGACCACGCTGGCGCTCCACGTGATTGCCGAAGCGCAGCGCGGTGGCGGTACCGCAGCATTCGTTGATGCCGAGCATGCGCTCGATCCGGTCTATGCCAAGAAGCTCGGCGTCAATATCGACGAGTTGATCGTCTCGCAGCCCGATACCGGCGAGCAGGCGCTTGAGATTGTCGACACGCTTGTCCGCTCGAACGCGATTGACGTTCTGGTGATCGATTCGGTCGCGGCGCTGGTTCCGCGTGCCGAAATCGAAGGCGAAATGGGCGACAGCCATGTCGGCCTTCAGGCGCGCTTGATGTCGCAGTCGCTGCGCAAGCTCACCGGTTCGATCAGCCGCTCGCGCTGCATGGTGATCTTCATCAATCAGCTGCGCATGAAGATCGGCGTGATGTACGGCAATCCGGAGACCACGACCGGCGGCAATGCGCTGAAGTTTTACGCTTCGGTCCGTCTCGACATCCGCCGCACCGGCCAGATCAAGGATCGCGACGATATCATCGGCAACACCACCCGTGTGAAGGTGGTGAAGAACAAGGTCGCCCCGCCGTTCAAGCAGGTTGAATTCGACATCATGTATGGCGAAGGCATCTCGAAGATCGGTGAAATCCTTGATCTCGGCGTCAAGGCCGGCTTGGTCGAGAAATCGGGCGCATGGTTCAGCTATGACAGCGTCCGCATCGGACAGGGCCGCGAGAATTCGAAGACTTTCCTCAAGGAAAATCCGGATCTCTGCACCCGCCTCGAATCGGCCATCCGCACGCGCACCGAGAAGGTCGCCGAGGAAATGCTGGCATCGCCGGAACCCGATGCCGAGGGTAGCGAAGACGACGCCTGATACGCGTCATTGGCCTAACCTTAGCCTAATTTTTCAGGCCGCGACGGTGCTTGCCCGCGCCGGAACAGTGGTCACGGGACGCAGTTCCCATTGGAGACCCGGCGCATTGCCCTGCGCCGGGTCTTTCCGCATGTTTCGCGGGCACGCAATTAACTTTCACGATTCGCGTGAAAAGTGCGAAGCCAAGCGTGGATCGGCAGGAGAGGGCGCATGACCAACACGCTGGAATGGACCGGCCGGGTCGGCGATATTTGGGCCGAGGAATGGCGGCGCACCGATCGCAGTTTTGCAAACCTTTCCCGCCATCTCGACACGGCGATCCTCGCTGCGGCGCCGACAAGCGGCATTGCGATCGATATCGGCAGCGGTGCCGGCGGCACTTCGATCGCGCTCGCCACTGCCCGTCCGCATCTCTCGATCACCGGCGTGGATCTCTCGCCCGCTCTGGTCGCGACGGCCAGCGAACGCGGCGCAGACTTGGCCAATCTCCAGTTCCGCGTTGCCGACGCGCAGTCGCTCGGTGCCCTTGAAGCCGATCTGCTCTTCTCGCGTCACGGTGTGATGTTCTTCGCCGATCCGGTGGCGGGTTTCACGGCCCTGCGCGCCGCAGCCAAACCCGGCGCGCGGCTGGTCTTCTCCTGCTTCCGCCCGCGCGCCTTCAACGAATGGACCTTGGCTACCGAGGCCGCGATCCATGCTTCGGCCGCGCCGCCTTCGGGGTACGCGCCGGGCCCCTATGGTCTCGCCGACGAAGATTTCACGCGCGACCTGCTCGGCAAAACGGGTTGGGCACATCCCAATGCCGAGATCGTGGATTTCGATTATGTCGCGGGGGCAGGAGAAGACCCGGTAGCGGACGCGCTCAGCTATTTCCTGCGCATCGGCCCCGCTGCCCGCGCCATCGCCGCTGCCGAACCCGGTGTCCGGGCGGAGATGCACGCCGCGCTCCGCGCCACGCTCGCGGCGCATCTTCGGAGCGGTCTCGTGACATTTGGCGCCAGCGCATGGATATGGACAGCAACCGCTGGAAAGGCCGCCGCATGATCATCGTCCACCACCTCGAAAACTCCCGCTCGCAACGCATCCTCTGGTTGCTCGAGGAACTCGGCCTTCCCTATGAAGTGAAGCGCTACGAGCGGAACAAGACAACGATGCTCGCTCCGCCCGAACTGCGGAAGGTCCACCCGCTCGGCAAGTCGCCGGTGATCGAACATGATGGCCGGGTCGTCGCCGAAACGGGCGCGATTATCGAGTATCTGGTCGAGCAGGCCGATGGCCGCCTCGGCGCGCCCGCCCACCGCGACGATGCGCTGCGCTATCGCCACTTCCTCCATTATGCGGAAGGGTCCCTGATGCCCCCGCTGCTGCTCAAGCTCGTGCTTAGCCGCGTGCCCTTTTTCGGCAAGACGGCGCAAAAGAAGATCCAGCCGATGATCGACGTCCACCTCAATTATGTCGAAGCCGAGCTTGCCCAGCGCCCATGGTTCGCGGGCCAGGAAATGACCGCCGCCGACGTCATGATGAGCTTCCCCCTCGAAGCCGCAGTAATGCGCGCCGGCGCCACCGAAGGCCGCCCCCACATCGCCGCATGGCTGGAAGAAATCCACGCGCGCCCGGCGTACCAGCGGGCTCTCGCGGCAGGCGGGCCCTACGCCTACGCGTGAGGACCGGCCAAGACTTTCCCTCGTCTTCCCGGCCCCGAGGCGGGAGCCCGCTTTACGTCTTCTGGGCGAAGCCGCGGGGCCTCGGAGCTAAACCAAAGCAAACCCCGTCGCCGTATTGATAAACGCCTTCACCGCATCGATCATCGCGTTGACCGCATTCTGCACCATGGCCAGCGTCATCGTGGTCATCGCGACGATTACCGAGATCGCAGCGCGTACCTGCATCTGAAACAGGATCACCGCGCCTTCGGGGGTGTACGCCGCATGGTTCTCCGCGATCGCTTCCACCTGGATCGCGATCTTCTTCAGCTCGGGCACGGCATAGGTTTCGATCTGGGTCCATACGCCGCCGGCCAGCCCCTTGCCGGCGCTGACCATTTGGTTGACGAGACCATTCACATCCACGCTCATCGCGCCGCTCCCTAATACGGTTTCTTGATGCGCTGCACCGCCATCGCCGCGCGCAGTGTCGCGCCAAGACCGCCATCCAGCAACGGCCCGGTCGCGACTGCCGGGATGCCCAGCGACCCTTGCGCCTTGTGGAACGCGCGCAAATCCTGGAATTGCTGCTGGAGCAAAGTCATCAGCACTACATCGCAATCGCCCTGCGGCGGCGTCCCGATCTTCGCGCGCAATTCCGCGGGCAGCCGCAATATGTCGAGCACGCCGGCCAAAGCCTTTGTCGGCGGACAGGTATTGCGCACGCGATCCGCATCGGCCCGCGCCACGAGCAGCGCAACGTGCCCCGCCATAGTGTCGTAAAAATCCGTATTCCCGGCATAGGCGCCTGCGGGGGTGCCGGAATGGGTCGCCATCCTCGATACAAAAGTGGTGGTGTCCTGCAGCATCGAGCCGAGCTCGATATCCGTGGTCGCGTCATAGGGCGCGACCAACTGGATATGCGAGCAACCGGCCAGCGCCACGGCGAGCGCGAGCATCGCCGCGAACTGCCGCAACGCTCCCCCCAGGTCGCGCAATGCCTGCATCGGAACTCTCCCCCTTAACGGGCGAGAGTTTCACGCGTGCCGGGCAATGTCGAACCCAGATCGGACCGTTACGACCCCAATCAGGGCTTCGGCATATCTTGGAAGCTGTCGACCTCCTCCGTCACGGGCGGCTTGATACCGGCCAGCACCGGGTCGGCCTCCTGCGGCGCATCGAGTTGCCCCTCCCAGCGCGCGACCACCACGCTGGCGACTGCGTTCCCGATCACGTTGGTCGCGGTGCGGCCCATGTCGAGGAAGTGATCGACCGCGAGGATCAGCAAGATGCCTGCCTCGGGGATGTTGAAGTGTGCAAGCGTGCCGGTGATCACCACGAGGCTGGCACGCGGCACGCCGGCAATCCCCTTGCTGGTGATCATCAGGATCAGCAGCATCTGGATCATCGTCGCCCAGTCGAGCTGGATGCCATACGCCTGCGCGATGAAGATCGACGCGAAGGTCATGTACATCATCGAGCCATCGAGATTGAACGAATAGCCCAGCGGCAGCACGAAGCTGGCGATCTTGGGCGGCACGCCGAACCGGTCCAGCGCATCGAGTGTGCGCGGATAGGCGGCTTCCGAAGAAGCGGTTGAGAAGCCCAGCAGGATCGGATCGCGCAGATAGCGGATCAGCGTGCCGGTGCGGCGGCCGACAAACATGAAGCATGCGCCGAGCAAGACCGTCCACAGCACCGCGAGGCCGATGTAGAAACTGCCCATGAAGAAAGCGAGATCGCCGATCACGCCCAGTCCCTTGGTAGCCAGCGTGCGAGCGACGGCGCAGAACACCGCGACCGGCGCGAACAGCATCACATAGCCGGTCACCGTCAGCATCACCGCGACGAGCGACTCAAGTCCGCGCACCAACGGTTCGCCTTTTTCGCCGACTGCGGCCAGGCCGACGCCGAAGAAGAGCGAGAAGATCACCAGCTGGAGGATGTCGTTGGTCGCCATCGCGTCGATCGCGCTGGTCGGCACGATGTGGATAAAGAATTTCGCGACATCGAAATTGGTGCGATCAACGCCGCTGCCCGCCGCCGCATCCGGCAGCGCCAGATTGAGCCCCACGCCGGGTTGCAGCACGTTGACGAGGATCAGGCCGAGCGTCAGCGAGACGAGGCTGGCGCCGACGAACCAGATAAATGCCTTCAGCCCTACGCGTCCGATCGCGCTGCCACCGCCCATATGCGCGATGCCGACAACGAGGGTGGAGACCACCAGCGGGGCGATGATCATCTTGATCAGATGCAGGAACATCTGGGTGGGGATGTCCAGATAGCCGGCGATCTTGGCGAGCTGGGCGGTGCCCGCTTCGCCCATCGGCGCGTAGCTGGCGTTAAGCCCCCAGCCAAGCAGCCCACCGAGCAGCAGCCCGCCAATAATCCACCATGTCAATCGCTTGCCCACACATCCCCCTTGGGTTCTTGGCCCTGAATCTTGTTGCCCTACGAAGGCGATTGTCGCTTTCGGGTCAAGCGCCGTTTGGCAAATGTTTGCCGCGCCAGCCCCGTTTTGCGTCGGCCAGATCACGTGCCGCGCCGGCCGTTGCGCCCAGTTTGGCCTGTGCCTGGCCACGGATCGCCAGCGCTACCGGATCCTGCGGACGGCGCTTGAGCGAAGCATCCGCCGCCGCCAGCGCACCCTTCGCATCGCCGCTCGCCAGCAATGCCGCCGCCACATCGCGGCGCACCGGATACCACCAGAGCGGCGGGTCCATATAATTGCTCAGCGGCTTGGCTTCCTCGATCGCGGCAGCGGCAGTGAAGAACGCGACGGCCTTGGCGGGCTTGCCCTGCAGCATCGCCACGCGGCCATCGAGCACGTTGCGGCTGATCGCGAGCAGTGCCGTCGCCATCCCCGATTTATCGTCGGCCACCTTTTTCGGTACCGCACGCCCTTCGCGCCGCACGCCGGCAAAGTCGCCCTTGCGCGCCAGCGCCTCGCCGCGCGCATAACGCCACAGCGCCTGCGCTACCACGCTCTTGTCGCCCGGATCGGCAGTCGCCAGCATCTGATCGGCCGTGCCGAAGCGCGCTACCGCGATATAAGCCTCACCCAGCACTGCCTGCATGAAAACGCTAAGGGGTTCCTTGGATCGGCCCGCCATCTCGATGAGCGGCGCCGCAAGCTTCAGCCCGATTTCGGCATCGCCAGACATTAACGAGCCACCCAGCCCGAAATGCACATTGTGCCCGTGATAGCCGAGCTTCCACACTGCATCCGGTCCGGGCAATTTCAGCCGATCCGCGTTGGCCTGATCGACCTTCACCGCATTGAAGTTCGAGGTGGCAGCATCGCCGTAACGGCCAATCCAGTAATAAGTGTGCGAGGGCATGTGGATCAGATGGCTCGCCGCCGGAGCCACGATCGCCAGCCGGTCCGCAAACTTCTCGGCCCGCGCAGGATAGCCCGCACCTTCGGTGGCGTGGATGTAGAAATGGATCGCGGGGGCGTAATCCGGATTGCGGGCGAGCACGGTCTCCAGAAACTCGACCGGGCGCTTCATCGTGTCCGCGTTCCAATCGTCTGCGGCGATCATCCGCGCATCGGCGGCGATTGTCGCGATGGCATCGTCGCCGGGCGCGATTGCCGCGATCTTCTCCATCGCATCGGCGAAATCGCGATTGCCCGCTGCGCCCACATAACGAAGCTTGAGCGCACCGATCAGGTTGCGCTCGCGCACCGTCGCGCCCGCCGCCAGTTTCTCGGCTTCCTCGACCATCGCGGCCAGCGGCTTCGCCTCTTCGGGCTTGATCCCGTAATTGATCGTGGGGCCAGAGGACCAGGCCTCACCCCAGGCGCACATCGCGCATTCGGGATCGAGCCGCCGCGCTTCCTGAAACGCCTTGATCGCCGCTTTATGGGCAAAGGCGTGCGCGAGTTGCATGCCGTTGGTGAAGAATGCCTGCGCCTCGGCGCTCTTGGTGGTGATCTTGAAACCGCCCGCGCCATAGCCCGCAAGGATCACGGTCTTGGCATCTTCCGCCACCAGATCGCCACTGCCGCACCAGCTGCCCAGCTTCGCAGCCGAAGAATAGGGCACAGGCGCCGCTGTGCTGCCCAGCAGCAAGACCATCGGAGCCAGCATCAACCGTCGCATCAGGTTTCCCCCATCATTCCCTGACACACAGGGGAAGGGATTGCGGCGCAATGGTCAAGCACCCTAAGCGTACGCGTAACGATTTGTCCCCGGAGAGCCATCATGTCCTTCAGCCGCCGCACCCTGATCGGTACTGCCGCCGCACTGCCCTTGCTTTCGATGCCGGGCCTGTTGGCCGCCGCCGAATCCGATGCTTCCGATTTGCAGGACATGACCAAAAGCGCGCTCCCGATCGGTCCCGAGGAGCGCAAGGCCCGCATCGCCCGCGCACAGGAGCTGATGAAGGCGAATGGCATAGGCGCAGTGCTGATCGAGCCGGGATCGTCGCTCATCTATTTCGCCGGCGTGCGCTGGGGCCGCAGCGAGCGGCTGACCTGCGTGGTGATCCCGGTCGAAGGCGAACCGTGCATCGTCACGCCTTTCTTCGAAGAACCCTCGATCCGCGAGAGCCTGGCGATCCCCGCCGAAGTGCGCGTGTGGCAGGAGGATGAGGACCCGCTGAAAGTCGTCGCCGGGTTCCTAAGGGATCGCAAGCTGGGCAATCGCCCGGTCGGCATCGAAGAGACCAACCGCTATTTCATCGTCGACGGTCTGCAAAAGGCGCTTCCCTCGGCCAAGCTCGTCTCCGCCAATCCGGTCGTGCGCGGCTGCCGCATGATCAAGACCGCGCCCGAGATCGCATTGATGCAGCTCGCCAGCGACGTGATGGTCGCGGCCTATCGCTGGACGCACTCGCGGATCGAAGCGGGCATGACCCCGCGCGACGTGGCCGCCCTGATGAGCGCCGCGACCGCCAAGCTGGGCGGCACCAATGCATGGAACCTTATCCTGCTCGGCGAGGCTGCCGCCTATCCGCACGGCAGCGGCAAGCCGCAAAAGGTGATCCCCGGCGAAGTCGTGCTGATGGATTGCGGGTGCAGCGTGCAGGGATACCAATCCGATATCTCGCGCAGCTTCGTCTTCGGAGAGGCGAATGCCCAGCAGCGCAAGGTGTGGGACCAGGTCGCCCGCGGCCAGCAGATCGCGCTGGAAGCCGCCCAGCTCGGCAAGCCCGCCGGCAGCGTCGATGACGCCGTCCGCCGCTATTATGTCAGCGAAGGCTACGGCCCGGATTACAAGCTCCCCGGCCTCTCGCACCGCACCGGCCACGGCATTGGCATGGACGGCCACGAGCCGGTCAATCTGGTGCGCGGCGAAAAGACGCCGCTTGCGCCCGGCATGTGCTTTTCGAACGAGCCAGGCATCTACATCCCGGGCAGCTTCGGCATCCGTCTGGAGGACTGCTTCCATATGACCGAGAGCGGACCGAAATGGTTCTCGGTGCCGCCCAAATCGATCGACAAGCCGTTCGACTGAACGTCATGCCACTCTGCGCCGAAAGCCAATCCACCAGGCAGCTAGACCAGCAAGCAGCCCAATTGCGAGGTAGGACGCTAAGGTGAGCGCGAGGCCGGACATAAGCAATGCCCATACCGAGGGCGCAAGCGTTGTCGCACCGGACGGCGCTGCGTAACATTCGGCCCATTCACCTGCCCAATATCCGACGAGCACAGCATCATCGCGCGGCTTCATAAAGTCATTGAGACAACCAAGCGGAGATGTGGAGATGCTCTGCATGTCGATGCCCTGCGCTTTGGCCCATGCCTGTAATTGCTCGGAGTCCGGTAGCCGCCGATTGGCCGCTTCGAACCGCATCGCGTACTCGGCGGCGACTTTAAGCTGGGTCAGCGCCTGACGATCCTTGGCCGCTTGCCCCGGAAGCAGGAAGAAGCCGCCAATCGCGAGAAATAGAAAAAATATCGAAACCAGCGCCACCGGTATCGCCGCAATCTCTCGAAAACGCATTGTGCATCTCTCCCGACCTGCATGATGACGCGCGCGGGCAACAGCCGCAACCGAACAGCAATTCGTACCACCCTTTCGCTTGAGCCACGCCGCATCACCCCCTAAGTCGCTGGGCATGACGTCCACGAACGATATCCGCCGCAGCTTCCTCGATTATTTCGAAGGTCAGGGACACGCGCGTGTGCCCAGTGCCCCGCTGGTCCCGCACAACGATCCAACGCTCATGTTCGTGAACGCGGGCATGGTGCCGTTCAAGAACGTGTTCACCGGGCTGGAATCGCGACCTTACAGCACAGCGACGAGCAGCCAGAAGTGCGTCCGCGCCGGCGGCAAGCATAACGATCTCGACAATGTCGGCTACACTGCTCGGCACCATACGTTCTTCGAAATGCTCGGCAATTTCTCGTTCGGCGATTATTTCAAGGAACAGGCGATCACGCATGCGTGGACGCTGTTGACGAAGGAATGGGGCCTCAACCCGGACAAGCTCACCGCCACCG
Source organism: Pseudomonadota bacterium (assembly GCA_040384525.1). Classification (GTDB taxonomy): domain Bacteria; phylum Pseudomonadota; class Alphaproteobacteria; order Sphingomonadales; family Sphingomonadaceae; genus Sphingomonas. The sequence goes on from JAZKJE010000060.1 coordinate 24,096, forward strand.
TCTACCACACAGACGATCAGGCGTTCGATCTGTGGAAGAAGATCGCCGGCCTGCCCGAAAGCCGCATCATCCGCATCCCGACCAAGGATAATTTCTGGGCGATGGGCCCCGATGGTCCGTGCGGGCCTTGTTCGGAAATCTTCTACGATCATGGCGATCACATCTGGGGCGGCCCTCCCGGCTCGCCCGAAGAGGATGGCGACCGCTTCGTCGAGATATGGAACCTCGTCTTCATGCAGCATTTGCAGGAAGCCGATGTCATCGTCAGCGATCTGCCCAAGCCGAGCATCGACACCGGCATGGGCCTCGAGCGGGTCGCCGCGGTGCTGCAGGGCGTGCATGACAATTACGACACCGACACGTTCAAGACGCTGATCGCCGAGAGTGGCGCGCTGACGGGTTCGGCAACCACCGGCGAAAACCAGGCCAGCCACCGCGTCATCGCCGATCATCTCCGCGCATCGGGCTTCCTGATCGCAGACGGCGTGCTGCCCTCCGCCGAGGGCCGCGGCTATGTTCTCCGCCGCATCATGCGCCGCGCAATGCGCCATGCGCAGATCCTCGGCGCTAAGGATCCGTTGATGCACCGCATGGTGCCGTCACTGGTCGCCGAAATGGGTGCAGCATTCCCCGAACTGGTCCGCGCCCAGCCGCTGATCGAAGCGACGTTGCTGCAGGAGGAAACGCGTTTCCGCCAGACCCTCGTCAACGGGCTGCGGTTGCTGGACGAAGCCACCGCGACCATGGCCGAAGGCGGCTCGCTGCCCGGCGAGACCGCGTTCAAGCTCTATGACACCTATGGCTTCCCCTTCGATCTGACCGAAGATGCGCTGCGCCGCCAGAACATGACCGTCGATCGCGCCGGTTTCGATAGCGCCATGGCCCAGCAAAAGGCCGCTGCACGCGCCGCCTGGAAGGGCTCCGGCGCAAAGGCATCCGACGATGTATGGTTCGATGTGGCCGAGGAACTGGGTGGCACCGAATTCACCGGCTATTCGGGCACCGAAGGCGAAGGTCAGGTCGTCGCGCTCGTCAAGGATGGCGCGCGCGTGGAGAAGGTCGGGGCAGGGGACGAGGTCACCATCCTGACCAATCAGACGCCCTTCTATGGCGAATCCGGCGGCCAGATGGGCGATGCCGGCACGATCTCGAACGACAAATTCAGCGCCACCGTTGACGACACCAGCAAGCCGCTTGGTCGTCTCCACGCGCATCACGCCAAGATTCAAAGCGGCGAACTCGCGGTGGGCGACACGGTGAAGCTCGTGATCGACGTAGAGCGCCGCGACCAGATCCGCGCGAACCACTCGGCGACGCATCTGGTCCACGCGGCGCTGCGCAACCGTCTCGGCGGCCATGTCACGCAAAAGGGCAGCCTCGTCGCGCCCGATCGCTTCCGCTTCGATTTCTCGCACCCGAACGCGCTCACCCCGCAGGAAATCGCCGAGGTCGAGGCAGATGTGAACGTGCAGATT
>JAZKJE010000061.1:0-1061 GCA_040384525.1 Pseudomonadota bacterium
CGGCGATGAGCGAAGCTGCCGATTCGGATTTCGACTGGCAGATTTGCCTTGGGGATCGACCTGCCACCGCCGCCTGGACGGCGGCTGCAATAATGTTGGCGGTTCGATTGCTTGGCGCGCGTAGCGATCATCTTCCGCCGCGCGTGCGCAATCAATGCGTGCCCGACTGGCTGGAGGCCACGGTGCTGCGCTATTGGGAAAACCCCCGTGCAGAGCGCGTCCTGCCACCGGACTTAAGCGGTTTTCGGACGCCCATCGCAACCCTGAAGCGCCAATGGCGCGATCCTATCAAGGCAACGATATGGAGTAACGGGTCGCCCGAGCCCGGCTCTCGCCTGCACTTCCAGATTTTGCGGTTCTTTACGACGATCGGACTTGGTCTCAGCCGCAGGTTCAGGCGGCCTTGATACCATCTTGGTTGGAAGCAGCCACGGCGCGCTTGACGAGCGCCCGAATGGCGGCTGCGCCCTGCGCTACCAAGCTGCCGATACGGCCATCGGGCGTTACCAGCACGGCGCAGGGCGTTCCCCAGCAATCATAGGCTTGTGCCACCGCACCCTTGGCCTGAAGCAGCGCATACTCCTCCGGTCCCTCCGCGCTGTCGCTGATCCGCACGATTTCCACCAGGTGTGCATGGTTCTTGCGCCATCGATCGACCTCATCGGCCATCGCCAGACAAGGCGGGCAATCCGATTTTGTGAAAAACAGAATCACCGGGCGGCCTGCCGCAAGCAGTTGTTCGAGCGTGATGAAATCGCCCCGTGTATCGCTGAGACCGAAGGATGGTGCCAGCGACCCTTCTGGCAGGCCGCGGCTTGCTTTGGGCAGAGCATATGCCGTGGTGCCGGGAATCAGATCGGATTGTACACGCGACAGGCGGTGCAGGATGGTGAGTTGTGCCCAGGCGATCAGGAGCAACAGTAGCAGCGCCACCGCTGCGGTCGCGCCGCCCAGCGCCGTTAGCGGTGTGATGCCGAAGACATGGTCTAGTCGCCAAAAACTAGCGGCTTGGGGACCTGCCACCACGATCAACAGCGCCAGCCCGGTCAGCAAGCCGTTGC
>JAZKJE010000061.1:1071-4531 GCA_040384525.1 Pseudomonadota bacterium
CCGTTGCGAACCAAGGTCAGCGGGCCGATTGGAGCGGAGCCGATCTGTCCGAAGCAATTGCAAACAGGACGACGGCCCTGAGCCAGATTGAACAGGATGGCACCGGTGAACAGCGCCAAAAGCGCCAATGCGGCCAAAGCACCCATGTAAGCAGCAGGCGGCACGATCAGGGCAACCGCTACCGAGAGTTCGACCAGTGGCAATGCAAAAGCCAAGACTGTCAGCATGCCGCGCCGGACACCGAAACCCGCGAGCATCTCTCGCGTCTTGTCGCTGTTTGCCAGCTTGGTCAAACCCGCCACGGCGAAGACGAGAGCCAAGACGGGGCGGGCCAGCAGTGATCCAATCAGCAGCGTCATTTTCCCGCACTCATCAAGTCGCTCGGTTCATTTAGACACAACGGCATCGTCGGAGCAATTGTACCGGCTAGGCAAACCAACGGCCGAAATGGCGTCGATTGGTAAATGTCGGCTTACGATGCTTGCAGCCCGGAACGTGCCTTTCCGCTCTCGGCCCCATTTCAGCCAGTCCGCAATGCGCCCTTCTTCGATACGTACAGGCTGGCATTGTCGGAACTCGTCAGAGGTCATTCGCTAGTGCGTCCGCACGCCGAGCGTTTGAACGCCGAGAAGGGTCGATACCTTCTTGTGCGCTGGAGAATGTCGCGCGCCGCGAGCTCTAGCCGTTGCCTCGTCCGACATTTCGGACCAGCATGACGTCTCATCGCCGTCGGAGCCGAGATGCAGGACTATTCTTCTCATGATGCGATGGGGCTAGCGAAGCTCGTGCAACGTGGCGACGTGTCTGTCCCCGAACTCGTCGAGGCGGCGATAGCTCGGGTCGAGCGGCTCGACCGCAGGATCAACGCGGTTGTCTATCGCGATTTCGACCGGGCTCGCGAGATCGCTGCCGGGCCATTGCCCGACGGCCCTTTCACGGGTGTACCATTCCTGGTCAAAGACTTTGGCATCGGCGTCGCCGGGTGGCCTTGCACCAGCGGCAGTAGGTTCTGCGCTGAGGTCGTGGACCACGAAGACAGTGGTTTGACCCGCCATATCGCGAGGCCGGCGTCGTGATGCTTGGCCGGGGGGCTTCGTCGGAATACGGCATCGTCGGCAATGTCGAGACTTCAATGTTCGGTGCGACGCGCAATCCGTGGAACACCGACCACATCGCCGGGGGCTCATCGGGCGGTTCGGCTGCGGCGGTGGCGGCGGGCATGGTGCCGATGGCGCACGCCTCGGACGGGCTGGGCTCGATCCGCATCCCGGCGGCGTGCTGCGGGCTGGTCGGGATGAAGCCCACCCGCGACCGCGTGCCTAACCTGCCCGACGGGTTCGACTATGCCATGGGGTTCTGCATTGACCATGTGGTGACGCGCAGCGTGCGCGACAGCGCCGCCATGCTCGATGCGACCGGACTCCCCGAGCCGGGTTCGCCTTACGCCATTCCGGCCAAGGCGGGACAATATTTGCACGAAGTCAGCCGCAGCCCGGGCAAGCTGCGGATTGCTTGGTCGCCCGATACGCCGTCTGGCCAGCCGCTCGATCCCGAAGTGCAGAAGGTGCTCGAGTACACCGCTACGGCGTTGGCGGCGCTGGGACATGAGGTGCGCGTCGAATCGATCGGCGTCGATCATCGTGCCGTCGCGCGGGCGCGTGCCCCGGTGTCGGCGGCGAATTTCGCGGCGGGCATGCGCCGGGTCATCGACCGGGTCGGGCGCGAGCCGCGCGAGGATGAGCTTGAGCCGATGACTTGGGCGGCCTTGCAGGGGTCGCGCGCGGTCACGGGCGAGCAGGCCTTCTGGGGCTTTCAGGAACTGCGCATGCTCATGCGTAATGTCGTGCAGCGGTTCGACAGCTTCGATGTCTATCTGTGTCCGGTGATGACCGCGCCGCCGCCGCGAATCGGGTTTTCCGATCCGGCCAGCGTGACTCCGCGCGATTTGGGCAAGCGCCAGATGGCGATGTTCCCGTTTGCAGCGCTGTTCAACGTCACCGGGCAACCGTCGCTGTCGCTGCCGCTGGGGATGAGCGCACAGGGACTGCCGATCGGGATGATGTTCACAGGGCGCTATGCGGACGAGGCGACGCTGTATCGGCTGGCCGGTCAAATCGAAAAGGAGCTGCCGTGGGCACAGCGCCGCCCTCAGTTATGGGCGTGAGCGAGTGGCGCAACTGGTCGGGTAGCGTGATCGCCCGCCCGATGGTGATCGCTCGCCCGCGCGATGAAGCGGAACTGGCGGCGATCGTCCGCACCGCAACTCAGGTGCGCGTCACCGGTGCTGGGCACTCGTTCATGCCGCTTTGCGAAACCACAGGCACGCTTGTGTCGCTGGAGGACATGGCAGGAGACATCATCGTCGCTGCCGACCGGCAAAGCGTCGATGCGCCTGCCGGGTGGAGCCTCAAGCGGCTTACAGCGGCGTTGTGGGCGCAAGGACTGTCGCTGCCCAACCAGGGCGACGTCAACCCGCAGTCGCTTGGCGGCGCGCTGGCGACGGGTACACATGGTACAGGTCTGGAACTGAGCTCGCTCGCCGCGCTCGCCCGGTCGTTCCGGCTGGTGCTGGCCGACGGCAGCATCGTCAATTGCGACCAGGCTGCCGAATCTGAATTGTTCGAGGCGCAGCGCCTGTCTCTGGGAATGCTGGGCATTGCGACCCGCGTGCGCATCGCGGTCATCCCCGCTCTCCATCTGGAAGAGCGGATCGAGCAACGCCCGCTGGCCGAAGTGCTCGACCATCTGCCTGCGCTCGCCGCCGCCACGCGCCACATGGAGTTTTTCCTGTTCCTCTACGCCCGATCGGTCACGCTCAAGACGCTCCACCCCACCACCGCCGCCGAACTGGCCGAGGAGGAGGGCAACGACCGCGTCTTTCAGGCCTGTTGCGATCTCGCTGCCGCCGCGCCGCGCAGCGTGCCGATGATCCAGCGGACGCTGGCGCGCCTGACCCGGTCATCGCGGCGCGCAGGTCCGGCATGGCGCATCTTTCCCTCGGATCGGACGGTGCGGTTTGAGGAAATGGAGTATGAGCTGCCCGTGGCGAACGCGGTCGCGGCGCTGCACGAGGCACTCGAACTGGTCCGCGCCAAGCGGATGCCACTGATATTCCCGTTCGAATTTCGGATGGTGGCGGGCGACGATATCTGGCTGTCGCCGTTCCACGCTGGACCTTGCGCCTCGATCTCGGTCCATCAATATGCGCCGATGCAGTGGTCAGATCATTTCGTCGCGCTTGAGGCGGTGTTCCGTGCGCATGGCGGGCGACCGCACTGGGCCAAGCGCCACACGCTGACGAGCGCCGACGTGCTCGCGCTCTACCCGATGGCAGAGGTGTTCGGACAGGTCCGCAAGCGCGTTGATCCGCAAGGAAAATTCATGAATGACCACTTACGCCAACTGTTCGACTTCTCGCAGTGAGTGGTGTCATCGCGAGCAACCGCCTTCACGCCCAGCT
>JAZKJE010000062.1:0-1996 GCA_040384525.1 Pseudomonadota bacterium
TCCTGCCGCCTTTGCTTGTGGCGGGTGCTTACTCGACCGCACTGGGGCGCTTCCGCCGCCATTTGCCCGGCATCCTGTCGCTCTCGATCGGGGCGGTTGTGTTCACGACGTTGGCGGTCGGGCTGGTCGTCCATTGGCTGATCCCCGAACTGCCCCTCCCCGCTTGCTTCGCTCTCGGCGCGATCGTCTCGCCGCCGGATGCGGTGTCGGCGCGCGCGGTGCTCAAGGACGTCACCCTGCCCCGCCGCCTTACGGCGTTGCTGGAGGGCGAAAGCCTGATCAACGACGCGACCGGGCTGATCCTGTTCCGCTTCGCCGTCGTCGCGACACTCAGCGGCGTATTCGATGCGGGCGAAGCGGTCGGCATGTTCTTCATGGTCGCGATCGGTGGCGTGATCGTCGGCGCCGCGGTGGGTGCGCTCTGGGTGTTCCTCGCCAAAAAACTGCGCGACAGGATGCTGATCATCGTCGCGACGACCTTACTGGGCTGGACCGCCTATCTGGCCGGCGAAGCGCTACATGTTTCGGGTGTGATCGCCGTGGTCACCGCCGGGCTGATCCTCGGCTGGTTCCAGCACACGGTGATGTCTGCATCGGTGCGGCTGATCGGCGGCTCCTTCTGGCAAATCCAAAGCTTCATCCTGGAAGCGATGGTCTTCATTCTGATCGGCTTCTCGCTGCGCGGCGCGCTGGAGCGCATCGGCGGGATCGAAGCGATGCCTGCGTGGATGATCGAAGCGGTAATCGCGGTGGTGCTAACCGTTTTCGTCACCCGCTTCGTCTGGGTGTTCGGGCAGGATTTCATCCTCGCAGCGCTACGCAAATTGGGGCTGAAAGCGGCGCGACCTTTGGGCTGGAAACAGGCGAGTGTGCTCGGCTGGGCGGGCATGCGCGGCGTCGTCACGCTGGCGGTGCCGCTGACGCTTCCGGTGGATATGCCCGGCCGCGACCTGATGCTGGTCTGCGCCTTCGCGGTGATCTTCGTAACCGTTGTGGGCCAGGGATCGAGCCTTGGCTGGTTGATCCGCAAGATCGACCCGGAGGATCTGGACCCGCCTGCCCGCATGGACATGGCCGCCACCGAGGCTGCGATGGCCCGCGCGCGCACCGCCAAGGTGGAGGAACTGGCCTATGCGCCAGACGGCACGCTGATCCACCCGCAGATGCTGGAGCAGCACCGCAAGCGGCTAGAGATGATCGAGCGCTACGCGCTGAACGCCCCCGCCGCGATGGAGATGCTCCGCCCGCATTTCGATGTGCTGCTGCTGGCAATGGCCGCGAGCCGCGTGGAACTGATCCGCCTGCACCGTGAGGGACATATTGAAGACGAGGTGCTCCACGAACTGGAGCGTGACCTGGATGTGGAGGAAATGGGGATGGTGTTGCAGCGGGGCGAAAATTGAGGACGGAAGCCGAGCTTATCACCGCGCATAGCTTTTCGCTTTTCGCTGGAGACGATCCGGCAATGGGCGGCGCGCCAGGCTGGCTTTGGTTCGCCTAAACGCGCGTCACTGCCAATCGAAGCCGAGCGGCGCTTCGCGAAACGCGAAACGGTCCAGGTGTCGCGCCACTGCGCCCTTCAGCCCCTCCAACTGCCCGTCGCTCGACGCGTCGATGCGCACCTGCAGCCCTCCTTCGACCGCATCGAATGTAACCACCGCGTCGCCGGGCCAATCGGCGCCGCGCGCATCTTTCGGGAAGATCACCGTGCCGTTCTCGCGGGTGAACTCCACCTGGAGATTATGGCTCCAGTGCTTGCATAGTTGCTGGATATACTTGCTCGCGCTCTCGGTCGGTACCAGCGCGCTCGCGGAAATTGTCGTCATTGTCATAGCAAATTCCTTCGATCGGCGGCGGCACGATCCCGAGCCGCCGCCGCAACATTTCCAACCTCGGCACGCTTAAAGCCGCTCGATCTTCCGGGCCGCTTCGTCGAGGATCGCCGCGACGTCGTGCAGCGTATCGGCTTCAACGCCCTCGGCACTCATCCGGTTCT
>JAZKJE010000063.1:0-1867 GCA_040384525.1 Pseudomonadota bacterium
GACGGGGTTTCGGGGGACACAATGGACGCGGCCAAGCTGGCTGAAGCATTGACGTCGCAGAGCCTGTTTGCGGATTGCGAGCAGGCCGAGCTTTCTGACATCATCGCACGCGGGCAGAGCCGGGCGTTCAAGCCGGGGCAGGAGCTTATGGCGCAGGGTGAGGAGGGCAAGACCCTCTTCATCGTGCTCAAGGGTCTTGCGCGCGTCAGCATGGTGGCGGCCAACGGACGCGAGATCATCCTCGATTATGCCGAGCCGGGCCATGTGCTGGGCGAGATCGCGTTCCTCGATGGCGGGGACAGGACGGCTTCGGTCGAGGCGATCGAGCCGGTCGAGGCGCTGGTGCTGACGCGCGCGGCGTTTGCCGACATCATCGACAAGCACAAGGGCCTGTCGCTGCGCCTGCTCAAGGCAATGGCGCGGCGGTTGCGACAGAACAACGCGGTGATCGAGGCGGATCGCGCCTACACCTCGGGTCCTCGGCTTGCGCGGTTCCTGCTGCGGCTGATGATGGGCGGGAGTTCGGACAGTGGCAATCAGCTCAAGATAGCGCTGAGCCAGAGCGAACTGGGCAACTTTGCGGGCATGTCGCGCGAACAGATCAACCGGCAGCTTTCGGCATGGGTGGACAACGGAATCGTCGCGCTGACCAGCGGGCGGGTCACGATTCTCGACCGGCAGGCGCTGGCCGACGTTGCCGAGGCGTGGTGAGTTCGACCGTGCGGGCGATCCCGATTGCGTCGAGGAACGCGGCATCGTGGCTGATGACGAGCAGCGCCCCGTCGTAGGCGGCAAGGCCTGCCTCGATCGCTTCAATGGCTTCGAGATCGAGATGGTTCGTCGGTTCGTCGAGCAATAGCAGCGGCGGGGGCGTACCCGCGAGGACGCAGGCAAGCGCCGCGCGAATGGCCTGTCCGCCGCTCAGCGTTCCGCAGAGCTGATCGGCAGCCGTTGCGCGGAAGCGGAAGCGCGCGAGAGCCGCGCGAGCGGCGTTCTCATCAAGCTCGGGCTTCAGACGGCGCAGGTTTTCGGTGATGGTTCGCGCGGGTTCGAGCAGGCTGAGGTGCTGGTCGAGCAGGGCGAAGAGGACATTGACGCGCGCAGTTCCCGACTGCGGTGTCAGCTTGCCGGTGATCACGTGGAACAGCGTGGATTTGCCAGCGCCGTTAGGCCCGGTGACGGCGATGCGTTCCGGGCCGGTGACGGTCAGGTTGACATTGCGGATGACGGGGCGCGCAGGGTCGTAACCTGCGGCGAGGCCGACCAGTTCGAGCACGGTGCGCGAGGGAGAGAGGCCGGTCGTGGCCAATGTGACCTTCAGCGGTTCGATGACTTCGAGGCGGGCGCGGGCCTGGGCGAGGTCTGCCTCCGCCTCTGCATGCAATCGTTCGGCGAGGCGAGCGTTGTGGCCGGTGGTGTTTTCGGCGCGTTGTTTCCTTGCGCCGATCAGGATGCGTGGCATGTCGCCCCTGGCCGCCTTGCGTGTGCCCGCGCCGTCGCGGCGATCCTTGCGCTCGCGCGTGAGTTGCGCGGTATGGCGGACGTGGCCGAGGGTCGTTTCTGCGTGGTCGCGCGCATGTTCGGCGGCGGCGAGTTCGCGCGCCTTGGTTTCGCGATAGTGGCTGTACGGCCCGCCGTAGCGGACCGCGCCGAGCGTCGAGAGTTCGACGATTCCGTCCATCGTCTCGAGCAGCGCCCGGTCATGGCTGACCACGAGCGCGCCCTTGCGCCAGGAGGCCAGGAAGGCGTGGAGTGCGGCGCGGCCGACGGTGTCGAGGTTGTTGGTCGGCTCGTCGAGCAGGAGGAAATCGGGGTCGGCGAGAATGGCGGCGGCAAGGCCCGCGCGGGTCTGCTGACCACCGGAGAG
>JAZKJE010000063.1:1877-2587 GCA_040384525.1 Pseudomonadota bacterium
CGCTGGCCTCCAGCCCTGCTGACGCGAGCGCGGCTTCGAGGCGTGCCTCGAGCGTCCAGTCGGCATTTGCGAGGTCTTCGGCGCTGGCCGTGCCAGCCGCGGCGCGGCGCAGGATCGCGAGCGGTTCAGCAAGGTCGAGCGCTTCGCCCAGCGTTTCGACGGGGGTGCGCGCGGTGATCTGGCGCAGGGTGGCAATGGTCGCGTTGCGCGTGACGGTACCGGACCGCGGTGTGAGTTCGCCGGTGATCAGGCGGAGCAGCGTGGTCTTGCCGGTGCCATTGCGGCCGACGATGCCGATGCGTTCCGGGGCGAACGAGAGGTCTAGACCGGTGAGGACGGCGCGACCGTCAGGCGTGGACCAGGCAAGATTGGAAACGGTTATCGAGGCAGGCATGGGGCGCGGCTTTCATGATGGCAAGGCGGTGCGGCTTTGCGATCGGTGCGCGGTCCATGGCTGTTGATACTCCTGGGTTTTGTGGGCGTCAGTTTACGATCGGGATTGTGGGATGGCAAGCCGATCCGATTGCTGGGTTTCTTCCAGACAAAAGGGCGAGCCTTTCGGCCCGCCCTTCGTGCTTTTCACCTCAGGATCATGCGGCGGCTGTATTGTCGCCTTCGATGACCTTGAGCTGGTTCTGTGCGCCGATCAGCACCTTCTTCGGCTTCATCACGATCTGGCCGCAAGGCGGGGGCGCAGTCACGCCGGACGC
>JAZKJE010000063.1:2597-7469 GCA_040384525.1 Pseudomonadota bacterium
GCACTTCGCGCACGAGGTCGATGACGAGCAGGCCGTCGGCGAGGTCTGCTGCTTCGACGCGGACGTAATCAGCCAGCTCGAAGCGGCGTTCGAAGCCGCGGTTGGCGATGCCGACGTGGAGGAATTCGCGTTCCTCGAGGTCGGTGCGCGTGCCCTTTACCGTGAGCAGATTTTGTTGAGCCGTGATGTCGATCTCATCGGGCTTGAAGCCAGCGACGGCGAGCGTGATGCGATAGGCATCCTGGCCGCGGCGTTCGATGTTGAAGGGAGGATAATTGTCGCCTCCATTGGCGCGGGCCTGGCGTTCGAGCAGGTCGAACAGGCGATCGAAACCCACGGTGGTGCGGCGATAGGGCGTAAAATCAAGACGGTTCATGGCAATATCCTCAACGTTTGAGCAATCTGCACTGTGCCTTCGTGAAGCCCGGGAACCCGGCACTTCGTCCAGCGGTTGGTTCGTGACACACCCGCATTGCGGCGCATGACACGCAGACCCATGTGTGTTAGCGAAAACCGCATTTCAAGACCCCCGGATCGAGGTTCTCATGTCGAATACGCCCAAGGTTGAAATCTATACGAAATGGGGTTGTCCCTACTGCTCGCGCGCCAAGCAATTGCTGGAAAGCAAGGGTGTCTCGTACGAAGAATATGACATCACGATGGGCGGGCCGAAGCGTGCAGAGATGGTCGAGCGTGCGCCGGGCGCTGCAACCGTGCCGCAGATATTCATCGATGGCGTGTCTGTCGGCGGATCGGATGACCTTGCCGCGCTGAATTCGCAGGGCAGGCTGGACACGATGCTCGGCCTGTGAGCCAAGGGATTTCGCGCGAACGGGCAAAGGTCGCGCTGTTCCAGATGACCAGCGGGATCGATCCGCGCGCCAACGCCGATGCGATAGGCGCGGCGGCGCGTCAGGCCGTGGATGGTGGCGCTGCGATGCTGTTCACGCCCGAGATGTGCGGACTGCTCGACCGTGATCGCAGCCGAGCGACGCCCAGGATCGTTGCTGAAGCGGATAACCCCGTGCTGACTGCGGCGCGTGCGGTCGCGCGCGATCTGAAGCTTTGGATCGATCTGGGATCGCTGGCGATCCTGCGCGAGGACGGGCGCTGGGCGAACCGCGGCTTCGTGATCGATGCCGATGGTGCGATCGCGGCGCGCTACGACAAGATCCACATGTTCGATGTCGATCTGGCAACGGGCGAAACGTGGCGGGAATCGGCCGCCTATGCGCCGGGCGAACAGGTGGTTGCCGTCGAGACGCCGATCGGCCTGCTTGGCTTGGCGATCTGCTACGATGTCCGTTTTCCGGCGCTGTTCGAAGAACTGGGCCGGAGGCGGTGCGATGCGATCCGCATTCCGGCGGCGTTCACCGTGCCGACGGGCAGGGCGCATTGGCACCTGCTGCAGCGCGCCCGTGCGGTCGAGGCGAGTGCATGGGTCATCGCGGCGGCCCAGGCCGGTCGGCACGAGGACGGGCGCGAAACCTATGGGCATTCGCTGGTGATCGACCCGTGGGGCGAGGTGGCGCTGGACATGGGCAAGACGGCAGGCGTGAGCTTTGCCGTCGTCGATCACGAGCGTACGCGTGAAGTTCGTGCCCAACTGCCGAGTCTTGCCAACAAGCGCGAAATATCTAGATCGGCGGCATGATTGTTTTCGATCTGCAATGCGAGCCGCTTGGGCATCGTTTCGAGGGATGGTTCGGGTCGTCGCAGGACTTCGAGGACCAGCGCGAGCGTGGGCTGATGTCATGCCCTGCCTGCGGGTCTGTCGAGGTCGGCAAGGCGGTGATGGCACCCAACCTCGGCCGCAAGGGCAACCAGGTTTCGACCGGCACTGCGCCGGGCGCCGCGGTTGTCCCGCAACAGGACACGCGGGCAGTCGCCAACGCCATGCCGCCCGAGATGGTGGCGATGTTCAAGGCCGTAGCTGCGGTACAGGCCGAAGCCATCAAGACCTCGACCTGGGTGGGCGACAAGTTCGCCGATGACGTTCGTGCGATGCACTACGGCGAGAAGGACCATAGCGCGATCCATGGCCGCACGAGCATGGCCGAAGCACGTGATCTGATCGAGGAGGGCATTCCTGTCGCTCCGGTCCTGTGTCCGGTGGTACCGCCGGAGGAAACCAACTGAGCCGCGAAACCGCGTTGCCACCACGCCCGCGCCTGCCTAAAGGGAGCACGGGCACCCGTAGCTCAGCAGGATAGAGCACCAGATTCCTAATCTGGGGGCCATGGGTTCGAATCCCGTCGGGTGCACCATTACTTAAAGCGATGACTACGTTCGTATTGCCCTTGAATCATGGGGTAAACTATGATTCAGTGCCGCTTATGCCGAACCGCCGTGTTGCCCTTCTTCCCAAAGACAGCCTGACCCAGTCGCTGGCGCTTGTCGTGCTGCTGCTGCTGGGCGCTATCGGCGTGGCGGGCCCGAGCGGTCTGCTGGCATGGGGCGAGAATGCGCGGCTGCTGGAGCAGCGCGAGCATGAAATCGCGGCGCTTTCGGCCGAGCGCGACCAGTTGAAGAACCGCGTTGCGCTGCTCGATCCGCGCCATGCCGATCCCGATCTGGTGGGCGAGTTGTTGCGGAGCAACCTGAACGTCGCGCACCCTGACGAACTGGTCATTCCAGTCGCGCACTGATTTAGCCGATTTTGCGAAAGATGACGTCGGCGTAGACTGCGTCGACGAGGCGTTGATCGTCTGCACCGTAGAGCAGGGTCAGCGGATCGTCGCGAGTGCAGGTAAGCGAGCGGGCTTGGAAGTTGGCAGCGGTTGCGGTGTCTTCAAAGCGGAAGTGGGCATTCCAGATCGACAGCCAACCGCCCGGTTTGAGGCGCTTGTCGAGCAGCGCGACGGACTCGGCAAAGCGCGAGAACGGGAGCACCTGCGCGCATGTTACTGGCTGGAAGCGTTCAAGATCGCCATGCCGGAACACGGCCATCGCGAGGATAGCGTCGAATTGCATGTCGCCAAGCACTTCGGGCGTATTGGCCTCGACATAGCGGATATGCGGATCGGGATTGAGCGCGAGGTGTGCCCTGGCCTGGCGGATCATCAGGCGGTTGGGATCGAGCCCGACAATCGTAGCGTGTGGAAACCAGCGCCTGAGGCTGCGAACTTCGCTACCATCAGAGCATCCGTAGGACAGGATCACGGGATGTTCGATCCGCCACAAGTGTGCGCTGATGGCAGTGAACACTTCGGGATAGCGATCGGCCGAAGTCATCGGATATGGTTGCAGGACTGAGGCACCATGGCGGCGAAGCATGGTGCGCATCGCGCGGCGGTCGGGACTGGCAAGTATGCGCAACGATTGCACTGCCGAGCGCACCGGGGGAACCGCCCGCAATCCAGAGCGTAGCGATGATACGAGAGTGTCGAGCAATGGCATCCCGATAATGGGTGCAAGGCTTTTCGGGACCGGTAAAGTGAATAGCGCTCAAGTATAACTTTCTGAGTTCAATCAGAAAACTTATTTTTAAGGTTGCTATATCGTAAGAGGGGAGCGGGTCTATGGGTAAAGTATTATTCCTGTGAAGCTGGGTGTTCCGCTGGGCCAAGTTGATGAAAACTGCTCGATCGATGACAGCGAATCGCCTTCGGTGTGGCGCTATGTGAAGGCGTCGCGCGCGCATGCCGTGATTGACGTTGCCGATTACTTCTCGTTGATGCGTGAAGCGATGATGCGCGCGCATCAGCGGATCATGCTGATCGGATGGGATTTCGATACACGCATCAGGCTTGGTGGCGGGCGACGATGGTGGAACCTGCCGCGCAAGCGGGTGTCGCCGGCGAGGCTCGGGGCGTTTGTGGTGTGGCTGGCCAATCGGCGCAAGACGCTCGAGGTGAAGGTGCTGAAGTGGAACTTCGGCGCGTTCAAGGCGGTATTCCGAGGGTCGATGATGCTCGACCTGGTGCGCTGGTGGAAGCATCCGCGGATCGTGTTCAGGCTCGACAGTGCACACCCGCTGGGATGCAGCCATCATCAGAAGATCGCGGTGATCGACGATTGTCTTGCGGTCTGCGGCGGGATCGACATGGCGGGTGACCGCTGGGACACGCGCGAGCACCTGGATGACGACAAGCGGAGGCGCAGGCCCAACGGCAGGCACTATGGCCCGTGGCACGATTGTACGATGCTGATGGAAGGCGAGGCGGCACGTGTTCTCGGCGATTACGGGCGTATGCGCTGGGTTCAGGCCGGAGGCACGCCGATGGAGCCATGTCGGCCACAGGACAGCTCGCCATGGCCCGCGCGGATCGAAGCCGAGTTTCACGATGTCGAAATCGGCATTGCGCGAACGCGGTCGCAATATGGCGATTCCTGTGAGATCCGCGAGATCGAGGCGCTGTTCGTCGAACATATCGCAAGGGCCAAAAAGTTCATCTATTTCGAGAATCAATACTTTGCTTCGCGCAGGATTGCCGAGGCGATTGCGGAGCGGATGGGGGAGGCCGACCCGCCAGAGGTCGTGCTGATCAATCCGTGCAGCTCCGATGGCTGGCTGGAGCAGGCCGCGATGGACGGCGCACGTATGAGGCTGGTCAACGCGATCCGCGAGGTGGATCACAAGCAGCGGTTCTCGGTGTGGCATCCCTATACCAAGCGCGGGACGCCGATCTATGTGCATTCCAAGCTGACCATCGTCGATGATGAAATCCTGCGCATCGGGTCGGCCAATCTCAACAACCGGTCGATGGGGCTCGACAGCGAATGCGACGTATTTATTGACTGTGCGCGCACCGCAAACGACCACTGCGGGGCAGCAATACGGCGCTTACGCGTATCTCTTCTGGCCGAGCATTGCGGAATTTCCATTGACCGGGTAGCGGAACTGCTCGACCAACATGGCGAAATGGCGGC
>JAZKJE010000063.1:7528-8163 GCA_040384525.1 Pseudomonadota bacterium
GAGATGCGCCAATTGAGTGATGCGGAAAAAGCGATTGCGGATAACGAGGTTCTTGATCCAGAGCGTCCGGAGGAGATGCTGTCGTTTTATCGCAAGGGGCTGTTTACCAGCCGCATCCTGCGACGTCCGGTTGGATAAGAGGGGAATTTGATGAGCGTGGTTGGTCCTGATGAAGACGACGATCTTGCGCGTGGCAAGATTCCGGTGCCGCAGGATGTGCAGGAAGCCATCCGCACGCTGATCCGCTGGTCCGGTGACGATCCTGCCCGTGAAGGCCTGCTTGATACGCCCAAGCGCGTGGCGCGGGCATGGAAGGAATATTGCCTGGGCTATGGCGAGAACCCGGCGAGCCATCTGGAGCGGCAGTTCGAGGAAGTGGGGGGCTACGACGAGATCGTGCTGCTCAAGGATATTCCGTTTCAGTCGCACTGCGAACACCACATGGCGCCGATCATCGGCAAGGCGGCGATTGCCTACCTGCCGCGCGACAAGGTGGTGGGGATTTCCAAGCTGGCGCGCGTTCTGCACGGTTTCGCGCGGCGGCTGCAGATCCAGGAGCGGCTGACGGCGGAAGTTGCGCAGTGCATCTGGGACAACCTCAAGCCGCATGGTGTGGCAGTCGTGATCGAGGCGAG
>JAZKJE010000064.1:0-2653 GCA_040384525.1 Pseudomonadota bacterium
CGCCGATCTGGAGCGCGCCCGAGCACGCGGGCTGGACGTTATCGGGGCCGAGGTCAAGCTGAAGCGGGTGCCCGGCGGCCTCCATGCCGGCTGTTGCGTCTTCCACCATGAGCGCACCCCGAGCTTTTACGTCTACCCGGACGGCCATTTCCATTGCTTCGGCTGCGGCGCCCATGGCGACGCGATCAACTTCGTCATGCGGCTGCGCGGGCTTGCGTTCCAGGCGGCGATAGCGTCGCTCCTCGACATGCCGGAACGTTACCAGATCGTGCGCACTACTAGGTTACACGCCCCTGCGCCGCGCGAGAACGACTCGGGAACGGCCGATCGGGTCCGCGCGATCCTCGCCGAGTGCGGCCCGGTGGTCGATGGCACCGCCGCATGGCTCTATCTGTGGAGCCGCGGGCTTAAGCCATCACCGGCGCTGCTCGCTCATCCGGCCTTGTTCTGTTCGGAAATCGGAGGTCCATTGCCCGCGTTGGTTGCACCCCTAGTCGGGGGGCTCGGGGAAACCAGTGCGGTGCAGCGGATATGGTGCAAGGGTAGCGTCGAATACGACGGAACTAACTGTCAAGCTGATGCGCGGGCGCCACTAGTAACGCGAAAGAAAACGCTTGGCGTAATGAGTGATGGCGCGGTGCGCCTGCAACCGGCCGGCGCGGTGCTCGGGTTGGCCGAAGGCGTCGAAACCGCGCTCGCTGCGTCGCAACTATACCGTGTCCCGGTCTGGGCGGTGTGCGGCGCAGCAAGGCTCGGGCATGTGGCGATCACGCCCGACGTCAAAATCCTGATGATCTTCGGCGACAACGGAGCCACCGGGCACGACCTCGCCGAGCGTGCGGCGGCGCTGTGGCGAGAGCGCGGCATGGCCTGCCAGATCGCCTACCCGCCCGAGCGGTTTGGGGATTTCAACGACATGGTGCGGGGGTGAGCGTTCGCATCATCACCGGCGATGCGCTTGAGCAGATGCGGTTGCTTGCCCCCGAAAGCGTCGATTGCATCGTGACCGATCCACCCTATGGGCAAACGTCGCTCGAATGGGATAGCCGGGTTGCCGGATGGTTGCCCGAGGCGCGTCGCGTGCTGCGGCCCGGCGGGAGTCTGTGGTGCTTCGGCTCCATGCGCTTCTTTATGGAGCGCGCCGCTGATTTTGCCGGCTGGAAATTCGCTCAGGATGTCATCTGGGAGAAGCACAACGGGACCGGGCTATTCAACGATAGGTTCCGGCGCGTCCACGAGATCGCCTGCCAGTTCTACCCCGCCGATGTCCCGTGGGGCGCGGTCTACAAGAAGCCGCTATTCTCGAACGACGCTACCGCGCGGACGGTGCGCAAGAAGGGCCGGCCAGCCCACTGGATCGGCGCGACGGGCGAAACCGTCTACCGCTCGGAGGATGGCGGCCCGAGGTTGATGCGCTCGGTAATGTTCGCTCGCTCCGAGCACTTCCGCGCGATCCATCCAACCCAAAAGCCGATCGCCACGATTCTCCCGCTGATCGAATACTCGTGTCCGCCGGGGGGCACCGTACTTGATTGCTTTGCGGGGAGCGGATCGGTTGGGGTCGCAGCCCAGCAACTCGGCTGCAGCTTCATCGGGATCGAGATTGATCCAACTTTTGCCGATTTGGCCAGAGATCGAATCGCCGGGGATCTGTTCTCTGCGGTCGCTCATCAGGCCCTGGTCGTCTGTACGGATTGTCCGCCATCGGATTACCCCACCGATAAGACGCGCTGCGAGCCGTGCCCGCGTAGGAGAGCATCCTGATGCAGTCCGGCCGCAGTAACGTCGCAATCCAATATCTTTTCGATCGCATTCCGGCGCTTAGCGAGTTGCGTGGCGTCGCTCGATTGAACGCCGAAGACGTGATCGAAAACGCTATTGCGGACGCGATCGACGATTACTTGGCTGATTGTGAAATGGTTGCTATGACGGGCGCCGCCCCGTGAGCCGCCTCGTCGCCGCGCTGTTCGTCGAGACGGGCGGTTGCTATTTCGGCCTTCGCGGCGTCGATCCATGGGACAAGGCTAGGGATGCCCGCTTCTATCGCGGGCCGCATCCGGTCGTTGCTCATCCGCCGTGCGAGCGGTGGGGGCGATACTGGCACGGCAGCCCGCGCAAGCCCCACCAGTACCGATTGGGCGATGACGGCGGCACATTTGCCGCGGCGCTGCGCGCTCTCGTCCTGAACGGCGGGGTGCTGGAACACCCGGCACACTCGAACGCGTGGACGGCTTTCGATCTCCCGAAACCTGATCGCGCCGGCGGCTGGCGGCTCTGCGGCAACTTCGCAGTTTGTCAGGTCGAGCAGGGCCATTACGGCCACATGGCGCGCAAGGCGACATGGCTGCTGGCGTGCGGAGATGTTCGCCTGTCAGAATTGATATGGGGGCAGGCCGAGCAGCGGCTGCCGCAGATTTGTCTCGAACGATATGGATACGAGAAGGCCCGCCGCACCGGCGTCATGGCCTATGTCGGCGGGAAGGATAAATCGAAGATACGAGGGGCGACACCGCCCGCTTTCCGTGACGTGCTGCTGTCGATCGCGGGGGCGGCATGAGCGACCGTGGCAATGTCCACCGTCTGCCCGCCCCCGCGCCACCGCTAGAGCCCTTCCGCCCAACCTACATTTCCGAGCTTCAGGGCCGCACGCCTG
>JAZKJE010000064.1:2663-6543 GCA_040384525.1 Pseudomonadota bacterium
CTGAGCCGATCCACTACGTGGTCGACGGCTGCATCCCCTTGGGCGAGGTCACGCTCTTCGCCGGCGACAGCGATCTCGGCAAAAGCTACCTGTCGCAGCAGCTCCTGACCGCAGTCGCGCTGGGCAAGCCCTGGCTCGGGCGCGAGGTCGAGCAATGCCGCACGTTCGGCCTCTTCGCCGAGGATTCGGAGCGGGTGCTGCACATCCGGCAGGAGAAGATATCGGCGCATTACGGGATCGAGCACGCGGACCTCGAGCTCGAGGCGTCGTGGCTCTCACGGCATGGCTCCGACGCCACGTTGATGAGCTTCGGCAAGTTCGCCGAGTACGGCTCGCCAACGCTGTTCTGGAGCCAGCAGCTTTGCCCGTATCTGATCGACATCGGGGCGCGCCTGGTGGTCATCGACACCGCGGCGCAGGTGTTCCGCGGCAACGAGAACGACCGCAACCAGGTTACGGGCTTCATTGCGATGCTGATGGCCCTGGCCGAGCGGCTCAACGGAGCCGTGGTGTTAACCATGCATCCGCCAAAGGATGGCATGCAGTGGTATTCCGGCTCCGGCGCCTGGAAGGCCTCTGCGCGCTCAGCGATGAGCCTGGAGAGGCCTAAAGGATATGACGAGGAAACACAGGCTCGCGCCGAAGAGCGCACCCTGCGCGTCCGCAAGGGCAATTACAGCGGGTCCAGGCCGTTCATCCCGCTCCGCTTCACCGATGGCGTGTTCGTCGCCGAAGACGTCGTGCCCCGGAAGCAATCGCTGACCATGCAGGAGAAGCACGATCTCGATTACCGCATGCTTGCGGCCCTCAAGCGGCTCTGTATCAACGGGGCGAAGATACCCGCCGACCCGCAGGCGATCGGCTCATTGCCGCGCAGGGCGAAAGCCTCAACGCCTGAATTCAGGGACTGGCCGCTGGTATGGCTCGCCGACTCGGTCGACCGCATCATCGACTCGGGCATGGTGATCCGGGTCGAAGTTGCGGCCCGGGTGTGCATCCGGCCTAGCGAGGCTAACGCGCTGCCGGGCGAGCGGGAATGGAAGGTGATCTAACGTGCGATTCGTAGTGGGCGATTATGTGGTGCCCAAGGCCGAATGGCAGGGACACTGGCCCGTCCCCACAGGATACGTGAAAAACATAGGATCGTGGGGCGGGCGACCCGATGGCGTGCTGTACGTCGGCGATGATCCCCGACCATTCATCGCCGACGTATTCGAGAAGGCTACGCCTCCGGATGACGCGCCGCCCTAGCCGCGATGTCGTTCATGGCGGCTCTAATATCATCGATGCGCTGCCCGGCCAGCGTGAACAGCTCATCCCATACCGGCTCCGGGATCGGGCGGCCCGCTCGCCAGTAGCGCACGCTGCGCTCGGTGACGCTGAGCGCTTGCGCCACGGAGCTTACCCAATACGGGCCATACAGCGCCTCGCCGATCCGCGAGAACAGCGCAGGGTCAGTCACAAGTAGTTACGCCAATAGAGTTGGTGCGGCAGCGTATCGTGCCGCCCCCGCTGTCCGTGCACGTCGTCACGCCAGCGGAGTTCGTCCGGCACTGAATCCGCGCCTCCGCGGCGGTGCTGAGCAGCAGCAGAGCAGCTGCGGTCGCGATCAAAAACTTGTTCATGACTTGATATCCTTTGCTTCGCGGTCAGCGCTAATCACTGGGAACATGGAATGGCGGCCAAACGGACTGAACTTCTCGACGTCATCCCATATGCGCAAGCCGCGCTTTACGATGTCACCCTGCACCACCGTGGTGATCGTCTTCTCCGTGCGGCTCAGGATCGGAAACGAATAGATCGTGTCGTAATCAGCGATCGAACGGCAGGCGTAGATTTTGCCTACTTCAAATTGCGTCATGCTGCGATCCTCCGGTCTATGGCATCGCGCTCAGCGAGCCAGGGTATGCGCTGCATCGCTCAGCGCCTCGCGGTAGAGTTCGACCAGGGTCTCGATCCGCTGCGCCGCGAGCACGTAAAGCTCATCCCATACCGGCTCCGGGATCGGGCGCCCCGAGCGCCAGTAGCACACGCGGCGCTCGGTGACGCCGAGCGCTTGCGCCACGGAGCTTACCCAATACGGGCCATACAGCGCCTCGCCGATCTTGGCGAACAGCGCAGGGTCAGTCATTTGGTTCCATTCGATGAATTCCTGCCTCATCGCTCAACCCTCCCGCTTGCCGGCAATGATTTCGGGCAGCGTCCAACCCTGTCGGCGCCGCATTCCGTACACCAGACATTCGCGGTAGTCGGCCGCGCGCTCTTGCCAGATGACGCGCATATGCGGGGTCGAGCGGTAGGCGCGAGCCATGTCGAGGGCCTTGCGCGCGTTGGTCACGTACCAGCCATGATCGGTTGACAGCATCATCGTAA
Source organism: Pseudomonadota bacterium (assembly GCA_040384525.1). Lineage (GTDB taxonomy): Bacteria > Pseudomonadota > Alphaproteobacteria > Sphingomonadales > Sphingomonadaceae > Sphingomonas. The sequence continues at coordinate 5,037 of JAZKJE010000064.1, forward strand.
GAGCCCTTTGCCCTATGCCGCTGCGCCCATCGCACGCGGCTGTGGTTGTAGTTTACGCGCTTTTAGAATGTTTGGCGGCGGCCAGTCTTGAAGTCGTGGCAACGCTGCGCGAAATCAGCCGCCTCATCGCGCGTCTTGAAGTTTGAGCCATCGGGCGCGTTCTTTACGCCCCAATCGTTGAACGTGCAGCTATCTTCGATGAAGTAGCCGATTTGCTTGTTGCCGCGAATAACGAATGTTCCGACTTTCATCGCGAGGCCCCTCTTGCCTGAGTCCGGCTGCGCCATCCGCTCGCCGGCATGTTGAAACCCTTAATATGACTTGTGACCCACGATTCGTTCCGCGAGTGACCAGCCTTGCCGCTGGCGCATCTTGTCAATGATGGTTTCGCGATAGTCGGCGGCCCGTTCTTGCCAGATAATCCGCATGTGCCGCATATCTTGCGATTGATATGCTTTTGCCATGCGAATGGCGTTCCGACACGAAACGTAAAGCCAAGGGGCAGGGAATTCGTAATTGATTGCCATCTGAGCCTCGCTCAATTCGGCTGCGCCATCCGCTCGCCGTGAGGAGAACATATGCGCTCCCGCGACCGAGCGCAATAGAAAAATATCGCTACGGCGGATTTATTTTGCCTCGAAGCAGCCAAGAGGCCGCGGCTCGCACCGCGTAGGAGCCTCGCTGGTGAGCGGAAGCCCCATGGGCGTCGAGTGTTCGGCTGGCACGCGATGGCACGCGTGCCGGAGCATTGTATCTGTGTCTTTCTGCGCCTGCTCTTTTTCCCGTCCGCCCCGCCCTGCGCGTTGAAATACAGTGGGGTGGAACGCGTGCCACCGCGTGCCAAGGTGGTCATTTGAGACCGATCCCCGCATAAAACCTAAGCCGCCCATCGCCCCCGCGAGGCTGGGCCACCAGCCACTCGCGCATCATGCCGGATGGTGCCCCACGATCGTCGGGCAGCCCAGAACGTGCGCCTTGATCAGGACCCCGTGCACGTTGGTATGCATCGGGCATTCGCACTCATGCCCGGCCAGCACCGAATCGAGCTCGGCCGCAAGCTCGCGCTGGCGCTTGGCGATCACAGCATAATCGTCAGCCGCCATCGTGCGCGCGCTCACTTCTTGTGCTCGATCGTCTTGGGCTCAGCCTTGCCTGCCGCGATCTGGTCGAGCAGCCGCGACAAGACGTCATCGCGCTTCACCCGCATCTCGCCCTCGGCGATCCGCACCCCAGCCCGCGCCATCCACCCGGCCGTGTCGGTGCCCCAGCGCATGACCTTGAGATCCTCGCCGTACACCATGACGCCAGCTTCTTCGAGCATTCTCAAATGCTTACGGGTATATCGCACCGCGTCGCGGCCCATGATCAGCGCTTCGTGCAAGCCCTCGTTCAAGAGCTCGCCGGCCGACTTCTCCTCGTCGGGCTTCTCCGTCACCGCCGGCAGCATCGATAGCGCCAGGTCGGCCGCCTTCTCGCCTTCGTCCATGAGTGCTATCGCCTCCTTGGT
>JAZKJE010000065.1:0-23647 GCA_040384525.1 Pseudomonadota bacterium
GGTCGTAGATCAGGATCGGATCGATGTCGGACGAGTAATTGAGCTCGCGGCTGCCCTGTTTGCCGAGCGCAATCGCAGCAAAGCCGAGCGGCTCTGCATCCGGGGTGCGCTCAAGGATTGCGGTGCGGATCGCACGATCGAGCGCATCGTCGGCGAAGTCGCTCAGCGTTTGCGTCACGCGCGTAAGATCGAAATGGCCGGAGAGGTCACCCAGCGCGACGATCAGCGCCAATCGCCGCCGCTCGATTCGAAGCCGTGCCCCCTCGCCCATCTCGCCTTCAAAATTACGGGCGGCTGCGAGCGGATTTTCGAACGCTTCCGCCAAGCTCTCAACCAGTTCCGGCTCGCGCCCCAAAATGATCGAGAGAAAAGGCGAATGATCTCGCGCGCGATGAATCGCATCAACTAATGATGCAGAAGACAAAGTAACCGGCATCGACTCTAACGCTTGCGTATCGAGTTTTTAGTCGTGTCAAGCAACAAATGCGCGCTCCGTTTGTTCTACCCCCGTGACCCGGACTTCATCCGCATCAGCCCCTGAGGCTCAGCACTCGGCTTACCGCGTAGAAGCGCCCCGCGCCAGCGATGCGATCGGTTTGGCGCTGCGCGGCGCATATGCGGACGAAGGCGGCCTGCCGGATGACATGGCCGCGATACTACGCCAGCTCAATCGGATGGATCAGCGCGCGTCACACTGAGCGAATAAATCCTCCACCCGCCAGGGGGAGGTCTCGCAAAGCTTACGGATGGGGCGGCAAGCGAAAACCTGGGGTGCGATTCCCCCTCCGACGCGTAGCGCGCGCCACTTCCCCTAGCGGGGGAGAATAAGAGCGGGAATCAGCGCTCGCGGCTGAGATCGTCGACTTGATCCATGATTGTATCGACCGCGCTCTTGCCGCCGGGATTGGGCAGCATGTCGCGGCGCGAAGGCAAGCTACCTTCTGTCAGCAGCGCCTCGAGCGCAACGCGTCCGCGCGCAACGCGACTCTTGATCGTGCCGACCGCAACCTGACAGATCTCGGCGGCTTCCTCATAGGCAAAGCCACCCGCACCAACCAGAATCAGCGCCTCGCGCTGGGGCTGAGGCAAATGGAGCAAAGCGCGCTGCATATCGGCAAGCTCGACATGGCGATCCTGGCTCGCGGGTGCGGCAAGGATCTTGTCTGCAACAAGATCGTCCCACTCGCCCTTGAAACGTGCGCGGCGCATCTGGCTGAGATAGAGATTGCGCAAGATGATAAAGGTCCAGGCGCGCATATTCGTGCCTGCCTGAAAGCGCTTGCGCGCAGCCCAGGCCTTGAGCAGCGTTTCCTGCACCAGATCGTCGGCAAGATCGCGATTGCCCGAAAGCGAGCGGCCAAAGGCGCGCAGATGCGGGATCACCGCGCCCAATTGGACCTTGAACTCCGGATCGGAGAGCGAGATGTGCTCAACCGGCACTTCTGCGCCTTCGCGCTCATCAGGCTGTTCAGTCTCGCTCATCGATTCCCGCTCAATTACAGCACCATGGCCGTCGACTATTGGAGATAGGCGCAAGATAGGCGATTGCCAGCGGAATAATCCGCCGGCACTCTCACCAAGCGTACAGGATCAGTGCAAAGGCCAGGATCACCAGCAAGAGCCCGAAACCCAGCACGTAGCGGGTGACATGGGGTGTCTCGCCGCCGCGAGCGGCCTCAGTGGCGATGTGGATCGGTTCTTCGTTCTCAGCCATGACCACTAAACCCTTCAGAAACGTTTTGGGTCCGTACCAGATGGAACTTGAAGCGATTTTTTTCGGCGGCCGGTGCTTAAGCCTGCCTGCAAAAGCGGGAGCCCAGCGCCACCACAGACCCCGCCCGCCACCCTGCACTTCCGCTTTCGCAGAAGAGCAGGGGCTTGCTTGGGGCAACTGTTATACCGGCACGGTCGCCTGATCGAAGAACAGGGCCTGGCTGATCGTGGTCTTCACCGTTTCGCGCTGGAACGGTTTGGTGATCAGGAAGGTCGGCTCCGGGCGTTCGCCGGTAAGCAGGCGCTCCGGGAAGGCCGTGATGAAGATCACCGGCACCGCGAATTCGGCAAGGATGTCCTTCACGGCGTCGATGCCCGAGCTGTCATCGGCCAGCTGAATGTCTGCGAGCACGAGACCCGGACGATCCTCCATCGCCAGCGCAACCGCTTCGTCGCGGGTGACGGCAACGCCGGTCACGTCATGGCCCAGATCGCGGACGATCTGCTCGAGGTCCATCGCGATCAACGGCTCGTCTTCGATGATCATCACGCGGGTGCGCGTCTGGCGTTCGATTTCAGAGACCGCTTCGGCAACCAACTGCTGCACTTGTGACGGATCCTCTTCGATCAGATAGCCGGCATCCTCGATGCTGAACCCCTCGACTGTGGTCAGCAGCAGCGCCTGGCGCGAAAGCGGGGTGAGGCGCGCGAGGCGCTTGCGAGCGATAGCCTCATTCTCATTAGGCGAATCCTCGATCAGATCCTCTTCCTCGATGTGAGTCGACTGCCAGATCGCCTGAAAAGTACGATAGAGGCCGAGCCGGGGATCGACATCGCGCGGGAATTGATCCGGCGCGGCGACGATCGCCTCCAATGCTGCGCGCACATATTTATCGCCTTCCGACTGGCTGCCCGTGAGTGCACGGGCATAGCGCCGAAGGAGCGGCAGGTGCGGCGCGAGTTGCTGTCCAAGCGACATAATCGGGTCATTCTCCAATTCGGGTCCGGGCGCTTGTTTCGCGTCCGTTACGTCCCATTGCAAACATTTATGCACCCGAAGGAAGCCCCTCCCCGGATATTGCATCGCATGTGGAACAAACGTCGCGCTGTTTGGTTTCATGGCGCACAACGGTTGATGCAGATTGTATCGCCGCGCTTGCGCTCGGCGCTTTCGTTTTATACCGGACCCGGAACGTTCCGGCGTCCTCGAGGGGGAATTGGTGGTTTCCGATAAGAAAGAGATGACCAGGGCTTCCCGATCCAAGAACGGGGAAGACGCGGGCAAGCCCAGCCGAAGTGTGGGCGAAGCCCTGCGTCAGGCCTATGATGAAACCGTCGGTGAATCTGTGCCCGACGATCTGCTCGCGCTCCTGAAAAAGCTCGATTAACCCCGCAAGGATGGAAACGCCGGTTCCAGAGAAACGCAGCAGGGCCCCTGTCGCGGCGGTGGCCCGCATGCAGACAGGCGCCAAGCTCTTCCTGATTCTGGTGTTCGCGCTCCTGCCGCTGGCGCTGATCGCGCTGTTCATCACGATCCAGACGACACAGAGCGCCAATAGCGAGCGCCGCGAGCGGCTGCATGCGATGAGCGAGGAAAGCTCGGGCACGCTGCACACCGTGCTTACCAACCACGTCACCCAATTGAAGCAGGCGCTGGCTGCGCTGGAGATTAATCCGCAGGACGGCCCGGCATGCACGCGGCTGGCCGGCACGTTCGGATCGCAAGGCACTGCGCGCTTCGCGATCGTCAACGGCGCCGGCAAGATCCTGTGCGGCGAGCGGTTTACGGTGGCGGGTGCGGCGGTTCTCAATCCATCCGAGATGCGGGCCAAGATCGTCGACAACGGCCTGTCGATGCGCATTGGCGGGCATGATGGGGCGAGCGCCGTGGCCTTTTATCCCGCGGATGTGCTCAACACCGTCGCCCGGCCCAATGGCTTCGTGCCCGAATATGCGCTTGAGCTGCTCGCGGGCAGCGACCGGCTCACCCTGCGCACGCTTCCCGGCGCAGGGCTGAACGACCGGCGCGAGACCGTGAAATCGGATCTGGATGTGGATGGGCTGGCGATCGACATGTCCGTGCCCGGCACCCCGATCACGTCGCCGATCATCATCAGCACGGTGATCCTGGTCATCATGTGGATCTCGGCCGCCGCAATCGCCTGGTTCGTCGTCAACATCCTTCTGATCCGCCCCTTGCGCCGCCTGCGCGCGAATGTGGGCGAGTATCAGCCGGGCGAAGTCATCGATATCAACCGGATCGGCGCCATGCCCGCGCAGGAAATCCGCGAGCTTGGCGAGACCTTTCGCGGCATCAGCCAGACCGTACAGGCGCATGAGGCCGATCTGGCCGAGGGGCTTGTCCGCCAGACCAAGCTTACCCGCGAAGTGCATCACCGGGTGAAGAACAATCTTCAGGTGATCGCCAGCCTGATCAATTTCCACGCGCGCGGCGCCAAGAGCGCAGAGGCTGCCGCAGCCTATGCATCGATCCAGCGCCGCGTGGATGCGCTCGCAGTGGTTCATCGCAACCATTATGCCGAGATGGAAGAAAATCGCGGGCTCGAGCTGCGATCGGTGATTGGCGAGCTTGCCGCCAATATCCGCGCGACTGCGCCCGAGGATTCGGCGGGGCTGGGCATCACGCTTGAGACCGAGCCGGTGCTGGTCAATCAGGATGTGGCGACCGCCGTGGCATTCCTGCTCACCGAGATTGTCGAGCTGGCGATGATGAGCATGAACGGCGCGCAGGTGCGCATCTCCGTGAAGTCCGGGCCGGAAGAGGATCGCGCCACGTTGCGCGTGATATCGCCCGCCCTGGTCGAGAGCAAAGAGCTGCTGGAATTGCTCGAGAATCGCTATGGTCGCGTGCTCGGCGGCCTCGCCCGCCAGCTTCGCACCAAGCTGCATCACGACCCGCTGGTGGGTGCCTATGAGGCCTCGATCGCGATCACCGGAAAGCCCGGAATCCTCGGCTGAAAAAAAATGTGAAAAAAATTTGATTTCCTTGGAACCCCCGAACGCATTGTGCATTTTATACTTCGGATAGTGACCTTTTGCCCCCCCGCTCTCGCTATCCAAGACATGGGCCCGGAAGCATCAACCCTCCCCCCCCCGGTGATGCTTCCGGGCCTAACACTTTCCAGAGACTGGAAATTCCTTCAGGGCCCCTCACCGGGCCCTTTTTCGTATGCGGAACGATTGGCGATGCTCAGGCATTCCTTCCTCAGCCCCACCGGGCAGTTGGAGAGTTTCAATGCGTAAGATCCTGACCTGCGCCGCACTTGCGGGCGCCATTCTGGTTTCGGCCTGCAACACCGTCGAGGGCGTAGGCCGCGACGTGGCCTCGGCCGGCGACACCGTCGCCAACGCCGCCGACGATAATAAGTAAGCTCGGATAGATCCTTCCCCGCCAGGAGAAGGTATCATGCGCGGCATGACAGAGGGGAGGACACGGAACCTTGCGGACCGTGCCCTGACCCTCCGTCGTGTTCAGCGCCACCTCCCTTGGCAGGGGAGGAATTTACGGAAGTTCGGGCTCGGGCTCGACTTCGGCCTTGGCATCGGCCTCTCGCCGCTTGCGGGTGATCTTGATCCCCAGCAGCGCCAGAAAATATAGCAGGATAAGCGGTATCGCGAGCAGCAGCTGCGAAACCACGTCCGGCGGGGTCAGCACCGCCGCAATCGCGAACGCCGCGACCACCGCGTAGCGCCAGGCGCCCACCAATTGCTCATAAGTGACGATCCCTGCCCGCTCGAGCAGCATCAGCAGCACCGGCAGCAGGAACGTGATTCCAAACGCGAACAGGAACTGCATGATGAAATCGAGATATTTGCCGATCGCGGGCAACGCCATCTGCTCGACGCCGCTGCCGACATCGCCCTGATAGCTGAGCAGGAAGTGCAACGCGGTGGGGATCGCGATGGTATAGGCCAGCGTCGCGCCCGCGATGAACAGCACGGGGGTCGCCAGCAGAAAGGGCAGCAACGCCTTCTTTTCCTTGCGATACAGGCCGGGCGCGATGAACTGCCAGATCTGGTTCGCGAGCACCGGGAACGAGACCATAAGCGCCGTGAAGAAGGCGATCTTTACCTGCACGAAAAAGGCTTCGAAAATCTCGGTGTAGATAACCTTGGTCTGCCCCGCTGCTGCCAGCGGGCGGACGAGGAACGAAAAGATCGACTGCGAGAAATAAAAGCCGACGCCGAACGTCACCACCAGAGCGGCGACGCAATAGAGCAACCGGCGGCGCAGCTCGATCAGATGCTCGAGCAAGGGCGCCTGGGTATCGTCGATATCGTTCATTCGGCCGCATCCTCGATGGGCTTGGCCGTTGGCTTACTCCGGGGCTTGGCTGGGGCCTTGCGAACCCGCTTGGCCTTGGGTGCCGGCGCAGGTTCGCCCAGATCGAATTCGGGCGCGGCGAGGATTTCCGGCTGCTCGACCATCACGACCTGAGCATCCTCGGTCGCGAAATGCTCAGGCTGAGGCGCGGGAAGCGAGGGAACGGGATGCTCGCGCATGATCCGCTCATTCTCTTCCTTCCACTGCTTCTCCATCTCGGACAATTCGGCCTCGCGGACCATGGAATCGAAGCCCGAGCGAAACTGGCGCGCGACTCCCCGGGCCTTGCCGACCCACTTGCCGAGAAAGCGCATCGCCTTCGGCAGATCCTTGGGACCGATCACCAGCAGCGCGACAATCGCGACGATCAGGAATTCAGGCGCGTTAAAATCAAGCATCGGTCATCGCCGAACACGGCGCGGCACAGGCCGCGCGAGAGAACTGGCTCAACGCTCCTCGCGGGTGCGCTCAGCTTCGACGTCGAAAGCGGGATCGGCAGCCTTCTTGGTCTCGATCCGGGTCGCTTCGGGCTTGTCGTCGTCCTCGGCCATGCCCTTCTTGAACTGCTTGATACCCTTGGCGACGTCACCCATCATGTTCGAGAAACGACCACCGCCAAGCAGCAGGATCGCAACCACGCCGAGCACGATCCAGTGCACCAGGCTAAAACCACCCATCGAAACTCTCCTTGATTCCAAGCATATCTAGGCTTCGCACGCACCTGCGGCAATGGCTGGCGCGCAGTGCCTCTATTCGTCGTCCGTGACAGTTTCGCTTGCCGCGCCTTCGCTTTCCGCATCGTCGCCCAGCCCTTCGAACGCCAGATCTACCGGATCGAGCAGCCCGGCAGCCTTCAGATCGTCGATTCCGGGCAAATCCCTGCGACTTGCTAGCCCGAAATGAGTCAGGAATCCCGCAGTAGTTGCGTACGTTAGCGGACGCCCGGGCACTTCGCGACGGCCCGCCGGGCGCACCCAATTGGCCTCCATCAGCACGTCGATCGTGCCCTTGCTTATCTGGACACCGCGAATCGCTTCGATTTCGGCGCGGGTGACGGGCTCGTGATAGGCGATGATCGCCAGCGTCTCGATGCCCGCGCGGCTGAGCTTGCGGCTCTCCTCACGATCGCGGCGGAGCAGATGCGCGAGATCGGCGGCGGTCTGGAAGTGCCAGCGATCGCCGCGGCGGACGATCTCGATCCCGCGCCCGGCATATATGCCCTCCAGATCGGCCAGCGCGCCGCGCACATCGGCTTCAGCGCCAACATGCGCCTTGATCTCATCGACCGTCATTGGCTGTTCAGAGGCGAACAATACAGCCTCGACGGCGCGGGTGAGTTCGTCCTGCGGGTTCATGCGCTGGCCTTCAGAGGGCTGGCTTTGAGATAAAGAGGCGCAAAGGCCGATTTCTGCTGGAGCTCTACCCTTCCCTGCTTCGCCAGTTCCAGCGCCGCGACGAAGGACGATGCCAGCGCGGACTTGCGATAGGTGCCAGTGGCGCCGTCGGGCAGGAAGGTTTCGATCGTCGTCCACTCGATCCGCGTGCCGATCAGCTCGGATACGCGCGCAATCGCCTCCTCCAGCGTCATCACATCGCGCACCGCGACCACGTGCATCACCGGGCGGGTGCGTGCGCTGATCCGGCCATATGCCGAGATCAGATCGTAGATCTCCGCTTCCCAATTGGCCTTGCGCAGCACGCGCAGCCCCTCGGGCGCACCCCGGCGGAATATGTCGCGGCCCAGCCGATCCCGCGCCACCAGCCGCGCGCCGGCCTCGCGCATCGCGTTAAGCCGCTCAAGGCGCAGTTGCAGCCGCAGCGCCAGCTCTTCGGGGCTCGGACTCTCTTCGGGATTACGGGGCAGCAGCAGCGCGGACTTCAGATAGGCCAGCCATGCCGCCATCACGAGATAATCGGCCGCCAGTTCCAGCCGCAGGGCGCTCGCCTGATCCACGAACGCGATATATTGATCGACGAGCTCAAGGATCGAAAGCTGGCGCAGATCGACCTTCTGGTTGCGCGCGAGCGCCAGCAGCAGATCGAGCGGCCCTTCCCAGCCATCGATCTCGATCGTCAGGATTTCGGAAACTTCGGCGTCCATCGGGGGCAAGTTAAGCAGAGCGCTCAGGCGAGCGCCAGCAGTTCGTCCCGCTTGGCAATCAGCTCCGCCATCTCGCCGCGCTCAGGGCCGTTCGCCACCGTCGCCATGGCGCGATCGAGGCGTGCGATACACTCGGGAGTAGCATCCCCGATCAGGCCCGCAATCTCGACCATCTCGTCCATCCGCGCCCAGCAATCGAGAACCACGTCGCAACCCGCGGCGAGCGCCTGCGTGGCCTTTTCGCCTGCCGTGCCCGAGAGCGCCTTCATGTCGATATCGTCGGTCATCAGCAGACCCTCGAAGCCGATGCGGCCACGGATGATCTCTGAGATCACCTTGGGGGAAAGCGTCGCGGGGTTCGCCGCATCCCATGCCTCGAACACCAGATGGCAAGTCATCCCCATCGGTGCGTCGTTATTGCTGCGGAAAGGCTCGATATCGGTTTCCAGCGCGGCGGCATCCGCCTTCACGCGGGGAAGTTCGAGATGGCTGTCCACCAGCGCGCGACCATGGCCGGGCATATGCTTGACCACACCCACGACACCCCCGCGGCGGAGTCCCTCGATCGCAGCCCGACCCAGCGCCGCCACCTGCATCGGCTCGCCACCAAATGCGCGGTCGCCGATCGCCTTGGTCACCTCGGGCTGCACGACATCGAGCAACGGCGCGCAATCCACGTTGACGCCGACTTCGTGGAGCATGAGCGCCAGCGCGTGATAATTGGCCCGCGCAGCCTCGATAGCCGAGATCGGTGCGGCTTCGTACAGGGCATTGAACGAAGCGCCTTCCGGAAATGCTGGCCATACCGGCGGCTGCATCCGCGCCACGCGCCCGCCCTCCTGATCGATCAGGATCGGTACGTCATCACGCCCGGTCATCTCGCGGATGCTATCGGTCAGCGCCTTCATCTGCGCCGGATCGCCGCAATTGCGCTTGAACAGGATATAGCCGAGCGGGTTCGCTTCCGTGAAGAAAGCGCGCTCGTCATCGGTGAGTTGCAGGCCGGATACGCCAAAGATTACGGGCTTCATGACCCCGCCCTAGCAAATCCTCTCTCCGGACGGGAGAGGATCAATTCGCGACGTAGCAATTCTCGCCGGCATTCTTCAGCTTGCCGCAGATTTCCTTGGCCTGTCCGTTCGATCCGGCGTTCACGCGCAGGCGGAAGACGGCCTTGCCGTCCTTGTCACCCTTCTCGATCGATTTGCCGAGCGCGCCCAGATACGCATGGCGCTTCGACAGCCGGTCCCAAGCTGCGTTCGCGCCGCCTTCATCGGGGAACGCGCCCAGCTGGATCAGCGCGCCCGAGCCGTTATTCGCAGGCGCAGCGGCGGGCGTGGCGCCAGCGGTCGGCACATTCATCTTGGCGGTCTTGCTGCCATCGGTGACCCCTGGCTGAGCGGCCTTGGCGCCATCGACAGGTGCTTCGGGCCCTGCGCCGGCATTGATCGAAGCGTTGCTGGCATTGCCCTGGCTGGTCGAGAAGACCGAATCGCCCTCCCCCGCCACCACCTGGCCGCCCGGCTCGTCGGGCTTGACCTTGTAATCGCCTTCCTGGGCGTTGATCAGCTGGCCGTTGCCGGTCAGTCCCTGATGCTGCTTGTACCAATAATAGCCGCCAGCAGCCGCGCCGATGACCAGCAGCAGAAGGACGATGAGCAGCAAGATGCGGCCGAATGACGGACCCTCGCGGTAATCCTCCTCGACCGTTTCAAGCCACGGCAGGCGATCGTCGTCGCCATAACCGGGTTCCCTGCTCATCACTTCATCTCCTGGACGGCCTCGACTCCCATGATGCCAAGTCCGTTACGCACAATTTGCCCGACTCCACGCGCCAGATAAAGGCGCGCGCACGTTAACCTTACCTGATCCGGCAAAAGGAAACGACGCTCAGGATTATCATTGCCCTGATTCCACAGCGCGTGGAACTCTGCGGCCAAGTCATAGAGATAGAACGCAATCCTGTGCGGCTCACGCGCCAGTGCCGCCGCCTCGACGATCCGCGGGAACTGCGCAGCGAGCTTTACAACGCCAAGCTCTTCCGTATCAAGCAGGGACAGTTCCGCATCGGGACAGTCGATACCGGCCTCGGCGGCCTTGCGCTGCAGACTCGCGATGCGGGCATTGGCGTAGTTAACGTAGAAAACCGGGTTGTCCTTCGACGCCTCCACAACCTTGGCGAAATCGAAGTCCATCTGGGCATCGGCCTTGCGCGTCAGCATCGTGAAGCGGACCACGTCCTTGCCGACTTCGCTGACAACATCTGCCAGCGTGACGAAATTGCCCGAGCGCTTGGACATTTTCACCGGCTCACCCGCACGCAGCAGCCGCACCATCTGGACGAGCTTGACGTCGAAGCGCGTCTTGCCCTCGGTCAGTGCCTGCACCGCCGCGACGATGCGCTTCACGGTGCCCGCATGATCCGCGCCCCAGATGTCGATCAGCTGGTCGGCCGATTGCGCCTTCTGGAAATGGTAAGCCAGGTCCGCACCGAAATAGGTCCAGCTGCCGTCAGACTTCTTGATCGGGCGATCCTGATCATCGCCAAACCGGGTCGAGCGGAACAATGGCAGTTCCACCGGCTCCCAATCCTCGGGCGTCTCGCCCTTGGGCGCTTCCAGCACGCCATCATAAACCAGATCGCGCGCGCGCAGCCACGCCTCCGCATCCGCCGGCTTGCCAGCAGCCTGAAGCTCCGCCTCTGACGAGAAAAGGTCGTGATGGATGCCGAGCAGCGCCAGATCGGCTTTGATCATCACCAGCATGTCGGCAACCGCGGTTTTGCGGAATTCGATCAGCCAATCACTTTCGGGCGCGTGCACGAACTTGTCGCCATGCAGGTGCGCCAGCGCATCACCGACGGGCTTCAGATACTCGCCGGGATAGAGCCCCTCGGGGATCTCGCCAATGTCTTCGCCAAGCGCTTCGCGGTACCGAAGGTGCACCGAACGCGCGAGCGTATCCACCTGACCGCCCGCATCGTTGACGTAATACTCACGCACCACCTTATGCCCGGCATATTCGAGCAAATTCGCCAGTGCATCGCCGACCACCGCGCCCCGGCAATGGCCCATGTGCATCGGGCCCGTCGGGTTGGCCGAGACATATTCAACGTTCACCGTCGCGCCCGCGCCCAGCGTGGAGCGGCCATAGGCATCGCCGGCATCGAGGATAGCGGCGAGCTCATCGCGCCACGTCGCGTCGGTCAGCTTCATGTTGATGAAGCCCGGCCCCGCCACGCTGACCGCCTGCACTTCGCCAAGCTTCTCCAGCTCAACCGCCAGCTTATCCGCCAGCGCGCGCGGGTTCGTGCCGGCGGGCTTCGCTAGCACCATCGCGGCGTTGGTCGACAGGTCGCCATGCGAGGTATCGCGCGGCGGCTCGACAGTCACGTTGCGTCGCTCCAGATCGCCCGGCAAATCGCCCGAGGCCACAAGGGCATCGAGCGCGGCGTCGATATAGGCAGCGAAACGAACGTAGAGGGTCACGGGCGGCTTCCAATGTTGAGGCAAGCGCGCGCTTTAGACCAACGATGCTGCAGGTGCAAAGCAAGGCGCTTGACGATGATACATTGTATCACGTATCGCGACACCATGATCGATAAGCTCCTCCCCGATCCGATGCGCGACCATTGGGAAAGTGTCGCGGAGCGCTATGAGGCAGACGCCGACGCCTTCACCCGCCAGTTTGCCGAGGAAGCTTGGCGACTCGCTGACCTTCCGCCCGGCACTAGGCTGCTCGACATCGCCACCGGCGTAGGCGCGCTTCTGCTCCCGGCACTCCGCGATGGCGCGGAGGCCCACGCCATCGACTTCTCGAACGCCATGGTCGACCGCACGCGCCTTCGCGCAGCGGAAATCGATCCTGCCGCCGCCGACCGCATCCACCAGATGGACGGGCAGGCGCTGACCTTTCCCGACAACAGCTTCGATGCGGCCTCCTCGATCTTCGGGGTGATGCTGTTCCCCGATCCCGACAAGGGCATGGCCGAGATGGCCCGGGTGCTGCGCCCCGGCGGCATGGCGGTGATGGCCGCGTGGCAAAGCGCCAGTGGCGCGGGCCCGGCCTTGCTGTTTCAGGCGGCGATGGCCGAACTTTTCCCCGGGCTAGATTTCGGCAGCGCGATGGGTAACCGGCCCTTGTTCAACACGCGCGAACTGATGGACGCCGGCTTTCGCCGCGCCGGGCTGGAGCCACAGGAGGTGCATTTCGTAACCTGCCCATGGCCCGCTCCTACCCCCGATTGGCCACGCAAGAATGCACAACTGACTTTTGGCTGGTCACCCGCGTGGCAGCAGCTGGACGAAGCCGAGCGCGAGCAAGTGATCCAGCGGGTGGAAGCGAAAATCGCAGCCACCGGTGACTCGATCGATGCAACCGCGGTGATCGGGATCGCCCGCTCCCCGTCGGAGCAAGACTAACCGTATAGCCTTACTGCGGGGTGCCGATCAGGGCCGCAGCAACCCCTCGATCGGCCGCGACGCCTGCATGTTCGGGAACAGCTTGGCCGACGCCTGTGCCGGTGACAGCGCGAAATGCGAGCTCACCGCGCTGCTTATCAGTGTGTCGAGCGCCATTGTAGGCTTGAGGTCACGGCCCTCATACAGCGCCGCATCCGATAGACCCGGCCAATCGGCGATCACGCGCCCGCCATTGACGGCGCCGCCCATCAGCATCGCAGCCGAACCCGTGCCGTGATCGGTGCCGCCGGTGCCGTTGACCTTTACCGTGCGACCGAACTCGGTGGCGACCAGCACCATCGTATCGGCCCAGAGCGGCCCCAGCCCGGTCTTGAGCGCCGCGATCATCCCGTCGAGCCCGCGCAATTGCGCTACAAGTCGCCCGCGCTGGCCGGCATGGGTGTCCCAGCCGCCGGTCTCGATCATCGCAATCCGCGCGCCACCTTCCGCGCTCAGCAATTTGGCGGCCAGATCGCCGGTCGCCGCGGCGTTTCGGCCATTGTCCGCAGCCATGTCACTGGTCAGCATCCGGGTCGCTGTGGCTTGCTCCCACAGACCGTGAAGCTGCGCGTCGCCCGCATACATCGACGCCACCCGCGTCAGCAGATCGTCGGTCGCATCGGGCAGCGCAGAGGGTGCATAGCTCGCCACCTCGACCGGCCCGCGCAGCGCCATCGGAATGGTCGATGCGAGCGCGATGCCCTTGTCCTCTTTTGGCAACAGCGACAGCAGCCGGTTGAGCCAGCCGTCCTTGAGCGCATATGCCGAAGCACCGCCGGTCTCGAGCACGTTCTGCCCGTCGAAATGCGAACGATCGCGATAAGGCGAGGCTACCGCGTGGACGAACAAAGCCTGCTTGTCCTGATACAGTCCGGCAACCGCTGTCATCTGTGGATGCAGCGCAAACATGGAATCGAGCCTGGCGGCAGTGGCGAAATCCTCCGCCAATGCGCCGCGCTGGCTCACGAATGCCGGATCGCCCACGGGTGCAAGCGTGCCCAGGCCATCGGCTGCCCCGCGCTGGATGATGAAGACGAAGCGCTTGTTGGTCGCCGCCTGCGCGAAGGTCATTGTGGCGCCGAAAGGGGAAGCGAGGATCGCGCTGGCCCCAAGGGCCACGAAATTGCGTCGGTTCAGCATGGCCTATCTCCGCATGAATTCGGGGGCGACGAGCAGCAGTGCCACGCCCTGTCCGGGGCTTTCGGCGCGCGCGATTGCCTGCGCCGTGGTTTCGCTGAGCGCGCCGGGGAAGAGTTGTGCCGCGCGGGCGCGGGCATCGACGGTGTCGCGCGTGCGCTGCGCAATCCGCTCGGCAGCCTCGACGCGGCGCATCACAGCGTCGGGCCCGGCCCATGCACCAGCGACATCGTCCCAGCCTGCGGGTGAACCGGGCCGCCAGATCGGCTGGCCCAGCTGGGTCAGCAAGCCGTTTACTGCCAGCGGTTGCACCTGTTGCACGCCAAGGGCTCGATTAACCGAGAGCGTCCATTCCCAGGGCGATTTGAACTTGAGCGGCTGGGCGACCCAGCATTCGGGCGCTTCGATCAGCGCGCGATACACGGTCGGCAGATCGCCGCCCGATTTCAGGAACGCGCCTTCCAGTTTCGCCACCAAAGTAACCGGCGGCTCATCCCCGGCAAAGTGCCGCGCCAGCTTCGTGGCGATGTGCCGCGCGGTGGCTGGGTGCGTCGCGAGCATATCGAGCACCGCGGCGGCCTGGCCTTCACCCTGCTCACCCCAGCTCTTGCCCATGATCGTGCGAGCGCCGGGCTCGTGCAGCCGTTCGGCAAAGACGAACCCGCCGGGCTCGCCATCTGTGCCGGCAAAGCGCGCGCCCTGCCCGCGACCCAGTCCGGAAACTGTCCAGCCGGTCATCGCACGGGCGAATTCGGTGACGTCGGCCTGGCCGTAGCCTGTCCGCACACCCAAAGTGTGCAGCTCGAGGATTTCGCGCGCGAGGTTCTCGTTGAGGCCCGGCATATTGCCGTTGCCCGCGCGGCGGCGCTGGGCGACCTGCCCTGCCATGCTGTTCGGCCCGATCGACTGCGCCTGATCGAGATAGAGCAGCATCGCGGGATGCCGCTCCACAGCGTGGAGCATTTCGCCGAACTTGCCCATCACATGCGGCCGGATCGCTTCGAATTCGAACGCGCCCGCCAGCCCGATCACCTGTAATTTGTCGGCAGAGATCGCAAAGTGATTGGCCCAGAAATGCACCAGCCGCTCGGCAAAGGGCGCGGGGCTGCCCAGCGCAACATTGGCGCGGGCACCGACTGCGGCTGCGTAATATTCGCGGCCCTGTTTGCGGGCAAACCGACGCGCTTGGGCTACCGGATCTTTGGGATCGGCCTTCTCCAGCATCGCATCGCCCGGCGCGGGCTGGCCCGGCATGGCCTGCATCGTATCGGCCATTGGCGGTTTCACAGCGGCAGGGCGGCTCGGCGCATTGGCCGGGCGGCGCGGGCCTCCATTTTCGCGGCGTATCTGGCGCACTTCCTGAAGATATTCGGCCAGCTCCCCCGCGATCTGCGCGGTGGGCGGCAGCGCAGCGATCTGCGGGGGCCGCGGCGCATAGCTTTGCAGCTGGGCGTTCAGCCATTGCCGAGGGTTGCTGCCGGGATCGTCGCCGGGGCGACCTCCCAATCCAAAGCGGTTCAGCGCGATGCTGGCGTCTGCCATAGAGCTATCCTCTTGCAACCTGAGCAGAGGCTAAACGCTGTTTGTCGCAGAATTGTACCAGGTTTGCGCCCCGGCCCGCCTCTGGCTCGCTTCGCCGCGTCAGAATCCTTCGGGCAAATCGATCGGGCCGATAACGTCGCGATAGCGCTTGATGGCGTAACGATCGGTCATTCCGGCGATGAAATCAGCGATGTGGCGGCTTCGCCACGGCTCTTCCGCAGGGAGGGCATCGCGCCATTCGGCGGGCATCAGCGCGGGATCGGCGACGTAAGCGGCGAACAGCCCCGCGACCATCTGATGCGCGGCGTCGGCCGCCGCGATCTGATCGGGGTGATGATAGAGATTGGCGTACATGAAAGCCTTCAGGCCCCGCTCCGCCTCGCGCATCTCGTCCGAGAAATGCGCCAGGCAGCGCCCCGCCGCCCGCACATCTGCCACCGACTGGACGTTGCTCTCGATCACGCGTGCACGGGTCGCGTCAATCAGGTCGTTCGCCATCGCCCCAATCTGCGAGCGCACCATCTCACCGATCAGCCGCTTGCGATCCGTGCCCGGATATTTCGCCTCCACCGCGCGCCAGCCATCAGGGATCATGGGCACCGCCATCAACTGATCGAGCGTCAACAGCCCGGCGCGCAGGCCATCGTCAATGTCGTGATTGTCGTAAGCGATATCGTCCGCAATCGCCGCAACCTGCGCCTCCAGCGACGGCCAGCTCGTCAGCTCCAGCGGAAACTGCGCATCGGCCTCTGCCAGCGCCCATTGCGGCTCGTGGATCGGGCCATTGTGCTTGGCCAGCCCCTCCAGCGTGTCCCAGGTGAGGTTGAGCCCATCCCAGCCCGGATAGGGCCGCTCAAGCGTCGTCAGCGTCCGCAGCGTATGCCCGTTGTGATCGAAGCCCCCCGCGCCCGCGAGCGCTTCTTCCAGCGCCCGCTCACCGGCATGGCCAAAGGGCGGATGGCCGATATCGTGCGCGAGGCAGAGCGCCTCGGTCAGATCCTCATTGAGCCCCAGCGTCCGCGCCACCGTTCGACCGATCTGCGCGACTTCCAGACTGTGCGTCAGCCGAACGCGGAAATGATCGCCATCGGGCGCCATGAACACTTGGGTCTTGGAGCGCAGACGGCGGAAGGCGATCGAGTGGATGATCCGGTCGCGATCCCGCTGAAACGCATCGCGCGGGCCACGGATGGTCCCGGTCTGTTCTTTGTGGAGGCGGCCGCGGCTCTGAGTTGGTACGCACGCCCAGGGCGCGCGCGTGCTCAAGCGCGCAAATCTCCAGGAAGAAGCCCGCTCACTTAAGCGTCATCCGCGTGACCTTTTGGCCCGCTTCGCTGGTAAACACGAACGCCGAAACGCCCGATTTTCCGAGTGCATTGACGAATGCCTGCGCCTCGGCCCCGCTCTTGAACGGGCCCGCGAGCACCCGATTGGTCGCGCGCAGCGGCGCGGACCATGCAGTCTTGCCCTTCATTGCGGCGGGCGCCTTCGTCACCACGGCCTTCCATGCCTTGGTCAGCGTCGCTTCGTTCGCGCCGCCCGCCACCTGAACCCAGGTGCGCGAGGGCTCGGCCTTGGCCGGATCGGGTTTCTTCGGTTCGGGCTTCTTGGCCGCTGCCTTGGGATCGGGCTTCTTCGCCTTGGGATCGACCTTGGCGACAGCCTTTGGATCGGCCTTTGCCTTGGCGGGCTCAGGCTTGGGTTTCGCCGCTTCAGGCTTCGGCTTGGGCGCCACGACCGGCTTGGGCGGGAGTTCCGCGATCCGCACCGGTTCAGCCGCGGGCTCCGGCTCCGCGGGCTTGGCGAGCTTTTCCAGTTCCTCGTCCGGAATGGTGATGCCGCTGATGATCGATGCCAGCACCGCATCTTCGCCCCCGATGCGTGCCGGCGCGGGCGCTGCTGCTGGCGTAACCCGCGTCGTGCCCATCGTCTCGGGCTGCGGCTCGGACATCACCGGGCGCTGCGGCGCGGAGGCAATCGTGAAACGCTCGGGTGCCGTTGCTGGTGCGGGTGCCGGACGGCTGGCAAGCTGCACCGGCGCAGGGGTTGGGATTGGGGTTGGCGTCGGAGTCGGCTGCACGACCTCCTGCCGCACGACATATTGCGGCGGCGCCGGAAGATCGGGCTCGGGCGCGACGACAGGTGCCGCCGGGCGGCGCGCAACGGCTGCGAGTGCTTCGCGTTCGTCCCGCTCACGCTCGCGACGCGAACGACGGTCGCGACCTTTGCGCTCCGGCTGGGCCTGAGCAACAGGCGGTAGCGCGGCGGCGACCACGACCGGCTGGGGCTGTGCCGACCAGCGCGGCACGTCTGGCGCCAACCGCGCGTCCGCAAGCCGCGCCTGAGTCGGCGACAATTCGCCGAAATGCACTGCAAAGGCGCGATCGGCGGGGGAAAGCCCCGCAAGACGACGGAAGAAGGGCGAGAGCGCCGGGCCCATATTGCCCGGCATCATCGTGCCGGCGATCCGATCGGCAGCCGCCAGATCGCCGTTCATCGCAAGGATGAAGGCACGCGCGCGCCACGATGCGCGGTCGCTGCGGCGGAGGAGCGGATCAAGCTCGCGCATCGCCTGCGCCACATCGCCGGTGATCCCGAGCGACAGCGCATAGCGGCGCACCGTCTCATCATCGCGGAACACGGCCAGTGCCGTGCGATAATCGCGCTGGGCGAGATCGGGGGCACCCAGCAGATCATAGGCCCAGCCCCGATCGCTGGCGAATTGGCCCACGCGGAGCCCCCGCGCTTCCGCTGCCTGGAACAGCCGCAGCGCTTCGCCCGGTCGCTCAAGCCGCACCAAAGTGGATGCGCGACCGGAGAGAATGCGCGGGTTGGTAGGATCTATTTTCTCGGCGCGCGCGAAGAACGCCATGGCCGCCGATGTATCGCCCAGCCGCGCGCTCAGATCGCCGGCATCGAGCAACGCCAGCGTATCGCGGGGATCGCTCGCCAGACGGCGAACCTCCCCCGCGAGCCGATCGGCATCGGGATTGGGAACAGCGACCACCTCTTGGGCGAACGCAGGCGCGGTTACGCTGAGCGCCAATATCAGCGCCGTCGAGCGAAGGAATCGAATCCGGATCATGGCTTCATAGACTGCGCGTCATCCGCTGAACCGCCAATGACGGGACACCGCCATGCTCGCCGAAACGAGGCACGGCGGCGACGAACGCCTATTGGTTGTTCTGGCTGCGCAGGAAACGCGGAATATCCAGCGGATCCTTGTCGTCGTCATCGCTCGACTTCGAGCCGCCACGCGATGCCGATGCCATGCGCTCAAACAAGGTTCCACCGGCCTTTTTGGCGGGCTTTACTTCGGGAGCAGGTTCCTCATCGTCGGCACCGCCGCCACCGGTCAGCCAGCGGCGACGCGTCGCGCTGCCACTGCCCAATTCCGGCGTGGGCTCTTGAACCACGGGGGCATCAAGCTCGAGCGCCTCTTCGGGGGCTTCTTCAGAACCGAGCACGAGTTCGTCATCGGCGCCATCATCGACCCAGCTATCCTTGGCAGACGCTTCGGCGACGGGCTCTGGCTCATAGGCCTCAGGAACGCGCGGCGCTTCTTCGGCGGCGGGCTCCGGGGTCAGCGCAGCCTCTTCCGGCTCGAAAGTGTCGGAGAAACCGGGCTGCGGTGCTTCGAGCTCGGGTGCTGCGGCTGCCGGTTCGGCAGCGGTGCGGCGCGGGGTTGAGAAGGAGAAGACGCGCGGCTGCTCGGCTGCGCGCGGCGCAACGGCCGGCTGTGCGTCAGCATCGATACCGGTCGCGACGACCGAGACGCGGATCTTGCCTTCCAGCTCGGGATTGAACGCCGAGCCCCAGATGATGTTCGCATCGGCGTCTACCAGCTCGCGAATATGGTTCGCAGCTTCGTCGACTTCGAGCAGGCGCATGTCCTCGCCACCGGTGATCGAGACGATCACGCCCTTGGCGCCGTTCATAGAAACGCCGTCGAGCAGCGGGTTCGCGATTGCCTTTTGTGCAGCGATCAGCGCGCGATCGTCGCCTTCGGCTTCGCCCGTGCCCATCATCGCCTTGCCCATTTCCTGCATCACTGCGCGGATATCGGCGAAATCGAGATTGATCAGGCCGGGCATCACCATCAGATCGGTGATGCCGCGAACGCCCTGTTGCAGCACTTCGTCAGCAAGCTCGAACGCTTCCTTGAAGGTGGTGTTCGCGTTGGCGATCAGGAACAGATTCTGGTTCGGGATGACGATCAGCGTATCGACATATTTCTGCAGTTCTTCGATGCCCGCCTCGGCGCTCTGCGCACGGCGCTTGCCTTCGAAAGCGAACGGCTTGGTGACGACGCCCACAGTCAGGATGCCCATGTCCCGCGCCGCCTTGGCGATGACCGGTGCCGCGCCGGTGCCGGTGCCGCCGCCCATGCCGCCTGCGATGAACAGCATGTGCGCGCCCTCAAGCGCCTTTTGAATGGCCTCGATGGTCTCTTCGGCTGCTGCGCGACCGATCTCGGGTCGCGAGCCCGCGCCCAGACCCTGCGTAATCTTCGCGCCCAGCTGGATGCGCTTGCCGGCGGCGGACTGCTTCAGCGCCTGCGCGTCGGTGTTCGCGACGAGGAAGTCGACGCCCTGCACCTGTGCCCGGATCATGTTGGCAATGGCGTTACCGCCTGCGCCACCCACACCGATCACGGTGATCTTCGGGGTCAGCTCATCCACCTCTGGCGGAAGGAAATCGATACTCATCGGCCTGGTCTCCCACACGCCGGCGCGGGCCGACGCAAAATCTAGTGGGTCCCGTTCTGCACCAACGCTACAAGGCCGCCTAGAGGAAAGACGGAGTTATCGACAGCTTTCCTCTAATAATTCGCACGGAATGCCGCCATTAGGCGCTGTAGCAGCGCACCGGGGCTCGCCTTGGTCACCATCTGATGTGCGGGCTCAAGGCTGCGGAGATCGATCGGATCGGCTGCCGCAAAGCGCGCGAGACCCGCAAGCGTCGCAAAAGCAGGCCCGCCATGGGCTTCGGGAAGCGCGACCAGACCCTTGGGACGGCCAACGCGAACCGCGCTGCCCAAAGATTGCTGCGCATAATCCGCGACACCTTTCAGATCCGCACCGCCGCCGGTCAGCACGATCTGGCGACCGACGGGATCGTTGAAGCCCAGCTTGCGCAATTCCTTCTGGATTTCGAGCATCAGCCGCTCGAGCCGCTGGCGGATGATCGCGTTGAGCTGCGCCTTGGTGATACGCGGGCCGTCGCCTGCCTCGGCAGTCGCGGGCACAACATCGATCATCTCGTGATTGTCGCGGGGGCTAAGGTTCGCGGAGCCATGGAAGCATTTGGTGCGCTCGGCCCAGTTGCGCTGCGTGCCGAACGCGGATGCGATATCGTCGGTGATGTCGGCCGAACCCATCGGGATCGAGGCCAGACCTGCAAGCACGCCGCCTGCGAAGACGCTGACATTGGTCACGCCCGCGCCAATCTCGACCAGAGCAACGCCAAGCTCGCGCTCTTCCTCGGTGAGGCAGGCAAGCCCCGTCGCAACCGGCGCCGCGATGATCGAGCGCACTTCGAGATGCGCTGAACGAACGCACAGATCGAGATTGCGCACCGGCGAGCCTTCGGTCGCCACCACATGAATATCGACGCCCAGCCGATCCGCATGCAGCCCCAGCGGACGCTTTACGCCGGCAAGGCCATCTACGGTGTAGCGCGTCGGCTGCGCGTGGAGCACCATCTTGCCCTGCGGATCGATCGCGTCGCGACCGGCCTTCAGCAGTTCGTCGATATCCGATTGCTCGATCCGGTGCCCGCCCAGATCGGCTTCCAGCTTGACGATATCGGAGATCAGCCCGCCCGCCGAGAAGCTGACCCACACATCTTCGATATTCTGGCCAGCGATGCGCTCGGCCTGCTCGACCGCTTCGCGGATGGCGAGTTCGGTCGCGGCCATGTCGGCCACATAGCCGCGCTTGACGCCACGGCTCTCGCGCTGGCCGGTGCCAAGCACCACCAACTGGCCGTCATCGGTCTTCTGCGCGATCAAAGCGGATACCTTCGACGAGCCCACGTCGAGTGCGGTGATCAGCCCCTCCGGTGCAACCTTCGCCATGCCCCGTTTACTCCCCTGAATTACTCAACCGGCGACGCGGCCGGTTGTGGTGCATTTACCGTACCTTGGCGCCGGACCACAAGCTTGTCCGGATCGCGCATGTCGAAGCCCAGATGGCCGCGCCCCAGCAGCCTTTGCGTTCCGTCCAGTTCGGCGAATTTCTTGAGTATTGCGGCCGATTCCTTCTCGCCCTCGGGCAATTGAAGCCGTTCGCCAGTGTCGAAAATAATGTCCCAGCGCCGATTGCCGATCCAGCTCGCGGCTTTGACCAGCGGCTTGAGCGCGGGCGCGTTATCGAGCAGCGCGCGGCGCGCGGGCTCCTGCGAATTGGCGCCTTCGCCGATGATCAGCGGCAGATCGGGCATCGCCTCGCGCTTCACCGGCTCCAGCGGCACACCCTTAGCGTCAATCAGCATCAGCTGGCCATGGTTCTGCCAGATCGCAGCAGGCTCGCGCTCGACGATATAGATGCGCAGCGTATTGGGCAGGCGGCGCGATACGCGCGCATCCTCGATCCACGGATATTTGAGCAAGCGCTGCCGCACGCCCTCCAGATCGACCAACGGCATTGCGCGGCTGCTCTGGTCGAGCGCCTGCGAATAGACCTCCATCTTGTTCATACGCTTCAGGCCGTCGATCTGGATCTCATCGACGCGGAAACCCGCCTCGCCCACCGTTTCCGACATGGCAGTGCCGATCGCACCCGGAATGCCGAAATAGCTCGCCACGCCAATCGCACCCAACCCGGCGAGGCCGACGATGGACCAGGTGGCGATCCGGGTAAGCGTCGCCTGGCTGACCGGCAAAGCTGCCACCGCCTGATCGAGCAGGCCCGGCTTCTTCTGCTTGCGCGAAGGCTTGCGCGTGGGCTTGGCCCCGCGCCGCGTAGTCGCGCGCTTGACCGGTGCCCTGCTCACCCGTTCGATTCCTGGGCAAGCGCCTCGTCCACTATCATCTGCACCAGCTGCGGATACGAAATGCCAAGATGCCGCGCCTGTTCGGGCACAAGGCTGAGCGGAGTCATGCCGGGCTGGGTGTTCACCTCGAGCAGGAACAGCCCCTCAACGCCCTGATTGTCATCCCAGCGGAAATCCGAACGCGATGCGCCCTTGCAGCCGAGCAGGCGATGCGATTCCAGAGCGATCCGCTTGCAGGCTTCGGTGATCTCATCGGGGATTTGCGCGGGGAAGATGTGCTCGGTCAGCCCGTCGGTATATTTGCTGTCGTAATCGTAGAAGCCGCTCTTGGGCTTGAGCTCGGTCACGCCCAGCGCCTGCCCGCCCAGCACCGCGGTGGTCAGTTCGCGCCCACGAATGAACGGCTCGGCGAGCAATTCATCGAACTCCTGCCACGGGCCCTTCGCGCCGGCAGCGATCGGATTGCCGTAATTGCCCTCGACCGTGACGATAGCCACGCCGACCGACGAACCTTCGTTCACCGGCTTAAGCACATAAGGCCGCGGCAGCGGATCGGCTTCGTACAGGTCTGTGGTGCGCACCATGCGACCGCCGGGCATCGGGATGCCGTGCGGGACCAAAGCTTGCTTGGTCAGTTGCTTGTCGATGGCGATCACTGAGGTGACGAGCCCCGAATGGGTGTATTTCAGCCCCATCAGATCGAGCATGCCCTGCACCGTCCCGTCTTCGCCGGGGGTGCCGTGCAGTGCGTTGAAGACCACATCGGGCTTGGCCGCAGCCAGCTTCGCAGCAACATCGCGGTCCATATCGATGCGCGTGACGGTGTGGCCAAGGCCCTCCAGCGCCTCTGCGATGCCAGCACCGGACATCAGCGAGACCTCGCGCTCCGCTGACCAGCCACCCATCAAAACCGCAACGTGCAACTTACTCACCAGAGACCCCTATCCGCTGGATTTCCCATTCCAGCTCCACACCCGACTGCGCTTTCACCTTGGCGCGGACTTCCTCGCCCAGCGCTTCGATGTCGGCGGACGAAGCATTGCCCAGATTGAGCAGGAAATTGCAGTGTTTTTCGCTGACCTGCGCATCGCCCCGTCGCAAACCGCGGCAACCGGCTTCGTCGATCAGCGCCCAGGCCTTGTGACCATCGGGGTTCTTGAAGGTCGAGCCGCCGGTTTTGGAGCGCAACGGCTGCGATTCCTCGCGCGCGGCGGCGATGCGGTCCATCTCCGCCTGAATGACTGCGGGATCGCCGGCCACGCCGCGAAAGGTAGCGCTGAGCACGATTGCGCCCTTCGGCAGATCGCTATGGCGATAGGTGTAGCCGAGATCGCCAAGCGTCAGCGTGCGCAG
>JAZKJE010000065.1:23657-40215 GCA_040384525.1 Pseudomonadota bacterium
CACCACGTCGCACGCCACGAGGATGTCCTGCGTCTCGCGGCCATACGCGCCGCCATTCATCCGCACGAACCCGCCGACCGTGCCGGGGATCGAACGGAGAAATTCCACGCCAGCAATGCCAGCGTCGCGCGCTTTGGACGAAACGAGAATGCCCGAAGCGCCACCGCCGCACTTTAGCGTCAGCCCATCGGTCTCAACGCTCGCGAACGCCTTGCCCAGCCGAACCACCACGCCCGCAACGCCGCCATCGCGCACGATCATGTTGGAGCCCAACCCCAGCCCCATCACCGGCACGGCGGGATCGAGCGCATAGAGAAAGTCGCTAAGGTCTTTGACGTCCGCCGGCTCGAACAGCCATTCCGCAGCACCGCCGCTCTTGAACCACACGAGCGGCGCGAGTGCCGCGCCGTGCGTCAATCGCCCGCGCACCGGAGGAAGGGCGAAGCACGTGTTCAACGCGCTTCCTCAATGCCTTCCGCAAGGCCAGCCGCCCATTTGGTGATGTCGCCAGCACCCAGGCACACGACCATGTCGCCCGGCTCCACGACCTGCGCCAGCGCCTTGGCCAATTGCTCGGCGCTCTCAGCATGCTGCACCGCGCGATGCCCGCGCCGCTTTACGCCCTCGACCAAAACTTCGGACGAAACGCCTTCCAGCGGCAATTCGCCCGCGGCATAGACCGGGGTCACATAGACCATGTCGGCATCGTTGAACGCCTGCGCGAAATCTTCCATCAGATTGCCAAGGCGCGTGAAGCGATGCGGCTGCATCACGGCGATCACCCGGCCCTCGGCGCTCTCGCGTGCAGCGGAAAGCACCGCGCGGATCTCTACCGGATGGTGGCCGTAATCGTCGATGATCGTGACGCCATTGGTCTCGCCCACCTTGGTGAAGCGCCGTTTGACGCCCCCGAAGCGGCTGAACCCCTTCTGGATCGTGATGTCGGGAATGCCCAGCTCCAGCGCCACGCCGATCGCTGCCAGCGCGTTCTGGACATTGTGGCGGCCCGGCATCGGCAACTCGATATTCTCGATCGAGCGCACGCTGCCGTCACGCTGACGGATGATCGCCTCGAAGCGATTGCCCCCCGAATGCGGCGTCACGTTCACGCCGCGCACATCGGCGCTGGCGGCGAAGCCATAGGTCACGATCCGGCGATCCCGAACGCGCGGGATGATCGCCTGCACTTCCGGATGATCGAGGCACAGCAAGGCCGCGCCATAGAAAGGCACATTCTCGACGAACTCGACATAAGCGTCCTTCGCCTTTTCGAACGAGCCGTAGTGATCGAGATGCTCGGGATCGATATTGGTCACCACCGCAATGGTGCCGTCCAATCGCAGGAAGCTGCCGTCGCTCTCATCGGCTTCGATCACCATCCATTCGGAGGCCCCAAGCCGCGCGTTCGAGCCATATTGATTGATGATGCCGCCGTTGATCACGGTCGGGTCGACGCCACCGGCATCGAGCAATGCCGCTACCATCGAAGTTGTCGTCGTCTTGCCATGCGTCCCCGCAACCGCGACGGTGGATTTCAGCCGCATCAGTTCGGCCAGCATCTCGGCGCGGCGCACCACGGGGATGCGGCGCTCATAGGCTGCTTCGACTTCCGGGTTGGTTCGCACAATCGCGGTGGAGGTCACCACCACTGCCGCATCGCCCAGATTCTCGGCATTGTGCCCGATCGTCACCTTGATACCGCGATCACGCAAGCCCTGCACGACATAGCCCTCGGCCACGTCGGAGCCCTGCACCGAATAGCCGAGATTGTGCATCACTTCGGCGATGCCCGACATGCCGATGCCGCCAATCCCTACGAAATGGATCGTGCCAATGTCGGTTGCGACACCCTTCATGCGCCAAGAACCCTCATGCGTACGCAGTCCTTCCGGTATTCATTGCCGCGCGGCGAACGCCGACCGGTGCCGTTGGCGCATGAATCGATTCGACCAGATCGGCAAGGTCACGCGCGGCATGCGGACGTCCGCAGCTGCGTGCGCGCGCCGCTGCATTCTCCAGCCCCTGCGTATCCAGGCCGAGCTTCTGTATCTGCTTGGCAAGCTCAGTCGCAGTGAAAGAGCGCTGCGCAATCGTCCGCGCGCCGCCTGCTGCGGTGATCTCTCGTGCGTTCACGGTCTGGTGATCGTCGGTAGCGCTGGGCAGCGGCACCAGGATCGCCGGCCGCCCCGCTGCGGTGAGCTCTGCAATCGTCGAGGCCCCTGCCCGCGCGATCACGATGTGCGCCCATGCCAGTTGCTCGGGCATGTCGGGCAGATAGGTGGCGATGTCCGCCGGAATGTCGTGCGCACGATATTTGGCGCGGACCAGTTCGATGTCCTCGACGCGCGCCTGATGCGTCACTTGCAGACGGCGGCGGAAATGCACCGGCAGCAGCGCCAGCCCATCGGGGACCACCTGGCTAAGGATCGAAGCGCCCTGGCTCCCGCCCGTCACCAGCACGCGGAAAATGCCATCCTCGTCGAGCATCGGATACGGCCGGTTGCGCAGATTGAGCACGGCTTCGCGCACCGGATTGCCCACCAGATGCGTCTTGCCCTTCCACGCCGGCTTCATCCGCTCGACATCCTCATAGGAGGTCGCAATCGCATCCACCTTGCCCGCAACGAAGCGGTTGACCCGCCCCAGCACGGCATTCTGCTCATGGATCACCGTGGGGATGCCATTGCGGAACGCCGCGAGCACCGAAGGCAAAGCGGGATAGCCGCCAAAGCCGATCACCGCCGATGGGCGCAAATCCTTGTACAGCCGCCGCGCCATCGAGCGGCCCGCCATGATCTTGGCACCGGCGCGAATATAGCCAAGCGGCCCGCCGCCCATCCGGCCTGCGGGAAGCACGTGCGTCTCGATATCCTCGAACAGCCCCGGAAAGCGCACGCCGCGATCGTCGCTGATCAACGCGACATGATGCCCGCGCGAAATCAGCTCGGCGGCGAGTGCAGCTGCGGGGACCATGTGCCCGCCCGTGCCGCCGGCGGCGAGGACGTAGCTGCGGGTATTCGTCATGTAGTGCTCCAGCGGCCCGTATAGGGAGAGCGCTTCAGATACGGATTTCGGCGCGTAAAGGCGAGAAGCAACCCAAAGCCGATCGACAATGCGATCATCGACGATCCGCCATAGGAAATGAAGGGCAGCGTCATGCCCTTGGACGGGGCAATGCCGGTGTTCACCGCCATGTTGATCAGCGCCTGCACGCCGAACTGCGCGGCGAGACCGGCGCCTGCGAGCAAACGGAACGCATCTTCTTCATCGAGCAGCTTCATGAACACGCGGATCACGATGGCGAGATAGAGGATCGCAATCACCGCGCAGGCGATCAGGCCGAATTCCTCACCGATCACCGAGAAGATATAATCGGTATGCGCCTCAGGCAGCCGGAACTTCACCGTGCCGCTGCCCGGCCCGGTGCCGGTCAGTCCACCCGCAGTCAGCGTGTTGTGCGCCATTTCGATCTGATAGCGATCGGAAAGCGCGGCCTCCTTGGTCGGGAACAGGAAATGGTCGATGCGATTGCGCGCGTTTCCGTAAAACAAATAGGCCGCGACCACGCCCAGGATCGCCGTGCCGCCCAGCGCGCCGATAGCCATCGGCGAAATGCCGGCGATCATCAGCAGGATCATCCAGACGCTGGCAAAGATGATGGTCTGGCCGAAATCGGGCTGGATCATCAGCAGCACTGCGATCAGCGCGACGAGGCCGCCGGTAATCACCATCACCGGAAGCTGCGGATCCTTGGCGCGGAACGACAATATCCACGCAGTCGAGACGATGAAGAGCGGTTTGAGAAACTCGGAGGGCTGCAGATCGGAGACGCCCAGATTAATCCAGCGCCTCGCCCCGTTCACCTCTGCGCCGATAAAGGGCAGCGCCATCAGCATCAGGATGCAGATGCCCGTCCCCACCAGCGACAGCCGCCGCGCCAGCGTGATCGGCAGCATCGATACGGCGATCAGCACCGGCACTGACACGCACACCCAAACCGCCTGCCGCCAGAAATAATGCATCGCCGGCATGATGTGCGTCGCATCCGAATAGCGCCGCGCAGTGGCAGGCGAAGCGGCAGCGACCGCCACCAGCCCGATGGCGATCAACAGGAACGCGAGCAGCATCAGCACGCGATCGACTTCCCAGAACCACATGCCCGCGCGGCTCTGGCTGGCGCGCCCGAGCTGCTTGCTCATCCGCGTGCGGGGCTCAAGGGCTTCTTTCTCCGGCTCGCTCATGTGAGCGCCGCCACGGCATCGCGAAACGCCTGTCCGCGCGCTTCGTAATCCCTGAACTGGTCGAACGACGCACAGGCCGGTGAGAGCAAAACCGTATCGCCCGGCTGCGCGTTCGCTGCCGCAGACTTCACTGCTGCTTCGAGCGTACCGCATTCCTCAACGGGCAAATCGGGGGCGAGCAATTCTGCGAACATGCTTCCCGCCTCGCCGATGGTGTAGGCGCGGGCAACATGGGGAAATCCCGGACGGCACGCATCGAGGTCGTTGGTCTTGGCCTTGCCGCCAAGGATCCAGTGAATGCGCGGATAGGCCGAGAGCGCGGGTGCGGTAGAGTCCGCGTTGGTCGCCTTGCTATCGTTGACGAACAGCACGCCGTTCTTCGTGGCGACCCGTTCCATCCGGTGCGGCAGGCCAGGGAAAGTCTCCAGCCCCTTGTCGATGCTGGCATTGTCGATCCCGAGCGCCTCGCAGGCCGAGATCGCCGCCAGCGCATTCTGGGCATTGTGCGGCCCCTGAAGCGCAGGCCAGCGCGACTGATCCATGCAGAAACCCGGCGCGATCTTGGTAAGATGCTCGCCGCGCTTCGAAAGGCTGCGCGCAATGGCCGCGCTGGGCGCATCGCCGATGCCGATCACTGCGGCATGCTCGGGCGATTGCATCGCGAACAACCGCGCCTTGGACGCGGCATAGCCTTCGAAACCGTCATAGCGATCGAGATGATCGGGGGTGAGGTTGAGCAGCACCGCCACGTCGCAGTCGAGGCTGAAGGTAAGGTCGATCTGGTAGCTCGACAGTTCGAGAACATAGACGCCAGCCCCCGTGTCATTTGGCGCCAACGGATCGTGCGACAGGATCGGCAGCCCGATATTGCCGCCCGCCAGCGAAGGCAGCCCGACGGTGCGGCAAATGTGATCGATCAGCGCGGTGGTGGTCGATTTGCCGTTGGTGCCGGTGATCCCGACAACCTTATGCGGTGGCAGATCGGCACGGGCTTCGGCGAACAGCTCGACGTCACCGATAATCGGCACATGTGCGGTTGCGGCGTGCGCGCGAATCGGGTGCGTGTTGAGCGGTACCCCCGGCGACACGACGATCCCGTCAAAGCCGGTTAGGTCCATTTCGAGAGGATCGGCGAAATCGATCGAGCCGGACGTCTCCAAAGAGATCGTCCAGGTATTCGCCGGATCGCCTTCGACCTGATATCGCGAACGCAACGCCTGCACCCGCTCTGCATCCGAGTCCCAAGCTGTGACATGTGCACCGCCTGCGATCAGCGCGTTAATTGTCGCCAGCCCGGACCGCGCAAGCCCCAGCACTGCGTAGCGTTTGCCGCGCCAGGCCCGGGT
Organism: Pseudomonadota bacterium; assembly: GCA_040384525.1. Classification (GTDB taxonomy): domain Bacteria; phylum Pseudomonadota; class Alphaproteobacteria; order Sphingomonadales; family Sphingomonadaceae; genus Sphingomonas. The sequence goes on from JAZKJE010000065.1 coordinate 29,245, forward strand.
ATAAATCACCGGAGCTTCAGCGTCGCGAGCCCCGCCAGCGCCAGCACGAACGCGATGATCCAGAAACGGATCACGACGGTGGGCTCGGACCAGCCGAGCTGCTCGAAATGGTGATGGATCGGCGCCATCTTGAATACGCGTTTGCCGGTGCGCTTGAAGAAGAAAACCTGGATGATGACGCTCAGCGCCTCCATCACGAACAGGCCACCGACGATGCCGAGCACCAGTTCGTGATGCGCCGTCACGGCAATCGCACCGAGCGCGCCGCCAAGCGCCAGCGAGCCGGTATCGCCCATGAACACCGCAGCGGGCGGCGCATTGAACCACAGGAACGCCAGCCCCGCGCCGATGATCGCGCCGCAGAAGATCGCCAGATCGCCCGCGCCGGGAATGTGCGGAATGCCCAGATAGGTCGCGTAGATCTTGTTACCCGCCAGATAGACGATCAGCATGAACGCCATGCTGGCGATCACCACCGGCATTGTCGCCAAGCCATCGAGCCCGTCGGTCAAATTCACTGCATTGCCGAACGCCACGATCGTGAAGGCGGCGAAGGGGATGTAGAAATAGCCGAGATCGGGGCGGATGCTCAGGAACGGGATATAGAGGTGCGTGTCGCTCTGCGAGATGATGATCCAGCTGGCGATGCCCGCGATCACGAACTCGCCCAGCAAGCGCGCCTTGCTCGATACGCCCTTGGTGCTCGCTTTGCGCACCTTGTCGTAATCGTCGAGAAAACCGATCATCCCGAACCCGAAGGTTACGAACATGCAGGCCCAGACATAGGGGTTCTTCAGGTCCATCCACAGGAAGACCGAGAGCATCAGGCTGGTCAGGATCATCAGCCCGCCCATCGTAGGCGTGCCACGCTTGGCAAGGTGGCTCTGGGGGCCATCGTCGCGGATCGGCTGCCCCTTGCCCTGGCGTACGCGCAACCAGCCAATGAAACGGGGTCCGATGATCAGGCCGATCAGCAAAGCAGTCGCCACCGCGCCGCCGGAGCGGAAGGAGAGGTAGCGGAAGAGATTGAAAATGCCCGGAAAGCCCAGCCATTCTGCAATGATATACAGCATCAGGCAGGTGCCCTTTCCGTCAGCGCCGCGACAATTCCCGACAGCCGCACGCCGTTCGAACCCTTGACGAGAACCGCGTCGCCGGGGGCAAGCACTGCCTCCAGCCGTGCGCGCGCCGTCGTCGCATCGGGCACATGGACGAAATCTATACGCCCCTCAAGCGCTTCGGCCAGTGGTGTCATCGCTTCGCCGACCAGGATTGCATAATCCACTGCGGCGGCTTCGATCGGGCCCGAGAGTTCGGCGTGAAACGCATCGGAGTGCTCGCCAAGCTCGCGCATTTCGCCGAGAACTGCGATCTTGCGGCCGGCCTCATGCGCCAGCACCTGAAGCGTGGCGCGCATCGATGCGGGATTGGCGTTGTAGCTCTCGTCGATCAGCAAAGCTTCGCCGCTTCCGGCAGCCACCATGATCCGCGCACCGCGCCCGGTAAGCCCGCCGAGTTCCGCGAGCGCCAGGCCCGCCAGTTCGAGATCACCATCGACTGCCTGCACGGCCGCAAGGATCGCCATCGCGTTGGAAATCCAATGCTCGCCCGGCTGCGACAGCGTGAAGCTCAGTTCGCGGTCGCGCACCTTGGCGGTGATGAACGTGCCCCCTGCCCGCGCGCGCATCGATTCCAGCACATGGACGTCTGCGCCCTTGCCCAGCCCGAAGGTCACGATCTGCGCCGCATAAGGCTTGGCCGCTGCGGTCAGGCGGTCGCGATGCGGGCTGTCATAGGGAATGATCGCCGTGCCGCCCGGCTCAAGGCCCGCGAAAATCTCACCCTTGGCGTCGGCAATCGCGCTCTCGTCCTTGAAGAACCCCATATGGGCCGGCGCAATCGTGGTGACGAGCGCCACGTGCGGCCGCACCAATTTGGTCAGCGCCGCCAGTTCGCCGGCATGGTTCATCCCCATCTCGAACACGCCAAACCGCGCAGTCGCGGGCATGCGCGACAGGCTCAGCGGCACGCCGACATGGTTGTTGTAGCTCTTCACCGAACGATGGGCGTAGCCCGGCTCGATCCGGTCGAGCGCCGCAAACAGCGCCTCCTTGGTGCCGGTCTTGCCCGCCGAACCGGTGACGCCGACCACCTTGGCCGAACTGCGCGCGCGCGAAGCCTTGCCCAGCGCATCGAGAGCGGCAGTCGTGTCTGCCACCAATACGTGCGGGTGCGATGGTTGATGGGAGTGAACCACCGCACCCGCAGCCCCTTGGCCAAATGCCTGGTCCAGGAAAAGGTGGCCATCGCTGGCCTCTCCCTTCAGTGCCAGGAACAGGTCGCCAGGGCCGACCTCGCGGGAGTCGAACGTGACTCCCGAAACTTCAAAATCCTCGCTCGCCTTGCCGCCGGTAGCGGTCGCGATCTCCGCAGATGTCCACAACCTCACGCCGCGCACTCCCGCGCGACAGATACGTCGTCGAACGGCAGCACGCGGTCGCCGACGATCTGGCCCTGCTCATGCCCCTTGCCCGCCAGAAGCACGATATCGCCCGCCTCTGCCATGCCGACAGCGGCAGCAATCGCCTCGCGGCGCCCGCCAATCTCGATTGCGCCGGGCGCGCCCTTCAGCACTTCGGCGCGGATCGCGGCTGGGTCTTCGGAGCGTGGATTGTCGTCGCTGACGATCACGACATCGGCGCCCGCAGCCGCCGCCTGCCCCATCGGCTCGCGCTTGCCTGTATCGCGGTCACCGCCCGCGCCGAACATCAGGATCAATCTGCCCGTGGTATGCGGCTTGAGCGCAGCAATCGCCGCCTCCAGCGCATCCGGCGTGTGTGCGTAATCGACATAAACCGGCGCACCGCTCTGCGTGATCACCGCTCGTTCCAGCCGCCCGCGCACCGGCTGAAGCCGCGCGAGATTGGCGATGGTCGCCGCCACATCGCCGCCGGTTGCGATCACCAGCCCCGCCGCAGTCAGCGCATTGGCAGCCTGATACGCGCCGATCAGCGGCAGCATCACTTCGTAGGTCGTGCCACCCGCCTCAATCGTCAGCTTTTGGCCCAACAGGCTCGGATCGCGCCCAACCAGCCGCAGCGTCTCGCCATGCTCGCCAACGGTGATCAGCTTGTTGCCCCGCGCCTGCGCCAGTTCCTCGACCCGCGGCGAATTGGGATCGTCGGCCCAGACCACTGCCGTGCCATCTGCCGCCAGCACATCGGCGAACAGCCGCAGCTTGGCGTGGAAATATGCGGCCATGTCGCCATGATAATCGAGATGATCGCGGCTGAGGTTCGTGAACGCTGCCGCCCTCACCGGCAGGCCTTCAGTCCGGGACTGCGAAAGCCCGTGAGAAGAGGCCTCGAACGCCACATGCGTCACGCCTTCGCGTGCCAGCCCGGCAACGTTGGAGAGGAACGTCACTACATCCGGCGTGGTCAGCCCGGTCGAAACGCTCTCATCCGAAGTCGTAACGCCCAGCGTACCGATGGATGCCGCATGATTGCCCGCCATCCGCCAAAGCTGCCGCGTCATCTCGACAGTCGAAGTCTTGCCGTTGGTCCCCGTCACCGCGACGTTGATTCCGGGAAACGGCGCGAAGAACTTCGCAGCCAGCGCCGCAAACACTTCGCGCGGATTCGCGTCCGCAATGTGCAGCGCACCTTCGACCACAACCTCGGGCCGAGCGACAATTGCCACCGCCCCAGCCTGGATCGCGGCGGAAATGAAATCCTCGCCATTTACCTGCGTGCCCTGAAACGCGCCGAAGATCGTACCCGGAGCAACCTTGCGATGGTCGATCGCAAACCCCGTGACGCTGGCGGTTTCGGCGCCCCCCGTCAGCGCCCCCAGTTTCATTCGGCGCCCTTTTTTGGTTCGGGGCCATTCCAGATCAGCGGCAGCAGGTCGCTCACATCGATGTCGCGCTTTTCGTCCGGCGCCACGCCCAGGATCGTGCCGGTGCGGGCGATGACACGGGCAACAACCGGCGCTGCGGTCCATGCCGCAGTGGTGCGCGGCGTCTGGGCATTGGGTTTTGGAGAATCGAGCATTGCGATCATCACATAGCGCGGCGCGTCGATGGGGAAAGCCACCGCGAACGTGGAAACGTTCCTGCTCTTGTCGTAACCACCACCCGAGGCCGCTTCGGCCGTTCCGGTCTTGCCGCCCAGCCGATAGCCCTTGGCCTCGCCTCGGCGCCCGGTGCCCTTCAGCACGATCAGGCGCAGCAACTGGCGCATCCGGTGGCTGGTTGCCTCGCTCAGCACACGCGTGCCCTGCACAGCCTTGCCTGGCGCGACCTTGAACAAGGTCGCGGGCCGCTGGATGCCGCCGTTGACCATCGTTGCATACGCCGTCGCCAGATGCAGCGGCGTGACCGCGATGCCGTGGCCGTACGCGGTCGTCATCACCGTGGTCCGCGCCCAGAAAGTCGGCCAGAGCGGTCGCGCCTTGTCGGTCAGTTCGATGGCAGGACGCTCGCCAAAGCCCAATTGCTTGAAGATGTGCTGCAGCCGCTCGGCACCGATTTCGTCGGCGATACGCGCGGTGGCGATGTTCGAGGAATAGATCAGGGTCTCGGGGATGTTGAGCCAGCGGAACTGCTCATCGCCGGGATCGTCGCGGATCTTGAAGCGCCCGACCTGGAGCGGCACGGTCGCATCGAAGCGGCGCGACATCGAAGTGATGACGCCGCTCTCGATCGCAGCAGCAACCGCGATTGGCTTGAAGGTCGAGCCGAGTTCGTAAACGCTCTGCGTCACGTTGTTGCGCGGCGGGATACCGCCCAATTTGTTGGGGTTGAAGCTCGGCAGCGAAACCATCGCCATCACTTCGCCGGTCGATACGTCCAGGATTACGCCCGCCGCACCTTGCGCCCGGAACACCGTCATGGCGTTGCCCAGTTCGTTTTCGAGCGCCGCCTGCACGCGCGCATCGATCGAAAGCACTGCCGGCTTGCCGCGCTGCGCCGGGTCCATCAATTGCCCGTCCAGTACCTTCTCGATTCCCGAGATGCCGTGACCCTTGTCATCGAGATAGCCAAGGATATGCGCGGCCATTTCGGACTGCGGATAGAGCCGCTCGGGCTCGCGCTGGAATGCGATTGCCGGCTCGCCCAGCGCGTTGACTGCATTGACCTGTTCCGGCAGCGCGCGGCGCTTGAGCCACGCAAAGTTCCCGCCCGAATTGAGCAGCGCATAATAGCTGCTGGCGGGCTTTTCGGGGAACAGTTGGGCGAGTTCCTGCGCCAGCGCGCCTTTGTCGCCGATCACTCTATTGGGATGCACCGCAATCGCCCAGGCATCGATCGAGCGGGCCAACGGCGCGCCGTTGCGATCGACGATATCCCCACGCGGCGGAAGCAGAGTCGCGGCCAGATCGCGCGCAGTGGCGGGCTCGGCCCATATTGCCAGCAAAGCCAGCTTGCCGATCACCAGCAACGAACCGAAACCGAATAATAGCGACAGGATCATCAGCCGCACTTGGGCAGTGGCGACAAGCGCCTGCCGGGCACCGCCCGAACCGCGCGCACGCGCGGACGGGGCGACGACTACGATCAACGCAGAGACTTCTTCTCGCGCGCTGCCAGTTGCTCCAGATCGCTCATCGTCGATGCGCTCAGGATGTTCTTGTCGACCATTGCCACGACGTTCCTGTCGGCCTTCTTCATCAGGTTGCGCAACTCTTTATCTTGCTGCGCAGCGCTCTTTTCCTTGCCCGGGCTATGCACCGGCTCCGCCGCCGCTGTCATCACCACTGCGGGAGCAGGTTCAACACGCGCGCCGGCCGGAACCACCAATGACGCCATCTGCACTTCGGCGGGGCGATCGAGATCGGCGAGCGCATCCTCGCTAGCCAGATATTGCTGCGGCGCCGGCGCGGCCATAGCCAGCACATCGCCGTTCCAGCGCTGAAGCTGCGCCAGATTTGCGCGCGTATCGAATTCGGTCTCCAGCCCGCGAATATCCTTCTGCGCCTGGATGATCGCACCCTTCACAGCCTGAAGCTTGCCGCGCTCGGTCGCGCCGTACGAATTCACCATATAGCAGGCAGGCGCCACGATCACGCCGCACAGGAACCATCCAAGCCCCTTAAACCCCTGAACTGCCATCAGTTTACTCCCTCACTCGCCCACGCCGCAGCCGACGTCCGCCGCGCTACGCGGAGAGTCGCCGAACGGGCGCGGGGATTACGCGCGATCTCTTCCTCGCCCGGGCGGATCGCCTTGGCGGGGGTCTCGAAACTGGGTGCGACTTTTGCGACCTTTGCGGGCAGGTGCCGCGAACCCGAAGGCTCGCTGCCACTGCGCTCGCGCAGGAAGCGCTTGACCAGACGATCCTCGAGACTGTGGAACGTCACCACCGCCAGCCGGCCACCGGGCTTGAGCACGCGCTCCGCCGCCGCCAGCCCTTCGGCCAGCTCGTCCAACTCACGGTTGATAAAAATGCGCACAGCCTGGAAGGTCCTCGTTGCCGGGTCCTTCTTGTCGTGCGCCTTATGTCCTAACGCCTTCCTAACCACGTTTGCGAGTTCGGAAGTGCGCGTAAGGGGTCTTGCGGATACGATGGCGCGGGCCACCCGGCGCGAGCGCGGCTCGTCCCCGTAATTATAAAGCACATCCGCGATGTCGCTTTCATCGGCTTCGTTCAGCCACTCCGCCGCAGTCAGGCCTTCCGCCGACATCCGCATATCGAGCGGACCGTCCTGCTGAAACGAAAAGCCGCGCTCGGCCTGGTCAAGCTGCATCGACGAAACGCCGATATCCATCGTCACGCCATCGACGGGCACGAGATCGCGGCTGGCGAGTTCGCTCTCCATCTGGCTGAACGGCGCTTCGATCAGGATCAGGCGGCCATTCGCGGCAGCAAATATGGTTTGGCCGCTCTCGATCGCACGGGGGTCACGATCGAAAGCGGCCACCTCGGCACCCCGCTCGAGGATCAGGTTGGTGTAACCGCCCGCACCGAAAGTCGCGTCGACGTGACGCTCGCCGGGCACAATGGCGAGCGCGTCGACAACTTCGTCGAGCAGTACAGGGATGTGCGGCTGGGTGGGCGAGCTCACAGCTTCACCCCCTTGGTCTCACACAGATATTCGCAGACTTCGCGAAGCGCAGGATCGATGTCCGGCGTCGCCATCAGCTTTTCGGGCGACCAGATTTCGAAGCTTTCGCCCGAACCATAAAACAGCGCCCACTTATCGATGCCGGCCTTCTTCTTGAAGAAAGGCGGGATCACAAAGCGGCCGCTGTCATCGAACGGGGCTTTCTCGACCAGGCCGAACGCGCGGCGCTTGGCGCGGGCATCGGCCTGCTGGCCGGCATCGCCGGGGACGAGTTCGGGATTGTCGATGCGATCATATTTCTCGCGCGACCAGCTCAGGTCGTGCGCCGAGAGGCAGGGATCGAAAGGATGTGCGCCGATGACGATCTGGCGGATGTCGGAATTGCGTTCGGCGGCGGCGCGCAGGTCTGCGGGGATGGCGACTCGACCCTTCTGGTCGACCGCCTGAAGCGCAAATCCCTCAAAGAGCTCCCTGATCGCCAATGCCTAAACCCCGAAACGGGCACAGCACCTCCGTCTCCGGAAGCAGTCTTTTCAGCTGTCCTCCGGCGCGTTCCCTGACGGTGCTAGGGTGTGCCCCCTCTTAAGCATTGTGGTTTACCACTTCTGCTTGGGGATACAATGGGTGAAACGGGGATTTCACGGGAAAACCCCCCACTTTTCGTCAATTTATGGCAATGTTTTCTATAAAATCAGTGTTTGTTCTTGTGTTGTTTTCGTGCACCCTTCGTTCGCGTGACTGCGCTACGTGGTATTCCCGATACACGGCCAAATCCCGCTTCCGACCGCAAATACGGCGCAAGTTGCGGCAATTCCCCGATTTATCGTTAACGCACTCTAGCAGCCGGCCAGAGTCAGCACATCCCAGCAAAGCTTCGGAAAAACGCAGAAATCCTGCGAGTCGCCGCTAAAATGCATGGGTTTGTAGCTTAGCGGCTCCCGGCGCAGCATAAGCGGAGCGGCCAGTCCTAGCGCTGCTGCGCCTGCCGCGCGGCTTCCTGCTGGCGTGCGATCTTCGCAGCATCCACTGCCTCGGTCGCGCCCGTGCTTGGAGTCACGCCCATTTCCGCGAGCGGCTCGTCCTTGCCCTTCTCGACTGTGGTGTTCGCACCGCCGGGATCCGTCATGTTGGCAACGACGGATGCGTTGGATGCACCGATGGCGGCCACCGGCACGTCCCGGTTTGCCGAAGAGAAGATCGCGCTGGCCAGCCCGATCAACACCAGCACGATCAGCAATCCGGTCATTCCGACCCGGACACGCTGCATCGTCTGCGCAGATTCCTGATGAGATCCCGACTTCATACCTGTGGCATAAATGTAACGCGTTAACGTCCGCTTGTCGAGCGCAGCGCTCAGTTCGTCGCGAGCCATTCCGGGACGGCCAGTCCTTTAGCCTCTAGCCACTCTTTATTGTAGAGCGTTGAAAGGTAACGAAATCCGGTATCGCACAGGATGGTTGCGATGCGCTTGCCCGGCCCCAATTGCTGCGCCAGCCGCACTGCGCCGGCCACATTGATCCCCGAAGAAAGCCCCAGGCACAGCCCTTCTTCGCTGAGAAGCCGGGTGACCCATTCCATTCCCTCGGCATCCGGGATTCGGAATTGCGTGTCGATCGGCGCGCCTTCGAGATTGGCGGTAATCCGCCCCTGCCCGATCCCTTCCGCGACCGAAGAACCCTCCGCGCGCAATTCGCCGCATGCGTAGAATTCGTATAGCGCCGCGCCATGCGGATCGCTCAGTGCGATGCAGATATTCTCGTCCTTGGCTTTCAGCCCCAGCCCCACGCCCGCAATCGTGCCGCCGGTGCCCGCCGAGCAGGTGAAGCCGTCAATCCGGCCCTCCATCTGCTCCCAGATCTCCTCGGCGGTGCCCAGGATGTGCGCCTTGCGATTGGCGATATTGTCGAACTGGTTCGCCCACACGGCGTTGGGCGTCTCCTCGGCTATCCGCCTTGAGGTGTGCACGAAATGGCCGGGGTTTGAATAAGGCGCGGCAGGCACCAGAACGAGCTCGGCGCCCAGCGCCCGCAGCGTATCCATCTTCTCGCGCGATTGCGTCTCGGGCATCACGATGATCGTCTTATAGCCCTTGGCATTGGCGACCAGCGCGAGGCCAATGCCGGTATTGCCCGCGGTCCCCTCAACGATCGTACCACCCGGCTCGATCAGCCCCCGCGCCTCGGCATCCTCGACAATATACAGTGCAGCGCGATCCTTCACGGATGCGCCCGGATTGGCGAACTCGCACTTGCCGTAAATCTCGCAGCCAGTCGCTTCGCTCGGCCCTTTCAGGCGAACCAGCGGGGTGTTGCCAATCAGCGCCAGCGTGTCGGGTGTCGTATGCATACCGCTAGATAGGGGCGCATTGCCGCGCGGGGCAAGCAAGTGAAACTATGCGACCACCCCGGCCCGCTTCAGATGCGGCCCCAGCCGATCGAACAGCCACAGGAAAAACATCCGGTAATCGGATAGCAGCGACCAGAGCGGATAGGTGAAGGTCGCCGGACGGTTCTTCTCCACCCCGAAATGCGCCGCCCAGGCAAAGCCATAGCCGGCCAGCGGCACCAGCAGCCACCACCAGCCACCGGTGCCCGCCGCGATCAGCAGGAACCACAGGCTGAGCACAGTGCCGATATAATGCAGCGCCCGCGTCTGCGGCTTCGAATGCTCGCGCAGATAAAAGAGCCAAAATTCGCGATAGGTGGTGATGGTAGCGGCCATGACGTCAGGCTATCGCAGCAGCATGGAACCGCGCAAGCACAGCTTTCCGCCCGTCGTGGATGCCCGCGTCCGCCTTTTGGTCCTCGGCTCGCTCCCGGGCGAACGCTCGCTCGCCGAGCAACGCTATTATGCGCACCCGCAAAACCAGTTCTGGCAGCTCATCTCGCCCGCCGCCGGCCGCGACCTTGCCGCCCTGCCCTATGAAGCGCGCCTCGCCGCTTTGCTCGATGCGCATATCGGCCTTTGGGATGTCGTCGCCAGCGCCACGCGCCCCGGCAGCACCGACGCGGCGATCCGCGATATAGAGGGGCACGACGTTGCCGCCCTCGCCGACACCCTCCCCGATCTTCGCGCCATCGCGTTCAACGGCGCCACCGCACACAAGCAGGGCGTAAAGCAGCTGGGAACAGTGGCGGAGCGTTACGAGATCGTCGCGCTCCCTTCGAGCAGCCCGCTCCACACCGTCGGCCTCGCCGCCAAGCTGCCTGCTTGGCAGGCGCTCAGCGCGTTCCTCTAAATCCCGGCATTGTCCGCGCTCGACGAAATCGCGTTATCCGCCTCCGCGCCCGCAGCGCCTTTTAGCTTCTGCCCGGCGCATCCCATCACGATCCGCTCGCCGATCTTCACCATCGCCTTGAGCGGCAGGGTATTGCCTTCCTCGCCCACCTCCAGGCAGCTTTCGCCAGTCAGCGTGATCGTCACTGCCTCGCCCTTCGGCGTCTTGGTCTCGATCACCGCGACATTGCCCGTCACCTTGGGCATCGCGGCAGGCCAGACGGTCTTCACGCCATCTTCTACGCTGTAATCCTCGAACTGGATCTTCTCAGGCATCATTTCGAGCAGCCAATAGGGCTCGGTGCCAAAGGCGCTGACCGGCTTGGTGAAATCCACCCCGGCCAGGCTCGTCGCGGTGGGCTTGGGCTGCATCACGGTCGGATACGGCACTTCGGCGAGCTTGGGGGCGCGCACGAATTTCGCCTTGAGTTCCTTGGTGTCGAATTCGATGTAATCCGGCACGCTGCGTTCCGGGTTCTGGATCATTTCCAGAACAACGGTGAGCTGCTTGGATTTTTCGCGGACTTCCACTACGTCACCTTCATTCACCAGCATGCTGGCGATATTGGCTTTGTTGCCGTTGATGCGCACATGGCCGTGGTTTACGAACTGGCGGGCGGCATACAT
>JAZKJE010000066.1:0-15373 GCA_040384525.1 Pseudomonadota bacterium
GCGGGTGTAGCTCAATGGTAGAGCTTTTGCTTCCCAAGCAAGTGACGAGGGTTCGATTCCCTTCACCCGCTCCATCCCCTGATCGGAGCCTGTTCATGCGCTACGCCGCGGCTTTCCTCGCTCTGGCGCTTGCCGCCGCTCCTGCCGCACATGCGCAGACGAACAAGCAGGCCGAGGATCAGGCGCTGGAGATGCTCAAGCGCGGCATCGCGTTCCGCACGGTGGCGGGCGAGGGCAACCAGACGTTCGATTATGCGACCTACCTGAAGGGGCAATTGGTCGCGGGCGGCTTTGCCGATGCGGATGTGCGCGTCGAGAAGTCCGACGACACCGCCTATATGATCGTGCGCTATCGCGGCACCGCGGCCGCGAAGAAGCCGATCTATATCTCCGCGCATATGGACGTGGTGGAGGCCAAGCCCGCCGATTGGACGCGGGATCCGTTCACGCCCGTTATCGAGAATGGCTATATCTGGGGCCGCGGCGCCAGCGACATGAAATATGATCTGTCGACCGTGATCGCGACGTTGATCCAGCTCAAGCGCGAGGGCTTCAAGCCGGGGCGCGAGATTGTGCTGCTGGCTTCGGGCGACGAAGAAACGTCGATGAAGACGACGCAGAAAATGGCGGCGGAGTTTCATGACGCCGAGATGCTGCTCAACGTGGATGGCGGCGGCGGCGAAGTCGACGAAGCGGGCAAGGCGGTGATTTTCGGCATCCAGGGCGCCGAGAAGACCTATGCCGATTACGAGCTGACCTTCACCAATGCCGGCGGCCATTCGAGCGCGCCGGGCAAGACCAATGCGATCTATTCGCTGTCGCGCGCGCTGGGCAAGATTGCCAGCTATCAATTCCCCGCCGAGATCAACGAAATCACGCGCGCGGGCTTCGAAGCCGGCCTCGCGACTGCCGATGCGCCGATGGCGGAGGCGACGCGCCGCTTCCTCGCCAACAAGGACGACCCCCAGGCGCTGGCCTATCTGCGCTCGTATCCGGGGCTGATCGGCCAGACGGGCACGACCTGTGTGGCCACCACCGTGCAAGCGGGCCATGCCACCAACGCGCTGCCCCAGCGCGCCACCGCCAACGTCAATTGCCGGATCTTTCCGGGTACCAGCACCAAGATGGTGCTGGAGACGCTGACCCAGGTGGTTGGCGATCCGGAATTGCAGATCAAGGAACTGGATAGCGGCACGGTGGCGAGCCCCGCATCGCCGCTGCGGCCGGATCTGATGAAGCTGATCACCAGGCTGATCCACGCCCGCTTCCCCGGCGTGCCGATCGTGCCGGCAATGTCTTCGGGGGCGAGCGACTCCATGTGGTTCCGCGCGCGCGGCATACCGAGCTATGGGGTGAGCCCGATCTTCATGAAGTCATCGGACGGCTTTGCGCACGGGCTGAACGAGCGCACCCCGCTTAGCGAAATCGCCCCGTCGATCGTCTATTACCGTGCACTCCTCAGAGAAGTTGCGAAGTAAGTCCGGTGACCAGCCGCTATGACGCCCTGATCATCGGCGGCGGGCATAACGGGCTCGTTTGCGCATTCTATCTGGCGCGCGCAGGGATGAAGGTGCGCGTGCTGGAGCGACGTCATGTCGTCGGCGGTGCGGCGGTGACCGAGGAATTTGCGCCGGGTTTCCGCAACTCTACCGCGAGCTACACGGTCAGCTTGCTGCGGCCCAAGGTGATTGCGGACATGAAGCTCCACGAACGCGGCTGGCGCGTGGTGGAGCGGCAGATCTCCAACTTCCTGCCGCATGACGGCGGCTATCTGAAGCTGGGCGGTGGCAGTCAGCGCACCCGCGCGGAGTTCGCACGGTTTTCGAAGAAAGATGCCGAAGCCTTTCCGAAATATGAGGATGCATTGGAGCGCGTGGCGGAAGTGCTGCGCGATATGGCGCTGAAGACGCCGCCCAATGCCGGAGGCGGCGTCCGCGCTTTGCTGGCGGCGGCGACGCAGGGGCGCAAGCTGGCGGGCATGCATATCGAGGCGCAGCGCGACACGATGGACTTGTTCGTGAAGTCCGCGCGCGACTTCCTCGATAGCTGGTTCGAGAACGATTATGTGAAGGCGGCGTTCGGCTTCGACGCGGTGGTCGGCAATTATGCCAGCCCCGACACACCGGGCAGCGCCTATGTTTTGCTCCACCATGTGTTCGGCGAAGTGAACGGCAAGAAGGGTGCGTGGGGGCACTCGATTGGCGGCATGGGGGCGATCACGCAGTTGATGGCCGAAACGTGCGTCGAGGCGGGGGTAGAGATCAGCCTGGAGGCGCCGGTCGCGAAGCTGCTGGTCGACGGGGGCAAGGTTGCGGGCGTGCGGCTGGAGAGCGGCGAGGAGATCGCGGCCAAGGTGGTTGCGGCGAATGTCGGGCCGGCATTGCTGTATCGGCAACTGGTGGATCGCAGCGATATGCCCGCCGATTTCGCGCGGCGGATGGACCATTACAAAGCGGGTTCGGGGACGTTCCGGATGAACGTGGCTTTGTCCGAGCTACCCGATTTCACCGTGCTGCCGGGCACGGGCGAGCATCACACGGCGGGCATCATGATCTGCCCGACGCTCGATTATATGGACCGGGCGTATACGAGCGCGAAGGCGAACGGCATGTCCGACGAGCCGATTGTCGAGATGACGATCCCGAGCACGATGGACGACAGCCTGGCGCCTCCGGGACAGCATGTCGCGGCATTGTTCTGCCAGCAATTCGCGCCGGACTATGACTGGGACACGCATCGCGAGGCCGCCGCTGACCGGATCATCGATACCGTCACCAAACATGCGCCTAACTTCCGGGCTTCGGTAATCGCGCGGCAGATTCATTCGCCGCTCGATCTGGAGCGCAAGTTCGGGCTGGTCGGGGGCGATATCATGCACGGGCACATGTCGCTCGATCAGCTCTGGGCGGCGCGGCCTGTGCTGGGCCATGGCGATTATCGCGGGCCGATCAGCGGGCTTTATATGTGTGGCGCGGGGACGCATCCCGGCGGCGGGGTTACCGGCGCGCCGGGGCACAATGCCGCGCGGGAGATTTTACGCGACCGTGGGCTGTTCGGGCGCCTGTTCGCCTGAACCACGCATTAGATAGAGCGGGATCGCCGTTGCCATCAGGAGCAGGCTGAGGCCGATTGCTTCATAGCCTGCGCCCCAGATCGCCCACAGCGCGAAGATTAGCCCTAGCGCCGCTGCGGGCCGAGCCACGCCGATGGCGAGTGCGGAGAGGCAGGTGCCGGCGTAGAACCACAAGGTCGCCGCCGTCGTGACGCGGAGCATGAAGTCGTAGATCGCCGAGGTATCGCGCGAGATGGTGCTGAGGATCAGCACGCTGGCGAGCATAGTGGAGGCGAGCAGTGCACCCACGGGTACGTCGCGCTTGCTGGTGCGGCCGATCGACGCGGGGATCACGCCGGCGCGGGCCATGGTGAGCGGGACCTCGCCCTGGAGAAGCACCCACCCATTGAGCGCGCCGATTGCCGCGACCGATGCGAAGCCCGCGACTGCGAGCCCGGCCCAGCGGCCCCAGAAGGTCTCGACGAAGAGTGCGACTGGTGCGTTGGCGCCCGCGAGTACGTCCTGCGGCATGGCGAATATGATGCCCGAGCAGGCAATCAGATAGAGCAGGCCGGTCACGCCCACGCCGGTGAGCGTTGCGCGGGTGACATTGCGGCCGGGGTTTTGCACGCGCTCGGCGCAGATGCCGGCGCATTCGAAGCCCACCATCGCGAAGAACGCCATCGTCACTGCGGGGGCCAGCTGGGCCAGAGCGAAGGGTGCGTGCGGGTGCGTGTTGAGCGCGAGATCGCCCCCTACGCCCAATTGCGCGAGCAAAAGGATGATCGCCGCCATTGGCACGAGCTTGATGAGCGTGGTCACCACCTGAAAATCGCCCGCCGTGCGTGCGCCGCGCAGATTGAGCAGGGTGATCAGCCAGAGCAGGCCCACTGCGCCGAATACGAGGGTGAAGGCCGAAGCGGCGAGCGGCGGCCAGAATACGCCCAGATAGCGCACTGCCGTCAACGCGATGAACGCGTTGGCGGACCAGATGCCGACCCACATGCTCCAGCCGATCAGCACGCCGGGCAGGGGGCCGAGCGCCTTCGCGCAAATCGCCAGCGTGCCGGTCGCCTCGGGCATTGCGCGCGAGAGCCCGGCGATCACCCAGGCGAGTATCATCGCGCCGCCAATTGCGACTACCCATGCGGCGATGCTGGTGAAACCGAACGGGGCAAGCTGTGCGGGAAGCGCGAAGAAGCCCGAACCGATCATGTTGCCGATCACGAGCGCAGTTGCGGTCCAGAAGCCGAATGGCCGCTTCGTATCCATCATGCTTTCCCCCATCGCCGCCCCCGGCCAGCTGTCGCCATTTGCCCGACATTCGCCTTAGCTTCACACTTTTCCCGCGAATCGTGAAACTTCGTTATCCGCATCGGTAATATTGTTGCTGCAATTGTAACGACGACGAAAAGCGCAATCACGGTCATGCCGTAAAATATGCCGGGTTTCGCCGAAGTAGGACAGCGGAACCGGTGATCACGCGCAGCGGCGTTTATCGGACGCCCCCCACGATCGATCAAATCCCGCCGTCGACCGCCTCAAGCCCCTTGCCAGACAGTCCCGCAATCAATGCATCTGCGCAAGCGTCGAGCAATTCCTGGCCCGTCGCGCGCACCACGAAGTTCGCGCCGGTGCGGCCTTCGCGGAAGAAGGGATAGCTGCCGATCGCGACGCCTTCGTGCGCGCGCTCGGTCTCGCGGAGGAGGTCGGCGATCTCGCTTTCGGCGACCCAGCTGCCGATTGTGCGCGAGAGCACGGGCCGCCCGCCCTCCAGCGTGCCGGTCAGCGCATCGAGCATACCGGCCGCGATGTGGGGCACGCCGGCGAGGATGAAGATGTTGCCGTGGCGGATGCCGGGCGCGCCGGAGACGCGATTGACGATCAGTTCGGCCCCTTCGGGCACGCGGGCCATGCGCAGGCGTGCATCGGTGATGCCGCCGCGCGTTTCATAATAGCGCTCCAGAACCGCGCGCGCCGCAGGATGGATGGTAACTCCTACGCCGAGTGCCGCCGCAATGGCATCCACGGTGATGTCGTCATGCGTGGGGCCAATACCGCCGGTGGTGAAGAGGTAATCGTTGCGCGCGCGCAGCGCGTTGACCGCCTCCACGATCGCAGCTTCCACATCGGGTACCACGCGCACTTCGGAGAGGCGGATCCCCTGCACGTTCAGCCAGGTGGCAAGCTGCGCAATATTCTTGTCCTGGGTGCGCCCCGAGAGGATCTCGTCGCCGATCACCAACAATGCCGCAGTCCAGATGCGCTCGCTCATCGCCGCTGCGTACGCGCTCGCAAACTATCGCGCAAACGCCTATATCGCGCGCCATGACCGAATATGTAGCCGTCACGCAGGACATGCCGAAAGTTCGCAGCCACGCGATCAAGTTGCACGGGCCGGAGGGTTTCGAAGGCATGCGCCGCGCGGGCCGCCTTGCCGCCGAGATACTCGACGCGCTCGTGCCGCATGTCGTGCCCGGTGTGAGCACCGGCGAACTGGACGATATCGTCCGCCAGATGTCGATTGGAGGGGGCGGTGTGCCCGCGACGCTTGGCTATCGCGGCTACACGCACAGCTGCTGCATCTCGATCAACCATGTAGTGTGCCACGGCATCCCGAGCGAAAAGACGCTCAAGGACGGCGATATCGTCAATATCGACGTGACCCCGATGGTCGATGGCTGGCATGGCGATACCAGCCGGATGTTCCTGGTCGGCGATGTGCCGATCAAGGCGAAGCGGCTGGTCGACGTCACCTATGAGTGCCTGATGCTGGGGCTGGAGCAGGCCAGGCCTGGCAATTTCCTGGGCGATATCAGCCACGCTATCCAGTCGCATGCCGAGAAGCATCGCTACGGCGTGGTCCGCGATTTCTGCGGGCATGGCGTGGGGCAGTTGTTCCATGACGCGCCCGAGGTGGTCCATGTCGGCCGCCCGGGCACGGGGCCGGAGCTGCGGCCGGGGATGTTCTTCACGGTCGAGCCGATGATCAATATCGGGCGGGCGGATGTGAAGCTGCTTGAGGATGGCTGGACGGCGGTGACGCGCGATCGCTCGCTTTCGGCGCAGTTCGAGCATTCGATCGGGATTACCGAGGACGGGTGCGAGATCTTTACCGCGAGCCCCAAGGGGCTGAACGCGCCACCCTACGCCTGAGCTAGGCTGCTTTTCCGGACCATTCGCGCAACCTTTCGGCGGCCTCGCCGGGAGTTATGTTGCCCGAAGAGGTTGCGATCCAGCAATTGGCGCGGATTGCGGGGGCTAACGACGCGAGCCCGTGAAGCATCATAACCAATGGCCCGTGTGCCATCATGAATTCTTTCCTGGCTGTGTTCTTGTCGTCGTCACGGCAATGAATTTCTGCATTTGAATGCATTGGCGAAAATAACATTTTAATATCACCCATGAACTTGGTGATTAAATACTTCAAAGGCGTGGGGGTTCCATTTTGGAATTACAGAGAAGTTATTTCCAGATATATCGAGCTAACGACCAATAATATTATGTAATGTTATTAAGTATGTTCACGCCTTGTTTAGTTAAATGCCGAAATTTATTCACCCAACGAAAGCCCGCTCGATTACATAATCGCCAGGCTCGTGGTTCGAGCCTTCCTTGAAGCCGAGCCCTTCGAGCATTTCGCCGAAATCCTTGATCATCTCCATCGAGCCGCACAGCATGATGCGGTCTGTTTCGGGATTGAAGCGGGGTTCGCCCAGCACCGGCGGTTTGAACAGATCTCCGTTCGCGGCCAGATCGCCGATGCGGCCGCTGGTGCGGAAGGGTTCGCGGGTTACCGTGGGTACGTAGTGGAATTGCAGCAGCGCCTGTTCCTGCACCAATGGATCGCTCGCCAATTGGGCAGTGAGTTCGTCGTGATAGGCGAGGTCGCTGACGCGGCGGACCGAGTGGACGATCACGACCTGCGAGAAGCGATCATAGATGTCCGGATCGCGCGCGATGCTCAGGAACGGCGCGAGGCCGGTGCCGGTGGAGAGCATGAACAGGCGCTTCCCCGGCGTGAGTGCGTCGGCGACCAAGGTGCCGGTTGGCTTGCGGCCGAGGTAAAGCTGATCGTCCGGGCGGATCGTCTGCAGCTTTGAGGTGAGGGGGCCTTCCGCCACCTTGATCGACAGAAACTCGATCTCGTCGGACCAGGCGGGGCTGGCGATCGAATAGGCCCGCATCAGCGGTTTGCCATTGTCGCCCATCAGCCCGATCATCACGAACTCACCCGAGCGGAAGCGGAAGCTTGCCGGGCGCTCGATCGCGAAACTGAAGAGATGCTCGTTCCAATGCCTGACCCAGCGCACGCTGGCGGTGGCGAAGGAGGCGTGGTCGGGAAGCACCGCCGGCGGGCGCGTGTGAAGGGTCATGGAATCGGGTCCTGAGGGAGTTTTAAAGTGTTCGCTGCACGGGCAAGCGGCGCAGGACATCGGCGGCTTCTACCGTCGCGATGAGGAAGGCGGGGACCGCTTCGGATTTTACGGCCAATTCTGCAAGCCGGTTCAGCACTTTATTGTCGCGACCGGCGGCGGCGTGGAGCAGCGCCAGAATTGCGGCTTCGTCGTCGCGGACGTGCGCGCAATTCTCGCGGCAGAAAACCCGCGGCGATGCGCCCTCCCGGTTGAGCAGCAACATCATCATATTGAAGTCGGGAAGCAGGTCGCCAAGTTTCCAGCGCTCGAACGAAGGGCTCAAAGCCGTGCATGGGCAGCGCTGCGCCGCCATCGCCGCGACCCAGCTACGCATAGACCAGAGCAGAATCTGCTCGCCGGGCGTGAGGCTCAGCACCGGACGATCCATAAAACGGTACAAACTGCGCGTCCTCATGCTTTATTGCGACTAACTCGCAATAGCGAATGTGGGGCGAAGCCGTCAACCGTCAAGCGGCTCAGCAGATCAAAACATTTGCTTTCAGGAAATCAGCACGTGCCCGAAGACCAAACCCTAAGCGCTTCTTCGGCTTCGGCGGGGCTGATGTCGCCCATCTCGCTGGAAATCCAGCAGGTACGACGATCCTCCGGCGTTAGTGCCATCAGCCCATGCGCCATAATGACGAGCGGGCCCCGCGCGACGATCACGTCAGAGGCATCGTGTGGCAGCCACCGATGGATCTCGGCAGGCATATTCATCGGCAGAAGCATATGCGCGACCCCAGCTATACACACTAAAACCCATAATGAGTATTTTGGTTCCCATTGCGTGCCGTGCAATCGAGCAAGCGGGCAGCGACTGCCCATTTGTTAGGCAGTTGTTAACCCGCGAGGCACGCTCCCGTCTGGAAAAGCGCTGAGAACCCGGCTGGCACGCTTGTTGTAAGACGCGCGATAGGGGACAAGGGATCGTCCGAATTCCTAAGGGGTAAAGAAGGCCGTGAAAAAGATCGAAGCGATCATCAAGCCGTTCAAGCTGGACGAAGTGAAGGAAGCACTTCACGAAGTTGGCGTCAGCGGCATCACCGTAACCGAGGCCAAGGGCTTTGGCCGGCAAAAGGGTCACACCGAGTTGTATCGCGGCGCGGAATATGTCGTGGATTTCCTGCCCAAGGTGAAGCTGGAAGTGGTGGTCGAGGACGCGCTTGCCGAGCGCGTGGTCGAAGCAATCGCGACAGCCGCCCAGACCGGCCGCATCGGCGACGGAAAGATCTTCGTGATCCCGGTCGAAACCGCGCTCCGCATCCGTACCGGCGAGCGCAACGAAAACGCAATTTGACGCAGCGCAGCATTCCCATAATGCTGCGGGTGCACAGGTAATTTTATTGCCCGATTCGTCGGGCTTTTGAACTAGAGCGAAAGGGGTTTCTCATGGCGAATTCGGCCAGCGACGTTCTCAAGATGATCAAGGACAACGAGATCGAGTGGGTCGATCTGCGTTTCACCGATCCCAAGGGCAAGTGGCAGCACCTCACCATGGTCGCTTCGGTGATCGGTGACGATGAGCTGACCGACGGCCTGATGTTCGACGGTTCGTCGATCGAGGGCTGGAAGGCGATCAACGAGTCTGACATGATCCTGAAGCCGGATCTGGACGCGGTGTGGATCGATCCGTTCTCGGCCACCCCCATGCTGATCCTGGTCTGCGACATTGTAGAGCCTTCGACCGGCGAACTGTATTCGCGCGATCCGCGCTCATGCGCCAAGCGCGCCGAAGCCTATGTGAAGGCGCTGGGCATCGGCGACACCGTCTATGTCGGCCCCGAAGCCGAGTTCTTCATGTTCGACGACGTCCGCTTCGAGAACAGCTATTCGACCAGCTATTACGCGATCGACGATATCGAACTGCCGGGCAATTCGGGCAAGGAACTCGAAGGCGGCAATATGGGGCACCGTCCGCGCGCAAAGGGCGGCTATTTCCCCGTTGCGCCGGTCGATAGCGCTGTCGACATTCGCGGCGAGATGGTTTCGACCATGCTCGAAATGGGGCTCCCCTGCGACAAGCATCACCACGAAGTTGCTGCAGCACAGCATGAGCTTGGCCTGACCTTCGGTACGCTCGTGCAGACCGCCGATCGCATGCAGATCTATAAGTATGTCGTCCATCAGGTCGCGCATGCGTATGGCAAGACCGCGACCTTCATGCCGAAGCCGATCAAGGAAGATAACGGCTCGGGCATGCACACCCACATTTCGATTTGGGACAAGGGCAACCCGCTGTTCGCCGGCAATGGCTATGCGGGCCTGAGCGACATGTGCCTGTACTTCATCGGCGGCGTCATCAAGCACGCCAAGGCGCTGAATGCCTTCACCAACCCGACGACCAACAGCTACAAGCGACTGGTCCCGGGCTATGAAGCACCCGTGCTGCTCGCGTATTCGGCGCGCAACCGCTCGGCTTCGTGCCGCATCCCTTATGGCGCGGGCACCAAGGCGAAGCGGGTCGAGTTCCGCTTCCCGGACGCGATGGCCAATCCGTACCTCTGCTACGCGGCGTTGCTGATGGCGGGCCTCGACGGCATCACCAACAAGATCCATCCGGGCGAGCCGATGGACAAGAACCTCTATGATCTGCCGCCGGCAGAGCTGGAGAAGGTGCCGACCGTTTGCGCCTCGCTGCGCGAAGCGCTCGATTCGGTTGAGGCCGATATGGACTTCCTGCTCAAGGGCGACGTGTTCACCCGCGACCAGATCGAAGCCTATGTCGAGATCAAGCGCGCCGAAGTTGCGCGTTGGGAAATGACGCCCAGCCCGGTCGAATTCGACATGTACTACAGCGCCTGATTCTGGGGGGAATCAGTTGACGCGAGGGGCGTCCGGGGAAACCCGGGCGCCTTTTTCGTTTTGGGAATTGCAGAGGGTAGGGAAGCGATCAGCTTCCGTTGTTGGCGACCATATCCACGTCTGTGCCGCCGTCGCTGCGCGCGGTCATGAACAGTACGTAAGCGCCGCCATCCTTGTCGCGGGTGCCGCCCAGGATATGCTGATCGCCATCGACCTGATGCTCGGACGTGTAGCCCGATTTGATCGCGCGCGTGTAATACCAGTCGAGCATCGCCTGCATCGGCTGGGCCGCGGAGAAGCTGACCGCGCGGAGCTGGCAGGTGCCGGCTTCGCTGCCCGCCGCTTCGGTGACGCGCGCCTGCGGGAAGAGCGGAAGATCGCGCGGCAAGCGGTTTGCCCAGCCGGCGCTGTAGTTCATCGATGAGGCGCACTGGCTGGTGCGGTGGTCGCGTTGGCGCGCGGCGAGGCCACCTAGCGTAACGCTCTCGCGCCCAGCGGCGCACTGCGTGCAATTCTTGTCTGCCGGAATGGGGGCAGGGGTCTTCATCAGGCCGCCCATGTCCACCTGATCGGTGTTCGCGGCGACGCCGTCGCTGGGCACGCCGCCCGAATAAGGCTGGCCCGGTGGGCGGATCGCATCGCCATTGGCCTGACGGCCAAGCTGGGGATCGACCATGATCTGGTCCTGCAGTGCGCTTGCAAGTGCCGGGTCGGCGGCGTTGCCGCTGACCTCATCTAGATCGTTCAGACCATTCGAGCCGCCGCATCCCGCCAGCGCGAGCGGCAGGAGGAAAGGCAGATAGAAAGCTCGACGAAAGGCCATTCAAACGCTCCTTTGGGCAAAAACGTCATGGCGCGGGAAGGTTAAGATTGCGTTGGTTAGGCTGGTTATCGGGCGAATTTTGCGTTAACCATTCGGAACCCGGACGGATCGAGTGCGTTGACCCGCAATCGAATTCGAAGGGGGATTCCATGGCATTGAACGTGAAGATGATCGGTGGCGGTGTTGCTGCAGCGGTGGCGACCGGTATTGGCTATCTCCTTCTTTCGCGGGACGAAAAAGCGGCGGCATTCCGCACCGTCTCGCGCGAAGGCGCGTTCAGCATTCGTGATTATCCCAAGCTATGGGTCGCCGAGACGGTGATCGAGGGCATGCGCGAATCAGCGGTCGCACGCGGCCTGGGCAAGCTTGCCGAATATCTGTTCGGACGCAGCGGCGGTTCGCGGCTGACGATCCCCGTGCTGGCTGACGGTGACGAGGATGGCCGCGGCTGGCGCACCCGGCTGGTGATGCCTGCGCGGATCGACCCCGAAAACCTTGAGCCCGAAGAAGGCGTGTCGCTGCGGGCATTGCCGCCGCGCCGGATTGCTGCGGTGCGCTTCACCGGCGAGAATGACGACCATGCGCTCGGCACGCATGAGGCCGAACTGCGCCGCTGGATGAAAGCACACGGCCTGCGCGCCGCTGGCCCGGTGGAGCATGCTTTCTATAATTCGCCGCTGACCCCTGCGCGCCTGCGCCGCAGCGAAGTGCTCATCCCGCTAGCGGCCTGAGCTGTGCTATATTGATAATACACCAGCAAGGCCCTATAGTCCGCATATGCTCAACGTACTTTCCCTCCTCGTCGGCGTGATCACCCTGCCGGTCATGCTCATCGCGCTTATCCCGTTGCTGGGGTGGCTCAACTATCTTGTGATCCCGATGGCTATTGTCGGTGTCGCACTTGGAGCCGCTTCGGAAAGCAATGCGGGTCGCAATCTCAATCTGGTGGTTGGCGTGATTGGCCTGGTCCGCCTGTGGTTCGGTGGCTTCCTGATCTGATCGGCTGGCTGGTGTGACCGGCGCGGGGTTTCGGATCGGTCCGGTCGAGAGCGATTCCGATCTTCGGGCAGCGATAGCGCTGTTCGAAGGCTATGCCGCATCGCTGCCGGTCAGCCTTGGCTATCAGGATTTCGCTGGCGAACTGGCTTCGCTTCCCGGAAAATATGCGCCGCCCACGGGAGTGCTGCTGCTTGCGCGCGATGCGGAAGGGCCGCTCGGGTGCGTTGGCCTGCGCGCGCTTGCAACGGGAATCTGCGAGATGAAGCGGCTCTACCTGATGCCGGCTGCACGCGGTCGCGGTATCGGCCGCGCGCTCACCGTCGCCGTGATCGAGCAAGCGCGCTCGCTTGGCTATCGCGAACTGAGGCTCGATACGCTGCCGAGCATGGCGGCGGCCACCGCGCTCTACGCCGGAATGGGGTTCGAAAGGATCGAGCCATATTATGGGCCGACTCCGCCGGGCACCCTATTCATGGCGCTGGCGCTGTAAGGCAAAAGGCCCCGGCGGTTTCCCGCCGAGGCCCTTCTCTCGCCTGCGTGGCTGAGCTTGTTTAGCGGCAACGCACGTTGTTGCGATCGACCGACGAGCCGAGCGCGGCACCGGCGGCAGCGCCGAGAAGCGTGCCGAGCGTAGCGTTACGGCCACCGGCAATAGCGTTGCCGAACAGGCCGCCTGCAACACCGCCTACGATGAGGCCGGTCGTGCCGTCGCTACGGCGGCAATAATAGCGGTTGTCACGACCACGATAGATCCGGTCGTTTCGCGTCAGGCGGCGTTCCTGGTAATAGCGGCCATCGCGATAATAATCGTCGGCCCAATAGCCGGTCTCGCCCGGGGGAAGGCGGTTATAGTCGTAGCTGCGATAGCGGCGCCAATCGCGCTGCCACGAACGGCGGTCATCCTGACGCGCCTCACGAATATCGTTGCGGCAATCGCGCGATTCGCGGCGATATTCGCCACGGCTGTCTGCGTTGCGCAGATCGCGGGCGCAATCCTGGCGGGCCGCACGTTCGTTGGAGTTCTGCGCCATTGCGGGCACAGCAGGGATGGTCACGGCAGCGATTGCCGCGACTAGAAGAATACGCATGGAATTACTCCTGCTAGTTTCAGGTGGGGCTCTAACGTACCGAAGCGGGACGAAGTTGCGTGAACCCGAAACTACATTCCGTTCATTTTCGGGCCATGCGCTAGATTCGGGTGTCTCCGGGATAAGCGAAGAGCAGGTCGCTGCCGGCTTGTGCGTCCAGCGTCGCATCGCCCTCGACCGTGAGGCACTGGCCGGCGCGGAAATCCACGCCGTCGATCGTGCCGCCTCCTGCCAGCGCGACCAGCCATCCAGTGACGCCGCCGGGCAATTGCACCGTTCGTGCCCCGCCTTGCCAGCGCTCGAGCACGAATTTCGGACCTTCGACAAGGATGTCGCGGCCATCGCTTATCCGGCCCGGCATCGGATGCGGCACGAAGGGCATTGGCTCGGCAACCGCGACCCCTGCATCGAGGTGTAATTCGCGCGGGCGGCCATAATCGTAGAGCCTATATGTGGTCTCGCTGTTCTGCTGCACCTCTACCAAGGTGATTCCTGCACCGATTGCGTGGATCGTGCCCGAGCCCGAATAAAAGAAATCGCCGGCCTTTACCGGCTTCCAGTCGAGCAGATCCTCGATCGATCCGTCGAGCGCCGCTTTGCGCAGGGTTTCGCGGTCGGTGAGGAATTTGGTGCCCAAAGCGATGGTCGAATCGGGCTCAGCGGCCAGGATCACCCAGCATTCATCCTTGCCGCGCGGCAGGCCTGCGGCGTGCGCTTGCTCGTCGTTCGGGTGGACCTGAACGGACAATTTCTCACTTGTGAACAGATACTTGATCAGCAGATCGGGACTGCTATCGCCCGGCGTTTGAAACCAGATTTCGCCCACGGGATCGCCATTCGGCGCGGGGTCTTCGAAACCCGGCCACAGCGTGTGGCGGCCCCATGGTTTTTCGACGCGATGGGTGGCGAGGAGCGTTGCAGTCACTCGAAATCCTTCATGTGAATGTCCTGTTCTGCCGCAACGCACGCCGCCCGCAAGTGCTCCCGCCCCAATCCCGCCGCGAAAAGGATTGTTTGAAGCCATGCGACCGCGCTAAGACCCGCCACATGCGTACATCATTTCGTCGCGCCCTTGCGCTCGCCATCGTTCCCGTGCTCGCTTTTTCGGTCGCCGGGTGCGCCAAGAAGGGTGCCAAGGCTGACCTTCCCTACGTCGCACGCGATGTGGGCACGCTCTATAGTACGGGCAAGGAGAAGCTCGATGCGCGCCAGTATAAGCTGGCGGCTGCGTTGTTCGATGAGGTGGAGCGCCAGCATCCGTATTCGATCTGGGCGCGCCGCGCGCAGCTGATGGGTGCGTTCAGCTATTATCTCAACCAGGATTATCCCGAAGCGATCGCCTCTGCGCAGCGCTTCCTGGCGGTGCATCCGGGCAACCGCGACGCGCCTTATGCTTATTATCTGATTGGTGTGAGCTATTACGAGCAGATCAGCGACGTGACGCGCGATCAGAAGATCACGCAGCAGGCGCTCGATTCGCTGGGCGAACTGACCCGCCGCTATCCGACTTCCAAATATTCGTCGGATGCGCGCCTGAAGATCGATCTGGTTCGCGATCACCTTGCCGGCAAGGAAATGGAGATCGGGCGTTTTTATGAAACGCGTGGCCAGTGGCTCTCGGCTTCGTTGCGTTTCCGCGCGGTGGTCGACAATTACGAGACCACGACGCACGTGCCAGAGGCGCTGCTTCGCCTGACCGAAGTGTATCTGGCGCTGGGCGTGCCCGCCGAAGCACAGAAGTCTGCCGCCGTGCTGGGTGCCAACTATCCCGGCACCGATTGGTATGAGCGCGCGTTCAAGCTGATGCAGGACAATCAGGACAAGCTCGCCAAGGTTGTGCCGCCTGCGACCTAAGGTGCGAATGGTGGTTTCAGCCACTTTCGTTCTTCGTGTGTTCCTGTAATAGGAGGCGCCAATGCTGACGGCGCTTTCCATTCGCGATGTGGTTTTGATCGAGGCGCTGGACCTGGAGTTCGGCGAGGGCCTTGGCGTGCTCACCGGCGAGACGGGCGCGGGCAAATCGATCCTGCTCGATGCCCTGGGGCTGGCACTGGGCGCGCGCGGCGAGACCGGACTGGTTCGTCAGGGCGCGGGGCAGGCGGTGGTGACCGCGACGTTCGATACGCCTGCGGCTGACGGTATCGTCGCGGGATTATTTGCCGAGAATGGGCTGGAGCTGGAGCCGGGCGAG
>JAZKJE010000066.1:15383-23542 GCA_040384525.1 Pseudomonadota bacterium
GTGCGCAATGGTCCGGCGTCGTTGACCGGGCCGAACTGGTGACCGACGATTTATTTTTCCAGGGCGATACATGCGACATTGCGACCGTGACCGCATGGGCGGCGCAAACGTGGGCGAAACCGGGCGACCTGATCGTAACGCTACAGCCGGCGGTGGTGGCTCGCTCGCCGCTGATCGTTCGGCGCATCGTGAAGTCCGATGGTGGTAGCCGGGCGTTCCTGAACGATCAGCCGGCTTCGGCGGGGTTATTGCGCGAACTGGCGCCGTATCTGGTTGAGATTCACGGGCAGCATGATGACCGGGGCTTGCTCAATCCGCGCGGGCATCGGGCGCTGCTCGACATTTTCGGGCGGTGCGATGCGGGACCGGTAGCGATTGCGCACCGGGCCTGGCGCGATGCCGAAGGCGCTTTGGCCGCTGCCCGCGCCGAACAGGATGTGGCGGAGCGCGACCGCGAATGGCTGGAGCATGCGGTTGCCGAACTCCGTGCGATTGCGCCGGAACCGGGCGAGGAGGAAACGCTGGCCGAGCGCCGAGCGACGATGCAGCGCGGCGAGAAGATCGCGGGCGATCTGCAATCGATCGCGGACTTGCTCGAAGGGTCTGACGGTGGGCTGACCAAGCTGCGCCAGGCCGCGCGCATTCTCGACCGTATCGGCGAGGATCACTCGCTTTTGGGCGAGGCGCTCGCGGCGATCGACAGCGCAATCAACCATGCCGCCGAGACTCAGGACAAGGTTGATGCCGCTGCCGAGGCGCTGGCGTTCGATCCCGCTGCGCTGGAGGCCGACGAGACGCGCCTGTTCGAATTGCGCGGGATTGCGCGCAAGCATCGCGTGCAACCTGACGACCTTGCCGATCTGCTGGCTGAGCTTTCCGCCAAGCTGGAGCGGGTGGAGAGCGGCGGGGCGGGGATCGCGGCGCTGGAAATGGCGGTGGAGGAAACGCACCGAATCTATCGCGAGGCTGCCCGCACGCTATCCGCCGCCCGCAGCGAGGCCGCATCGCGGCTCGATCTGGCGGTGGAGGGTGAGTTGAAGCCGCTCAAGCTTGATGCCGCACGGTTCCGCACCAGCGTCGAGCCGCTCGAGGAGGGGCAATGGGCAGCATCGGGCATGGACCGCGTCGAATTCCTCGTCTCGACCAATCCGGGTGCGCCCTTTGCGCCGCTGATCAAGATCGCCTCGGGCGGCGAGCTTTCGCGCTTCATCCTCGCGCTCAAGGTGGCGCTGGCGGAAGAGGGCGGGGCGAGCACGTTGATTTTCGACGAGATCGATCGCGGCGTGGGCGGTGCGGTGGCGAGCGCCATCGGTGATAGACTCGCGCGGCTGGCGCGCAGCGCTCAGGTATTGGTGGTGACGCACAGCCCGCAGGTGGCGGCGCGGGGTGCCAAGCATCTGCTGATTGCCAAGTCGCATGACGGCATTGTCACCCGCACGGGCGTCACGCCGCTGGATGATACACAGCGGCGCGAGGAAATCGCGCGCATGCTCTCAGGCGCGGAGATCACCGATGAAGCTCGGGCGCAGGCCGAACGACTGATCGAGCCCGCCTGAACCTGAACGAAGCTTCCGCGATTGCGACAATTGCTGACACAAAAGTGCCGCTGCCGGTACATCCTGGCGACAGGCCGCTTCCATATATGTCCTCACAGGCCGTCCCCCCGGTCTCTGATTTGAAAGAGGAGAAGTACCATGAAGAAGTTCACGCTTATGATCGCCGGCCTCGGCATCGCAGCCGCAGCTATCCC
Organism: Pseudomonadota bacterium; assembly: GCA_040384525.1. GTDB lineage: Bacteria > Pseudomonadota > Alphaproteobacteria > Sphingomonadales > Sphingomonadaceae > Sphingomonas. Next base: position 17,134 of record JAZKJE010000066.1, read on the forward strand.
CGCAACCGCGATTGCAGCGCCTGCGCCGCAGCCCGGCTACAGCGCCCAGGGTGGTGCATGGCAGAACATCAATGCGCGTCAGAACCGCATCGAGAACCGCATCAACCAGGGCATCCGTTCGGGCGCACTGACCCGCAGCGAAGCAACGCGCCTCCGCGCGCAGTTCCGCGAAATTGCGCGTCTCGAAGCTCGCTATCGCGCTTCGCGCCCTGGCCTGACGGTTGCCGAGCGCCGTGATCTGGATCGCCGCTTCGACTCGCTCGAGCGCAGCATCCGCATCCAGAAGAACGATCGTGACGATCGTGGCCGCGGCAACGGCCGTCGCTACTAAAACACCAGCTCCCCACGGGGGGTGAGGACGGGCTCCGCCGCAAGGCGGGGCCCGTTTCGTTTTAGCCGCAGGTCATCGCGTTGGAGAAGCCGCCCCAGCGCATCTGCGCGGTCCTGGCCTTGTCGTCATAGAGAATCGCGAGCGGTTCGGCCTCGCCGCCGGGTGCGGTGGTGCGGCGGACATCGGCGTAGAGCATCGCGATCCCGCCACGCGTGCGGCGGATCAGCACGCGGCCTTCCGAACAGCCCGAATAGGCGCAGATCGATAGGGTGCTGCCGCGCCTTGTGAGGCCCATCGGTGTGAAGCCCTGTTCCCTGGCGATCTCGCACTTGCCGCCGTTGCAGCTGATCTCGGCTTCGAGATTGCGGCAGTTGAAATCCTGCGCCGTCGCAGGGAGCGGGGCCAGCAGAGCGGCAAGGGCGAATATGCGCATGTGCGAAGTCTATCGCAAAGGTTTGCCGCTGTCCTTCCACTTGTCGAGGATCTGCGACTGGCCCGAATCCTCGTCACGCGATGCCGTGGCTATGGGCGCGGCGGCGAGCGGCGTGCCGCTTTGCGCATAAGCGGGCTGGACCTGGATCGGCGTGGGCGTTGCCATTAGCGAGCGGCCGGGGATGGGCGACACGGGATTCGTTACGGCAACTGCGCTCGGGTGCGGGCCGGGGAAGGGTTCGTGGCCGCTATAGACGGAGCGGAATGCGGCGGAGGTTCCCCAATATCCCTTCCAGCGATGGAAGAAGTGGGCACCGAACACACCGGTCATCACCAGGCTGCGGTTCCAGGAAGGAGTGACGGCGTAGGTATGATAATGCGTGGCCATGCCGGCGGGCGCGAATACGCTGCCGCTTAGTGCATCGGCGGCGACGCGGGCGGCGCGGATCCACGAATCGCGCGCAGGCTGGCCGCGCGTCATCGCGCCATCGCAGGCGAAGCTGAACTGGCAGCCGCGCCTTTCCGAACCCTGGAACACCACGCCGCACACCGTTGAGGGGAAAGTGGGGTGGCGGACGCGATTGAGCACGACCTGCGCCACTGCCCGCTGGCCGTCATCGGGCTCGCGGGCGGCTTCGTAATAGATTGCAGTGGTCAGGCATTGCAGCGCGCGCGCTTTGTCATTGGGCGTGCCGGCCAGCTTGAACGGCGATGCGGGCTGGATCGAGGTGTCGATCACGGCATTTTCGGGCACCGGCATATCAGGCAATTCGACGGTGCCGGTCGTACCAGCGACGTTTTCCTGCGCCGCGGCCTGCGCATCATCGACTGCCGTGTAATAAGCAGCACCGGGGAAATGGTCCTCGGCCTCATAGCCGGTGGGCGCGATCCTGGTGGCGGGCTTGGGCACGTTGGGGCCGAGCGCTTGCGCCGAGAATCCGGCACCGATCAGCGACACGAACGCCGCCGCCGCGATCCCACGCACCTGCATCTTGGTGAAACGACGCCAGAACAATGCCAAAAAACCCCACGCGGCCGAGCGCGGAATATAGGTCAAAACCCTAACGCTTTCGCCCCGTGATTTTACGGCGTCCCGCAGCGAAACACTTGATGGTTAAGGTAATTTTTAGTGGTGACCATGCCCGCGCGGATACAGCAGCAGGATCGTCGCGAGATTGACGGCCATCGCCGCGATCAGCTTTAGATCCACCGCGCGGCCGGGGCCAACATAAGTCATCAGTGCGACGAGAAACACGCCAAGCGCCAGCGCGCTCGCAGTAGTCATCGCGCTCGCGGCTCCATGCCCCGGCACCAACGCCGCCAGCACCATTGCGCCGCCCGCGATCAACTGCGGGATGCGGAACATCTCGTCCTTCATCGTGCCGTTCAGGACATAATAAACCGTGGCCGCACCGATCACGACGGTGAGCAGACGAAGCAGGCTTAGCATGGTGAATCTATCCTCCATTTTGCGCAGCGTAACGCATCCGGAATGAACTTGCGAATTCGCGCAGGGTTCCCCCTGCGATCGCCGCGCGCAGGTCGGCCATCAGCAACTGGTAGAAATACAGGTTGTGCTCGGTCATCAGCATCGCGCCGAGGATTTCGCCTGCGCGGACCAGATGGTGGATGTACGCGCGGCTATAACCGGTGCAGCTGGGGCAGGGGCATTCGGGATCGAGCGGGCCCTGATCCTCGGCGAATTTGGCGTTGCGGATATTGATCGGGCCGGTGCGGGTGAAGGCCTGGCCGGTGCGGCCCGAGCGGGTCGGCAGCACGCAATCGAACATATCCACGCCGCGCTCGACTGCGCCGACGATATCGTCGGGCTTGCCGACACCCATCAGATAACGCGGCTTGGCGGGATCGAGCTGGCCCGGCGCAAAGTCGAGCACGCCGAACATCGCTTCCTGCCCTTCGCCGACCGCAAGGCCACCGACCGCGTAGCCATCAAAACCGATATCGAGCAACGCGTCGGCGGACCATTTGCGCAGTGACTCATCGAGCGCCCCCTGCTGGATGCCGAAGATCGCGTTATTCTGGGCATGCTCGCCGCCTGAGTCGAAGCCCTCCCGGCTTCTTTTGGCCCAGCGCATCGAGCGCTCCATGGCCGCCGTCTGCACTTCCTTGGTGGAGGTGGTCGGCACCAGTTCGTCAAACGCCATGACGATGTTCGAGCCGAGCAGGCGCTGGATCTCCATCGATCGCTCCGGCGAAAGCATGTGCCGCGAGCCATCAAGGTGCGATTTGAAGACGATGCCTTCCTCGCTGCGCTTGGTCAGTTCGGACAGGCTCATCACCTGATAGCCGCCGCTATCGGTGAGGATCGGGCGATCCCAGCCCATGAATTTATGCAGCCCGCCCAGCCGCGCAACGCGTTCGGCGCCGGGGCGGAGCATTAGATGATAGGTATTGCCGAGCAGAATATCGGCGCCGCTCGCGCGCACGTCCTGCGGCTTGACCGCCTTGACGGTCGCGGCGGTGCCGACGGGCATGAAGGCGGGGGTACGGATCTCGCCGCGCTGCATCGCGATGGTGCCGGCGCGCGCCTTGCCGTCGGTGGCGGAGATGGTGAACTGGAAGCGAGGAGTGTTCATGGCGCGTTGCCCTAGGCCCGTCGCGGGGCGACTGTCGAGGGAGCATGGGGTGGCGAGGCTGCCTGTAAGCTGCGCGAGGTGGCGGTGCACCGATCCATGCAACAAAATGAGCAACAGGGTACGCGAGTAAGTTTTGAGATGAAGCGGGCGCGAGCGTGCTAGGCCGCTTGCGGAGTGGCGACTTTGTGCCCGGAACGCGTTTCAGCTGCCATTGCGCCACGTGGCAGCGCGAATGGCAACAAGCGACCCAATTGCGGTCCTACGGAGCGTTCGCAAACCTCGCATTATTTTCCAATCCCAGACGCTGGCAGCATGGCTCTCGCAATCAATTGATTGAAGCCGCAGTGCATCCACACCCGGCATGCCGTTATGCAGGGGGCAATTGGTAAAGCGTCGTTGCTCCGACCTAGCCAGCCGGTTCAAGGAATATCGATAGCGAGCGCCGCATCGCCGTTTGAGAAGCGGATCCCCTGAACGGGGGATGGCAGACCGTTCAACTCTGTTACACGTAGATGTCCAAAAGCTGGCAGCACGGCCCTGGCGATCAATTGACTGAAATCGCGCGCGTTTAGAAACGGCACGCTTTCTAAAATGGGATGATTGGTATGGGCATTGTCAGACTGTTTGTTTGCCTGATGGCATTTTTCTCGATCTCTTCGGCATTTGGCCAGGCAGCCGATCCCGGGCCATCGACCGCGCAGATGACGGCGACCTGCGAAGCTGGCAACGGCGGCGCGTGTCTTGCGCTTGCCGGGCGGTTCGCAGCAGGCAGTTCGGCGACGCCCAAAGACCTCGCCAAGGCGGAAGTGTATTTTAGCAAGGCTTGCGACCTAGGGGGCGAACGCGCCTGTCTCCAGGCGGGAAAATTCTATGCCTCGGGTAAAATGGGCACCGGCAAAGAAACGGTGACCCTGCGCTTTCTGGAACGTGCTTGCCGCACGCCGAACAAATCCATCGAAGCGTGTATGATGGCGGGGAGCGCCTATTCGCAATCTACGAATGACGAGCCCATTGCCGCGGACCTTTTCGGCAGGGCCTGCGGGTTTGGCGAAGGTGGGGCGTGCTTGCGAACCGGCATCCTGTTCAGCCGCCGGCCTGAGGGACTTGGCGCAGCGATTAGCTATTTCGATAAGGCCTGCGCCAGACAGATTCAGGAAGGCTGCGCTTTGCGGGAGAGCGGCAATGACAAGCTCGCGGAGCAATTAGGTCCTCGATCGACTACTGTGGCAGATCGTAAAAGACTGCAGCTCACCTGCGCCGTCTCATATGAAATCGCTACTCGGATGTTTGGCAACAACGGCGTCGGCCCGGGAATGCGCGGCCTGACCTATGGAGAGCGGGCGCTCGCGACGCTCGGCATTTCCAAGTCGAGCGGTAAGCCCCTGCCTGACGAGATCAAGACGCGGATCACTACCGTTTCCGCTGCATTTGCCAAAACGGGCCAGCCAGAGCGAGACAAGGCTGACTTAAAACTTATTATCGAGGTTTGCGACAAGAACAATAAGTGGGCGCCAGTGCCAATCTGACATCCGCCAGCCGAGGCCATCTAACAGCTGCGCTCGTCCAGCCAATTTTAGCAGCACCGACGCCAATAACGTTCACCCGATAGCGGTCGGACGGCTTACGACCCAGTTGCGGAAGTTCGGCGGCCGTGTGAGACATACGCTCGCGGGGGTAGCGGATGCGTCGTATCAGATGGAGGCCGGAGAATGGTTGGCGGGCCTTCTCCACGGAACTGATCGTGGTTGTTCTTGGCGTGCTGATCGCGCTGGGCGCCGAGCAGATCATCAGCGGGTTGCGCCGGCAGGGCGAGGTCAGCTCGCTCCGCTCCGCCTTGCATGAGGAGTTAAGCGACAATCTGGCTTCCTATAACTACCGCTTCAGCGAACAGGCGTGCGTGGCAAATCGCCTGGCGGAGCTGAAGGCGTTGCGCGCTCGCGCCTTGGCTGGTGAGATCGCCGGTGTGGTCGGCGAAATCGGGCGGCCGCCTAGTGCCAGCCTTCGCGCCAGCGTCTGGAGCGCTCGCAGCAGCGAGGTTATGGATGCCATGCCGCTCGACCAGCGCCTTGCGTATTCATACATTTACGACGAACTCGCCTTCAATTTTGACCTGATGAACCAGGAGCGCGAGCCGTGGCGCTCGCTGGCGCGCTTCAATGGGATTCGCAAGCTCAACGACGAAGATGCGCGAACCCTGAGCGAACTCATCTTTCGCGTGGAGACGATCGACGCAGCCCTCCGTTTCAATGCTCCCGATATTCAACAGCGGTTCGCGCGGATGGGCATCCGCCCAAGCGAGCGGATAAGACAGTTGTTGGGCAATGACGACGGACCGTTATGCAATCCGCTATCCCGTTGAGGCGCAAGGGCAGCGATCGTTCGGCCGCTACCTATTGCTCACCTTAGAACCGCGACCGCTACCCACCCAATTTCAGCCGTCCAAGCGCGGGAAGTCGTTCAAATCGCGGACGTCAGCTTATGGTGCTCCGCAATCAACACTGGGATGGCGGCAATTTGGGCGCAAAGAGGACATGCGCCTTGATAGAGCGGAGCGGCAATCCGCTTGCAATGTAGGATTTCATCGGCTTCGCCAGTCTGCCGCAGCGCCCACGCGCCGCCGCTCTTTGACCCGTCCGATCCTGCAAACCCGCGCGGAATCCGGCGCGCGCAATTTTATTTCACGATTGCCGCGAAAAGTGCGAAGCTAGACCCTGAAACTCATATATTGGCCGAAACTTGGCCTAAACTTCCGCGCAATCAGCGGTGCGCCGCCACGTAATCCAGAATATCTTTCGGCGCGCGAAACAGTGCGTCGGGCCTGGTCTTCGCCAACGCGTCTTCGCTATTATAGCCCCACAGCACCGAGCCCGCCTGCATCCCCACTTCGCGCGCGGAATCCACATCGCGAGTCTCGTCGCCGATCGCCAGCGTTTCCGCGGCAGGCATGCCCAGCCGCTTGAGCACGCGGCGGAACTTGGGCGCCTTGCCGAACAGGGATGATCCGCCGGCGTAGCAGGAGATCAATGCGGCATTCTGAGGCCCCAGGATG
>JAZKJE010000067.1:0-388 GCA_040384525.1 Pseudomonadota bacterium
GGATGAGTTCCGCATGCAGGTGCAGAACCACGCCCCCATCGTCTCGGGCCGGATAAGGACCGAGGAAGAGGTCTATGAGGAAGCCAAAGGCGGCCCGGGCCAGGACATTTATACCAAGGGCGCATGGGTCCTCCACACGCTGCGCAACCTGATCGGCGACGCAAAGTTCTTCGATGTCACCCGCCTGCTGGTCTATGGCCGCGTTGATCCCAGGCCCGGCAATTTCCAGCCCCGCTTCGCCTCGACGCCCGAATATATCGGCTTCGTCAATCAGGTGACGGGCAAGGGTAAATCACCGACCACCGATCAAACTCAAGCCAGTTGGGTACAATTGTGGAGTGCAATGTTTTGCAACGTGAATGTGCAGCGAGGATCGATTGCGAAAAAG
>JAZKJE010000067.1:398-47120 GCA_040384525.1 Pseudomonadota bacterium
CGACATCTATATGAAGGGGTCGATGGTCATGCACACGCTGCGCGGCCTGATCGGTGACAAGGCATTCTTCGAGGCGCTGCGCCTGTCGATCTATGGCCGCAGCGATCCCAGGCCGGGCAATTTCAAGCCGGTCTACCGCACTACGCCCGAGTTCATCGGCTATGTGAATCAGGTGACGGGCAAGGACATGAACTGGTTCTTCGACGTATATCTGAAGCAGGCAGCGCTCCCCGAGCTGATCGAGAAACGCGACGGCGACCAGCTTACGCTCAGCTGGAAAACCCCTGCGAACAAGCCTTTCCCGCTTCCGGTCGAAGTCTCGGTCGACGGCAAGCTCCAGCTCGTCGCAATGCCCGGCGGCACCGCCACGATCCGCGTGCCCGCGGGCGCGCATGTCATCGCCGATCCCGCCGCGCGCATCCTCAAGCGCGCAAAGAACGTCGAGGATTATCAGAACTACGTGTTCCGGAGGAACTGATGCTGGCGATGATCCACCCCGAACCCACCAGCCAGACCGCGCTCGCGGTGATGGCTTTGGGCTTCTTCATCTTCCTCGCGGCGCTCGCAATGGCGCGGGGCCGCAGCGAAAAAGCGCCCCGCGTGGCCGAGAAGAAGTCCCCCGGATCGATGCTCGGCGTCTTCGTCCAGATGCTCGGCTTCGTCGCAGTCGGCTTCGGCCCGATCACCGCTTCGCTCGCGCCAGGCAGCACGCTGGCGATCAGCGAGGCCGGCGCGGTCCTCGTCCTGATGGCGCTGACGATCAGCCTCTTCTCCAGCGCCTCGCGCGCGATGGGCAAGAATTGGAGCATCGTCGCGCGCACCCGCGAAGACCATCAGCTCGTCACCTGGGGCCCCTTCGCGGCCATCCGCCACCCGATCTATACCGGCCTGTTCGCCTTCATGCTCGCGATGGCGGTGGCGTTCGGCCATTGGCGCGGACTGATCCTGGGCGTGCCGCTTTACTGGATCGGCACCTGGATGCGGGTGAGCATCGAGGAACGCTTGCTCCGCGCGCAATTCGGCGCGGCCTATGATGCCTATGCATCGCGAGTGAAAAGGTTCGTGCCGGGGGTAATTTAGCGTTAGAATAGACTATCGGGATCGAAGGAGACGGGCTGATGGCCAAGCGAATTTTCCTGCGATTTATTTGCGCGATCTCGCTTTTTCTCCTCTTCCCCATGCACGCCATCGCCCAGAAGGATAAGGAGTATCTGACCTCCGAAACCTTCACGATCGCCGCGCCGGAAGGTCTGCTGACCTTTCGCTACGACACGTACGAGACCCTATCAAGAAAGCGCCGCCACGCGCTGACCGATGCCAGCGGTCGAAAGCTGGTGGGCGGCAATTACTTCTCGATCGATCCGATCAATTCCCGGCAGGCGCTCGTCGCCACGAAAATTCCGGAAGGGTTCAATAAGTTCAGCCTCGCCTATCGCCTCTACACCTTCGGCAAAGGCGAAGGACCGCTGCTCGACTATCGGTACGTCACTTATATCGGCAACGAGGTCCGCCGCTATTACGCCCTGAACGAGGATCGCACGCGGGTAACGCTGTTTAGCACCAAGGGAGAACGGGTCTTCGATCTCCCCGGCGGGGTGCCGCATAACAAGACGGCTTTGACCATGCGCGGAAACGTCGCCCTGCTCGCGTTCATGGGCGACGGCCGGGAATATGGCCGCATCCTCACCCCCGACGGCGACTTCATCTCGCCAGCTATTGGCGAGATATCAGAGGCTAAAACCTATCGGCAAAGGCGATTCGAGAACAAAATGTTCTCCGGCGATACGGCGCTTTCCAATGATATCATCACCCTGGCAGTCGATGCGTTCGTAGGGCCCGGCTGGGGAACCAGCCCGTTATATGTCCCTATCGACGATAGCGGCGCACCGCTGCCGATGCCGCCCGGTGTGGTCGGCATCTCGCCGGTAGTAGACAACGGGACGTGGACGATTTGGAAGTCCACGCGCGTCTGGTCGGTGCTGTTCCAGGAACCCTCTGGTCTGGTCACCGGCGCAATCCTGCCCGGCAGTCTGGCGGATGTGTTGCGGATGGCGCCCACGGCGCCGCGCTTCCGCACCTGGGACTTCCAGTCTGACACCAATTTGATTCATGCCCAGCAGATGGACGGCAGCTGGATAGTCATGGAGATCAGCAGCGGCACGCCAATCCTATACCCCAACATGAAAACCGGCGGCTATGCATCGCGGAGCGATCTCCATGCTGCGTACACCGTCGGGCGAGCGGCGGAGGTGGCCGAGATCTACGCCCGCAGCGCCGCCGAGCTTGCGGCATATCAGGAGCAAGCACGCCTCAAAGCCGTTGAACGTTACGCCAAGCGCCGGGCAGAGGGTCAGCCATGTGCACCCGGCGTCATCGCCGATGCGTTTGCTGGTGGCCGCGACACCGCGACCCAGTATTTCCGCGAATGCCCCAGCCAGATCGACGCCGCTGCCTATGAGCAGGGAAGAACGCTCGGCGTGTCGACCGGAGCTTTTGCTGTGGTCGACGCATATTGGGTTAAACGGCAGCAGATCTCCCGCGAAGCGATCAGCCGGGAAGTTGCCCGCGAACTTGCCGCCCGTGACCTCGCTGCCCGAAACCGCGGTCCTGTTTCCAGCAGCATAGGCTCAACCGACTATAGCAACGCCGCACGGGAACAGTGGAACAACTACGCAGCTCGCGCCAACGCAACCTCTCAATCCAACTTCAAAGCCTATACGAGCGGCGCTCAGAAATGGTGTTGCTGAGCGAGGCTGGGGCCAGCTGGACAACTGCTGAAGTGTGATTGGTGCCGGGCGTGAAGCTATGCGCAGTTTGATATCCCGCAGCCACCCTTATCCATTGATCCCGTCGTAAAGGGCAACCAGCCGGTCCACCTCGGCCACCACTTCCTTCTGCTCGCTAAGCCAGCGCGCGGTGGCGTCGTGCATGGGCTTGCCCTTGCGTCCGTCATGCAATGTCGCGCCTTTCTCGATTAGCCAGATCATGTCGCGGGCACGGGTGCGCTGAAGGCGAAGGTGAGTCATCCACTGCTCGACGATGTCGGATGGGATCGGTCTGTCCATGCGCGCCTCCTATTGTGCATTTATATGGGAACGAGAGTGCAAGACTTCACCCACTTGGCACTGGTATTCTCGCGGCTTGTCCCCCATGCTCGGCACATCGCACCGCTTCTTACGAGCATGGATGCGACCGAGAGATGCTTCGTGCTCCCGCTCTGCGTGGAGACCTGCATGCTTAAACCTTCCAAAATCGCGTCAGCGGGTCCGGCCCCGGCCACCGATCCCGGCAAGCACAAGACCGCCAGCGCACGGCCAAAGCTTTCGCTCTTCTCCGACGCGCCAAAGGACAGCCGATGACGCGCGCGGTGAATATCGACGCTCTGCCTGCCGAGGTGACTGCCATGGCGGCCAGGCACAATGCCACGATCAGCGCGATCGAAGCCATCCAGCCGCACGGCACCCGCGTAGTCTTTCAGAATGCGCAGGGCGCCGCTTCAGTCGCTGCTGCTTTTCGCGGGCGCATATTGACGGGCACGATCACCCGCACACCCTGGACCCAGCAGCGCGTCAGCTGATCGCGCCGCGCGAATGCGCGACGCCAGCCCGCGCTATTTCGTGGCGATATCGGCCGCTTCGGCGCGGAACTGCGCCTTCACATACGCGCGAGCCGCTGTTTGCGTCTTGAATGTGTCGGCGAGCAGCTCGCTCGATACCAACGGATAGCCCTGCGAATTGAAGCGCGTGGTCCGCACGGTGACGCGGAAAACGCCCTCTTCTTCCTTGCTGACGAGGTAGGGGCGGACGGCGATTCGAGGGGCGTTTCTGGTCATGGTAATTCCTGCTTATCGGTGAACTGTTAATAGAGGATTGGGCGTCAAGCGTCGACGATGGCGACTTCGGTTGTGAGCAACAGGCCGGCCACCGATGCGGCGTCCTGCAGCGCGGATCGCACCACCAGCGTCGGATCGATCACGCCGGCTTTGACCAGGTTTTCGTAAACCCCGGTCTGCGCGTTAAAGCCGAGCTCCATGTCATTGCCGTCGGCCAGGCAGCCCGCGATCACGCCGCCGTCATGCCCGGCATTCTCCGCGATCTGGCGCAGCGGGGCGGGCAAAGCGCGGCGGATGATATCGATCCCGCGATTCTGGTCGTCATTCGCGCCGGTCAGGCCTTCGAGCGCCTTTACCGCATAGAGCAACGCGGTGCCGCCGCCGGGCAATATGCCTTCCTCGACTGCCGCGCGCGTCGCATGCAGCGCATCGTCCACGCGATCCTTGCGTTCGCGCATCTCCACTTCGGTCGATGCGCCCACCCGGATGATCGCGACACCACCGGCCAGCTTCGCCATGCGGTCCTGCAATTTCTCCTGATCATATTCGCTTGTGGTCAGTTCGATCTGCTGCTTGATCGCCGCCACCCGCGCCACAATTGCCTGTGTATCGCCTGCGCCATCGATGATCGTCGTGTCGTCCTTATCGATCGTCACCCGGCGCGCAGTGCCGAGCATTTCAAGCCCCGCGCTTTCCAGCTTGGTGCCCAGATCAGGCGAGATCAGCTCGCTCCTGGTCACGATAGCGATATCCTCCAGCATCGCCCGGCGGCGATCACCAAAGCCCGGCGCTTTCACGGCCGCGACCCGTAATCCGCCACGCAACTGGTTCACCACCAGGGTCGCCAGCGCCTCGCCTTCGATATCCTCGGCGATGATCAGCAGCGGGCGCCCCGATTGCGCCACCGCTTCCAGGATCGGCAGCAAAATGCGCAGATCCGACAATTTCTTCTCGTGGATCAGGATATACGGATCGTCGAGTTCGACGATCATCTTCGCGGGATCGGTGATGAAATGGGGGCTCAGATAGCCGCGGTCGAACTGCATGCCGTCGACGATTTCCACTTCGAATTCGGTGCCGCGCGCATCCTCGACGGAGATCACGCCTTCCTTGCCGACCTTGTCCATCGCTGCGGCGATCATTCGGCCAATCTTTTCGTCGCCATTGGCCGAGACGATACCGACCTGGGCGATCTCGTCATTGTTGGCGACTGGCTTGGATCGCGCTTTAAGGTCTTCCACTACCCGCGCCACGGCAAGGTCGATGCCGCGCTTCAGGTCGATGGGGCTGCTGCCCGCCGCAACCGATTTCATGCCTTCGCGAACGATCGCCTGCGCAAGCACGGTGGCGGTGGTCGTGCCGTCGCCCGCATGATCCTGCGCCTTCGAAGCGACTGCGCGCAGCATTTGCGCACCGAGATTCTCGAACTTGTCGGTGAGGGTGATGTCCTTGGCGACCGTTACGCCATCCTTGGTGATGTGCGGCGCACCATAGCCCTTGTCGAGAACGACATTGCGCCCCTTCGGCCCGAGCGTGACCTTGACCGCGTCGGCGAGGATATCGACCCCGCGACTGATCGCCTCACGCGCATCGCGCGAGAATTTGACTTGCTTGGTTGCCATGAAATTGGCCCGTTCGGTTGCTGGGCCGCGACGAGAGCGTCGCTTTCACAACCGGAGCCAGCGCTACCAATATGCGAATTGGCACTCGATGAGGAAGAGCGCCAGCACCCCGCATGTGGCCCTTTGGGCGATCCATCGCAAGAGCGCGAATGTTTCTGCGCGACTGGAAGGCAGGCATTGCCCGCGCGCGCACCTTGGCCAACCGCTTGCAATGTAGGATTCCTCCTGCTTGGCTGGCGCGCTCCTCGCTATGCGCGGTGCTCTTTCATGCGGTGATTCTGTCCAAAACGACCGGCACAAAAGCGCTCGCGATAGTGTAACCCTGGTGTAAACTTTCGACGCCCCTCCTGCGCGCCGAAACCGCGTCCTTGGCCTAGACTTCGCCTAAACTTCCGCTCCATGCCCCCTTCCCAATCCGCCAGTTCCAGGCCTAGTCTCCGCGCCAAGCCGGCAATGGGGGGCCATGCCATGCACGACGAAACACTCTGGAATCCCGATCTCGCGCCCACGGGGCCTGAGCAGCGGAATTGGGCCTGGTATCATTATGCCGCGCTCTGGATCGGGATGATCGTCGCGGTCCCTGCATGGATGCTCGCGGCCGGGCTGATCGAACAGGGCATGTCGGCGAGTCAGGCCGCGGGCACCGTGTTGCTCGGCAATGCCATCGTCCTCATCCCGATGCTGCTGATCGGCCATGCCGGCGCGCGGCACGGCATTCCCTATGCGGTGCTCGCCCGTGCCTCGTTCGGCACCAAGGGCGCGCGTATCCCCGCCCTCGCCCGGGCTTTGGTCGCCTGCGGCTGGTATGGCATCCAGACCTGGATCGGCGGCGAGGCTTTGCTGACCCTGCTCGGCATCGCCTTGGGTGCCGATCTGCGTGGCGCCCCCCTGCCCGTCCTGGATATCGGGCCCGGCCAGCTCGCCGCCTTCCTTGCCTTCTGGACGATCCAGCTCTTTTTCGTGCGCAAGGGGCTGATGACCATCCGTCGGCTGGAGACCTGGACGGCGCCGATCAAGATCCTGGTCTGCCTCGCTCTGGTATGGTGGGCGGTGGACGCCGCAGGCGGGCTAGGCCCGATCTTCGCCGCCCCCTCGGCCTTCGTACCCGGCGGCGCCAAGGAAGGGCAGTTCTGGCTGGTCTTCTGGCCCGCGCTCACCGCGATGATCGGCTATTGGGCAACTTTGGCGCTCAACATCCCCGATTTCACTCGCTTCGCCCGCAGCCAGCGCGATCAGGTGATCGGCCAGACCATCGGCCTCCCCCCGATGATGGGCCTCATCGCGCTCGCCAGCGTCATCACTACCAGCGCAACGGTGGTCATCTATGGCGAGGCGATCTGGGATCCCGTGGCGCTATCCGGGCGGTTCGCCGGGCCGCTGGTGCTGCTCGGGCTCATAGTGATCAGCATTGACACCGTCTCGTGCAACATCGCCGCGAACCTCGTCTCCTCGGCGTACGACTTCTCGTCCTTGAGCCCCAAGCGGATCAGCCACCGCACCGGCGGCATGATCACCGCCTGCATCGCGATCCTGATCATGCCGTGGAAGCTCCTCGCCTCCACCGGCGGCTATATCTTCGTGTGGCTGGCGGGCTATTCGGCGCTGCTCGGCCCCATCGCGGGCATATTGATCGCCGATTATTGGCTGATCCGCCGCACCGAGCTCGACACCGCAGACCTCTACCGAAGCGAAGGCCGCTACGGGGCCTGGAACCCTGCCGCCCTAATCGCCTTCGTGGCAGGCGTCATGCCCAACCTCCCCGGCTTCCTCGCCACCGCCGCGCCCGGCATATTCAGCTTTGGCGGGTTCTGGATGGGGATTTATACCTGGGCGTGGTTCGTGGGCCTGGGCATCGCGCTGATCGTCTATACACTGCTGATGCGGTCGCGCGCTCGAACCTGAAGGAAAAAGGATATGTACCGACTGCCCTCGATGCTGCTCGCGCTTGCCGCGGTGATCGCTCCCGCCACGACGATGGCACAGACGAGCTCGACCAGGCTCAATCCGCCCCCCGGCCCGTGGACGCTGCCGGGTGCTCCGGTGGTCTTCCCGGAGCGTATCGGCGACTATCAGCGCGCCCTCATCAACGAGTCCAGCCCGCGAAACCATAGCGTGGGCTATATTCTGCAACGAGATGGCAAGCGGCTCGCGACCATCACAATCTATGTCTATGCGCTCGACGCCAACCCAACCTGCCAACAGGTGTTCACTGACTCTGCCGCATTGATCATGCGCTCCACGCCCACCGCATTACGCCTCACCACCGGCACTGCCGCATCGCCACGCGGAGGCAAACCGGACGCGGCCCTCACATCGCGCTTTAGCTATTCCACCAGCTTCGGCGGCGTTCCCGACAGGCTCGTCCACTCGGACCTATATCTCTATTGCCGCCCCGGTTCCGCATGGAAGATCGGCGCGCGCACAAGCTGGCCTGCGGACACCGACATGAGCGGCGAGACAGCCAGGGTCCTGCGCGCGATAACCTGGGCACCCGAGATGGCGGACTAGGATTCCCTCCCCCGCCGCAGCCGCATCAGCCACGCCGCGAAGAATGCAAACACCGCCTGCCACGGCAGATGGACGCACAGGAACCAGAAGACGAAGCGGGAGGGCTTGAACGGGATCGACAGCGCATCGGTCATCAGCAAACCATAGCTCATGCCAACAGCCCCGAGCACGGTGAGCGTCGCGATTCCAAAGAACGCAATCGCCCGCGTCGCCGCGGTAAGCGGCGCCAGTCGCGTCCAGATCAGCAGCGAGAATGCCAGAGCGCTTCCCGCAAACCCGCCAATCGCGCCCGTCGCCAGATGGATCAGATAGTCGCTCGGCGCAGGTTCAAGCGGGAATGTCGCCACCCCATATGCCCAGGCCAGCCGGTTGGCGACGATATGCGCGAAGGTCAGCAGGATGATGAAATAAACCACCCGCCTGAACCACCCCCGCTGCCGCGCGCTGACCAGCAGATAAGGCAGCCCGAACAGAGGCGTCAGATACAGGCTGGGGCCCACTACCGGGGCCAGCGCGTCCTTGGGATCGGGATACAGCAGCAAGGCAAGCGCCAGCGCGACTGCGTAAACGACGGCGCCGATCAGCAACCAGATGAATGCATGCCAGAAGCGAACATTACGCCGACGCGCATGCGCTTCGCCAAGAGGATCGGCGGCCGTCACTTAACGAACCGCCGACACGCGGATCAGCCCGCTTTTTCCTTCTTGGCGTAGACGCGCACAGGCTCCTTGCGCCCATCGACCACGTCCTTGTCGACCACAACCTCGTCCACCCCGTCCATCGACGGAAGGTCGAACATCGTATCGAGCAATATGCCCTCCAGGATAGAGCGAAGCCCGCGAGCGCCCGTCTTGCGTTCGATCGCCCGCTTGGAGATCGCCACCAGCGCGTCTTCGTTGAAGCCGAGCTTCACGGTCTCCATGTCGAACAGCTTCTGATACTGCTTCACCAGCGCGTTTTTCGGCTCGGTAAGAATCTTGATCAGCGCCTCGACGTCCAGGTCTTCCAGCGTCGCGATAACGGGCAGACGGCCGACGAATTCGGGGATCAGGCCGAACTTGAGCAGATCCTCCGGCTCGGTCGAACGCAGAAGCTCGCCAGTGCGGCGCTCGTCCGGACCGGCGACATGCGCGCCAAAGCCGATCGACTTGCCCTGGAGACGGTCGCCGATGATCTTTTCGAGGCCGCTGAACGCGCCACCGCAGATGAACAGGATGTTGGTAGTGTCCACCTGCAGGAATTCCTGCTGCGGATGCTTGCGTCCACCCTGCGGAGGCACCGACGCGGTGGTGCCTTCCATCAGCTTGAGCAACGCCTGCTGCACGCCTTCGCCCGAAACGTCGCGGGTGATCGAGGGGTTCTCGGCCTTGCGCGAAATCTTGTCGATCTCGTCGATGTAGACGATCCCGCGCTGCGCCCGTTCGACATTATAGTCGGAAGCCTGGAGCAGCTTGAGGATGATGTTCTCGACATCCTCGCCGACATAACCGGCTTCGGTGAGCGTCGTCGCATCGGCCATCGTGAACGGCACGTCCAGGATGCGCGCCAAGGTCTGCGCTAGCAACGTCTTGCCGCACCCGGTCGGGCCAACGAGCAGGATGTTCGACTTGGCCAGCTCGACGTCCGCACCCTTCGCGCCGTGGTTCAGGCGCTTATAGTGGTTGTGAACCGCGACCGAGAGCACGCGCTTGGCCTGCTTCTGCCCGATAACATAATCGTCGAGCACGTCGCAGATTTCCTGCGGCGTCGGCACGCCCCCGTCCTTCTTGGACACGAGCGCCGACTTGGTCTCTTCGCGGATGATGTCGTTGCACAACTCGACGCATTCGTCGCAGATGAACACGGTCGGGCCGGCGATGAGCTTCCTCACCTCGTGCTGCGATTTCCCGCAGAACGAGCAGTACAAGGTGCTCTTGGAATCGCCGCCGCTGAGCTTCGTCATTCAATTCTCTCCCGTGCGCTGCGTGCGCACGTTACGCCACCCGCCAATCTACACGCGGGCAATTCTCGGGCAATCCGAAAACGGATATAGCCCAGCTTGCTTAAGAAGCTGCTGACGAGCCGTCTTCGGACACGCCGGGGCGCTTCTCATATACTTCATCGACCAGGCCGAACGCCTTGGCTTCCTCGGCCTCGAGGAAAGTATCGCGGTCCATCGCCTTCTCGATCTCATCGAGCGACTTGCCCGTGTACTTCACGTACAGGCCGTTCATCCGATCCTTGATGCGCTGGATTTCCTTGGCCTGGATCTGGATGTCCGAAGCCATGCCCTGCGCACCGCCCGAGGGCTGGTGGACCATGATGCGCGCGTTGGTGAGCGCAACCCGGAGCCCCGGCTCGCCGGCTGCGAGCAGGAAGCTGCCCATCGACGCGGCCTGACCGATGCAAACCGTGCCGACACGCGGACGGATATACTGCATGGTATCGTGGATCGCCATGCCGGCAGTCACCACGCCACCCGGCGAGTTGATATACATCCAGATGTCCTTCTTCGGGTTCTCGGACTCGAGGAAGAGCAACTGTGCCGTGATCAGCGAAGCCATGTGATCCTCGACACCGCCGGTGACGAAGATGATCCGCTCGCGCAGCAGCCGCGAGAAAATGTCGAAGCTGCGCTCGCCGCGGCTCGACTGTTCGATGACGATGGGAACGAGACCGCCGGTTACGGGATCAATGGTCATCTTGCCTTCAAGCGGATGCATAAGGAGAAATCTCTTTGATTGTGTTTTGCCCGAGGGCTTACATCGGCGCTTGGTTAGCGCCGCGCAAGGGGTGAACGCGGTGAAAGGGAACGCTTAACGGCCAGACCTTGCCGATCCATACATCCGCGCGCACATTGTTACGCATGAGCAAAGTTCTGGTCACCGGGGGTTCGGGCTTCGTGGGAAGCCATGTCATCCTCCAACTCCTCGCCGCACGGCACCTCGTCCGCACTACGGTCCGCAGCCTGAGCCGGGAGGCCGAAGTCCGCGCGATGCTGGAGCGCGTCGGCGCCGATACCTATCGGCTGGGCTTCGCCGCCGCCGATCTGGAGAATGACAAGGGTTGGGCCGAGGCCGCATCCGATTGCGACTATGTCCAGCACGTCGCCTCACCCTTCCCGATCAGCCAGCCCAAGGACGAGCAGGAGCTAATCCGGCCCGCAGTGGACGGCACGCTCCGGGTTCTCCGCGCCGCGCGCGATGCGGGCGTGAAGCGCGTCGTGCTCACCTCGTCCTTCGCCGCCATCGGCTATGGCCACGGATCGCGCAGCTCCGCCTATACCGAGGAGGATTGGACCAACGTGAACGGCCCCGCCGTCCAGCCTTATATGAAATCCAAGACACTGGCCGAACGCGCTGCGTGGAACTTCATCGAGACCGAAGGCGGCGGCATGGAGCTATCGGTGGTCAATCCGGTCGGCATCTTCGGGCCTGCTCTGGGCAAGGATCTCTCCACCTCGATCGAACTGGTCCGCCAGCTGATGGCCGGCAAGCTTCCGGGAACCCCGGATCTATGGCTCGGCGTGGTCGATGTGCGCGACGTGGCGAGCCTGCAAATCCGGGCGATGACCGATGCCGATGCGGCGGGCCAACGCTATCTCGCGGTCGCGGGCGAGCCCGTCTCGTTCCACCAGATGGCGCTGATCCTCCACGATCACATGGGCAGCAAAGTGCCCCGCCAATTGCCCGACTGGCTGGTCCGCACGCTGGCACTGATCAACCCGCTTGCCCGCGAGGCCGTGCCCAGGCTCGGCATCCGTGGGCGGGCGAGCAACGAGAAAGCGAAAGCGCTGGGCTGGACGCCATTCTCGAACGAGGAAGCTATCGCCGCTACGGCGAAATCGCTTAGGGATTTGAAGCTGGCTTAGACAGTTTCAGCGCAGCGGCCCCGGCTGCCCCAGATAGGCCAGCCGCCGCATTTCTCGCCGTCCACGCACCACGGTATCGAGGATCAGCCCGGTAAACACGTTGAGGAACGCGAGGATCATCAGCCCGGTCGAGAGGATCGCAGTCGGGAAACGCGGCACGGTGTGCGTGTGGAGGAAGGTGAGCACCAACGGCACGCTCAGCCCGATCGCCAGCAACGCAAAAGCCATCGCGATCAGCCCGAAGAACAGCATCGGCCGCTCAACCCGGTACAAGGTCAGGATCGTCCGCGCGATGCGAAAGCCATCCGAATAGGTGCTGAGCTTCGACACCGAACCCTCCGGCCGCGCGAAATAGCGGGTCTCGACCTCGCCCACCGGCATCTTGAGCTCCAGCGCATGCACGCTGATCTCGGTCTCGATCTCGAAACCTGCCGACAGCACCGGGAAACTCTTCACGAAGCGCCGCGAAAACACGCGGTAGCCGGAGAAAATGTCGGTGAAACTCCGGCCAAACAGCCGCGCGAGCAGCCCGGTCATCATCCGGTTGCCCAGCACATGCCCGCGCCGATAGGCATCCGCCGCTTCATGCACCCGGGTGCCGACGATCATGTCGAGGCCTTCCCCGGTTACGCGGGCGACCATCGCCGCCGCCGAATCCGGATCATAGGTCGCGTCGCCATCGGCCATCACATAGATGTCGGCATCCACATCGGCGAACATCCGCCGCACGACATTGCCCTTGCCCTGCATCCGCTGGATGCGCACCACGGCACCGGCCGCGCGCGCGACCTCGATCGTGCGATCGCTGCTATTATTGTCGTAAACGTAGATCGTCGCGCTAGGCAGCGCAGCACGGAAACCGGCGACGGTCTGCGCGATCGCCGCTTCCTCGTTATAGCAGGGCAGCAGGACTGCAATGCGCGGTTCGTCGGTCACCCATAACCCCCAATGTCACCCCGGCCTTGTGCCGGGGTTCACCGGGCGGCTGTGTGAGAAGCAAGAGCCTCTGCCGCATAACTTGCGGCACTGTGGACCCCGGCACAAGGCCGGGGCGACAGCTTGGCTTACTTCTTCTTCGCAGGGGCATTCTTGGCAGCCGCTGGCTTCTCAGCCTTCTCAGCCTTGGGCTCTGCGGCCTTCTTGGTCGCAGCCTTCTTCACCGGCTCCGCCTTGACCAGCTCGTCGCCAGCAGCGGCGGGCTCGATATCGGCCTTCTCGACCTTCTTCGCCTTGGCAGCAGGCTTGTCGGCCTTCTCAGCCTTGGCCGCGTCCTTATCGGCGTCCTTCTTGGCAGCTGCCTTCTTGCCCTTGGGCTTGTGGTTGTCGTGATCGTGGGTGTGCGTGCCGGTGTCGAAACCGTCTTCGCTCTCGATCGCAGCTTCCAGCTCTTCGCGCGTCACTTCGCGGTCCGTGATGGTGGCCTTGTCGAACAGATAATCGACGACCTTGTCCTCGAACAACGGCGCACGCAGCTGGGCGGCAGCCATCGGCTCCTGGCGAACATACTGCACGAAGCGGTCACGCTCCTGCGGGCTGTACTGCTGAGCAGCCTGCGCGATCAGCTGGTTCATCTCGTTGGCGCTGACTTCCACGCCGTTGGCGTTACCGATCTCGGAAAGGAGCAGGCCAAGGCGCACGCGGCGCTCGGCAATCGCAACATATTCATCGCGCTCGGCTTCCAGCTCGGCCTTGGCGGCGTCGACATCGGCTTCATGCTCGGCTTCGTGCTGAAGCTGATGCCAGATCTGCTGGAACTCGGCATCGACCATCGAGGGCGGAACCGGGAAATCATGACCAGCGGCAAGCTGATCGAGCAGCTTGCGCTTCATGTGGGTGCGGGTCAGGCCATTGAGCTGCTGCTCGATCTGGCCCTTCAGAAGCCCGGTGAGCTGCTCAAGGCTCTGGAGACCCAGCTGCTTGGCGAAATCGTCGTCGATCTTGCTCTCGCCGGCCGTCTTCACCGCAGTAATCTTCAGATCAAACGTCGCGGGCTTGCCGGCGAGATCCTTCGAACCGTAATCCTCCGGGAAGGTCACGTTGATGGTCAGCTCGTCGCCGGTCTTCACGCCGATGATCTGATCCTCGAAACCGGGGATCAGACGACCCGAACCGATTTCGACGGCCATGTCGGTGCCGGTGCCGCCATCGAAGGCAACGCCGTCAGCGGTCTTGCCCAAGAAATCCATGGTGACCTGATCGCCAGTCTTCGCCTTGTACTTGGCACCGGCGTCGTCCCACGACTTCTGGCCCGAAGCGAGCTGCTCGAGCTGCGCGTTGATCGCGCTATCGTCAGCCGGAACGGTCAGGCGCTCAAGCTTGAGGCCTTCGATCGAGGGGGTCGGCACGTCGGGGAGCACTTCCAGCTCAACCTTCACTTCGGCGTCGCCACCGGCGGCATATTCGCCCTCAAGACTAACCGAAGGCTGCATCGCCGGACGCAATTTCTGGTCGGCGATCAGCTTCTGCACGCCTTCCTGGATCGAGCTGTTCAGCGCTTCCTGCGCCAGCGATTCGCCGTGCATCTTGCGGATCAGATTCGCCGGCACCTTGCCGGGGCGGAAACCGGGCATGCGGATCGTCGGAGCGACGCGCTTCACTTCGGCATCGACCTTCGAATCGATATCCTTGGCAGTGATCTTAAGCGTGAAGGCGCGCTTGAGGCCCTCGTTCAACGTCTCGACAGTCTGCATTTCTCAAGCTTCCAAACTAGAAAGGGATTCGCGGCGCCGGGACGCTGAAAAGAGCGGCGGTGCTGGTGCGGGCGAAGGGACTCGAACCCCCACACCTTGCGATACCAGAACCTAAATCTGGCGCGTCTACCAGTTCCGCCACGCCCGCAGGGGCACCGCCGATCGGGCGGCTCTATAGCAGTCACACATGCGGGGGCAAGAGGCAGGCAACTTGCGGGCGGTCGTTGCGTTGAAACAACCAAAAGGAGTGACTGATATGCCCGTCGAACCGCCGATCCAGCCAACCACCCCGCCGCCCGAAACCCCGGGTGCGCCCCAGCCTGCCCAGCCGGACGCCCCGCCACCCGAAATCACGCCCACCGCGCCCGACATCGACGTGCCAGCGCCTCAGCCCGGTGGAGATCCCGCGCCCACGCCGATCCAGCCGACTGCCTGATCAGCGGCGAATCTCATGATCGAAAAATATCTGATGAAATTGCGTGCGCGCGATTCGATCGACGAGATCGAGGAAGCGGCGATTCGGCAATCGATCACCGAAGTCGTCCGCTACCCGAAGGATTGCACCTTCATCCGCGCAGGCGAAAAATTGCATCATTCCTGTCTGGTCGTGGAAGGGCTGATCTGTCGCTACAAGGATTTGAGCGACGGCCAGCGCCAGATCACCGCGCTTCACCCGCCCGGCGATTTCGCCGATCTGCACAGCTTCACGCTCAAGCATCTCGATCACAATGTGATGGCGCTCACCCCATGCACGATCGCCAAATCGCCGCATGACCGGATCCAGGCTATGTGCGAGGAATTTCCTCGCCTGGCCCGGCTCTTCTGGTTCTCGACTAATCTGGACGCGTGCATCCACCGCGAATGGGAAGTCTCGCTCGGCCGCCGCAACGCGAGCAAGCGCACCGCGCATCTTTTGTGTGAACTCCATGTCCGACTCAGCCTCGTCGGCCTGACAAACGAATCCAGCTATGCGCTGCCGATCACCCAGACCGAACTCGCCGAATGCCTCGGTCTCACCTCGGTCCATGTGAACCGCGTCCTGCGCGATCTGCGCGAAGCCGGCCTGGTAGAGTTTCGAGGCGGCGTGGTGACCATCCAGAATTTCGAAGGCCTCAAGCGCGCGGCGGAATTCGACCCGGCCTATCTGTATCTGGGGTTCCGCGAGCGCTGAGACTCAGGGAATCCGCCGCACCGTAAGCACTTTGACCGGCTTGGCTGGCACCTGCCCCTTGAAGGTGCCCCCGCGCAGCGTAGCAGTCGGCGAATTTGGCGCGTCGAACACCTTGAGCACCACATCCAGCCCCTCTGTGACGCGAGCAAAGGCCGCGAAGCCGAGATTGTCGCCGGGGTCTGCCGGATTGGCGTCGAACGAAGGTTGATCGCCCAGACTGATCGTAAACTCGCCCTGTGCACTGCCGGGCTTGAATCGCGGCATCGAAAGTGTGCCATCGAGATGCTTCACACCGGTCTGGGTGGTCGATTCGTGTTTGATCGGCGGAAAGACGCGCTTGGGATCGTTCTGCAGACCCAATTGCACGAAACCGAAATGGTCCTGCACCTTCACGACGCGGTAGAACGTGATCCCATCCAACCGCCTGGCATCGACATAGCGCAGGAAATTCGCCGCACTGATCGGCGCCTTGTCGGCAAAAACCTCCACCACAAAGCGTCCCGCTTCGGTCTCGAACGCAACGCGCGGATTGGCAGGCGGCGTGACGGTCTGCGCGGCGGCTGGCGTCGCAACCAACGCTAGCAATGCGATCAACAACGCACGGATCATTTCTTGTCCTCCGGTCCCTTCCCCGCCAGCTTCGCGCTCTCCGCCTTAAGCGGGCGCGATACCGGGCAGACTTCCTGCACATAGCTGTTGAGCGTGTTCGCCAGATGCTCGGTCACCAGCTTGTAGTGCACATATTGCCCACGCTTTTCGCTCGTCACCAGCCCGGCATTCTCAAGCACCGAAAGATGTTGCGACACTGCCGGCTTTGAGATGGAGAACCGCGCCGCGATCTCCCCCGCCGTCAGCTCGGCATGGCTGAGATAGGCAAGGATCTTGCGTCGGGTGGTGGACGATAGAGCTTCGAATACGCGCTGCATGAACAGTATTTAAGCGATTACTTCATTGCTTTCCAGTCCGGCAGGAGTATTTAGGTAATTGCTTAATTACCTGTGAGTCGCGGCCATGGACGATCCAAATGCGGTAAACAGCCTGATCGAGACACCCGACGCGAGCCCGGTAGAAGGCCGGGTGCGCTGGAGCCCCCTTCTGTCGCTCTGGAATGGCGGTATGCTCGGGGCCGCACTGACCCTCGGTCCCCTCACCTTTTCGCTTGCCGCATTGGCGATCTTCATCGCCACCACCGGCGCGACCTTGCTGCTCGGCCATTCTGTCGGCTTCCACCGCCGTCTGATCCACCGCAGCTTCACCTGCCCATTGTGGCTGGAGCGCATCCTCGTCTGGTTCGGCACCATGGTCGGCATGAGCGGCCCGCACGGCATCATCCGCACCCACGATCTGCGCGACTGGGCCCAGCGCCAGCCGCATTGCCACCCCTACCTCAGCCACCGCAGCCCGATTCTGAAGGACGCTTGGTGGCAATTGCACTGCCGCCTCGAACTCGCGCATCCGCCCCGCTTCGACCTGGGCCGCGCTGGGCAAGACCGCTTCTACCGCTTCCTCGAAGCCACCTGGATGGCCCAGCAATTCCCTGCCGCCGCGCTCTTATGGTGGGCAGGCGGCTGGGGTTTCGTAATCTGGGGCATCTGCGCCCGCGTAGCGATCTCGGCCCACGGTCATTGGTTCGTAGGCCATCTCGCTCATACGCGCGGTCCGCAGACGCTGCTCGTGGATGGCGCAGGCGTACAAGCACACGACGTGCCCTGGGCCGGCTTCGTCACGATGGGGGAGGCCTGGCACAACAACCACCACGCCTTCCCCGGCTCCGCGCGGATCGGGCTGCACCAAAAGCAAAGCGATCTTGGCTATGCGTTCATCCTGCTGCTGGAGCGGATCGGGTTGGCGTGGGATATTCAGACCCCCGACTTGATGCAGATGCGCTTCGAGAAGCTCCATGCAGCGCGCTGATCTTACCTCCTCGGCTGCGATACACGCGATGATTGCCGCAACAGTGCTGGCTGCATTGCTGCAGAGCGCTGGCATTGGAGCGTTGCCGCTATTTCCCTTCGCATTTCCGGTCGCGCTGCTAGTCACGATGCCGCTCGGAATGCTGCTTTACGCCGCCGCGAGAGCTACAGGCTATGCAGGGTGGGTCACAGCTGCTCTTGGCGGGCTGCTCATCAGCGCGATACTGTGGCTACCCGACCTGCTCAGCCCTCCCACCTTCGATGAGCAATGGCGCGATGGCGTGGCATCCGTCACCGCCGGCCACTACACGTTGCGCGGCTGGTTCGAGCATCTGATCCCGATAACAGGCTCCGCTTCAGCCGGACTGATCTCTGGGCTGTTCTTCTGGTTTTACCTGGTACGCCGCACGCTCTCCAGCGGAGCGCGGCGAGGGGCGTGGACATTGACCGGCTTGGCCGTAACCGGCGCCATTCTATATCCATTCGCGATGCAGGACCGCTCCTGCCACAGCGCCTATTCGCGTCCCACGATCGCCCAATTGGGCATCGCAATCCCCGCCGATCAATGGCTCGCGCTCGCGCAAGAACTCAACGATTTCGCACGAACAGGCAGTTGGTCGGTCCACGAAAATTTGTCCGCCAGCACCGGCCTTTCCTGGCTCGACTTCAGCCTTTGCGAAGCCGACGGCAATCGCATCTCTGTGCTAGCGGCACACGAAATCGATTTACCGGTCTCCGTTTCGCTCACCCAGTTACAGGACGATAGCGACTGGAAGCCGGTATTCCGGGCGCTGCACGATCGCCTGAAGGCGCGATGGCCCGGCGCGATTCGCTATCAAACTGCGCAGGGCCTAAAAGCGTCCGGGCCGCCCGAATGGCTCGTCAGCCCAAAGCCTTCTTCAGCAGCTCGTTGACCACCGCCGGATTGGCCTTGCCCTGCATCGCCTTCATCGTCTGGCCGACGAAGAAGCCGAACAAGGTCTCCTTGCCGCCGCGATACTGCTCCAGCTGGTTCGGATTGGCCGCCAGCACGCCCGCGATGACTTCCTCGATCGCGCCGGTGTCGCTGGTCTGCTTGAGGCCGCGTTCCTCGACGATCTTGCCTGCCGGATCGCCGGTCTCGAGCATGATCTCGAACACCTGCTTGGCCAGCGGGCCGCTGAGGGTGCCGTCAGCCGCCAGCGCCAGCAATTCGGCGCCCCGCTCGGGGCTCACCGGGCTCTCGTCCAAATCCTTGCCCAGCTTGTTGAGCGCACCGAACAGGTCGGAGATCAGCCAGTTCGCCGCCGGACGCGCCAGATCGGTCTCGCTCTTGCCAGCCACGCGCACGCTCTCGGCGAGCAGAGCCTCGAACCAGCGCGCCGTATCGGCATCCGCCGTCAGCACCGCAGCATTATACGCGCTCAGCCCCAGCTCGCTCTCATAGCGGCCACGCTTCGCGTCGGGCAGTTCGGGTAAGCTCTCACGGCACGCGTCAAGGAACGCGTCGTCCAGCTCAAGCGGCAGCAGATCGGGATCGGGGAAATAGCGGTAATCGTGCGCATCTTCCTTCGATCGCATCGAGCGTGTCTCATTGCGATCCGGATCGAACAGGCGGGTTTCCTGCACGATGCGGCCACCGGCTTCCAGCACCTCGACCTGACGCTTGGCTTCGATCTCCACCACCTGCATGACGAAGCGGACCGAATTGACGTTCTTGGTCTCGGTGCGGGTGCCGAATTCGTCGCCGGGCTTGCGGACCGAGACATTGACGTCGGCGCGCATCGATCCTTGATCCATATTGCCGTCGCACGAGCCGACATAGCGGACAATCGAGCGCAGCTTGGCGAGATAGGCTCCTGCCTCCGCCGGCGAACGCATATCGGGCTTTGACACGATCTCCATCAGCGCCACGCCGGCGCGGTTGAGATCGACATAAGAGCGCGTCGGATGCTGATCGTGCATCAATTTGCCGGCATCCTGCTCGACATGGATGCGCTCGATGCCAATCGTCTTGGTCTCGGCGTTCGGGTCCTTCTCGTCCAGGCTGACCGTCAGCTCGCCTTCACCCACCAGCGGGTGGTAAAGCTGGCTGATCTGATAGCCCTGCGGCAAATCGGCATAGAAGTAGTTCTTGCGATCGAAGCGCGACCATTTGTTGATCACCGCGCCCAGCGCCATGCCCGTGCGAACCGCCTGGCGGATGCACTCGCCATTCACCGTCGGCAGCATGCCCGGCATCGCCGCGTCGATCAGGCTGACCTGGCTGTTCGGCTCCGCGCCGAATTCGGTGCTCGCGCCCGAAAAGAGCTTGGCGTTGGACGTGACCTGCGCATGGACTTCCAGGCCGATGACGACCTCCCACTCGCCGGTTTCGCCATGGATGCGGTAGTCGCTCATATCAATTCTTCTGCTGTGCCATGCGGTCGACCCAGGCGATGCCGATTGCCGAGGCTATGAACGCCATGTGGATGATGGTCTGCCAGAGAACCGCCTGTTCGGTGATCCGCGCATTGGGCTGCCCCAGCGCGCCCGCTTCGATGAAGGTGCGCAGCAAATGGATCGACGAGATGCCGATGATCGCCATCGCCAGCTTCACCTTCAGCACTCCCGCATTGACGTGGCTCAGCCATTCCGGCTGGTCGGGATGCCCTTTCAGGCCAAGGCGCGAGACAAAGGTCTCGTAACCGCCCACGATCACCATCACGAGCAAGTTCGAGATCATCACCACATCTATCAGGCCGAGCACGACCAGCATGATCTGCTGCTCGGTAAACTCCCATGCGTGCCAGATCAGGTGCTGCAATTCCTTGAGGAACAGGAACACGTAAACGCACTGCGCGAAGATCAGGCCGACATAGAGCGGCAGCTGCAACCAGCGCGAGCTGAAGATCAGCAACGGCAGCGGCTTGAGCTTGACCGGCGTTTCGAGAGGATCGGCGGCCGTCATCTTACCACCAGGCTCCCGGCCGCGCGACAAACCCGGCGCGTTCCTCGATCGCCAGACCCGCATTCAGCACGCCCTGCTCGTCGAGCGGCTTGCCGATGATCTGCAATCCCAGCGGCAGCCCATCCTTGCTAAGCCCACCCGGCACGCTCATCGCGGGCAAACCTGCCAACGACGAAGGCACTGTGAAGACATCGTTCAGATACATCGCCAGCGGATCGGCCGATTTCTCGCCCAGCGCGAATGCCGCGCTCGGCGCGGTCGGGGTCAGCAGATAATCGCAGAACTGCCATGCATTTTCGAAATCGCGCGCGATCAACGTGCGCACCTTCGATGCCTGGGTGAAATAAGCGTCATAGAAGCCTGCCGACAACACATAGGTGCCGATCAGAATGCGGCGCTTCACTTCCTCGCCAAATCCAGCCGCACGCGTCGCCGCGTACATGTCCTGCAAATTCGCACCCTCAGGCAGATCGCGCAGGCCATACCGCACGCCATCATAGCGCGCGAGGTTCGACGAAGCCTCTGCCGGGGCGATGATGTAATAGGCCGGCAGCGCATATTTGGTGTGCGGCAGCGAGACCTCGACGATCTCGGCCCCGGCATCCTTCAGCCACGCAATCCCTGTCTCCCACAGTTGGACGATCTCGGGAGGCGAGCCGTCGATCAGATATTCCGCCGGAATGCCGATCTTCTTGCCGCGCAGATCGCTGTTCAGCCCCTCTTCCCATTTGGGAACCGGCAGCTGGAGCGAAGTCGAATCCTTGGCGTCGAAGCCCGCCATCGCTTCCAGCAGGATCGCGCAATCCTTCACATCGCGCGCCATCGGCCCGGCCTGATCGAGCGAGGAGGCGAAGGCGATCGTGCCATAGCGCGAGCAGCGGCCATAAGTCGGCTTGATGCCGCTAATGCCAACAAACGAAGCAGGCTGGCGGATCGAGCCGCCCGTATCGGTGCCGGTAGCACCCGGGCAAAGCCGCGCCGCGACCGCAGCGGAACTGCCGCCCGACGAACCACCGGGGGCCAGCGCCGCATTGTCGCCGCCTCCACGCCGCCAGGGCGAGATCACATTGCCGAAATAGCTGGTCTCGTTCGACGAACCCATCGCGAACTGGTCCATGTTGAGCTTGCCCAGCATGCCCGCGCCCGCGTCCCACAAATTCTGCGAGACGGTCGATTCATAGACAGGCTTGAAGCCCTCCAGAATGTGGCTGGCCGCGGTCGTCTGCACGCCCTTGGTGCAGAACAGATCCTTCATGCCGATCGGCACGCCCGCCAGCGGCTTGAGCGGCTCGCCCCGCGCCACGGCTTCATCGGCGACACGCGCCGCCGCCATCGCATGATCGGGCGTTTCGACGATGAACGCGTTCAGCGCTTTGGCCTTGCTCACCTTGACGATGAACTGGTCCGCCACTTCGCGCGCCGAAAATTTGCTCGCGCGGATGCCGTCGCGCAGCGCTGCTACGCCGAGTTCGGTAAGATCGCTCATTATTCGACCACCTTCGGCACGGTGAAGAAGCCATGCTCGCCCTGCGGCGCATTCTGCAACACCGCGTCACGCTGGCCACCCTCGGTCACCACATCGGCGCGCAGGCGCAGCGTGTTGGGGATCACGGCGGTCATCGGCTCGACGCCAGTGGTGTCGACCTCGCCCAATTGCTCGATCCAGCCGAGGATATTGTTGAGCTCAGGTGCGAGCCGCTCGGCGTCGGCATCGGTTATCGCGATGCGGGCCAGGCTCGCCACCTTCTTCACGGTTGCGGTATCTACAGACATGCAGGCGCGCCTATCAGAGCGCGCCTGCGAAACGCAACCTATTCGAAGGGGGCGCCGATCGGTTCGCCGCCAACGAATGCCTGCCGGCGCTCCACCGTCCGCACTTCGACCTGCCCTGCCTTATAGCCATTGGCGAGCCGCAGAACGGCTGCCGCATCGGGCTTTGCCCTGCTGGTCGGGGCTTCCGTCCATTTGCCGGCAGCCAGCGTGTAATGGTCCGGAGTGCCGCCCGAACAATAGCTCTCCTGCGCTATGACAATCTCGGTCGAAGATGCAGCGGCAGCAGTAGGTGAGGGAGCCGGCGCGGGCCGGACGAAACAGGCTTCTTGAAGCAGCAACGCTTCCTGACCACCATTCACAAACACCAGGGTGCAATTCTGCTTGCTGCGGCCACAGGGATATTGGTTGCTGATAAGCTGGCGCAATTCCTCCGGCAGCGCGGTGCCCTGCGGCAATATGCGCAGCCGGGTCGCAAGTGTTTCGGGCGATTCGTCGACCCCAGGGCTGCGCAAATCATAGGAGTTCTTGGCCTTGGCAGCTTCGACTGCCTTGGCCCTGATCCCGGCATTGGCCGATGTCTGCAGTCGCTTGAGCGCCGCCCTGCCCGGCTCACCGAACTCAAACGCCAGTGCCCGCCAGTCGAATTTATCCGGCGCCAGTTTCCCCGATTCGAGCCGCGCGACCTGATCCTTGGTCGCAATCGCGTTGAAGCTCACCAGCGGCGTTGCGAGCAACAGCGCCACCGCACAGGTGGCAAATGCCAGATTGAGGTTTGCGGGCCGCACCTTTGCCGCCCAATCGAGCCGCCCGCGCAGTAGCGAAACCAGATAGGCCAGCCCATAAGCACAGGCCATGATCACAAAGGTGAGCGCCCAGAGCCGCTCGGGCGTGAAGCCATATTGCCCGATGCGCAGCCCGATCGCGATTGCGGAGATGATTCCCAGCGGGAACATCACCAGCGCCAGTCCCATCGCGCCATATTTCAGCAGCGGGAATTGCCGTTCCTCGCCCGGCGCGTTGCCGATCACGGAATTGGCAAGGATCAGCGACCCTACGATGCAGGCGAGCAGAATCCCGGTAGCACTCCCCGCCTCCCACAAAGGCGCAAGGCCGGTAAACGGCAACGCCAGCACGAACACGATCAGCCCCACCGCCAGCACCGGCGCCAGCACCGAAAGCACGGTCAGCACCACGCGCTGCAGCGTCCGCACGATCACGTCATGCTCGCGGAGAATCCCCAGGCCGCCGCCAAATGCCAGCCCGATCAACGCCCGCCAGAACCAGTCCTTCTCCAGCAGATTCTTCAGGAAATCGAGCTTGATGAGGTGGAAGAGCTCGGAGAGCAAAAGCGTCAGCGCAAAGGTGATACCGACAAACACCCAGGTCGCGCCCCACAAAACGATATTGGTCCATGCATGGTCATGTACCGAGACATAAGGGAAGCGCGGCCGCCCCTGATCGCGTGCCGCCTGAAACAAGGGTGCCGCAATCGCGATTGCCAGGAACAGGCTGAAGCTGCGCCAGCCATCGCCCCCGCTCCACTGATCCGGAGCACCGTTCCACCAGACCACGGCAGCGGCAATCGTGCCCATAGCCAGTGAGAAAAGGACCGAAGCCAGCCAATATCGCCGCTCGATCGTGAAGCCGATCAGCCCGGCGCTGACCGTGACGAACGCCAATTCGGCAAACAGCATCGGCGTGAATTTGAATTCGGATAAATCGCCGACAAGGAAATGCACCGTTAGCCCGGTGGCCAGCCCCAGCAGCGCCAGCAGCAACGGGCGCAGCGGCCAGACCGGCGACGGATCCTCTATATGGATCTCGCTCACGATCTCATGCGAATCAGTCATTGCCGCTCTCCCCTGCCCGAGCATCCGCTCGCGCACGGCCATCCGTCAACTCGCAGTTGCATCGAACGCATCCATGCCTCAGGGAACCGCGATTGCCGGGGCCCTGTTCGTCCGGCATTGCCAATGGAGTGGTCGGTTTGGCCCGTAAATTCCTCTATGCGATTGTTGTCCTGCTCGTGCTCGTAGCCGCTGCCGCTTTTGCCTATCGATTCTGGGGTGCGCAGTTGCTCCGTCAGGCGCTCGTACCCAGTGCCGACGTCGTCGCGCTCGCCCCTCCCGGCAGCTATGAGCGCGCCGATATGTGGTTCGCCCGGCCCGATAAGCCCGGCAATGCCGCGCTCTGGGTTCCCGAAGGCTATACGGCCGCGGAAAAGCCCAAGGCCGCAGTCTTCTTCCTCCACCCAACCAGCTTCCTCGATCGCAGCGCGTGGAACGCCCCGCTCGACAATGCAGAGGCCAATAACCGCGCCGAACTGTTCTTGCGCGGACAGGCGAGCGCATTCAATTCGATCGGCCAGATCTGGGCGCCGCGCTATCGTCAGGCGACCTTCGGCGCATTCCTCACCTCGCAGGCGAAAGCACAGCAGGCGCTCGATTTCGCCTATCGCGATGTCGCGGCCGCATTTGATGAATTCCTCAAACAAGCCGGCAACCGCCCGATCATCCTTGCTGGCCACAGCCAGGGCTCGCTCCACCTTACCCGCCTGCTGGTCGATCGCATCGCTGGCACCCCGCTCGCCAAGCGCATCGTCGCCGCATACGTGGTCGGCTGGCCGGTTTCGATCACCGCCGATCTCCCCAAAATGGGGCTCCCCGCCTGTGCGCAAGCGAGCCAGACCGGCTGCATCCTCAGCTGGCAGAGCTTTGGCGAGCCCGCCGATCCTTCGCTGATCCTTGATACCTTCGATGCCAGCAATGGCTTCACCGGCCTGCCCCGCGCCAAGACGCCGATGGTCTGCACCAATCCGGTCACCGGCATGCCCAACGACGCCGCTCCTGCCGAAGCCAATCTCGGCGCGCTGATCCAGGACAAGGATTTGCGCAACGCCCGGATCGTAAAGGGCGGCATCCCCGCGCGTTGCGACGGGCGCGGCATTTTGCTGATCGGCGCCAATCCGCCCGATCTCGGCCCCTATGTGTTGCCGGGCAATAACTATCACGTGTTCGATTACAGCCTGTTCTGGGCCAATGTCCGCGCCGATGCCGAGCGGCGGACGGCGGCGTATAAGTGATCACCACCGATGCCCTGGACTTCCGCACCGCCTTGCCCTCGGGAGGGCGCCTGCTCGGCCTCGACGTGGGCACCAAGACCATCGGCACGGCGCTGTGCGACGCGGAATGGAGCTTCGCTTCCCCCGCGTCGCTGGTCCGCCGCAGCAAGTTCACCAAGGACAAGGCCAGCCTCGCCGAACTCATCTCGGCGCAACAGGTGAAGGGTCTCGTCATCGGCTTGCCGCTAAACTTGGACGGCACCGATAGCCCGCGCACCCAATCGACGCGCGCCTTCGCCCGAAACATGGACGATTTGGGCCTGCCGATCCTGCTCTGGGATGAGCGCTGGTCCACCGTCGCGGTCGAGCGCACCTTGATCGAACAGGACTTCAGCCGCGCCCGCCGCGCGGAGATGATCGACAATATGGCAGCCGCGCACATCCTTCAGGCAGCCATAGACCGCTTGGTCAACGCGTAATTGGCGAAACGTATCAGACAAGATAATATCTCCGTTTATAATGCGCTTGGGTCGATAATTTCTTAATTCGATACGCGCCAGAAACAATCTTGCACTTCGCACGCCCCGCTATATGGTGGCGCCTCCAGATTTGGGGGGATTATTCATGAACTATCGTATTCTGACGGGCGCCGTGCTTGCTTCGGCCTTCGCGCTCACCGCCTGCGGCGGCAAGACCGAAACCACCAACACGACGACCACGACGACGACCAACACCACAGCTGCCGCACCTGCTCCCGCAGCGCCGGCTGGCGATGCCGCTGCTCCGGCCGCGGGCACCGCTGCGGGTCAGCAGGATTTCACCATCGTCAACAAGACCGGCCACACCGTCGTGAACTTCAACGTTTCGCCGACCAGCGAGAATGAATGGGGTCCGGACATCCTCGGCCAGGACGTGCTGAACGATGGCGAGACCGCCAAGATCACCTTCTCGCGCGATGCAGATGCCTGCTTGTGGGATCTGAAGGCGACCTATGACGACGACGACACGACCGAGATGAAAAAGGTCGATCTCTGCGAGGTCGCGACCGTCACGCTCAACCCGTAAGCATTAATCGCTCCCGCGATAATGGGCCCCCGCGTCGCAAGGCGCGGGGGCCTTGCTTTGTCCGCTCCCGAAAGGGGGGAAATCGGTCATGTCTTGCACCATCGCCCCTCCCCGTCTAACCCGCCCCTTTAATGCAAGCCTCAGATCATCGCCCCGCTGCCCAACTCCCTGGCAGCGCCGCTTTCCCGCACCGGCACCTCACCGGCATTGCGGGTCTCCAGCCGCATGAGATCATGTTCCTGCTCGACGAAGCCGAACAATGGGTCGAAGCAAACCGCAGCCGCGCCAAGAACGATCACCGGCTCGACGGCATCACCCAGATCAACGCGTTCTTCGAGAACAGCACCCGCACGCTCCTGTCGTTCGAGATCGCCGGCAAGCGGCTGGGCGCAGACGTGGTCAACATGCATGTCGGCCAATCCAGCGTGAAAAAGGGCGAGACGCTGATCGACACCGCGGTGACGCTCAACGCGATGCGCGCCGATGTGATCGTCATTCGCCATGGCAGTTCGGGTGCGGTGAACCTTATCGCGCAGAAGGTGGATTGCCCGGTGCTCAACGCCGGCGATGGCTGGCACGAACACCCCACGCAAGCCCTGCTCGACGCCCTCACCATCCGCCGTCGCCGAGGCAGCGTCGCGGGCCAGCGCGTAGTGATCTGCGGCGACATTCTCCACAGCCGCGTGGCGCGCTCGAACATGCTGGCGCTCACCGCTTTGGCCGCCGAAGTCCGCGTCGTCGCACCTTCCACGCTTATGCCCGCCGGTATCGAGCGGATGTACGTCACGCCCTTCACAGATTTCGATGCCGCACTCGACGGCGCAGACGTCGTAATGATGCTCCGCGTTCAGAATGAGCGCATGTCGGGCGGCTTCATCCCCTCCACCCGCGAATTCCACGCCCGCTACGGCCTGACGCCTGAGCGCCTCGCCCTCGCCAAGCCCGATGCCCTGGTCATGCACCCCGGCCCGATGAACCGCGGCGTGGAGATCGACAGCTCGGTCGCCGACGATCCGGTCCGCAGCGCGATCACCGAACAGGTCGAAATGGGCGTCGCGGTCCGCATGGCCTGCCTCGACGTGCTCACCCGCAGAGCGCGCGGCGTGGAGGGCTGGGCATGATCCTCGCTTTCACCAACGCCAATTTGGTCTGCCCCGTCGGCGGCGTCAGCAAGGGCGCGCTACTCGTTGAAAATGGCGCGATCACCGCCGTCGGCGACATCGCCATCCCCGTCGACGCGGAAACCATCGATCTCGCCGGCAAGACCCTCGCCCCTGCTCTGATCGATCTCGGCGTCTTTGCTGTAGACCGCGCCGCCTGCCGCTTCGGCGGAATTGCGCGCGTCGGCCTGATGCCCGATCAAAGCCCGGTGCTCGACGATCCCGGCATCGTCCGCCGCGCCGCAACTTCGGGCAAGCCAGACCTCTGGGTCCACCCCATTGCCGCCGCCACGCGCGGCCTTGCGGGCGAAGATCTCGGCGAAATGGCGATCAACGCCTCTGCCGGAGCCAAGGCAGTCGCCACCGGCCGCAGCTGGATCGCCAGCGCGGGCACGATGCGCAAGGTGCTGGCCTATGCAAAGGATTGCGGCCTCGCGGTGATCGCGCATGCCGAGGATTCGAGCCTGACCGAAGGCGCCGCCGCCACCGAAGGCGAAACCGCCACGCGCCTGGGCCTCCCCGCCGCCCCCGCGATCGCCGAAGCGCTCGCCATCGCCCGCGACCTGATGCTCGCCGAGGAAACCGGCGCGCGCATCCATTTCCGCCAGGTCACCACCGCCGCCGCATTCGACCTGATCCGCGCTGCAAAGCGCCGCGGCGTCCACGTGACTTGCGGCATTACTCCCGCGCATCTGCTGTTGTCGGACATCGCAATGAGCGACTTCCGCACCTTCGCCCACCTCTCGCCTCCCCTTCGCGACGAAGGGGATCGTCAGGCGGCACTCGCGGCGATCAAGGACGGCACGATCGACGTCATCGCTTCCGGCCATGATCCGCGCGGCCCCGAAGCCAAGCGCCTGCCCTTCGCCGATTCCGAACCCGGCATGTCGGGCGCGGAAACGCTCCTCGCGCTATCGTTGGGGCTGGTCCGCGACGGCTTGCTGCCAATCGAACGCCTGTTCGCATTGCTCGCCGCCAACCCCGCCAAGATCCTGGGCGTGGAAGCGGGCACGCTCGCGCCCGGAATGCCCGCCGATCTGATCGTCCTCGATCCCGAAACGCCCTGGATCATCGACGCGACCCGCATGGCCGCCCGCGCCGGCAACACACCATTCGACAAGCTACCGGTTCAGGGCAGATCGCTGCGCCTGTTCAAGGGTGGCACGGAGGTCTGACAACAAAAAAGGCCGGGCATCTGCCCGGCCTTTTCTAATTTCCGAGAGGGAAATCTTAGCGCGAAGCCAGCTGCGAAGGGCGCCCCGGCTTGGCCCAGCTCGCCAGCGCATCGCCAGCCGCGACCCGCACGAAGCAAGTCCCGCCAGTCGAACGCACCTGACGGCACAGCGAATCCGCGTCGTTGCGCGCAAACCCGCCTACCGAAAGCCGGTAGAAATTGCCCGCCCGCGTCGAGACCCGAGCACCCTGCGGCGAACTCGAAGCCAGACCCGGCACACGGCGCGTATTCACCGCCCACGCATTCCTCGCCGCCCCGGCATTGGCGTAAGCGCCCAGCTGAACGTAGAATTTGCCCCGCGCTCCCGTCGCCGGGGCCGAAACCTCCGCAACCCGCACTGTTGCGGCAGGCGCTGCCGCTTCACGGCGCGCCGCCGGGATCGCCTGCACGATTTCCTCGCGCGGGCCGAACACGACGCTCGCAACTTGCTGCGCCACTGCCGGCTCCGCCGCAACCGGATCGGCCTCGGCAACACGCACATCGCTCTCCACCGCCGTTGCAGGCGCCGCTTCCGGCGCGCTCGGCATATATTGATCGACCGGATCCGCGACAGGCGCAGTCGGGGTAACAGCCGCAAGCATCACGCCCGGCTGCTGCACCAGCGCCAGACGAACCGGCTGCCCACCATCCTGCACCGCATTGACGCCCAGCAGCGAAGCCACCTGGTCATATGCGTTGGTCGGGCGCGAGAATTTCGCCCATTCCATGATCCGGGCATCCACCTGATCCGGCGCAACGTCCACTGCAGCCAGCGTCCGCGCTTCCTGCCAGCGCCCGGCGAGCGCGAGGCTCAGCGCAAGGTTCTGACGAGTCTTGGAAGTCGCATCGGCAGCGCGTGCGGCCGGCATCAGGATTTCGACCGCCGAAACGGGATCGCCGGCCAGCGCCAGCGCAAGCCCACGATCGCTCGCGGGAATATGATCGGCATGCGTCTCAAGCGTCGAGCGTGCCCCTGCCCAATCGCCGCCCGCAATCTTGGCGAGCGCAAGGTTCAGCGCCACGCGGCCATCCTCGGGATTGAGCGTCAGCGCATCGTTCAGCGCCTGCGTGGCCGAAGTGAAGCGGCCCGAAAGCAGATAGGCCTGGCCCAGCAGCGCACGATAATCGGCATTCTGCGGATCGTTCGCCACTGCCAGCTCGGCCTGCTGCACTGCCTTGGCGGCGTTGCGCTTGGCGATTGCCTTGCGCGCCTGTGCGGCTGCGGAGACTGCTTTCTTGGCGTTGGGCGCGTCGGCCGCAAAGGCCGGGAGCGCGAAGCCATGCGTCCATGCGCCACCCGCCAGCGTACCGCCGAGTGCGAGGGCCGAAAGGCCGAACAGAAGTTTGCTACGGATA
This sequence comes from Pseudomonadota bacterium, assembly GCA_040384525.1. Lineage (GTDB taxonomy): Bacteria > Pseudomonadota > Alphaproteobacteria > Sphingomonadales > Sphingomonadaceae > Sphingomonas. The sequence goes on from JAZKJE010000067.1 coordinate 30,542, forward strand.
TTCATGGTCTAGATCCCTTACCCATGATCCTTGGCCGGGCCGATCTGGCGCGCGAGCGCCTCGACCTCGGTTTGCGAATTCAAGAAGGCGTCGAGCGCCTCGGTCACAATCTGTTGCGCCGAACGATTGGTCACCGCCGATGCCAGGCGCAGGCGCAAATGGCGGTCATTGTCGAGCCGCAGCGTGAAGGCGGCCTTCGTGGACTTGGCAATTGCCACACGCGCCACGCGAACCGCAGCGGCAGGGGTCGGCGGCTTGGGGGCTGGTGCAGGCGCAATCACGGGCTCCGGCACGGGCGCCGCCGGCACAGGCTGTGAAATCTGTTCCTCGATCGCTTCGATCTGGCGAAGCACGACGGGCTTTTCCATCGGCTGCTGCTGCACCGGCCTGGTCACTGCCACGGGCTCATCGCCCATGTCGTTCCAGCCAAGATCCTCATAAGAGGCGTTCGGTGAGAGGCTGACGAACCCCTGCGGGCGCATCGCCGGCTTGGCCTGGCCCTTGCGCGCCAGCAGCCCGGACGACAGCGAAGCCATTGGTTTGGAGCTACCCATCATCAGCTCACCACCCGGCGGCCAAATCCGCCTGCCGGGCGCGCTGCGCCGAAGTTATGATGCACCGCGGCCGGAGCGGCAAACACGGTGCGGCGGAAATTCTTCTCGAGCCGATCTGCGATGTACGACCACAAAGCGATGACTTCCCCAGCCGATCGGCTATTCGCATCGATCTCCATCACCGTGCGCCCGTCGATCATCGACGAAGCGAAATCGGTGCGGTGATGGATGGTGACCGGAGCGACAGTGCCGTGCTGCGACAGCGCAACGGCAGCTTCCGCAGTAATCCGCGCCTTGGGCGTTGCCGCGTTGACCACGAAGATCAACGGCTTGCCCGCGCGGTCGCACAGATCGACGGTAGCACCCACGGCGCGCAGATCGTGCGGCGAAGGGCGTGTCGGAATAACGATGAGTTCGGCCACCTGGATCACACTCTGGATCGCCATGGTGATGGCCGGCGGCGTATCGATCACCGCTAGCTTGAAGCCCTGCTGGCGCAATACCTCCAGGTCGGACGCAAGCCGCGCAACCGTGGTCTGGGCGAAGGCCGGCAATTCGGTATCGCGCTCGTTCCACCAGTCCGAAAGCGAACCCTGTGGATCGATGTCGATCAGCACGACCGGGCCACAGCCCGCGCGCTCCGCCTGAACGGCGAGATGCCCGGACAGGGTCGTCTTCCCCGATCCACCTTTCTGCGATGCCATCGCTAGAACGCGCATGTGCCCCCTCGAAAATACTCGAAACCGATGCTTGGAATGCCACGCTCTCTCTCAAGAAGAAGTTAACGCGTGCCGCAGCGGGACGAAGGGCGTTCGGGCACGAAGTAAGGGTTTCTTTCCCTTTCGATGGTTAACTGGCACTTATCCATTGTTGCGGGGGCGCGGGAGTCGGATCGAATGAAGTCGTTTTGGTTGGCTGTAGCGGCGGGTGCCGCACTGCTGGGTTCGCCGGTTCACGCGCAGGACGTGAACGTGAAAGCCGGCGTGGATGCGTGGGACAAGGGCGAATTCAGGTCCGCCGTCGATCTCTGGCGCACCTCTGCGAACAAGGGCAATGCCGACGCACAGTTCAATCTCGGCCAGGCCTATAAGCTCGGTAAGGGCGTGCCCGCTGCCGATCTGAAGCAAGCCGAAATCTGGTATGGCAAGGCCGCGTGGCAGGGCCATGAGCAGGCGGAGGCCAGCTACGGCCTCGCATTGTTCGCAAACGGCAAGCGTAGCGAAGCGCTCACCTGGCTCCAGCGCGCCGTCCAGCGCGGCGATCCCCGCGCGCAATATGTGCTCGGCACCATGTATTTTAACGGCGATGTCGTCGCGAAGGATTGGGTGCGCGCATATGCGCTCGTCACTCGCTCGTCGCAGACCGGACTGAACGAAGCATCCACCGCGCTTGCGCAGATGGATAAATATATGTCGCTCGGCGAGCGCCAGCAGGGCCTGACCCTCGCCCGCAAATATGAGGAAGAGTTCAACCGGGCGCCGAATATCGATCTGCCGCCGCCGGTGCGTATGGCTTCGAACGACACGCCCACGCCTGCGCCGGCCACCGCACGCCCGCCCGCAACGCGCCCGCCCGCACCAAGCCCGCCAGCAGTCGCCGCAGCAAAGCCTCCGGTCACGGCTCCCGTCACCCGCGACAGCGGCTGGCGCCTCCAGCTCGGCGCGTTCGGCGATCCGAACAATGCCCGCAAGCTTTGGGGCCAGGTCGGCAGCCGCTTCCCCGGCCGCCAGGTCTTTTATGTCAAGCAGGGCAACCTCACCCGCGTTCTGGTCGGCCCGTTCGGCAGCCGCGGCGAAGCATCCGGTGCATGCGGCGGGGTCAGCCCCTGCGTGCCAGTTTCAAAATAATCTAGAAACGCCGCCGCAACGAAATCGGCGGCGTTTCGTTCGGCAGCCCATGATCCGCACTTTCTTCTCGGCCGCAATTCTATGCGCGCTCACCACTCCCGCACTCGCACAGGACGAGCCCGCCAAAGAACCTCGCCGGTCCCGCGTAGGGCTGGGCGCGCAACTTGCGCCCAGCTTTCCCGGCGCACGCGACCATTCTGTGCGCCCTTATTGGGATATTGCGGTCGCGCGCGGCGACAAGCCCTTCGAATATGAGGCGCCCGACGAAACCTTCGGCCTGCCTCTGGTCAAAACCGGCGACTTCGAATTCGGCCCCTCGCTGAGCTTCGAAAGCGCCCGCCGCCGAAGCAAGGTCGGCGCGCCCGTCGATGAAGTCGGGTTCTCGGTCGAAGCCGGCGGTTTCGCGCAATTCTGGGTCACGCCAGCCTTGCGCGTCCGCGCGGAAGCCCGCCAGGGTATCACCGGCCATAAGAGCCTCGTCGGCGCAGTGGGTGCGGATTACGTCGCCCGCGACGGCGACAAATGGCTATTCTCGATCGGCCCGCGCGTCGGCCTCTCGGATCGAGGCTACCAGCAAGCCTATTTCGGCGTGAACCCCCGCGAAGCCACCGCCACCGGGCTCCCGCTGTATCGCCCCAAAGCAGGCGTGCACGCAGTCGGCGCGCTCGCCGGGATGCATTACGCGATCGGCAACCGCTGGGGCGTCATGGCCTTCGCCAAATACGATCGCCTGGTGGGCGATGCCGGCCGCTCTCCGATGATCCGGGCATACGGCAAACGCGACCAACTCTCCGGCGGGGTCGGGCTGACCTACACGTTCGGCAAAAGCGTGCGCTAAGCTCTCAGCCGCGCAAAATCTTCTCCATCGCCTTCCCCTTGGCGAGCTCATCGATCATTTTATCCAGAATGCGTATCTCGCGCATCAGCGGCTCCTCCACCTCCTCCACGCGGATGCCGCAGATCATTCCGGTGACCAGCGACCGCGCCGGGTTCATCGCCGGTGCCTGCGCAAAGAAATCCTGGAAATTGGTCTTGTCCGCCAGATGCTGTTCGAACGCGGCCTGATCGTATCCGGTCAGCCAGCGGACGATCTCATCCACCTCGGTCTGTGTGCGGCCCTTATTCTTCGCAGCCTTGGCAACGTAATGCACATACACGCTGGCAACGCTCATCGCGTAGATGCGGTGCCCGGTCATCCACCTATCCATTCGTTACGCGAAATCCCCTGCGCATAAAGCAGGGTCGTGAGGTCGGTATGATCCACCCGCGCGCCCGCAGCCGCCGCCACAATCGGCTTCGCGCGATACGCCACGCCCAGCCCGGCCACCCGGATCATCGCCAGATCGTTGGCGCCATCGCCCACTGCCAGCGTCTGCTGCGGCGACAGGCCCAGTTCCTCGCGCACCGCCAGCAACGTCGCTTCCTTGGTCGCGCTGTCCACAATCGGCTTGGTCACCGTGCCGGTGAGCCTGCCCGCGCCAATCTCCAGTACATTGGCGATCACCCGCTGAAATCCCAGCCGCGCGCCCACCGGCCCGGCAAAGCGCGTGAACCCTCCCGACACCAGCACCGTGGCCGCCCCGCGCGCCGCCATCGTCTTCACGAGGATTTCGGCCCCAACCGAATCGCGCACCCGCTCGGCAAGGCATTGATCGATCGCCGCTTCGTCCAGATCCCTGAGCAGCCCCACCCGCGCATCCAGCGCGGCGGCGAAATCCAGCTCACCGCGCATCGCCTGCTCGGTCACTTCGGCGATCTGCGCCTTGATGCCGGCATAGTCCGCCAGTTCGTCGATGCACTCGACCGTGATCATCGTGGAATCCATGTCGGCGACCAGAAGCTTCTTCTCACGGCCCTCAGCCGGCTGCACGATCACATCGCAACCCGCAAACGCCCCCTCCAGCGTCCCCCGCGCCAGATCGGCGCCCACGCCAAACGCAACATCCGCCGCACGCCCTTCATCGAGCCAGGTCCAGGAGGCCGGCGCACAACCCGCCGCCGCCAGCCGCTCGACCGCGTCGGAAAGCTGCCCGCTGGCCAAACCATCTGCTACAAGCGTTGCGATAAACATGACCGACCCTAATCTCCCCAAGGTGGCGCTCATCGCAGGGCCGACCGCGAGCGGCAAGTCCGCGCTCGCCCTCGCGCTTGCGGAAAAGCATGACGGCACGATCATCAACGCGGATTCGATGCAGGTCTATGCCGATCTGCGCATAATCAGCGCTCGCCCCACGCCCGGGGAAGAGGCCCGCGCCCCGCACCGTCTATTCGGCCATGTCGATGGCGCTGATCCCTATTCCGCCGCGCGCTGGGCCGCCGAAGCCCGCGCGGCAGTCCACGAAGCGCACGCCGAAGGCCGCCTCCCCATCCTGGTCGGCGGCACCGGCCTCTACATGCGCACGCTATTGGACGGCATCGCCCCCGTGCCCGAGATCGACGCCAACATCCGCGCCGAAGTCCGCGCAACCCCGGTCGCAGACGCCCACGCCCAACTCGCGCATCTCGATCCGCACGGCGCCGCAAAACTCCGCCCCACCGACAGTACCCGCGTCGCCCGCGCGCTCGAAGTCGTCCGCGCCACCGGCCGGCCCTTGCACGATTGGCAGTCCGAACGGATGGGCGGAATCGGCGCTGAGATCGACCTCACAGCCCTCATCCTCCTCCCCGACCGTGCATGGCTCGGCGAGCGGATCGATCGACGCTTCGTCGAGATGGTCGAAACCGGCCGCGCAGAGGTCGCCGCTTTGCTCGGCCGCAGCGATATTGCCCACGACGCGCCCGTGCTCCGCGCCATCGGCGTGCCGGAGATTGGCCGGATCCTCCTCGGCGAAATCGATCCCGAACAGGCAATCATCGCTGGCGCGCTCGCCACCCGCCAATATGCCAAGCGCCAATATACCTGGTTCCGCCGCCAGCCCCCCGCCGAGTGGCGCCGCAGCGATACGACAGAAACAAACGTTTTACTTGATCATTTTGAAACTAAATTACCTATATAGCCCTTGACGCAACATAATCGTGCGGTTAGCAGCGCCCGTCGGACCGTGCTATCTCGCACGTGCAACAAGGAGCAGACCAGTGGCTGAGAAGAGCGGAGCAGACATTCTGATCGAGGCGCTTACCGACCTCGGTGTGGAGGTCGTGTTCGGCTATCCTGGCGGCGCGGTGCTCCCGATCTACGATGCGCTCTTCAAGCAAGATCGCATCAAGCACATACTCGTCCGCCACGAGCAGGCCGCCACCCACGCCGCCGAAGGCTATGCCCGCTCGACCGGCAAGCCCGGCGTCGTGCTCGTCACCTCGGGGCCCGGCGCGACCAACGCAGTCACCGGCATCACCGATGCGCTGATGGATTCGATCCCGATGGTCGTCATCACCGGTCAGGTGCCCACCGCCTTGATCGGTACAGACGCGTTCCAGGAAGCCGATACGGTCGGCATCACGCGGCACTGCACCAAACATAATTATCTGGTGAAGGACCCGACGAAGCTCGGCGACATCATCCATGAGGCCTTTTACATCGCTACGTCGGGCCGCCCCGGCCCCGTGGTCATCGACATCCCGAAGGATGTGCAGGTCGCCACAGCGCCCTACAAGATTCCCCAGGGCATCGCCCACAAATCCTATCGCCCGCAAACCGATCCGGACATGGCCCTGATCGAGCGCGCAGTGGATATGCTCGCGGCCGCCGAGCGCCCGATCTTCTACACCGGCGGCGGGATCATCAATTCCGGCCCCGAAGCCTCACGCCTGCTGCGCGAACTGGTGGAGATCACGGGAGCGCCGGTCACGTCCACGCTGATGGGCCTCGGCGCCTTCCCCGCGTCGGACGACAAGTGGCTCGGCATGCTCGGTATGCACGGCACCTATGAAGCCAATTGGGCGATGAACCAGGCCGATCTCATCGTCTGCCTCGGCGCGCGCTTCGACGATCGCGTCACCGGGCGCCTGGATGCCTTCTCGCCAAACAGCGCGAAGATCCATGTCGATATCGATCGCTCGTCGGTGAACAAGAATGTCCGCGTCGACCTGCCGATCATCGCCGATGTCGGCAACGCCATCCGCGCGATGATCGACACATGGCACGCACGCCAACATCCCAAAGCGGACCTCATCGAATGGTTCAGCCGCATCCAGGGCTGGCGCCAGGTGGGCAGTCTGAATTTCGAAGACAGAGCCGACGTGATCATGCCGCAACAGGCGATCCGCTCGCTTTATGAGGCAACCAAACACCGCAACCCGATCATCACCACCGAAGTCGGCCAGCATCAGATGTGGGCGGCGCAGCATTTCGATTTCGATGATCCCAACAAGTGGCTCACCAGCGGCGGCCTCGGCACGATGGGTTACGGCCTGCCCGCCGCAATCGGCGCCCAGCTTGGCAATCCCGACGACCTCGTCATCGATATCGCCGGCGAAGCATCGATCCAGATGAACATCCAGGAACTGGCAACTGCCACCCAGTATCGCCTGCCGGTCAAGATCTTCATCCTGAACAACGAATATATGGGCATGGTCCGCCAGTGGCAGGAGCTGACCTATCAGTCGCGCTATTCGGAGAGCTATAGCGACGCCCTCCCCGATTTCGTGAAGCTCGGCGAAGCCTATGGCTGGAAGGGCATCCGCATCGACACGCGCGCTGAGCTTGAGGACGGCATCCAGGCGATGCTTGACTATGATGGCCCGGTGATCGTCGATTGCCGCGTCGCCAAGCTCGCAAACTGCTTCCCGATGATCCCATCGGGCGCCGCCCACACCGACATGATGCTCCAGGCCGCCGAAGTTTCCGGCGAGATGGACGACGAAGCGAAGGCGCTGGTCTAAGCCCATGCATATCAAGGAAGAAACCAAGCAGCGGCATACGCTGGCCGTGATCGTGGACAACGAGCCCGGCATCCTCGCGCGGATCGCGGGCCTGTTTACGGCTCGCGGCTATAATATCGAGAGCCTGACGGTGAGCGAGATCACCGAGGATAAATCGGTCAGCCGCATCACCATCGTGACTTCCGCATCGGATCACGTGATGGAGCAGATCCATTCGCAGCTCGAGCGGCTGGTGCCGGTCCACAAGGTGATCGACCTCACCGTGATCGGCCCGCATGTCGAGCGGGAGCTGGCGCTGGTGAAGGTGGCCGGAACCGGCGATCACCGCATCGAAGCGCTCCGCCTCGCCGAAGTGTACCGCGCCCGCGTGGTCGATGCGACGATCCATAGCTTCGTGTTCGAAGTCACCGGCGGCTCGGAAAAGATCGACAAGTTCGTCGAGCTGATGCGCGAAGTTGGCCTGGTCGAAGTCGCCCGCACCGGCATCGTTGCAATCTCACGGGGGGCCGAAGCGGCCTGAAGATATAGTTTCGTGCGCCAGCGGAAGCAGGAGCCTAGGGCGAAGCAACCCTGGACCCCGGCATTCGCAGGGGAACGCGCTTCTACGAAAGGGAAGATAACCAAAATGCGTGTCTATTACGATCGCGACGCCGATCTGAACCTGATCTCGAACAAGAAGATCGCCATTCTCGGCTATGGCTCGCAGGGCCATGCCCATGCGCAGAACCTCCGCGATTCCGGCGTAAAAGACGTCGCAATCGCGCTCCGCGAAGGATCGGCCACCGCGAAAAAGGCCGAAGATGCCGGCTTTAAGGTGATGTCGAACAAGGAAGCGGCCAAATGGGCCGACATCCTCATGATCCTCGCGCCGGACGAGCATCAGGCGGCAATCTATGCCGACGATCTCCATGCCAACCTCAAGCCCGGCGCGACCATCGCGTTCGCCCATGGCCTGAACGTGCATTTCGGCCTGATCGAGCCGCGCGCCGATATCGACGTGATCATGATCGCACCCAAGGGCCCCGGCCACACTGTGCGCAGCGAATATGTGAAGGGCGGCGGCGTGCCCTGCCTGATCGCAATCCATCAGGACGTGTCGGGCAACGCTCATGACATCGGCCTCGCTTATGCATCGGGCGTCGGCGGCGGTCGTTCGGGCATCATCGAGACCAATTTCCGCGAAGAATGCGAAACCGATCTGTTCGGCGAGCAGGCCGTTTTGTGCGGCGGCATCACCCACCTCATCCAAGCGGGTTTCGAGACCCTGGTCGAGGCCGGCTACGCTCCCGAAATGGCCTATTTCGAGTGCCTGCATGAGACCAAGCTGATCGTCGACCTGCTCTATGAGGGCGGCATCGCCAACATGCGCTATTCGATCTCGAACACCGCCGAATATGGCGACATCAAAACCGGTCCGCGCATCATCACTGCTGAGACCAAGGCCGAGATGAAGCGCGTGCTGGCAGACATTCAGTCGGGGCGGTTCGTGAAGGATTTCGTCCTCGACAACCGCGCCGGCCAGCCCGAGCTAAAGGCGTCGCGCAAGCAGGCTGCAGCCCATCCGATCGAACAGGTCGGCACCGAACTGCGCGCAATGATGCCGTGGATCGGCGCGAACCAGCTGGTCGACAAGACCAAGAACTAAGCTTCCCTGCTCTAGGGGTACCATGGGCCGCGGGCGTTCTCGTCCGCGGCCTTTTTTTGGTTCGCCTGCGCAACTGTCGCGCGAAACCGAGAGTTTCCAACTTGCGGGTTTCCCCGCGCGCGTGCCTCGCCCAACTACAGGCGACCCCATTTCGGAGAATATAGCCATGCGCCCTCGCTACATCGCCCTCGCAGCCGGCCTGCTGATCGCCACGCCTCTGATCGCCCACCAGGCGATGCAGACCCCCGGTGCAAAGGACATCGCCCGCGTCTCTGTCGGCACTTACAGCGTCGATCCCAGCCATACGCTGGTCGCCTGGGAAGTCGATCATCTCGGCTTCACGCCCTATATCGGCCTATTCGGCGACAGCACAGGGAAGCTCGTGATCGACCCGAAGAACCCGAACGCCGCCACGGTCGATATTACCATCCCGGTCTCGAAGGTGACGACCGCCAACGCCGGCCTCACCGCGCATCTGCTGCGCGCGCCCAAGGAAGCCGGCGGCAAGGCCGACTTCTTCGGCCCCGCCCCCGCCGATGCGCGCTTCGTCTCCACCTCCGTCATGGTCGATAGCGACGGCGACGAAGCCAAGGTGACCGGCAATCTCACGCTCAACGGCGTGACCAAGCCCGTCACGCTCGAGGTCGATTTCTACGGTGCTGGCAAGATGCCCGCGCAGATGGGCGGCAAGGAAGGCCTCGGCTTCGAAGCCGAAGGCAAGATCAAGCGCAGCGATTTCGGCATCAACGCGGTCATTCCGATGGTGTCGGACGAAGTGAAGCTCAAGATCGCAGTCGGCTTCTTCAAGGATTGATCGGTCGCCCGGCCGACAAGCCGGCCCCGGGAAATCAGGCCGCGAGCGCTCAGGCGTTCGCGGCCTTTTTCTTTGGCCTCAGCGGCACTGATTGGCGAGTTGCGTCACCAGCGGATCGTAATCGAGTTCGGGCGAAGCCTGCGAGAGCGCGTAACGCGTGCTCGCACGCGAGCGGCGGGTGTGGGCAAGCAATTGGCGAAGCAGTCGCATGGGGGAACCTTCCCTAATGGTTTCGCCACCATACCCCCCGCATATTTACGGGAGATTACACCCGCGCCTTTTTTCAAACAAAAAGGGCGCCCCCACAGGGACGCCCAGATTGTTCGCAACCCCAAAGAGGCGGCGGATTAGAAGCCGAAGCGGCCAGTCACGCCATAGGTGCGCGGCGTGCTCGGATAGCCCGAGATGCTGCCCGCCTGTGCCACCGACGAGAAGATCGTCGAGAGGTAGCGATCGTTGGTCACGTTGCGACCCCAGATCGAAACCTCAAGGCCATTGCTGACGCGGATGCCGGCCGACAGGTTCACCAGGTTGATCTGGCGCTCCAGCGGAACGGCACCTTCTGCGATCCGCACCGAGCTGCTGTGATCGAAATCACCGTGCAGCAGCAGCGTCACGTCGTCGCTAAGCGGCTGGGTGAAGTTCACACCGGCCGAGATCGCGAATTCCGGGATACCCGCCGGACGGGTGCCCGTCAGGTTGGTCGGAATAACGTTCAGGCCACCGCCTGCCGTTGCCGGGCCGATCGCGCCGCCATTGGCAAACGAGTCATACTTCGGATCGAGGTAGGTAACCGCGAAGGTGAAGTTCAGCGCGTCCACCGGCGTGATGCTGGTGTCGAACTCGATACCGGTCACCGATTCCTTGGGTGCGTTCAGCAGCGAGAAGCCCGTGCCGGTGAACACATTGCTCTGGAAGCCCAGGATGTACTGCTTGAAACCAGCAATGTTGAACGCGAAGCGATCATACTGGCCCTTGATGCCGACTTCATAGACGCTGGCCTTTTCCGGACCCGCGAAGCGCGAACCCGAACCAAGGTTGACCACGGCCAGGCCTGCAGTGCGCAGACGGGTAAGGTCTGCAGCGCTCGGGCGGCTGTCGCGCGAGAGGTTGACCGAGCTCGCCTTGAAGCCCGTTGCATAGGTTGCGTAGAAGTTGAGGTTCGCGCTCGCCTTATACGCTGCGCGCAGCGTGTAAGACAGATTGCTGTCATGCGTTTTGCCCGACTCGACCGCGTTAGGCAGGTTCATGAAGGGCGGCAGGAACTGCAGCGCGCGCAGACCACCGAGCGGGTTTGCCGCTGCGTTGTTCTGGTTGGCGGTAGCGTTGGCCTGTGCGCCAGCCACGAATGCGTTGTACGTCGCGTTCGTGGCGGGATTGACGGCGAAACCGCCGATTTCCGCAGCAGTTGCCGAGCGGCCGAGGCCGAGGGCACCGCCGACGAGCTGCGCGAGGCCGCCCTGGAACAGCAGGGTGTTACGGAACGGCGCGTACTGCGGTGCATCCAGGTTGATGCCCGAGAACACGTCGGTGCTGACCACGTTGGTCGAGAAGTTCTTGCGGTCGTCGGTGTAGTTCAGGCCGCCGGTCAGCGTGAAATTGTCGGTCACTTCGAAATCGACGGTGCCGAACAGCGAGAACGAACGATCGTGAAGACGATAATTCTCGTTGAGGCCCTGACCCTGACGGAAGAACGTGTTCTGATACCGCGTCGGAGCACCTTCGAGCGCGCCGAAGGTGTTTTCCAGCGTCACTGCGTTGAGCGCACCGCCGCTGGCTGCACGGATCAGCTGGTCGGCATAGGGGCGACCGCTGGTGCCATATTGAATGGCGTTGGCCTGCTTGATCCGCTCGTCGAAGAAGAAGCCGCCGGCAAGGAAGTTGATCGGGCCGTCGAAATCGGAAGCGACGCGGAATTCCTGCGTGAACGTGCCGATGTCGAGATCCGCCGAGTTCCGCTGAAGAATGTCGAGGCTGGTAAAGTCCGAATCCTGGTCGGTCAGTGCCTTCACCTTGCGATACGAAGTGATCGAAGTGAAGCTCAGCCCGCCGCCGAGATTGTAGTTGATCTCGCCCGAACCGCCATAATTGTCGATTTTGTTGCTCGACAGAACGTTGTTGTAGACGCGGTACGAGAACGGATTGGCACGGTCGAGATTGCCGCCAAGCGCGCCGATAATCGCACCGGTCGGGCCATTGATCACGTTGACCACGGCGCAGCAATTTTCGTCGATCTTGTCATAATCGCCGATCAGGCGGATGCTGAAGTCTGCGCTGGGCTCAAACAGCAACTGGCCGCGCACGCCATAGCGATTGCGGTCATTAACGTCGCGGTTAAGCGCCACGTCGCGAACATAGCCGTCGCGCTTGTTGTAATTGCCGCCAAGGCTGAATGCGACGGTGTCGCTCAGCGGGCCGGTCACGTTGCCCTTCACGACGATCGCATTGTAATTGCCGTACGAGGCTTCGATGTTGCCCCCGAATTCGAACTTCGGACGCGCAGTGACGATGCTGATGATGCCGGCCGACGCGTTCTTGCCGAACAGGGTCGATTGCGGGCCGCGCAGCACTTCGACGCGCTCCAGGTTCGGAAGATCGGTGATCTGCGCAGCCGAACGCGAACGATAGACGCCGTCGATGAACACACCGACCGAAGGCTCGATGCCTGCGTTGTTCGCGCCGTTGCCGAAGCCGCGGATGATGAAGTTGGTGTTGGCCGACGACTGGAGCTGCGAAACGCGGAGCGAAGGCACCAGGGTCTGCAGATCGATAAGATCGCGAATCTGTGCGCGCTGGATCGTCTCGCCGCTGGTCACGCTCACTGCGATCGGCGTGTCGAGCAACGTCGTTTCGCGCTTGGTGGCGGTAACCACGATTTCGTCGGAGCCCTGAACGGCGCTCTGGGCTTCAGTGTCCTGGGTAGCGGCAGGTGCGTCCTGCGCTATTGCGGGTGTCGCGAGAAACAGCGTGAGTGCAGTCGCAGCGAGCAATTCGAGCTTCTTCATGGGATTGGTCCCCCTCCTCCGGGCCGTCCGGATCTATCCCGTGACGGCATTGCTTTTGTTACCTGTGCAACTAACGCTGCGTTTCCGGACCCGTCAACGGGAATGAATGGCGGAACTCTGCGGTTTCTGGCCATTTTTCCCGAGGCGGTACAGATTGGCAACAGTCCCCGAATCGGGAAATGTCAGTTGCCGTAGCGTAAACTTGGATCAAGGCCATGAAGGGTTAATGACAATGGCGGAATTTCATGGCGAACCTGAAGATGGCGATATTGTCGCTCCCACAGCAAAAATCGCGGTTCCACCGCATGTGTCGGACGCAATCCGCACGCTGATCGAGTGGACGGGCGACGATCCCGGTCGCGAAGGCCTTGTCGATACGCCCGCACGCGTGGCGCGTGCATGGAAGGAATATTGCCAGGGCTACACCGAAGATCCGGCACTACACCTCGATCGCGTATTCGAGGAAGTCGGCGGTTATGACGACATCGTGCTGCTGAACGACATACCGTTCCAGTCGCATTGCGAACATCACATGGCGCCGATCATCGGCAAGGCCTCGATCGCCTATCTGCCCAAGGATCGGGTCGTCGGCATCTCGAAGCTCGCGCGCGTGCTCCATGGCTTCGCCCGCCGGCTTCAGGTGCAGGAACGGTTGACCGCGCAGGTCGCCGATTGCATCTGGGAAAAGCTGAAGCCACAGGGCGTGGCGGTCGTGATCGACGCCACCCATGCTTGCATGACTGCGCGCGGCGTGCGCACTCCCGGCGTCGGCATGGTCACCAGCCGCATGATCGGCGTGTTCCGCGACGATGAGCGCAGCCGCGCCGAAGTGCTCAAACTGATGGGCTATTGATGCGGATATTGGTTACCGGCGGGGCGCGGCGGATCGGCGCGGGCATTGCCCGCCGCCTGGCGCTGCGCGGGCATCAGGTGGCGATCCATCACCATCACGCGCCGGAGGATGCCGAGACGCTGCGTGACATGATCGCAGCGTCTGGCGGCACCGCCTGCGTCGTCACGGGCGAACTCGAAGAAGCGTCCACCGCCGGCGCGCTGATCGAAGCAGCCCGCGAAGGGCTTGGCGGCACCATCAATGGCCTCGTCAACAATGCCTCGCTCTTCGCGTATGACGCGATCCCGCTCACCGATTTCGCGCTGCTGGATCGACACATGCGGATCAATCTCGGCGCTCCGGTGGCACTCGCCTCCGCAATGGCCGCGCAGGACGATCTCGATTCCGGCGCAGTGGTCAATCTGCTCGACCAGAAGGTCGCGAACCTCAACCCAGACTTCTTCACCTACACCTGCAGCAAGGCCGCTCTGGCCGCCGCGACCGAGATGCTGGCGCAATCGCTCGCCCCCCGCATCCGCGTCAATGCGGTTTCGCCCGGCCTCACCCTGCAAAGCCTTGACCAGAGCGCGGAAGAGTTTGCCGAGCATTCGCGTGAGAACTTGCTTCAATACCCCGTCGCGCTCGACGATATCGCCGCAACGGTCGAGCATCTGCTCACCAGCCGCAGCATCACGGGCCAGAACGTCTTCGTCGATTGCGGCCAGCGCTTCCTGAAGCGCGACGGCGACGTGATGTTCTCAGGCCGCGAGCGCCCGAATGGCTGAATATACAATTCTGCTCGAAGACCTGACGGTCACGATGGGCCTCGGCATCCACGCAGCCGAGCGCGCGGCGCCTCAGCGCGTGGTGCTGAACGTCGCGATGACATGCCGCTACGACGCAGCACCCGAAGACCGGATCGACGCGGTAGTCGATTATGATTTCCTGCGTGACCAGATAGTTGCCCTCGCAACTTCGCGCCATTTCGAGCTTCAGGAAGTTTTGTGTGACCATATCGCCGCACTCGCGCTCGCCGATCGCCGGGTGGTGCGCGTCCGCGTCAAATCCATGAAACTCGACATTTACCCCGATGCCCGCATCGGCTGCGAGATCGAACGAACCCGATAGATGGAGAGACAAATGGCCGATACACTTACGGGGCTCGAACTGCGCTCGCGCATCACCCCCGGCGAACTCACGCTGAGCCTCGAGCCCGTCGAGATCACACCCCCCGGCCCGGATGAAGTGGTGGTCCGCGTCGAAGGCGCACCGATTAACCCGTCCGATCTGTGGCTGCTGCTCGGCCCGATCGACATGGCAACCTTGCGCACCGGCGGCACTGCCGAACGTCCCACGCTTACAGCGGAGATTCCCGAGAGCCGCATGCCCGCCGTTCAGGCGCGCATCGATCAGTCGCATCCCGTCGGCAATGAAGGCGCCGGCACTGTGGTCCAGGCCGGCGACAATGTGCAGGCTTTGCTCGGCAAGAAGGTCGGGATGATCGGCGGCGCGATGTACACCCAGTATCGCAAGGTGCCCGCCCAGAGCTGCATCCCCCTCCCCGACGATGCCAGCGCCGCCGATGGCGCGTCCATGTTTGTCAATCCGCTCACCTCGCTCGCGATGGTCGAGACGATGCGGAATGAAGGCCATAAAGCGCTCGTCCACACCGCGGCGGCGTCAAACCTTGGCCAGATGCTCAACCGCATTTGCCTGAAAGACGGCGTGCCGCTGGTAAATGTGGTCCGCAGCGAGGCGCAGGCCGCGATCCTCCGCGAGATCGGCGCGAAATACATCGTCGAGAGCAGCGCCCCCGACTTCCGCGCCGCGCTTACCGACGCGATCGCCGAAACCGGCGCCACCCTTGCCTTTGACGCCATCGGCGGCGGCAAGCTGGCCAACACCATCCTCCACGCCATGGAAGCCGCCATCAATCGCGGCGTCACCGAATATAGCCGCTACGGCTCCGCGACCTGGAAGCAGGTCTATATCTACGGTTCGCTCGACACGAGCCCCACCGAGATCGACCGCGGCTATGGCCTGAGCTGGGGCGTCGGCGGCTTCCTGCTCACCCCGTTCCTGATGAAGGCCGGCATGGAAACCAACATCCGCCTGCGCACCCGCGTCGCCACCGAGCTCAAGACGACCTTCGCCAGCCACTACACCGCGACGATCAGCCTGGCAGACGTGCTCAAGCCGGAAAATGTCCAGCGATATGCCAAGCGCGCGACCGGCGAGAAATATCTGATCGATCCGAGCCGCTAGTTTCTCGTCACCCCGGCGAACGCCGGGGCCCAGGGTTATTCAGCGATGCGCTGCGTGGCTCCGGGCCCCGGCTTCCGCCCGGGAGACGAACAAGGAACTACCCCGCCCGGTTCGCTGCGCTAAGCACCGCGCGAACCGAAGCCGTCGCGATATCGGCATCGATTCCGACACCAAATACCGTGCGCCCATCTTCCGTGCGGCACTCGACATAGGCCGCCGCCTGCGCATCCGCGCCATGGCCGATGGCGTGCTCGACATAATCGACCACATCGAGCGTAGGCCCGGTAGATCCCCCCAGTGCGTCGATCACGCCCGAGATCAGCCCGTTGCCGCGCCCCGAAATCGATCGGTCCGCGCCATCGATTGCGATGCGCCCGACAAACACCCGGCTCCCCGGCGCACCGCTTTCTTCGTAATCCACCAATTGGATGCGCGCATCGTCGCCCGGCAGATACACCCGGTCAAAGAGCCCGCTAATGTCCGCCGCATTAAGCTCGCGGCTGGTCTCATCCGCCAGCGCCTGCACATGGCGCGAGAAATCGGCCTGCATCCGCTTCGGCAGTTTCAGCCCGCGATCCTGCTCAAGCACCCAGGCCACACCGCCCTTGCCGCTCTGTGAGTTCACCCGGATCACCGCCTCATAATCGCGGCCCAGATCCTTGGGGTCGATCGGCAGATAGGGCACATCCCAGATCTGATCGTTGCGCGCCGCCTGGCTGGCAAAACCCTTCTTGATCGCGTCCTGATGGCTGCCCGAAAACGCCGTGAACACCAGTTCGCCGGCATAAGGATGGCG
>JAZKJE010000067.1:47130-54979 GCA_040384525.1 Pseudomonadota bacterium
ACTTTTATTTCTTGATTCTTCTTGTGAATCCCCGAACCATGGCAAATATGGCACCCGCCAGATCTCGTCGTTCTGCAGTTCGTTTGCGGCAAAACCCTTTTTAATTGCGTCCTGATGCGACCCCGAAAACGCAGTGAACACCAGTTCGCCGGCATAAGGATGGCGCGGATGCACCGGCAGTTGATTGCAATATTCAACCGTCTGGATCACTTCATCGATATTCGAGAAATCCAGCTTCGGATCAATGCCTTGCGTGTACATGTTGAGTCCGACTGTCACGAGATCGACATTGCCGGTTCGCTCGCCATTGCCGAACAGGCAGCCTTCCACGCGATCCGCCCCGGCCAGCAACCCCAGCTCAGTCGCCGCCACGCCCGTGCCGCGATCATTATGCGTGTGCAGGCTGATCACCACGCTCTCACGGTTACGGATATTGCGCCCGAACCACTCGATCTGGTCGGCATAAACGTTGGGCGTCGCGCACTCGACCGTCGCAGGCAGATTGAAGATGATCGGCCGCTCTGCCGTGGGCCGGAGGATGTCCATCACCGCCTCACAAACCTCGAGGCTGAAATCGAGCTCGGCGGTCGAAAACGTCTCAGGCGAATATTCGAAATGCCATTCGGTATCCGGTTGCTTCGCCGCCTCGTCGCGCAGCACCTTGGCGCCCGCGATGGCAATCTCGCGAATCTCATCGCGGGTCATCCCAAAAACGATGCGCCGCCATGCCGGTGAAACCGCATTGTACAGATGCACAATCGCCTTCTTCGCGCCCTTCAGCGACTGAAAGCTCGTCTCGATCAGATCCTGCCGCGATTGGGTCAGCACCTGGATCGTCACGTCGTCCGGAATCTTGTCCTGCTGGACCAGCCCCGAGATGAAGTCGAACTCCGTCGCCCCCGCGCTCGGGAAGCCCACCTCGATCTCCTTGATCCCCACCTTGCAGAGCAGATCGAAGAAGCGCTGCTTCTTCTCCCCGTCCATCGGGTCGATCAGCGCCTGATTGCCGTCGCGCATATCGGTCGAAAGCCAGCGCGGCGCATGGGTGATCGTTCGGCCCGGCCATTGGCGATCGGGCAAGTCGATTTGCGGGAAAGGACGGTATTTAACGCTAGGGTCGCGCAACATGGCTCAGAACTCTCGGATTAGCGGTGTCGGTAAGGTCGATAAGGCCCTTAGGGACGCGCGCGCAGCGACACAGCCCTAAGGGCGGATAAGTCGCAGTCCGAGGAGAATGTTGGCTGTCATGATGCGGGCTTCATGCCTAAGCGCCGCGGCAATGTCCACCACTCACGGGCGGCCTTGCGAGCAAAGTTTCGTAAACACTTGCGATGTAACTGCTTTAAGGCACCAAGTGAGGTGTTTGGGAGTCTGTAGATGCTTCAGTTGGTTTATGTGAGCAGCGCGGCTCCCGGCCTGAATGCAGCCGAGCCGGCGGAAATCCTCGCCGTTTCGCGCCGGAACAACCGCAGCGCAGGCATCACCGGCCTGCTCTATTCCGACGCCCGGCGCTTCCTGCAGGTGCTGGAAGGCCCTACGGACACGGTCGAGCAAGCCTTTGCCCGGATCGCCGCCGATCCGCGTCATCGCGCCATCGTCGTACTGTCGCGCCGCGACATCGATGTGCGCGAGTTCGGCGAATGGGAAATGGCGCACCGCCAGCCCGGCAGCGACGCCGATATCTTCGTCGAACGCGTCGCGCAGCTGACAGCCGGAGCAGCCCCCAATATCCGCGCGACGTTCGAAGGCTTCGCCCAGTTCCGGCGCGCGTCCTAGAGGATGTTGGTCACACCGTTTTCGGCGGCTGCCGGAGCTTCGGCCTCGGGAGTCGGCGTTTCACTCGCTCGCGGGCTAGGCGTCTCGACGATATCGGCAACGGGCGGTGCGTCCGCATAATTGGTACCCGTGGTGCCGCCGCCGCCGCATGCCGCCAGCATCACCAGTCCACCTAGCGCGATAATCGCCCGCATGCCCGCTCTCCCTGATACGCAAAGCCACGATAGCACGCCCCGCGCGCCGGTCCACCCGCGCAACCGCAAGCCGCCTTCATTCGCTGTACGCCCATGACAAAACACCTGCACATCGGCGAACGGGTCAGCTGGAAATCGCACGGAGGCACCGCCAAGGGCAAAGTCCTCTCTAGACAGACGCGCGATACAAGGATCAAAGGGCATCAGGTACGTGCCTCAGAGGACGACCCGCAGTTCATCGTCGAAAGCGATAGCGGCGGCAAAGCGGCCCACAAGCCGAGTGCACTTACCAAGTTATAGCCCGAACGCGGGCGAAAACAGGAGATGAGAATATGGCCGAGACCAAAGCACGCGGCGGCATCGCCAAGCCCGTAAAGCCCTCGCCCGAGCTGGCGAAGATCACCGGCCCTGACTCGCTGCCGCGCAGCGAAGTGGTGAGCAAGATGTGGGCATACATCAAGAAGAACAACCTCCAAAACCCTGCAAACAAGCGGGAAATTATCGCTGACGCGACGCTGAAGCCGATCTTCGGTGTCGACAAGTGCACCATGTTCGAAATGAACAAGCTGCTCTCGAAGCACATGAGCTAAGCCGCTTGGCCGGCTTTTGCCGGTCAGCGCTAAGCCAGACAAGGCGGTCCTCTCAGTGAGGGCCGCCTTGTTCTCGTTTACGGGTACCGACGGCGTTGGCCGTGTGCCGACTCAGCGATCGGAAGAGACTTCGAGGCGCAGGATTCGCCCGGTCTTGGCGCGCAGCGAACCCGATTCCACGAGGGAAAATCGCAATCCAGAGCCGCTTACGACCAATTCCGGGGTTCCGGCACCCGGCTTTTCCACAGCAATTTTCGCATCCGGCAGGCACGCCGCAATGTCTTTCGCCACCCCGTCAGAGGTGATTTCGGGCGGCAGCATGCTCTGCTGGCAGAAATAGCTGACCCCGCCGGGGAAGCATCCCGACTTGAGCAGCCGCGGCACAAAGTCCGCGTCGCGCAGTTCCTGGAACGGAATTCCTTCGCGCCCGCCCTCGACCAGCTTAGCGATATCGTCGCAAAGCGGGCTGGCGAGCGAACTCAGGGCAAACAAGGCGGCGGCGAAATGCATTCGGGTTCCTTCTCTATATCCAAGCCTTAGCGGCGCTGGCATTGCGGTCCACTGAACGGAGACAACGCATGGCCGAACGTTTTGAGCGCCACCGCCAGCCCTGGCGCACCGACGAAATCCAGAAACTGCATACGCTCGCCAAAAAGGGCATGCCGCTGCGCCAGATCGCCAAGGCGCTCACCCGCAGCGAAGAATCGGTAAAAGAACGCGCCAAGCTCGACGGGCTGGGCATCGCCAAGCTGCATTGAGGGTGACGGCGACGACTCTTCTGCGTCCCTTCCCTTCAAGGGGGGGAGAATGAGCCAATACGACGCCATCATCCTCGGCGCAGGCGCCGCCGGCCTGATGTGCGCGCTCACCGCCGGCCAGCGCGGCCGCCGCATCCTGCTGATCGATCACGCCGAGCAAGTCGGCAAAAAAATCCTGATCTCCGGCGGCGGACGCTGCAATTTCACAAACATCCATGTCGAACCGTCGCGCTACCTCTCGCAAAACCCCCATTTCGCGAAGTCGGCGCTAGGCCGCTACACCGCCCAGGACTTCATCGATCTGGTCAACCGTCACGGCATAGCCTGGCACGAAAAGACCCTCGGGCAGCTCTTCTGTGACGGCTCGGCCCGCCAGATTGTCGATATGCTGCTCGGCGAATGCCAGATCGGCGGTGTCGAAATCTGGCTGGGCCACCCCGCCACGGTCGAGCATGACGATGCCACCTATCGCATCGCCTGCGGCAATCGCACCGCCGAAGCCCCCTCGCTGGTCATCGCCACCGGAGGCCCCTCAATCCCAAAAATGGGCGCAACTGGCTTCGCATACGACCTGGCCCGCCAATTCGGCCTCAAGATCGTCGAGCCTCGCCCCGCCCTCGTGCCCTTCACGCTCAGCGGCGATCAGGCTTTGTTCAAGGAACTCTCGGGCGTGGCGACCGAAGTGATCGCCACCGCCAACAAAACCCGCTTCCGCGAAGCCGCCCTCTTCACCCATCGCGGCCTCAGCGGCCCAGCGATCCTGCAAATCTCCTCCTATTGGCGCCACGGCGAGGGCGTCGCCATCGACTTCCTGCCCGAGGCCAAGCCCGATTGGCTCACCGAAGCCAAGCGCCAGCGACCGCGCACCACGATCCGCAAACTCCTCGGCGAAACCCTCCCTGATCGCCTGGCCGCCGAACTCGCCGAGCAGCTCGCTTTGCCCGGCGAACTCCAGAACCACTCCGATCGCGCGCTCACGGCTGCCGAACAGCGTCTCGCCGCCTGGTCCTTCACCCCCAACGGCACGGAGGGGTACGCCAAGGCCGAAGTCACCGTCGGCGGCATCTCCACCGCCGAGCTCAGTTCGCAAACGATGGAAGCCCGCAAAGTCCCCGGCCTCTACGCGATCGGCGAAGCAGTCGACGTCACCGGCTGGCTCGGCGGCTATAATTTCCAATGGGCCTGGGCCAGCGGCTGGGCGGCGGGAATGGCGATCTGAGAAAGACGCGGAAACGGGCAGGTCTTGGCCGATTTTTCCAAGGCCGATCACATCCTCTTCGCTAAGCCACGCAAGCTGCTGGCTGGCGAGGGACTGACAACCGATGAGCAAGAACACGAAAATCGTCATCGGGCTACTCGCGGTTTGCGCCGTCTTCGTTGGCTTGATCGGCTATTGGGCGACCATGCGCCGCGCGGGGCAGTCGGAAGCGGTCATGGCCACCGTCGTCAGCGCGGAACGCGAAACGGGCACCGGAAAGCGGAAAAAGGAAAATACGATCGTCACTTTGTCGTACCTTGCCGGATCCGCAACAGCCAACGGCCGGGCACGCGTCAGCGGTGTCCATATCAGCGAATATCCGGCGGGCCGCTCCGTGAGAATCTGTTACGACCCGAAGAACACCACAAGCATTCGAATTGACGACGGGCCCTGCGGCTAACGACAATTCGCAAACCGCCCGATCCCACGCCCGACAATCACATCGTGAGCGTCGTCGTGGCCGACGGCGCCGGCACCCTGATGACTGGAGCAAGCGTCTACGCCGGGTCATATTCTGTAATTTTCATAAATCTTGTCGGCATAAACAGGCAGGCAGCCCGCGAGTAATAATGGTCTGAACAAGCCGCTATCGCAAAGCGTGCAATGTAGGTTTTCACCTGCTTGATGGAGCCGGCCGGCACCGCCGCCCGCTCTTTGAATCGTCCGCCACGTCGCTCGCCAAAGGCCGACCGATAATTTGCTAGCGGCGCAACTTACAATCACGATTCGCGGGAAAAGTGTGAAGCCAAAAGCGCCCATTCCTACATAAAGCTTGCCCTTTGGCCCCCTCGCGCCCATTTGCACGGCTCATGCCATTCTCAAATCTTCCCCCGCTTCTCGCCGAAGCGCTCGCCGCGCGTGGTTACGCCGCGCTCACGCCCGTCCAGGCCCAGGTCACTCAGCCCGAAGCTGTCGGGCGCGATCTGATCGTCTCTGCGCAGACCGGCTCGGGTAAAACCGTCGCTTTCGGCCTCGCAATGGCCGATGAAATGCTCGCCGAAGACGGCCGCATCGCGCCCAGCCGCGAGCCGCTTGCGCTGATCATCGCTCCCACCCGCGAACTCGCGCTGCAGGTGAGCCGCGAACTGATGTGGCTCTATGGCCAGTCGGGTGCGCGCATCGCCACCTGCGTCGGCGGGATGGATGCCAGCAAGGAGCGGCGCCAGCTCAATCTCGGCGCGCACATCGTCGTCGGCACGCCGGGGCGCCTCCGCGACCATCTCGAACGCGGCGCACTCGACCTGTCGGCGCTCCGCGTCGCCGTGCTCGATGAAGCCGATGAAATGCTCGACATGGGCTTCCGCGACGATCTCGAAGCGATCCTGGATGGCTCGCCCGGCACGCGCCGTACGCTCCTCTTCTCGGCGACGATGCCCAAGCCCATCGTCGCGCTCGCCAAGCGCTACCAGCGCGACGCGCTGCGCATCTCGACTGTCGGCGAAGACCGCGGCCACGGCGACATCGCTTATCAGTGCGTCACCGTCAGCCCCTCGGAAATCGAGCATGCGGTGATCAATCTGCTCCGCTTCCATGAGGCGGAAACCGCGATCCTGTTCTGCGCGACCCGCGACAATGTCCGCCATCTCCACGCTACTTTGGTAGAGCGCGGCTTTTCCGCCGTGGCGCTCTCGGGCGAGCATAGCCAGAATGAGCGCAACGCCGCGCTTCAGGCCCTGCGCGATCGCCGCGCCCGCGTCTGTGTCGCTACCGATGTTGCCGCGCGCGGCATCGATCTGCCCAGCGTCACGCTTGTCGTCCATGTCGAGCTGCCGCGCGACGCCGAAGCGCTTCAGCACCGCTCGGGGCGCACCGGCCGTGCGGGCAAGAAGGGCACCGCCGTGCTCATCGTTCCCTTCCCGCGGCGCCGCCGCGTCGAATCCATGCTCAAGGGCGCCCGCATCGAAGCGCAGTGGATCGATCCGCCCAGCGCCGAAGCGATCCGCGCCAACGATCGCGAGCGCTTGCTTGCCACCTTGCTCGAGCCCGTCGAGATCGAGGATGACGATCGCGAGCTGGCCGCGCGCCTGCTCACCGAAAAGTCGCCCGAGGATATCGCGGCTCTGCTGGTTCGCGCGCACCGCGCCGCGATGCCGCAGCCCGAAGAGCTGATCCAGCAGACCCCCGAAGCGCGCCGTCAGGCCCAGACCGACAATCACCGCGCCGGTTTCGAAGACATCGTCTGGTTCCGCATGGATATCGGCCGCCGTCAAAATGCCGATGCCCGCTGGATCCTGCCCTTGATCTGCCGCCGTGGTCACGTCACCAAGAACGAGATCGGTGCCATTCGGATTGGCCCGAACGAAACCGCGTTTCAGATCCCGCGCGCCATCGCCGCCAAATTCCAGTCGGCCATCTCGCGCACAGCGGAAGGCGACGACGATGTCCGCATCGAGCCTTCGGACGGCCCGCCCCAGGGTGGACCACCACGCAGTGGTCCTCCGCAGCGCAGTGGCGCGCCGCAGCGCTCCGCCCCTGCCCCACGCCCCACGCTCCAGCGTGCCGCGCCCGGCGGCTTCAGTGTCGATGGCCCGCGCCCGGTAAAGGTGAATCCGCCGCGCACCGGCAATGCCCGTGGCAATGAAGGCCGCTCGGCCCCGCGCCATCAGGCCAAGCCTTTCGGCAAGGGTCCGCCGAAAGGCCCTCGCCCGCGGTGAATTCCGGCGCGAGGATACTCGTCGATGCGGACGCCTGCCCGGTAAAGGATGAGATTTACAAGGTCGCGTGGCGGCATGAAGTGCCCGTCGTCATCGTCAGCAATTCCTGGCTCCGCATCCCCCAGCACCCGCTTATCACCCGCGAGGTGGTCAGCGACGGTTTCGACGCAGCCGATGACTGGATAGCCGAGCAGGCCAACGCTGCCTCTATCGTCATCACCGCCGATATATTGCTGGCGGATCGCGCCCTGAAAGCCGGCGCAGCGGTGCTATCGCCCACCGGCAAGCCCTTCACCACCAGCTCGATCGGCTCGGCCATCGCCACCCGCGCGATCATGGCCGATCTGCGCGCCGGCGGCGACCAGCTGGGCGGCCCCGCCCCCTTCTCCGCAACCGATCGCTCGCGCTTCCTCCAGGCGCTCGACACTGCGCTTGTCGCGCTCAAGCGGCGATCCTCAACGCTATCTTAGGAATAGTTCGGCCATAGCTTCCTGAACGGGAAGAGAGGGCGAATTGCCGGGGAAGCAAAACCTGCCGCTGATAGCGACCAGGCCGCCAAGGCTGAGCGAGATGCCGGAGGCATTGCGCGCGATCGAGGATGCCGGGACGTACAGCAATG
>JAZKJE010000068.1:0-3749 GCA_040384525.1 Pseudomonadota bacterium
ATTTTCAGGGGCTGCCGGCGCGGATTTGCTGGGTGGGATTGGGCGATCGCCACCGGCTGGGGCTCGCGTTCAACGAGATGGTCGCCAGCGGCGAATTGAAGGCGCCGGTGGTGATTGGGCGCGATCATCTGGATTCAGGATCGGTCGCCAGCCCCAATCGCGAGACCGAGGCGATGAAAGACGGGTCGGACGCCGTATCCGACTGGCCGTTGCTCAATGCGTTGCTCAACACCGCCAGCGGCGCGACCTGGGTTTCGCTGCATCATGGCGGCGGCGTGGGGATGGGCTATTCGCAGCACTCGGGGATGGTGATCGTCGCGGATGGTACGCCGGAGGCGGCCGAGCGGCTGGGGCGGGTGTTGTGGAACGATCCGGCGACAGGCGTGATGCGGCATGCCGATGCGGGATACCAAGAGGCTATCGATGCCGCGAAACGCTGCGGTCTCGACCTTCCGAGCCTCACCAGCTAGGCGATCTCCCGAATCCAGTTCGGGAGTAGCTCCATGAAGACGCGCGCGGCCGTAGCATTCGAGGGGAAGAAGCCGCTTGAGATTGTCGAGCTCGATCTGGAGGGACCCAAGGCCGGCGAAGTGCTGGTCGAGATCATGGCAACGGGCATTTGCCATACCGATGCGTACACGCTGGATGGCCTCGATAGCGAAGGGCTGTTTCCGAGCGTGCTGGGGCATGAGGGCGCGGGGATTGTCCGCGAAGTGGGCGCGGGCGTGATCAGCCTGAAGCCCGGCGATCATGTGATCCCGCTTTACACGCCGGAATGCCGCCAGTGTAAATCGTGCCTGAGCGGCAAGACGAACCTGTGCACGGCGATCCGCGCCACCCAGGGCAAGGGGCTGATGCCCGATGGCACTTCGCGGTTCAGCTATAAGGGCCAGACCATCTTCCATTATATGGGCTGCTCGACCTTCTCGAACTTCACCGTTTTGCCCGAGATCGCATTGGCGAAGATCCGCGAGGACGCGCCGTTCCAGACCAGTTGCTATATCGGCTGTGGCGTGACGACGGGCGTGGGCGCGGTGGTAAACACCGCCAAGGTTCAGGTCGGCGATAATATCGTCGTGTTCGGGCTGGGCGGCATCGGCCTTAACGTGCTGCAGGGCGCGCGGATGGCGGGTGCGAACAAGATCATCGGCGTCGATATCAATCCGGACCGCGAGGAATGGGGCCGTCGCTTTGGCATGACCGACTTCATCAACGGCAAGGGCCTGTCGCGCGACGAGACCATCGCGCAGATTCTGGCGCTGACCGATGGCGGGGCGGACTTCACCTTCGATTGCACGGGCAACACCGAAGTGATGCGCACCGCGCTGGAGGCGTGCCATCGCGGTTGGGGCACCAGCATCATCATCGGGGTGGCCGAAGCGGGCAAGGAAATCTCCACCCGCCCGTTCCAGCTCGTCACAGGTCGCAACTGGCGCGGCACGGCATTTGGCGGCGCCAAGGGCCGCACCGACGTGCCCAAGATCGTCGACTGGTACATGAACGGCAAGATCGAGATCGACCCGATGATTACCCACGTGCTGAAGCTGGAAGAGATCAACAAGGGCTTCGATCTGATGCATGCGGGCACAAGCATCCGCAGCGTCGTCGTCTATTAAGGAGAGAGAGCCATGTTCAATCACATCATGATCGGATCGAACGACATCGAGCGTTCGAAGGATTTCTACACCGCGGTTCTCGGCACGCTCGGCTTTGCCGGCGAACCCTTTCGCAACGTAGCGACCAGCGGCCACACGCGGCTGTTCTTCGCGCATAATGGCGGCACGCTGTGCATCTCGGAGCCGATCAACGATGAGCCCGCGACTTGCGCCAATGGCGGAACGATCGGGTTCAAATGCGATTCACCCGAGCAGGTTGCGGCGTTCCACGACGTAGCAGTCGCGCAGGGCGGCGCTTCGATCGAGGGCGCTCCGGGCCCGCGCGATGGCGGCCCGCTCGGCACGATGCATCTCAGCTATGTCCGCGATCCAGATGGCAACAAGCTCTGCGCGATCCACCGCGCGGCGTGATGGAAACCGTCTCGACCAATAAGGCGCATAAAGGCACGCAGGGTGTTTACACCCACGCATCGGCAGTGACGGGCACGGACATGACCTTCTCGGTCTTCGTGCCCGATCATGCCGAGGGGACGAAGCTGCCGGTGCTTTGGTATCTGTCGGGCCTTACCTGCACGCATGCCAATGTGACCGACAAAGGCGAGTATCGCCGCGCCTGTGCCGAGCATGGGATCATCTTCGTTGCGCCCGACACCTCGCCACGTGGCGAAGGTGTTCCGAACGACGAGGCTTATGATTTCGGGCAGGGCGCGAGCTTCTACCTTGATGCCACGCAAAAACCCTGGGCGACGCATTTCAAGATGCGGAGCTACATCGAGGATGAGCTTCCCGCGCTGATCGGCGCGGAGTTTCCGGCGGATATGTCGGCTCAGGGGATCACCGGACATTCAATGGGCGGGCATGGTGCGCTGACGCTTGGCTTACGCAATGCGGAGCGGTTCAAATCGGTTTCGGCCTTTGCGCCGATCGTGGCGCCGAGCCAGGTGCCATGGGGGCAGAAGGCACTGGCCGGGTATCTGGGCGAAGACCGTGCGGCATGGCGCCCTTATGATGCAGTTGCGCTGATCGAGGATGGCGCGCGTGTGCCGGAATTGCTGATTGATACCGGTTCATCCGATCCGTTTCTCGATAAGGAACTCAAGCCGGAATTGCTGGAAGTGGCATGCCGCGATGCGGGCATCGCGCTCACGCAGCGCATCCAGCCGGGCTATGATCACAGCTATTATTTCATCGCGACCTTCATGGCAGAGCATATCGCGTGGCACGCGGAGCGCTTGAAATGAGCCAGTATGACGTGGTGATTGTCGGCGCGGGGCATGGCGGCGCGCAGGCCGCGATTGCGCTGCGGCAGAACAAGTTTGAGGGCAGCATCGCGATCATCGGCGATGAGCCTGAGCTTCCCTATGAACGCCCCCCGCTCTCCAAGGAATATCTGAGCGGCGACAAGCCTTTCGAGCGCTTGCTGATCCGCCCGGCGGCTTTCTGGGAAGAGCGGCAGGTGACGATGCTGACCGGGCGCATTGTGGTGTCGGTCGATCCCGCTGTGCACAACGTCACCACCGCGAGCGGCGACACCATTGGCTATGGCACGCTGATCTGGGCGACGGGCGGCAAGGCGCGGCGGATTGCGTGCGACGGGCATCACCTTAAAGGCATCCATACCGTTCGCGCCCGCGCCGATGTCGATGCGATGGTCGGCGAACTGCCCGATGTGCGCGACGTCGCGGTGATCGGCGGGGGGTATATCGGGCTGGAGGCAGCGGCGGTGCTCGCCAAGCTGGGGCGCAAAGTCACTGTGCTGGAGGCGCAGGACCGCGTCCTTGCGCGCGTTGCTGGCGAACCGCTGTCGCGATTCTTCGAAGCCGAGCATCGCGGGCATGGCGTGACGATCCGCACCGGCGTGCAGGTCGAGGCGATTGAGGGCGATACCCGCGTAACCGGCGTGCGGCTGGCGAGCGGCGAAGTGATCCCTGCGCAAATGGCGATTGTTGGTATCGGCATCGAGCCTGCGGTCGCGCCCTTGCTCGAAGCGGGGGCGAGCGGCGGCAATGGCGTGCTGATCGATGCGCAGTGCCGCACGTCGCTGCCCGACGTGTACGCGATTGGAGACTGTGCGCTGCACGCCAATTCCTATGCTGGCGACCAATTCCGCTACACCCTCGACCCGCAAAACCC
>JAZKJE010000068.1:3759-22977 GCA_040384525.1 Pseudomonadota bacterium
TTCAGAACGCCAACGATCAGGCGACCGCTGCGGCCAGGACGATCTGTGGGATCGAGGCCGGCTATGACGCGGTGCCGTGGTTCTGGTCGAACCAATATGACCTCAAGCTCCAGACCGTCGGCATCTCTGCGGGCCATGATTCCGCGATCCTGCGCGGCGATCCTGCCGCGCGGAGTTTCTCGGTGATCTATCTGGCTGGGGGACGCGTGATCGCGCTCGATTGTGTCAATGCGATCAAGGACTATGTGCAGGGCCGCAAGCTCGTTGTCGAAGGATCGGTTATCGATCCGGTCGCGCTTGCCGATGCAGCTACCCCGCTCAAAGAGCTGTCAGTATAACCCTACAAAGTGTCAGGTTATATTGACACTATCATCGCGATGGATATGTAAGTCGTGCCTGACAGATAGTCAGGTAGTGGAGACATGCGCAACCATGTGGAATCGGCTGAAAGTGCTGCGCGCCGAGCGCGATTGGAGCCAGGCGGAGCTTGGCGGACGGCTGGGCGTGTCGCGCCAGGCAGTCAACGCGATCGAGACCGGGAAGCACGATCCGTCGCTGCCCCTTGCCTTCAGGATCGCGCGATTATTCTCCATGCCAATCGAGGAGATATTTTCCGATGCAGAGCCAGCTAAAAATGACTGAGGGCCCAGGCGAGCGCGCGGAGAAAGCGCGGCAGCGGCGCTTCAGCCTGATCTGGGGCGGGTTCATGGTGCTGGGCGGCATGATCGGTGCGCTGCTGGTGGCGCTGGGCCCGGACCGGGCGGGCACGATTCCCGCTGCCCTGGCGATCGCGGCGGCGGCTTTGTTCGTCATCGCGATACCGCTGGGCAGCTGGTATTTCCTTCGCGATGTGGACGAGGTGGAGCAGCGCACCAATATGGTGGCGAGCATTTGGGGGCTGAATGCCTATGTGATGCTCTATCCGGCCTGGTACATCCTGTGGAAAGGGCAATTGGTGCGTGAGCCCGATCACGAGATTTTGTTCATCACCACGATGATAGTTCTGAGCCTGGTCTATTTCTGGAAGAAGGCGCGGCCATGATCCGCGCGGATGGAGTGCATACGCCCATGTTGAAGAAGCTGTTCGGACTGGCCGCGTCGTTTGCCGCTTTGGTGGGGCTGCCAGCGGGCGCATGGGCGCAGACGGCCAAGGATGCCGATCCCGCGATCTGGGTGGTCAAGGATGCCGATACGACGATCTATTTGTTCGGCACCGTCCATGTACTGAAGCCGGGTCTCAGCTGGTTCGACGAGGGCGTGAAGGCCGCGTTCGACAAGAGCGACGAAGTGGTGCTCGAGATGATCGAGCCCGACGCCGCGACGATGCAGGGTGTGATCATCAAGGCGGGGTTGAGCATGACCGGCCCCGGCCTTAGCGAGAAATTGCCCAAAGAAAGCCTGCCTGCGCTCGCCGTTGCGGCCAAGGATCTGGGGATGCCGGAATCCGCCCTCGAACGCTTCGAGCCCTGGCTCGCCGCGATGATGTCGGCAATGGCTCCGCTTTCCAAATATGGCTATGATCCCGAGAGCGGCGCCGAGCGCACGATCTCTGCCGCTGCAAAGGCCGCGAACAAGCAGTTGATCGGCATCGAGACGTTCGAGCAGCAGGTCGGCTTTTTCGACGGACTGCCCGAGGAGCAGCAGATCAAATATCTGGTCACTACGCTGCGCGACTATGAAAAGGCCGGACCGATGCTCGATGAGATGGTGGCGAACTGGGCTGCGGGCGATCCCGATACGCTGGCGACCACGATGAACGACGCGATGCGCGAAAACCCCGAAGTGGCGAAGGTGCTGCTCGCGGATCGCAATGCGCATTGGGCGGAATGGATCGAGCAGAGGATGGCAAAGCCCGGCACGGTCTTCATGGCAGTGGGCGCAGGGCATCTGGCGGGCGATGACAGCGTCCAGACCTGGCTTGCCAAGCGCAAGCTGACCGCCACGCGGGTTCAATATTGATGGCGAAGCCGCGGCCTCTGCTAGGCTTGTTCGCAGGCGTTGCCGCCGGGCTGATCGCCTCGGCCGCCATGGCTGCGTTTCAGGCGCAGGCGCAGAAACTGCTGCCTGATGAGGGCGGCGAGGACGATCCCGCGACGGTGAAGGCTGCCGACAAGGTGAGCGAAGCCGTGACCGGCGGTCCCGTGCCCGAGCCCTATCGCGAAGCGAGCGGGCAGGCGGTGCACTACATCACCGGCGCGGTGCTGGGCGGGATTTACGGGGTGCTCACCGAATATCGATCGGATGCGAGCGCGGGCTTTGGCAGCGCTTATGGCATCGCGACTTCCGCGTTGCTCGACGAAGTTGCCGTGCCTGCCGCCGATCTGGGCCCCGAGCCGCAGGATACGCCGCTGGCGACACATGCATATGGCGTGGCTTCGCATCTGGTGTTCGGCTGGGTGCTGGAGGGCGTTCGCGCGCTGATCGCCGGGCGGCGCTGACTCCGCGAACTGCGCCAAAGGTTACACCAGGTTTACACTATCAGCGCGGTTTCCCCGGGGCTTGGAAATCCATGGCTTCAAAGAGCGGCCGGCAATGCCGACCGGCTTAGCCAAGCAGGCCAAATCCTACATTGCAAGCAGACTAAAGCAGCAGATCCTGCGGGGGGATGCTGCTGCGTTTCACCGCGCCGCCGCCGTGGCGGCGGGCGAGTTCGGTGGCTGCGCTGAAGCGGATATCGGGATCGCGATCATTGGTGAAGGCGATCAGCACATCTTCGTCGAGTTCGGCATATTCGCGGCCGCGATCGGGGCCGTAGCGGACGCGAGGCTCCAGCGCCGGATCCTTCGACCATGCGATCAATTGCTCGACGCTCGATTCGTTGAGCATGTCGCGCAGGTGGAATGCGGTCACATAGGCATCGGGAAAGGCGCGGTGCGCTGGCAGGCCGCGTTCATGGTCCATGCCCTCGGGCATCCGCCAATAGCGCAGATATTGGTTCGAGAAGCGCGGGCTGTTTGGCCAGAGGCGCAGCGCGCATTTATAGGTGCAGATCCAGTCGGCGCCGCGGGTGAGCGAAGGCGTGCAGAATTGCTCCTCAAAGCTCGCCCGGTGCGCCGCCAGCGCCAGGCGGCGCGGCCAGGGATCGAGAACGGGGCGGGCGACATCATGCCACCAGGGCGCATCGGCCACGTCTTCGTCGCGAATATGATGGATCGCCATGGTCAGCGGCGGGATGGGACGACCCGGATTGACCATCCGATTGCCACCCTCGCCATATAATTCCCAGCGCCCGTCTGCGCCCAGCGCCACATCCTGCCAGCCGATTTCGACCACGGAATGCGCGGGCGGCTTATCGCCAGTGGTCTCGAGATCGATGACGCGAATGATGGATGGAGCAGGCGGAGCCATGCGCGCCATGTGGGGGCAAAGCGGGAAAAAGCCAATCGATTCCCGTGACTGGCGGGCCCACGATGGGGAAACTCGCGCAATCTACCAGATCAACAAGCTGAGCATCCCCAAGGGCACGCCGTCGACCTCGTTATATTGATAACTGGCCGGAGATCGCACAACCGCGCCGACCGCTCGGCGAGGGTCTCGCTGGGCGACGGTGTGGAAGGCGAGCGTCCCTCGCACAAATTCCAGCCGATCGATCCGCGTCGGTCAGCGACGCGTTGCCATAGTCGTGCCCTGGCCGCGAGCGCTGTCCTGCGCTGCAGAATGAACTCACCGGGCGCCTCACCTGAGGAATCCGCTAAAGCGCGAGGAAACGCGGGGGAGCGGTTTCAGCGCATCGCGGTGATGAATGGTCGGTGGGGGGCGGGATCATTGTCCGGCCCAGTGCCTCAGGAGATGTTGTGAACGGTGAAGTGAGGCCGACAGATCGAAAAGATCGACCAGTCCCAGAATGCGCACCTGGAGATGTGGCTCGCCAACGCCCTGATGCCCGGAAAACCGGACCCCCGCAGGGGGACTGCTAAGTCATTTAAAATGGTGCTGTCGGTGAGGATTGAACTCACGACCTCAGCCTTACCAAGGATGCGCTCTACCACTGAGCTACGACAGCATTCTCGCCCAAAGCCTGCCGGAAGAAACCTGCCGGGGCCGAAGCGGGAGGGGCCTATGTGCTTGGGGGAAGCCGATTGTCAACCCGAGGGTGACCGGTTTATCGCATGGACTATGAGCGAAGCGGAAAAGAAAGCGCGACTGGCCGAGGCACTGCGGGCGAATCTGCGCAAGCGGAAGGTGCAATCCCGCGAGCAAGCGGAGATCGAAGCTCAGCGCGTACGGACCCACTCCGACGCCGACTCACCCATATCATAGGCCCGATCCATGATGGCATGGGGCCCGAGCAAATAGATCGCCATGCTAGCGGCACCCGCCGCGAACCACATCAGCTTACCGGTGCGCACTTCGCTTCCAGCCATTGCAATTCGTCCCCACCCAATAGCGGGCCGACAATTTGCAGGACCCGCGCATGGTAAGCATTGAGCCAAGCAAGTTCGTTTTGAGTCAAAAGCTTAGGTAAAATTAGTGTTCGTTCTATGGGCGAAAATGTGAGCGTTTCGAAGCCGAGCATCTGCTGCTCGGCGCCGGGGATCGCCTTTTCGACGATCAGCACCAGATTTTCGATGCGGATGCCGTATTCGCCAGCCTTGTAATAACCGGGCTCGTTCGAGAGGAACATGCCGGC
The DNA here is from genome assembly GCA_040384525.1 of Pseudomonadota bacterium. Lineage (GTDB taxonomy): Bacteria > Pseudomonadota > Alphaproteobacteria > Sphingomonadales > Sphingomonadaceae > Sphingomonas. The sequence continues at coordinate 8,390 of JAZKJE010000068.1, forward strand.
CTTTAGTGGCTCAAGCGCCTGTCCGCCGGGGTAGAAAGGCTGGGCGATGCGCTGCGGGCCTTCGTGCACCGACAGATAGGAGCCGACGCCGTGGCCGGTGCCGTGGCCGTAATCGAGCCCGACTTCCCAGAGCGGCGCGCGGGCGAAGCTATCGAGCTGCGCGCCACAGGTGCCGACCGGGAAGATGGCGGTGGCGATGCCGATATGCCCCTTTAGCACGCGGGTGAAGCGGTCCTTCATCTCCTCGGACGCGTGGCCGACGGGCATGACGCGAGTCACATCGGTGGTGCCGTCTGCATATTGGCCCCCCGAATCGACCAGATAGAGCTGGCCAGGTTCGATCGGCAGGCTCGATTCCTCGGTCACCTTGTAATGCGGGCTCGCGCCATTGGCGCCGGTGGCCGAGATAGTGTCGAAGCTCAGATCCTTGAGGACGCCGGTTTCTTCGCGGAATGCCTGGAGCTTGTCGGCGGCGGACATTTCGGTGAGGCCGCCCTGCGGCGCGGTTTCCTCGAACCATTTGAGGAAGCGCGAGAGGGCAGCGCCGTCGCGCGCCTGTGCGGCGCGGTGGCCCGAGATTTCGGCGGGGTTCTTGATCGCCTTGGCGAGGATCACCGGGTCGCGCAGCGGCAGCACCTTGGCGCCGCCCGCGTCGAGCGCATCGAAGATCGCCGCGACTGCGCTGCCGGGATCGGCGGCGACGCGCTTGCCCTTAAAGGCAGAAAGGGCGGGGGCGAAAGCGTCACGCGGGTGCACGCGGATCGCGTTGCCGAGATGCTGCGAGACGGCGTCGGTCATCTTTTCGGGAGCCACGAACAGATCGGCGGTGCCGTCTGCATTGACGATGGCATAGGCCAGAGCGACCGGCGTGTGGCTGACATCCTTGCCGCGAATGTTGAATGCCCAGGCGATGGAATCCAGTGCGGAGAGCACGACCGCATCGGCTTTGCGCTCGTGCAGCCAGTCGGCGACTTCGGCGCGCTTGGCAGCGGAGGATTTGCCCGCGTCCTTATCGCTCTGGACCGCGAGGGTGGCATCGGACGGCATGGGACGTTCGGGCCAGACCTTGTCGATCGGATTGGTGTCTACCGCGACCAGTTCGGCGCCCTTTTCGGCGAGGGCTTTGCGGGCTTCCTCGACCCAGGCACGGGTGTGGAGCCATGGGTCGTAGCCGATGCGGCCGCCTTCGGGGGCATGCTCGCCGAGCCATGCGGCGATGCTGACCTGCGGGACGGGGACATATTCCCAATCGGCTGCTGCAACCTGCTGGCGGACCTGCAGCGTGTAGCGGCCATCGGTGAAGATCGCCGCCTGGCTGGGGAGCACGACTGCGGAGCCGGCCGAGCCCTGAAAGCCGGTTAGCCATGCCAGCCGCTGAGCGTATGCGCCAACATATTCGGACATATGCTCATCGGTGAGCGGTACGACGAAGCCGTCGAGCCGGTCTGCCTTTAGCTGTTCGCGGAGAGCCTGGAGGCGATCGGTGTAGCTGGACATGAAGAGTCTTCCGGATGGGGCGTGTTGCGGCCCGCTTTGCTCCCGATTGGGGGAAATGTCAGCACCCCCTGCTTGTTCGCAGGGCTCTGTTGGCCCGGGTGTGAAACGCGCTATGCCGCGCGGATGGATATGCCGTTTCCCCGTTCCGACCTGCCGACCCCGGCTTTGCTGCTCGATGTGGCCGCGATGGACCGCAACATCGCGGCGATGGGGGGCTTTGCGGCGGAGCGGGGCCTGATGCTGCGGCCGCATGCCAAGACGCATAAGTCGGCCGAGATTGCGCGGCGGCAGATCGCCGCGGGGGCGGTGGGGATCTGCTGCGCGAAGCTGGGCGAGGCCGAGGCGCTGGCGGCAGAAGGGGTGAGCGATATCCACCTGACTTCGCCGGTGGTGACGCCGGGCGGGATCGCGCGACTGACGGCGCTGGCGGCGCGGATCACAATATCGGTGGTTGTGGATCATCCGGATAATGCGCGGGCGCTGGCAGAGTGTGGAGCGAGCTTGTTTGTCGATGTGGATCCGGGGGTGCATCGCACGGGGGTGACTTCGCCTGAGGCTGCGGTGGAACTTGCCAAGGTGATCGGGGCGATTGGCGGGGTGCAATTCTATTGCGGTTCGGAGCAGCACATCACGCGGGCGGCGGATCGCCGTGCGGTGCTGAAGGAGAAGTTCGATTATTTGCGGACGGTGCTGGGTGCTCTGCGCGATGCCGGAATTGCCGTGCCCGTGGTGACCGGGGGCGGGACGGGCAGCTTTGCGATCGACGCGGAACTGGGTGTGCTGACCGAATTGCAGGTGGGCAGCTATATCTTCCTCGACCGGGAATATCGCGATTGTGAGCTGAGTGGGCCGGTGTTCGAGGCGTCGCTGTTTGTCGATTCCAGCGTGGTAAGCGCGAATATGCCGGGCCGGGTGACGATCGATGCTGGGCTGAAGGCGTTTGCGGCAGACGCCGGGGTCCCGGTGGTGATGGCGGGCGCCGAGGGGCGCTATGCGTTCATGGGGGATGAGCAGGGCGCAGTGATCGGCGATGTGCTGCCGGGGCTGGCAGGGCGGATCACGCTGATGCCGCCGCACTGCGACCCCACCGTCAACCTCTACGACCACTACTGGATCGTGGAGGGCGATGAGGTCGCAGATTGCTGGGCGGTTACAGCCCGTGGTCGTTCGACTTAGGGCGACGACTTAGCGGCGACGGACGTAGTAGCAGCGCTGCTTGGCAGTGATCGAGCGATCGATGGCTCGGCCACCAAGCGCACCTGCGACGGCGCCTGCGGCGGTTCCGAGAAGGCCGCCACCGATGACCTGCGAGCCGACCACTGCGCCACCGACGCCACCGGCAACCAGACCGGTGGTACCCGACGAACGGCGGCACTTCTTGATGTAGCGCGCCTTGCTGTAGTTCGTGCCGGCATAATAACGCGACGACTGCGCTTGGGCGGATTCGGTAGGCATCGCGACCCCAACCGGAACGGCGACGGCAAAGGCAGCGAGCGTGAGGATCGATTTACGCATGACTAAATTCCCTGATTGAATGAACCGGTGCATCAATCGCGCAGGGGCTTCGCTTGGTTGCATGAACGTAAAACTACGTTTCGTTCAGGTGGGATCGTGCAGGGCTGCGCAAGCATTGTTAGCCTTATGTATGTGCGTTCCGATCCTCGCAGCCGTTTGATTGGCATAATTGGTGCGCTGGCAGTGCAGGCGGCTTTTCTGTTTGTGCTGGTCAACGGTCTGAACATGCGGTTTGCCGGCGTTACGCCCTCTGCGATGCAGATTCTCGATTTTGCGGTGGAGCCGCCGGCGCCGGAAATTAAGCCCGAGCCGCCCAGGCCGAGCGCCGAAAAACCGCGTGAGGAAGGTGAGGGGGCGCCGCCCAACATTGTGTCACGCGCGACCGAAATTGCGGCACCACCGCCAGTATTGCCCGTGCTGCCGGTGATGGCTGCGGCGCCGGTGCCGGCGCAGGGCACGGATGCTTCGTCGGGCGCTGCGCCGGTTGCCGGGCCGGGGACGGGCGCAGGCGGCGTGGGCGATGGCTTTGGAAGCGGGCGGGTTGGCGATGGCACTGGCGGCGGGGGCGGCACGGTGCTGCGGCTGCTGCGCGGGCATATCGACGATAGCGATTATCCGCGCGCGGCGGCGGATGCGGGGCAGAGCGGCACGGTGCATATGCGCTTCACCGTTGGCGTGGATGGCCGGGCCACCAATTGCATCATCACGCGATCGAGTGGCAGCGCTGCGCTGGACCAGACGACGTGCAGCCTGATCCAGAAACGCTTCCGCTACGCGCCGAGCCGCGATGCGCGGGGGCGGCCCTATGCCGATACGGTGACCGGCGAGCAGGTGTGGGAACTGTATGACGATCCCGAAAAGGAGCGGCGGTCACGCCCGAGGGATTAGGCGCGAGACCAGGCGTAGCGAGGATTAGACAGCGCCGTTTGGTGCGGTAAGGAAGGGGGATGACCGAAAGCCTCAAGCCGCCCGTCGCGGCGACCCGCCCGCACAGCTTTACCGCGCATAATGTCCAGATCGATGACCCTTGGGCGTGGATCAAGGATCCGGGCTATCCGGAGATTACGGACAAGGATGTGCTGGCATATCTCGCGGAAGAGAATGCGTATTTCGAAGCAGTGATGAAGCCGCACAAGAAGCTCAGCGACACGCTGTTCAAGGAGATGCGCGCGCGGATCAAGGAGGACGAGTCGACCGTCCCGCAGCGCGATGGCGACTGGATCTACTGGACCGATTACGAGACCGGCGGGGAATATCCGCGCTGGTGGCGCAAGCCCGCAGCCGGCGGTGCGGATCAGTTGATCCTGGACGAACCGGCGCTGGCGGAGGGCAAGGAATATTTCCGGCTGGGCGCGCTCTCGGCGAGTCCCGATGGGCGCTGGCTGGCTTATGCGTTTGACGACAATGGATCGGAGCGCTTCGAGGTCCGGGTGAAGGATCTGGAGAGCGGCGCGCTGTTGCCGGATGTGATTCCGGGCATGCTTTCGGAGATCGTCTGGACGGCGGATTCCAAGGGGTTTCTGTACGGCCTGGCGAACGAGCAGTGGCGGACGGACAATGCGCGGTGGCACAAATTGGGCGAGCCGATCGAGAGCGACGTAGAGCTCTTTAAGGAGGCGGACGAGGGCTACCGCGTGGCGGTGGGCGAGACGCAGTCGCGCAAATGGTTGCTGGTTTCGACCGGGGATCATGTGACGAGCGAAGTCTATCTGCTGCCCGCCGATAACCCCGCTGCGCCGCTGAAGATGATTTTGCCGCGCAAGGTGGGCCGCGAATATGATGTCGACGAACATGATGGCACGCTGTTCATCCACACCAATGATGTGGACCCGATGTGGCGGTTGGTGACGGCGAGCGTGGACGCGCCCGGCGAATGGGTGGAGCGGATCGGGCCTTCGAAACATTTCTACATGACGGGGGTGGAGTGCTTCGCGGACTTCTTCATTGTCGAGGGGCGTGAGGATGGCTTGGATCAGGTCGAGCTGCATCGCTACGATCCGGGCATCGCGCCGGTGCGGCTGAAATTCCCCGAGGCGAGCTATGTCGCGGGGACGGGGGATAACCCGGAATATGCGATCGAGAAGTTGCGGCTTGGGTATGAATCGATGGTCACGCCGGGGACGGTCTATGACTATACGGTCGCGACAGGCGCGCTTGAAACGCTCAAGGTGCAGGAGATTCCTTCCGGCTATGATGGTTCGAAATATCGCACCGAGCGGCTGAAGATCGCGGCGCGCGACGGGACCGAGGTGCCGGTCTCGATCGTCTATCCCAAGGACTTTCCGAAGGACGGCAGCGGCAAGCTCTATCTCTACGCCTATGGCGCGTACGGCTATGCGATCCCACCGGGTTTCTCGACCAGCCGCATGTCGTTTCTCGACCGCGGCATGGCGTTTGCCATCGCGCATATCCGCGGCGGCGACGACCTCGGTCAGCAATGGTATCACGACGGCAAGCTGAAAAAGCGCGCGAACACCTTCAACGATTTCGTCGATGTGGCGAAGGGGCTGATCGAGCGTGGCTTTACCCATCAGGGCGGCATCGCGATTGCGGGGCGCTCGGCAGGGGGTGAGCTGATGGGCGCGGTGGTGAACTCCGATCCCGAATTGTGGGGCGCGGTGGTGGCCGATGTGCCGTTCGTCGATGTGCTCAACACGATGCTCGACGAGAGCCTGCCGCTGACGCCGGGCGAGTGGCCCGAATGGGGCAATCCGATCGAGGATCCGGAGGCGTTTGCGCTGATCCGGAGTTATTCGCCGTACGACAATGTGAAGGCGCAGGCGTACCCGCCGATGTTCATTAGCGGAGGCCTCAACGATCCGCGCGTGACCTATTGGGAGCCCGCCAAATGGGCCGCCAAGCTGCGCGCGACCAAGACCGATGACAATGTCCTGCTGCTCAAGACCAATATGGGCGCGGGGCATGGCGGGAAATCGGGACGGTGGGAGAGCCTGAAGGAAGCCGCCGATGAGATGGCGTTCGTGCTGTGGCAATTGGGGGTCGAGAAATGATGCTGCTCTACGCGCTGGCTTTGCTTGCACCCGATCCGACGCCAGAGGCGCTGGCGCTAGGGCGGCGATTGGCCGAGACCGGGACATTGGCCTCTTTGGTGCCGGTCATGATCGCGAAGGATACCGCGGAGCTGGAAAGCCAGTATCCCGATTTGACCGATGCCGAGCGGGCCGTGTTTCGTGCGATCGCGGCGGAGCAGGCCAAGGCGGGCACCGACCGGCTGATGGAGGCGACGGGCATGGCCTATGCCGAGACGCTTTCCATCGAGGATTTGCGCTCGCTGGTAGCATTCAACGAAGGCGACATCGCGAAGCGCTGGCGGGCGGCGACGCCGGGCGCGATCATCGCGGCGATGGGCGCCATCGGCCCCTCCAACTTCAAGGACGACACCCGCAAGGCTTTCTGCGCCAAGACGGGCAAGGGGTGTCCGGCACCTTAGTGGGTGATCCCGGTACTTCGGCGGCATTGCCGGGAGGCTGACAGAGGAATAGCCTGCGCGCGCAATCGGGAGAGGAACGGCGATGCGGCATATGACTTTGGCTCTGGCTGGCGCAGCATTGCTGCTTGGCTCGGCAATAGCTTCCGCGCGGGACAGCAATGCCGTGACGCTCGACAGCAAGGATCAGGTGATTGCGGGGCGCAAGGCGGCGTTCCTGATGTCGGCGGGGCTGTTCAACAGCATGAAGGGTGCGATCGATCGTGGTGACGATGTGAAGACGCAGGCGTTTGCCGCACGTGGCCTTGCGCGCTGGGCGGCGGCGCTGCCGGGCATGTTCCCCGCCGGCTCCACTTCCGAGGCATCCGAAGCGCTGTCGGTGATCTGGAGCGACCGAGCCGGCTTTGAAGCGCGCGCGGCGGCCTATGCCGAGGCGGCAGGCAAGCTGGGCGATCTGGCGAAGGCGGGCGACAAAGACGGCTTTGCCGCGCAATGGGCCGTGGTGCGCGGCACCTGCAGCGGGTGCCACGACACCTATCGCAAGCCGAGCGCAAATTAACTCCGAAACCGGCGAATCTCTGGCCTGAAGCCTCCACCCTGGAGGCGCTTGCACACGCTTTGTTAGCCCTGCGGCGGCAGGACCGCGGGCATGCGATTTCTGCTCGAGGCTTTGCTTATCACCGGTGTCGCTGCGGGCGGCTGGCTGCTCGCGACACCGCGTGGCGGCGCGGTAGCCGCGACGGAAGCAGCGGCTGAAGCGGGCGCCCGACCCTTCGGCTTTTGCCATCGCGGCGGCGGCACGGATTGCGTGGTCGATGGCGATACCTTCTGGATGGACGGCACCAAGATCCGCGTGGCCGATATTGATGCGCCCGAAACGCATCCTTCGCGCTGCCCCGAGGAGGAGCGGCTGGGCAATGCCGCGACCAAAAGGCTGCAGGCGCTGTTGAGCGCGGGGCCGGTGACGTTGGTGGTCGGCAATCGTCCCACCGACAAATATGGCCGGGCGCTGCGGATCGTGACGCGCGGCGGCAAATCACTGGGCGAGCAACTGGTCAGCGAAGGGCTCGCGCGGCGCTGGACCGGGCGGCGCCAGCCCTGGTGCGGAGCCGCCTGAGAGATTTTTCCGGGCTTTGCCTGCGCATCTAGGAAGATGGTTTCCGGTGTGTTACCAAAATAGCGCGGGCACTATCGTAAAAGGGATCTACTTGATGCGTACTCTGATGATCGCGGCAGCCGCCGCGGTGGCAATGTTGCTGCCGGCAGCAGCCCAGGCGCAGGACCAGCGCAATTTCCAGCTGACCAACGGCACCGGCCGCACGATCAGCGAGGTCTATATCTCCCCGAGCAATGTAAACGATTGGGAAGAGGACGTTCTTGGCGTCGACACCCTTGCCGAGATGGGCGAGACGGTCATCAACTTCGTCGATACGGTCGACGAGTGCGTCTACGATATCAAGATCGTCCATGACGACGGCGATGCTGCGATCTGGACGGGCATCAACCTGTGCGAGAATAATGGTGTTTCGGTCCAGTATCAGGATGACGGCACGCCGATCGCGCAAGTCACCAACGAATAAGCGGGTTTGAAAGGCCGCCCGGCGGGAGTGATCCTGCCGGGCGGCTTTTTCGTGTCCGGGATCAGCGATTATCCAGCTGGGCGCGGACCGCTGCCAGACCTTCTCGCGTGATGCGATAGGGCTGGCCGGACTGGCTGGCGATCAGACCGCGGCGCTTGAGGCGGCGGAACGTGCCCAGGGTACAATCGGTGAGGACGAAGCCTTCGCGAGTGAAGCATAATGCTTCGACGATGGGCCCGGACCGGGTTTGGCGGCGGTGGCGGATCGCGCCGCCCTGCGCCAGCGCGTGGAGCACGCGCTGTTCGGTTTTCGAGATATTCAAGGGAACTGCCTTTTCGCTGACGTGCGTCGGCGCGCCCCGCTTCGTGAGCGGGGTCAGCGCGTGCGCGACGGGGCACCGGGATCAGTCCCGGGCCGTCGATCAGCGGGCGGCAATTTCCTTCATGCGGCGTCTCTGGCTTTGTTCGAGCCCGGCTTTTGCCGCGCGGCGGAGGGGGCCGTCAACCGTTCATCCGCCGTTCCGGAGACTCGCGGCAGACATGCGGGCGAACCCTGATCTGGAACTCCACTGAGTTGAGGCGACTCGGGAGCGACCTGCAAGGGCGGGTTCGAAGGAATTAACTATGCGCGACTGCATGAAACGCCGGATGCTCTACGCAGCATCGCAAAGCTATCAGCCCCGGATGGAAATGGAGCATCGCCGCGTCGGCTGGATCGAGCAGCCGGTGGTGATCGCGCGCGGATTTGACCTGGCGCTGGTCGGCCGCGTCAACGAAGGCGTGGTGGTGGCGTTTCGCGGATCGCTGCCGCCGTTCTTCGATGGCAGCAGCGCCGAGTGGCAGATCGTGCTCGACTGGCTGAACGCCAGCCTCTCTGTGTGCGTCGAGGATCCGCTATATGGCGGCGGCGTGCATCTGGGCTTTTCGGATTCGATCCGGCGGCTATGGGGCGATCTGGACGGCAAGCCCGGCGTGCATACCGCAGTGCAGGCGATGCTCGACCAGAGCCTGCTCGATCGCCGCGCCAAAAGGCATTTGTTCGTGACCGGGCACAGCAAGGGCGGGGCGCTGGCCAACCTGTTCGCGGTGCGCGCGGCGCGGCAGACGCGCTGGAACGATATGCAGATCAGCGTGGCGACGATCGCAGCGGCGAAGGCGGGCAATTCGAGCTTCGCAAAAAGCTACGCCGAGAGCCGGATCGCGTGCCTTCGCTATGAACTGGATGGCGATCCCGTGCCGCATATGCCGCCGGGACCGCAGGCGCCGGGCTTTGTCCGCACGCTGGCCAAGGGCCTGTTTCCGAAGCTGGCGACTGCGGACTATCAGCCCGTGGGCGAGCGGGTGACTTCGGACCCGGCGAGCAAGGCCCTCGTCCCCTGGGCCGGTGCGCGCAAGACGCGGCGGCTGGCCGGGCTGCTGCGTCCGCGCGGCTTCAGCCTGTATGGCCTGCTGCCAGCACCAGTGGCGGCGCACGCGATCTGCCCAGGTAGCGGATATGACCGGCTGATCTGCCTGGGCGAAGCGGGCTGCGATCATGGCCGGGTGCGGGAGATTCGCGTGACCGGAGGCTTCAAGCTGCGGGGCTGAAACCGCGAAAAGTTACACAAGGTTTACACTATGCGCGGCTTTCTTGCATGCGGTGGGCCGCGCATTTTTCAGCATCGACGGGTTCAAATAAGGGACCCGGATTTACGCGCTTCGCCCCATGCTATCGGACGAATTCCTACATTGGAAGCGCGCTTATCCGGGCTTGGCCAGCGCCTTTAGATGAGCATCCGATTCCATGAACTGGGCGTAAGCAACGAACCAGTTTCCCGCATTCTCCAGATCGGCTGCGGCGACCTTTTCGGCGGTGAGCAATGCGGCCACGCGGCGGAGCATCGCGGTGTACGCTTCGGGTTCGAGCCTGGCCGCGCCGTGATTGGTGAGGCCGAATTGATCGGGCTCGGCAAGCTTGCCGAACAGGGCCTCCAGCCGGGTGGAACTGAGCATTTTGGGCAGCCGCGATTCCAGGGCGATCATCGCGCTATACGTGGCGCTGTGCAGGATCTGCCAGCCGCGAACGTCTTCGCTCCATTTCCATTGGGCGGCGCATTTTGCGGCAGATTGGCGCGCGATTTCCTCCACCGCCGGCATGTCTCCCAGGATGAACCGCTCGGCGAGATTGACGCGCTGATCGGGCACCAGCCCCTCGATGATGCAGCCGCGCTCGGCGGCGGCGGCGGTTTGCGGGGCTAGTGCCGCGAGGGTGAGAGCGAGGAGCATGTGGCGAGATTTAGCGGGGTGGGGGAGGACACGGAAGGGGGCGAACTTCGGCGCCGTTTGACTCCCGCGCCGCACCCGATCAGGCATGGTCAGGGTCGCGAATATCGAACGGGAGAGATATATGCAGAAGGTCTTTGGGCTTGCAGCGATCGCCGCGGGCGCGCTGGGCTTAGCGCAGCCGGCGGTGGCGCAAACCGCCCCAGCGTGCGTCGCGGGGCCGTTCATGGTGTTTTTCGACTATGATAGCGATCAAGTGACGCCGGTGGGCAGGGCGATCCTGGACAATGCCGCGAGCGCTTATCGAACGTGCGCCCAGGCGCAGGTGATGATTACCGGGCACACCGACCGGGCTGGCAAGGACCAGTATAATGTCGGGCTGTCACAGCGCATGGCCGCGAATGTGCGCAGCTATCTTGCCGGGCGCGGCATTCCCGATGGCGTGATGACGACCCAGGCGTTCGGCGAGAGCCGCCCGCTGATCGACACGGCGGACGGGATGCGCGAGCCGCAGAACCGCCGCGTGGAGATCACGTTCGGGCCAGGCAGCGGCTGGTAACTGCACGGCCGGGCGCGCTGATCCGCCGGATCGGCGCGCCTTGCTCAATCCGCGACGACGGCGCCGCCAATCTCGCCGGGATTGAACTTGTCTGTGTGGACGTTGAGGATGACCAGCCCGCTTTTCATCGCGGCGACGAATTCGTCGAAGCTCAGCGTGGATTTAAGCAAGGCGGCGCCGGCGGCGTAGTCGTAATCGCGCATCGCGATGTGCAGTCCGGTGGGCGTGGCCGTGTAATCGGCGCCAAAAGGCAGCGGCAGTGCAAGCGCCGAGGGGCCGCCGGCGGCGGTGGCGTATTTGTGGAAATGGACGGGGCCGATGGGGGCGGCGACGAGCTTGTCCCACAGATCGTTGATGGTGATGCCGGTGATGTCTAGATCGACCGAGACGCGCTTCGTATCGGTATCGACGCGGATTTTGGCTTTTCCGGTCGCGGCGGAGCCCGTGGGCGCATCGCCATAGTTGCCGGTCAGCGTAGCGTGGAAGGTAAGGATCTCCGCCTGCGCCGGCGCGGTCAATGCGGCGAGGGCTAGTGGCGCGAGGATGGCGGACAGGGTGACGCTGCGCATGGTGGGGACTCTCCTGGTTTGTGCGGGAGTGTGACGGAGATCGGGGAGGAGGGGAAGGGTTAGGCCCCAGCCCGGATATTCTAATCTAGGAAGTCCTTCAGCGTCTCTTTGAGTTTTTGCTGATCGCTCAATTCGCACTCCCAAAGGGTAAGGGTTTCCCAGCCGGTCGTTTAGAGGGCCGCTATGTTCTGGGCGTCGCGTTCGACGTTTCTCGCAAGTTTGGCATACCAGTAACCGCCATTTGATTTGGGAGGCCGACCCTCCCGGCAGCCCGAGTGCTGATGCCAAAAGCAGCCGTTCACGAAGATGGCTTTGCGCTTGCCGATGAATGCAAGGTCAGGTTTGCCGGGGAGGTCTTTGCGGTGAAGGCGGTAGCGATATCCCAGAGCGTAGGCTGTGCGCCGGACAACCAATTCAGGCTCCATGCCCTTGCTCTTGATCGCGCGCATATTCGCGCTGCGCTGTTGCGGCGTAATTGTGTCCACGTGACAATACTTAGGTGACTAGATCGAGTGGCAAGTCGCTAATATCCCTGAGACGCTTCCCTTCGACCATATTCGTCAAAAGCTCTGTAGTGTCGTCTTTGCCTTGCTGACGGGCAGCCTCGATAAGTTCGGGTAATGCGATGTGATAAACGCAATCCAGATCGCCGGTGCCAAGCGCTAGCGAAGCTAGGCGGCTCGGCATTGGCTCGCCTGTAATAACTACGATATGCGGCAACCTGCCTTTGCGGTTTCTAATAAGATTTAAGCCCTCGGAGCGGGCATTTTGCGCGCGGTCGCTTCTTAAGGTCCATTTGCAGCTAATAGACGCGTGCAAGATTGGTTCGGAGCTGTTGACTTCACGTAAGCTTGTTAGGGTAGCGATTGTAGAGTCAACGAGATTTTGCTTCGCATTTATGACGGAATCTGGCTCTGGATATCGCCCAATTACGACATCCGGCTTGATCAGATAATCGGATCCGAGAGCGAGGGCGACATCCCTGTGCTGACGGGCTACCTTCTCCAGGCGAGCTAGATGCGCATATTGTTCAAACTTCGAGATTCCTCCGCCCTTGGAAACAAAAAACCGGCCGGCGCGAAGGTGCGACATTTGATCAAAGCAAAGACCAATATAAGTTGCGCAAATTTCTTCAAATTTTGCACCCGCGGTTTGACCGGCGAGTTTTTCAACAGAGCGCGCGCTTCCGATTTGCTCGATAATGGCGCGCGCTAGAGCAACGCTTACCTTGCTGCCGCCGTCGGCATTGCTAGGAACCCCGGCTGCATTGATTGACAACGGGCCGCTCAACAATGTCGAGTGGAACTCCCGTCGCGCGCGGGCCAGCCAAGTTTCAGAATTCATGCAGTGGCGTATAGCTTAAAAAGCTTCCTGACTGACAGAGCGACTTTTAGATTTTGAGCGACCGCTCTTGCAACGGGTGGCGGAAACGCATTTCCTACTTGCCGGTACGCAGTAGTTTTGCGTCCGTAAAATTGCCAGTGATCGGGGAATCCCTGGATGCGTGCGACCATACGGACAGTCAGACGAGGCATGCCAACGAAGTCCGGGAGAGGCGCTTCTTCGGCCAAGCTCTTACCTTCGACGCCCAGTGAAGCCCATGCACGCCGCGCGCGGGTTGGACCGAGATCAGGGCCGCCATGCTTCTTCGAGCCGCCAACGATTGTTGGCGCAATTTCGTTAGCCCGGCGTGCCCAAGTTTCCACCCCTAGCCAGCCATTGGCCGCCATCAGATCCTTTAGCGTTTCGCCTACGGTCGGTGGATTATGCGGCTGCACAGTTGGCCAATCGAACAGATCGGTCAGTTCTTTTTTGAGCGCGACAATCACTACGCGGGGCCGGAGCTGCGGCACGCCGAAATCCGACGCGTTCAGCAATCGCCACTCGGTGTGATATCCGAGTTTGTGAAGTTCGCTTTTGAGGTGGGTACGGTAATCCTCGAACACCGCAGACAGGAATCCGCGCACATTCTCGATCATCACCGCCTTTGGCTGGATTTCATCGATCAAGCGCAGCGCAGCAGGGAACAGATTGCGCTCGTCCTTATCTCCCAACTGCTTGCCGGCGACCGAAAATGGAGGACAAGGTAAGCCTGCCGTCAGAAGTTCGACCCCTTTGTATGGGCGGCCATCGAACGTGTTCATATCCTGCGCGAATACGTTCCAACTGGGCCGGTTCAGCAGAAGACTTTTCGCAAAATCGCGTTCGATTTCCACCAGTGCCTCATGGTGGAAACCCGCTTGTTCCAAGCCAATTGCCTGGCCGCCCGCACCCGCGCAAAATTCGATCGACCGCATTATTTCCACTCCGGCATTGATCACGCCGTTCCGTATCTGTTCCGATCCCTTGCGGTCAACCGGAGAAGGTTCAAAATCGAGTTAGTTACCTCCATTATGGAGAAAGCTCGCCTACTCCGCCGCAATCCCAGCCTTAGCGAACATGTCCGCGCCCTCCGACGCGTCCTCGTTCGCCACCGGCCCAACCTTCGCCTTTTGGCGCTTGTCGAACGAATCCCACACCTCGTTCCAGGCCCCCCGCGTGGCGCCCTTCGAATATTCGGTCGCGCGCTGTTCGAAGAAATTGGCGTGTTCGACGCCGTTGAGCAAAGGCGCGAGCCAGGGGAGGGGGTGTTCGTCGATCATGTAGATCGGCTTGAGGCCGAGCTGGCCCAGCCGCCAATCGGCGATGTAGCGGATATATTTCTTGATCTCCTTGGGCGTCATACCGTTGACCGGGCCCTGTTCGAAGGCGAGATCGATGAAATTGTCCTCGAGGCGCACGGTGGTCTGGCACATGTCCATGATGTCGGACTTGACCGCCTTGGTGTAGCAATCGCGCTCGCGCACGAAGGTGTGGAACAGCTTGATGATGCCTTCGCAGTGGAGGCTCTCGTCGCGGACCGACCAGCTGACGATCTGGCCCATGCCCTTCATCTTGTTGAAGCGCGGGAAGTTCATCAGCATCGCGAAGCTGGCGAACAATTGCAGCCCCTCGGTGAAGCCGCCGAACATCGCCAGCGTCTTGGCGATATCCTCGTCGGTGTCGACGCCGAAGCCCTGCAGATAGTCGTGCTTGTCCTTCATCTCGGCATATTCGAGGAAGGTGCCATATTCGCTCTCGGGCATGCCGATGGTGTCGAGCAGATGGCTGTAGGCGGCG
>JAZKJE010000069.1:0-19890 GCA_040384525.1 Pseudomonadota bacterium
GTAGCTCGTCAGGCTCATAACCTGAAGGTCGCAGGTTCAAATCCTGCTCCCGCAACCAACGCGACACAGATTTACAAAAGCCGCTGACCTTCGGGTCGGCGGCTTTTGTCGTTTCTGGCCAGCAAACATCTCCTGTCTCGACAATCGTGCATGCTTGGCCGAGCATATGGGCAGATATGAGGAGGCTGATATGGCGACTGCACGGTTCCGGGAGACTGATCCGGGCGATTTGGGCGAGCGCGCCGCGTCGCTGGGCATCACCATTGCGTATTCCACGCCGACGATCGGGGCCGAACTCTCCGGGCTCGATCTGGATGCGCCGCTTTCGGACGCGCAGGCCGAGATTGTCCATGCCGCGTGGCTAGCGCGCAAGGTGATCTTCTTTCGCGACCAGGACATCAGCTATGAAAGCCATATCCGGATCGGCCATCTGTTTGGCGAACTGGAAGGACATCCGGTGATCCCGCACGTCGACGGCTATCCCGAAGTTCTGGTCATTCGCGGCGTTGAAGGCGTGACGCCCACTGCCGAGACGATCGAAGGCTTCAAAGCCTATAACAAATGGCACACCGACGTGACGTTTCGCGCGCGACCGTCAATTGCTTCGGTTTTGCGGATGCGGCTGATGCCGGCGCAGGGCGGGGACACTATCTGGGCGGATGCGGCGGCGGTTTATGCCGGGCTGCCGCAGGCGGTGAAGGATCGGATCGATAGTCTCGATGCCGAGCATGACATCATTCACAGTTTTGGCGGGCGCGTAAGCGAGGAGAAGAAAGTGCAATTGGCGCAGGCTTTTCCCGCGGTGCGCCATCCGGTGGTGCGGACGCATCCCGAAACCGGCGAGAAGATCGTCTACGTCAATCACACCTTCACCTCGCGGATTCTCGATATCCCGGCGGAAGAAAGCGATGCGCTACTCAAGCTGATCTACGACCGGATCAAGGTGCCCGAATATCAGGTGCGCTTCCGCTGGACGCCGAATGCGATCGGGATCTGGGACAATCGCTCGACTCAGCATTATGCTGTTGGCGACTATTGGCCGGCGGACCGCATGCTCGAGCGCGTGACGGTTTCGGGCGATGTGGTTGCGCGCTGAGGGGATGGTTTTTGCAGCACAATGACAATCTCACCGCAGAGCGGGAGACCTTCGTAACCCATCTCGAATGCTCGATGACAAGCGAGCATTATGCTGCAGATATGCTGCACGGATTGTCGCGGGTCGGGCGACCGCTTCTGGTGCGGTATGATATTGAAGCGGCAGGGAAAGTCCTGACCAAGGAAGCGCTGGCGGCGCGGCCCGCGGACCTGTGGCGCTATCGCGAATTACTGCCGGTGCGGCGCACCGGGAACGTGGTCAGCCTGGGCGAGAATGCCACGCCGATCATCTCGCTCGACAAGGTTGGCGCGCAGCACGGCGCAGCAAATCTGCTGGTGAAGGATGAGGGGCGCTTGCCGACCGGATCGTTCAAGGCGCGGGGGCTGGTCATGGCGATCAGCATGGCGAAGGAGCTTGGTGTCACTACCATCGCGATGCCGACCAACGGCAATGCCGGTGCCGCGGCGGCGGCCTATGCCAGCCGCGTGGGGATCGAAGCGGTGATTTTTTGTCCCGCAGATACGCCGGAGATCAACGTGCGCGAGATCGCGGCGCAGGGCGCGCGGGTCTATCGGGTCAATGGGCTGATCGACGATTGCGGAAAGCTGGTCGGGCAGGGCGCCAAGGAGCGCGGCTGGTTCGACCTCTCGACGCTCAAGGAACCGTACCGGATCGAGGGCAAGAAGACGATGGGGCTTGAGCTTGCCGAGCAACTCGGCTGGCAATTGCCCGATGTGATTTTCTACCCCACTGGCGGCGGCACCGGGTTGATCGGGATGTGGAAAGCATTCGACGAGATGGAGGCGTTGGGCTGGATCAGCTCCAAGCGGCCGCGCATGGTCGCGGTGCAGGCCGAGGGGTGTGCGCCGATGGTGCGTGCCTGGGAAGCCGGTGAGCGGCATGCGATACGCTGGCAGGACGCGCATACCATCGCGATGGGTATCCGTGTGCCGCAGGCAGTGGGCGATTTCCTGATCCTTGACGCGGTGCGCGCATCCAACGGCTTTGCGATCGCGGTGAGCGATGCGGCGATCGTTCAGGCGGTGGATGATGCGGCGCGGATGGACGGGCTGTTGCTCTGTCCCGAAGGCGGCGCGACTTTGGCCGCTTGGCGCGAGGCTTTGGCGAAGGGGCTGATCTCACCCGACGACCGGGCATTGCTGTTCAACTGCGCGACGGGGCTCAAATACCCGATGGCCGATCAATCGCGCACGCTCGACAAGGATGGTCCGATCGACTTCGCCGCCCTCTGACAAAATTTCGTTTCGCCGTTGAACTCCTGCAAGGCTATGACGGTTGTCATAGCGACCCGCGGGAGCACATGCATGGCCACCGATTTCACGCTCAACGGCAAACCCACCAGTTTCGATGGCGATCCAGAGACGCCGCTGCTTTGGGTGCTGCGCGATCATATGGGGCTGACCGGCACCAAATATGGCTGCGGCATTGCCCAGTGCGGCGCGTGTACCGTCCACCTTGAGGGCAAGAGCCGCCGTTCGTGCGTGACACCGGTCAGCACGGTGGCGGGCAAGAAGGTTACGACCATCGAAGGTGTTGAGGGCAAGGCCGCCGAGGCCGTGCAAAGCGCGTGGATGGCGATCGATGTGCCGCAATGCGGATTCTGCCAATCGGGTCAGGTGATGTCTGCCATCGGCCTGCTCGCGCAGAAAAAGCGCGTGACCGACGAGGATATCGACAATGCGATGGCGGGGAATATCTGCCGCTGCGCGACCTATCAGCGAATAAGGCAGGCAATCCACGATGCTTCCGCGAAGATGGGGGGCTGATCCGATGCACGCATTGCTCCCGTCGCGCCGCGCCTTCCTCCAATCCTCCGGGCTGGTGCTCGGCCTCGCGCTGCCGATGCGCGGCATGGCGAAGACAGCGGCTGCAGCGCCCTTTGCGCCCAATGCATTCGTGCGGGTATCGCCGGACAATCTGGTCAGCGTCGTCATCAAGCATGTCGAGTTCGGTCAGGGACCGGCAACGGGCCTTGCCACGATCGTAGCGGACGAGATGGATGCGGACTGGAGCCAGATCCGCGTCGAGTTCGCGCCGGCCAATGATGCGCTTTATGCGAACCTTGCTTTCGGGACGATGGGCACCGGCGGTTCGTCGGCGATCTCGAACAGCTGGATGCAGATGCGCAACGCTGGCGCTTCGGCAAGGGCGATGCTGGTCGAGGCGGCGGCCAAGCGCTGGGGTGTGGCCGCATCGGCGGTGAAGGTGTCGAAGGGCGTTGTTTCCTCTGGCAAGAATAAAGCGAGCTTTGGCGAGCTGGCCGCGGATGCCGCGATGCTCAAGCCACCCGAAAAACCCATTCTTAAAACGCCCGATCAATGGACGTTGATCGGCACCGACGTCTCCAAGGTCGATAGCGAGACGAAGACCAACGGCACCGCGATGTTCACGATGGACATCCAGCGGCCGGGCATGGTGCACACGGCCATCCTGCACCCGCCGGCATTCGGTGGCACGGTGAGCAAGGTGATCGACACCGCCGCGCTGGCAACACCGGGCGTGCTGGCAGTCAAGGCGCTGCCGCAAGGCGTGGTGGTCTATGCCAAGGATACGTATGCGGCGATGAAGGGCCGCGCGGCGCTGGATGTCAGCTGGGACCTCAGCAAGGCCGAGAAGCGGACCAGCGAGCAGCTGTATAAAACCTATGCCGAGGCGGTGCGGACGCCAGGCAACAAGGTCGAGGCAGCGGGCGATGTTAGTGCGGCGCTGAAGGGTGCGGCCAAGACCGTCGAGGCGACGTATCTATTCCCCTATCTGTGCCATGCGCCGATGGAGCCGTTGGACGCGGTCATCGAGATGAATGGTGGCAAGCTCGACGTGTGGATGGGCAGCCAGTTCCAGGTTGGCGAGATGGGCGCGATCTGCGGCACGCTGGGCGTCAAGCCGACCGATGCGACGTTGCACGAGCAGTTCGCCGGCGGCAGTTTCGGGCGGCGCGCTACGCCGTTCATGGAGTTTGCGGTGGAAGCGGCGAGCGCGTTCAAGGCCTATGGCGGCAAGGCGCCGGTCAAGCATGTGTGGATGCGCGAGAATGATATTCGCGGCGGGCGCTATCGTCCGCTGACCGTGCATAAACTGCGCGGGGGCCTGGATGCGGGCGGCAATATCGTCGGCTGGGAACAGGTCGTCGCAGCGCAGAGCTTCTTCAAGAACACCCCGATGGAGGGGATGGGCATCAAGAACGGGCTCGACGATTCGATCACCGAGGGGCTCGCGGATTCCTATCATTTCCCGGCCAGCTATGTCGGGCAGCACATCATGGAAGGCGGCGTGCCGACGCTGTGGTGGCGATCGGTGGGCAATACGCACACGGCCTATGCGATGGAATCGTTCCTCGACGAATTGCTGGTGCTGGGCGGCAAGGATCCGGTCGCCGGGCGGCTCGCGCTGATGAAGGAGGAACGGCTGAAGGGCGTGCTGTCCGAAGTCGCCAAGCTTGCCGATTGGGGCGGGAAAGTGCCCGCAGGCCGCGCGCGCGGCGTGGCGGCGTGGAAGAGCTTTGGCTCATACGTGGCGCAGATCGCCGAAGTATCGGTCGGCCCGGAAGGCGTGCCCAAAGTGCATAAAGTGTGGTGCGCGATCGACTGCGGCATTCCGGTCAATCCCAATGTGATCCGCGCGCAGATTGAGGGCGGGATCGGCTATGGCCTGGGCCATGCATTGTTCTCCGAGATTGTGCTCGGCGAAGGCGGCGTGGTGCAGCAGGGCAATTTCGATACCTATCGGAGTCTCAGGATAAGCGAGATGCCCGAGGTGAAGGTCTCGATCATCAAATCGACCGAGAACCCGACGGGCGTGGGCGAGCCGGGGCTGCCGCCGCTGGCGCCTGCGGTTGCCAATGCCTGGCGCAAGCTGACGGGCAAATCGGTTCGAAGACTCCCCTTCATCCACGGAGAAAACGTATGAAGGCCGGGGTAATCGCGCTAGGCGCGGCCGTGATGCTGCTGCCGCTGGCAATCGCCGCGGCGCCCGATCAGAAGGTCGAGGGCCTCAAGCCCGTCAGCGCCTTTGCGAGCATCGCCGACAAGGATAGCCGCGCGGTCGCGATATTCGAGGAGATGGGTAAGGTCATCCAGCATCCGCGCTGCGTGAACTGTCATCCGCGCACCGATCGGCCGCTTTCGGGCGACAAGCAGATGCCGCACATTACGCCGGTGACGCGCGGGCCCGACGGGCATGGCGCACCGGGGCTGGAATGCGCCACCTGTCACGGGCCGCGCAACGTGCCCTTCGCCAACGGAACGGGCAGCATTCCGGGGCATCCGGAGTGGCATTTGGCGCCCAAATCCATGGCATGGGAAGGCAAGACGCTTGGCGCGATATGCGAGCAGATCAAGGACAAGAAGCGCAACGGCGGCAAGACGCTGGCGCAGATTGCCGAGCATAATGCGCATGACGGGCTGGTAGGCTGGGGCTGGAACCCGGGTCCCGGGCGTCAGCCGGTGCCGGGATCGCAGGCCGAGTTTGGCGAGCTGACCAAGGCGTGGATTGCTAGCGGGGCGAAGTGTCCGGCTAGCTGAGCGGACCTGCGTTCTCCTGCGAAAGCAGGAGTCCAGAGCCATAAGCGATTTGCCAAGAAATCCTGGGCTTCTGCTTTCGCAGGAGAGCCGGTTTAGCTCTTCACCCAACCCACCTTCGGGTCCTCGAAATCCACGACGTCGCGGAGCTCCCAGACGTTGGCATAGCCATACCCCACCAGATTGATGAAGGTCTGGATGTTGAGCGCCAGCGGCGCTGATTTGAGCGCGACCGGCGCGCGGTGGTTTGAGAAATTATTGTTGCAGTAGATCAGGATCGCGCGGTTGCGGTTCTTGCCCAAGACCTCGGCCAAGGCTTCGGCGGTGAAATCGGTGAGGGGCAGGTTCACTGCGCCCTCGATATGCCCCGCCGCGAATTTGCCTGCCGAGCGTGCGTCAAGGATCAGCGCGCCTTTTTCAGCTGCCTTCGCCTTGAACGACGCGAAATCGAGCAGACGCCTGGCGCGGAGCGACCGGACGTCGCGGGTGAGTGTGGCGAACCCGGCATAATCGATCTGCGGATTGGCCCGGGGGGCGGGATCGCTCGGCATGGCCATCGACAAAGCAAGCGCGGTGAGCAGCAGCATGGGAGCCTCCAGTCGAATGAGGGTGTAACGATCGTCGATTCCGCCTGCACCGGGCATGAACGATTGCACGCACGTGCGGCGGCGCTACACCCGGCGCAAAGAATAAAAGGAGGATGCCCGTGGCCAGCCTGTTTCGCCTGAAGACGATTGTCCCGGCACATGAGCGTCCGCCCGAGCATCAGCTCCAGCGCACCTTGTCATGGCCGCATCTGATTGCGCTTGGCGTGGGCGCGATTGTCGGCACCGGCATCCTAACTTTGATCGGCGTGGGCGCGGATCGCGCGGGGCCGGCGGTGATCCTTTCCTTCGTTATTGCCGGCGCGATCTGCGCGTGCGCGGCTTTGGCGTATGCCGAAATGGCGACGATGATCCCCGCCTCAGGCAGCGCCTATACCTATAGCTATGCGGTGCTTGGCGAAGTGATCGCCTGGGTGGTCGGCTGGAGTTTGCTTGCCGAATATACTTTGGTCGTGGCGGCCGTCGCGGTTGGCTGGTCGGGCTATGTGACGGGGTTCCTCGAGGGGCTTGGAATCGCGCTGCCCGCGGCGATGACGCACGGGCCGGTGATGGTCGATGGGGCGATTGCCGAATGGGGAGTCAATGTGCCCGCGCTATTCATCGTGGCGCTGGTCGCCGGGCTGCTGCTGGTCGGGACCAAGGAGAGTGCGACGCTCAATGCGATCCTCGTGGTGGTAAAGCTGGTGGCGCTCGCGGTGTTCGTCGCGGTTGCCTTGCCCTATTTCAATGGCGCCAATCTTGAGCCTTTCGCGCCCTTCGGCTTTGCCAAGCATATGAGTGTGGATGGCGTCGAGCGCGGCGTGATGGCGGCGGCGGCGATCATCTTCTTCGCATTTTACGGCTTCGACGCGATCTCGACTGCGGCGGAAGAGGCCAAGAATCCGGGCCGCGACCTGGCGATCGGGATTGTTGGGTCGATGGTGGTGTGCGTTGCGATCTACATGATCGTGGCGGTCACGGCCGTTGGCGCGCTGGCATATTCGGGCTTTGCGGACAGTCCCGAACCGCTGGCGCTGATCCTGCGTGGCATCGGCCAGCCCGGTGCGGCGGCCTTCCTGGCGGCGAGCGCGGTGATCGCGCTGCCGACGGTTATCCTTGCTTTCCTATATGGCCAGAGCCGCATCTTTTTCGTGATGGCGCGCGATAATATGCTGCCATCGAGCCTGGCGAAGCTATCGAAGCGCGGCACGCCGGTGCGCATCACGATCTTCACCGCTGCGGTGGTCACTTTCTTCGCGGCATTCTTCCCGATCGATCAGATCGCGGCACTTGCCAATGCCGGGACGCTGACGGCGTTCGCGGCTGTTGGTTTGTGTCTGCTGGTGATGCGCCGTCGTGCGCCGAACGCCGAGCGGCCCTTCCGCACGCCCGCCGCCTGGTTGGTGGGACTCGGCGCGATTTTCGGCTGTTTCTATCTGTTCGTCAGCCTGCCGCATCAGACACAAATGCTGTTCGGCATCTGGAATTTGATCGGGCTGGTTCTGTATTTCCTCTACGCGCGCCGCAACGTGAGCAACGCGGAGGCCTGAGCGGCTCAGGGTCAATTACAAATCTGAAAGCCTCCACAGATAGGTACATTTACTGTGGTGCTGCATTATCACACCATGACGACGAAATGTGTCTGGTTCTTTACAGATTGTTTCTGACTCGGCACATCTCCCGGCACAGGCGCACCGAATTGGGGGCGTCAAACGCGTTCCAATCAGAGAACGAAAGCTCAGGGAGTTCCGGCATGAAGCCCGTTCGTCATACCCGTTTTGCTACCCTCGCTCGCAGCGTCGCGCCGCTTGCGCTCGCCTTCGGGCTGATGGCCAGCCCCGCCTTTGCGCAGACCGCCGCGCCCGCTGCGCAGGACAACACGCCCGCCGCAGCCGAAGACGAGCAGGGCATCGTTGTCACTGGCTCGCTATTCCGTCGTACCGATACCGAGACGCCTTCGCCCGTCACCGTGTTGACTGCCGAGAGCCTTGCCGCTGCCGGTATCACCACTGCCGCAGACGCGATCCGTTCGGTTTCGGCCGATAGCGCCGGCTCGATCGGTGTTGGCTTCCAGAGCGGCTTCTCGGCCGGCGGTGCAGCAGTTTCGCTGCGCGGCCTCGGCGTTTCGTCGACCCTGGTGCTGGTTGACGGTCTGCGTTCGACCAACTTCCCGATCAGCGACGACGGCCATAACGCCTATGTCGATCTCAACTCGATCCCGTTCAGCCTGATCGACCGTGTCGAAGTGCTGAAGGACGGCGCATCCTCGACCTATGGCGCGGACGCGATCGGCGGCGTGGTCAATTTGATCCTCAAGAAGCAGTTCAAGGGCGTGGAAGGCAAGGCGCAAGCCGGCGTTTCGGAGCAGGGCGATGCGGGCCATCAGCGCATTTCGCTCACTGCCGGCTTGGGCGACTATGATACGCAGGGCTGGAACGTCTATATCAACGGCGAATATCAGCAGGACGGCCGCGTCACCAGCAACAGCCGCGGTTTCCCGTACAACAACCGCGATCTGACCTCGGTCGGCGGCAACGACAACAATGCGGCTGACAACTCGCTGACCACCGCTACGCCGAATGCGGTCGTCGTGCGCGTCAACCAGTCGAACCTCAACAATCCGCTGACCGGTTCGGCCACGGCGCTGAGCACGCAGTTCCAGTCGCTCAACCTGAACTGCTCGTTCGGCACCTACACGCAGACCAGCGCTGCCGTGAATGGCGTTGGCTGCAAGCACAACATCGAGGACGAATATTTCCAGCTCGCCCCGCTGCAACGCAAATGGTCGGTCAACGGTCGCCTGAGCGTTCGGGTCTCCGACGATATCGAAGCGTATGTCACCGGCAGCTATTCAAACAGCTATGTCAGCATCCTCAACGCACCGCGCGCGATCCGCAACACGCAGCCTTATGGCGGCGCACCGGCGCTCGCATCGAGCAACCCGGGCATCGTGCTGCCGGTCTATATCTGCACGGCAGGCGTAAACTGCGCGACCGTTGGTGCGGCTGGCCGCGCGCTGAACCCGAACAACCCCTATGCCGCCGCCTTTGCCGGGGATCCGGCAAATGGCGCAGCACGTATCTATTATCTGTTCGGCGACATCACCGGCGGCAGCGATCGTACCAATGAAGTGTATCGCGTGGCCGCTGGCCTGCACGGCTCGTTCGGCGACGATTGGACCTGGCGTATCGACGGCGTTTATGCCCGCGATAACCTTGAGATCGTTCAGCACGGCTTCCTGAACATCGCGAACACGCTGAACGCGATCAACACGGGCGCGTACAATTTCGTCAACCCTTCGGCGAACAGCGTGGCGGTGCGTAACTTCATCGCACCGGACAAGATCACGCCGTCCTTCTCGGAAATGATGTCGGTCGATGCGTCGATCACCAAGGAACTCTTCGAGCTGCCGGGTGGCCCGCTGATGGTCGCCGTCGGCGGGCAGATCCGTCGCGAAGAACTGGAGAACAACAACCAGAACGCTGCGCTCGACACCTATGGCCTGACCACGTCGTCAGCCTTCGGCAAGCACACCGTGTCGGCTGGGTATTTCGAAATCCAGGCGCCGATCCTCGACTCGCTCGAGGTCAACGCTTCGGGCCGTTACGATCATTATTCGGAAGGCTTTGGACGCTTCTCGCCCAAGATCGGCGCGAAGTTCACCCCGATCAAGCAGCTTGCGATCCGCGGCACCTATTCGAAGGGCTTCCGTGCACCGACCTTCGCTGAATCGGGCCCGCGCTCGTCTTACGCAGGCTTCGTGACCACGACCCCGCCCGCCAGCTTCCAGGCTGCGCATGGCGGCACGACCAACCCGTACAGCCTTGCATATTCGGTTGGCCGCGGTTTCGTTGGCAACCCGAACCTGAAGCCGGAAACCTCGCGCAGCTTCACGGCCGGTGTGATTTTCGAGCCGGTCAAGTGGATGAGCCTGACGGTCGACTATTATAACGTGAAGAAGTCGAACCTGATCGCGAACGGCCCTGACGCGGGCCGTGCGATCAGCGCTTATTACACCCAGACGACGCTGGCCGCTGCGACTGCCGCTGTTGCTGCGATCGGACCGGGCTATTCGGTCAACACGGTGGATGGCATCGATCCGCTGTTTCCGGCGGCGCTGCCGCGCGTGCTGATCATCAACGCTCCGTTCGTGAACGTGAACAACGATCTGACGACCGGCATCGACTTCTCGGCGACGTTCCGTGCGCCGATCAGCGATGGCGTTCGCCTGACCAGCCGCGTCGAAGCAACCCATGTCATGCTGTATAACCGCCACACCACGACGGGCATTCAGCGCTTTGCCGGTACGCTTGGGCCGTACGATCTGTCGTCTGGCAACGGTACGCCGAGCTGGCGCGGCAATTGGCAGACCACGCTCGACACGGACGATTTCTCGTTGAGCGCGACCGCGTATTATGTCGGCAAGATCAAGGCGGTGGCGACCGATCAGGGCAACCTTTCGACCTCGTGCACGGCCAGCCTCTACAAGGCGCCGCTTGCAGGCGATCCGAACAGCGAGCGCTTCTGCTACGTGAAGAAGTTCGTCACGGTCGATGCCAACGCAACGTTCAAGGTGAATGACGATTTCACTTTCTATGTGAACGTCGGCAATTTGTTCAACGCACGGGCGCCGATCGCTCCGGCATCCTATGCCAGCTCGCCGAACTTCCTGACCACTTGGCACTATGCCGGTCTGATCGGGCGCAAGTTCACTGCAGGCGCTTCGTTCCGGTTCTAGATCCAACTATCTCGCAAACTTTGACGGCGGTTCCCTTTCGGGAGCCGCCGTTTTCTTGTGTGGCGATGCCCGGCTGGCTAAGGGCGGGGGGACGAGGTTTTTTGAAAGGACCGATTGTGAAGCGACTGATGGGATTGGCCGGGCTGACGGTGCTGGCGTTGACGAGCAGCGCGTGTGCCCAGAACACGCCGGATCGGTCGCAGGACACTGCGTGGATCAACAGCCAGTCGCTGGCGCTCGCCAGCCTCAAGGCGAGCGACGGATGGCAGAGCATGGAGAAGGGACTGCGCTGGCGCCGCATCGCGGGCAATGGCAGCGGCAAGCACCCTGCGGTCACCGATACGGTGACACTGCATTACGCCGGGCGGCTGACCGACGGCACCGAGTTCGACAGTTCGTACGCACGCAATGAGCCCGCGATTTTCCCGCTCGAAGCGCTGATCGAGGCGTGGCAGCTTGCGGTGCCGAAGATGGGGATTGGCGATACGATCGAACTCGCAGTGCCCGCCGAGCTTGGCTATGGGCCGCGCGGCAAGGGGCCGATCCCGGGCGGGGCGACCTTGCTGTTCAAGATCGAATTGCTGGGGATCGAGGGCGCCTGATCGCCTGAGCGCCAAATGAAAAGGGCCGCTTCACCGGATGGTGGAGCGGCCCTTTTCGTATCTGCGGTTGAAGGCTTAGGCCGCGAGGTTGCGCAGCACGTACTGCAGGATGCCGCCGTGCAGGAAATATTCCAGCTCGTTGACGGTATCGATGCGGCAGCGGGTCATGAAAGTCTCGACGGTGCCATCCTCACGGGTGAGGGTGACTTCGACTTCCTGACGCGGGCGCAGCTTTGCGACGTCCTTGATCGTGTAGAGGTCGCTGCCCTTGAGCTTCAGGCTCTCACGGCTGAGGCCTTCGCAGAACTGCAGCGGGACGATGCCCATGCCGACCAGGTTCGAACGGTGGATACGCTCGAAGCTTTCGGTGATAACGGCGCGGACGCCGAGCAGGTTGGTGCCCTTTGCGGCCCAGTCGCGCGACGAGCCGGTGCCATATTCCTTGCCCGCGATGATCACGAGCGGGGTGCCGTCGGCCTTGTGGCGCATGGCGGCGTCGTAGATGGGCATTACCTGGCCGCCGTAGCGGGTCATGCCGCCTTCGATGCCCGGGACCATTTCGTTCTTGATGCGGATATTGGCGAAGGTGCCGCGGACCATGACTTCATCGTTGCCGCGGCGCGCGCCGTAGCTGTTGAAATCCTTGCGGCTGACCTGATGCTCTTGGAGGAACGTGCCCGCCGGGCTGTCCGCCTTGATCGAGCCTGCGGGCGAGATGTGATCGGTGGTGATCGAATCGCCCAGGATCGCGAGCGGCTTGGCTTCGATGATGTCCTGCACCGGCGCAGGGGTCATCGTCATGCCCTCGAAATACGGGGGATTGTGGATGTAGGTGCTGCCCGCGGGCCAGCGATACGTATCCGAACCTTCGATCTCGATCTTCCGCCAGTGATCGTCGCCGGCATAGACGTTGGCGTAGCGCGCCCTGAACATGCGATCGTCGATGTTCGCGTCCATCATTTCCTGGACTTCGAGGTTGGTCGGCCAGATGTCCTTGAGGAAGACGGGGCCGTCGGTGCCTTCGCCGATCGGGGTCTCGTACATGTCCTCGGTGACGGTGCCCTTGAGCGCATAGGCCACCACCAGAGGCGGCGAGGCGAGGAAGTTGGCGCGCACGTCCGGCGACACGCGGCCTTCGAAGTTGCGGTTGCCCGAGAGCACCGACGCCGCGACGATATCGTTGCCGTTGATAGCCGCCGAGATCGACTCCTTGAGCGGACCCGAATTGCCGATGCAGGTGGTGCAGCCATAGCCGACCAAGTTGAACCCGATCGCATCCAGATCCTCGGAAAGCCCGGCCTTGTTGAGATAATCGGTCACGACCTGCGATCCCGGCGCCAGCGACGTCTTCACCCACGGCTTGCGCGTCAGGCCCAAAGCCCGCGCCTTGCGCGCGACCAGCCCTGCGGCGATCAGCACCGACGGGTTCGACGTATTGGTGCACGACGTGATCGCGGCGATCACAACGTCGCCATCGCCAATGTCATGGTCCGCGCCCTCGACCGGCACGCGCACGGCGTGGTCCTTCTTGTACACCTTGGTCAGATCGCCGTTGAAGACTTCATCCACGGCATCAAGGCTGACTCGGTCCTGCGGGCGCTTCGGGCCGGCAAGGCTGGGCTTGACCGACGACATGTCGAGCTCGAGCGTATCGGTGAAGATCGGATCGGGCAGCGAGGCATCGTACCACATGCCCTGTGCCTTGGCGTATGCCTCGACCAGTTCGATCGTCTCGGTCGGCCGCGCGGTGAGGCGCAGATAGTCCATCGTCTTTTCGTCGATCGGGAAGAAGCCGCAGGTCGCGCCATATTCGGGCGCCATGTTGGCGATGGTCGCGCGATCCGCCAGCGTCATCGCGGGCAGGCCGGGGCCATAAAACTCGACGAAACGCCCGACCACGCCCTTGGCGCGCAGCATCTGGGTGACCGTCAGCACCAGATCGGTGGCGGTGATGCCCTCGGCCAATGCGCCGGTCAGCTTGAAGCCGACGACTTCGGGGATGAGCATCGACACCGGCTGGCCAAGCATCGCCGCTTCCGCCTCAATGCCGCCCACGCCCCAGCCGAGTACGCCCATGCCATTGACCATGGTGGTGTGGCTGTCAGTGCCGACAAGGGTATCGGGATAAGCGACCTTCTCGCCCGACGAATCCTTCGACGACCAGACCGAATGGGCGATATATTCCAAGTTCACCTGATGGCAGATGCCGGTGCCGGGGGGCACGACCGAGAAATTGTCGAGCGCCTTCGACCCCCATTTCAGGAACTCATAGCGCTCTGCATTGCGCTCATATTCCAGCTCGACGTTATCGGTGAACGCCTGGGGCGTGCCGAATTCGTCGACCATCACCGAGTGATCGATGACGAGATGGACCGGAACCTGCGGATTGATCTTGGCCGCATCGCCGCCCAGCTTGGTGATGGCATCGCGCATCGCGGCCAGATCGACCACGCAGGGAACCCCGGTGAAATCCTGCATCAGCACGCGGGCGGGGCGATACTGGATCTCGCGGTTTGAACGGGCATCCTTCTGCCAATCGACAATCGCCTGGGCATCTTCGCGCATGACGGTCTTGCCGTCTTCGAAGCGCAGCATGTTCTCCAGCAGTACCTTCATCGAGAAGGGAAGGCGCGAAATGTCGCCCAGCTTCGCCGCGGCCTTGGGCAGCGAATAGAATGCGTAGCTGTTGCCCCCCACGGTGAGCGTATCGCGGGTGCCGAGATTGTTGTTGCCGATTGCGGTCATTTTGGCGCGGGTCCTTCCCTGAATGTGCGCCGCAGCAGGCGGGGCGGGGAGGCGGGCTTAGGCAGCCCGCGCGAGCACGCCTGTGCTGCGGATGCGAAGAGTCGGGAGGGCCTTAGCGCGAGAGGGGGGCGGGGGGAAGGGCAGGTTACAGCTTGGAAGCCGGCGCGCGGATTTTCGATGCTCGCTCGGAAGGTTTTGACCGGAGCATGGCTGTGTGCGCCCGACCCGAAATCCTCCCTTAAGGAACGACCGCCATCCTTTGCCTATTGTGGATGGCGCTAGAAGGTCGTGCCGGGAGGCTGGAAGAGTATGTGACACTCGTCCGGTTGGCCTTGGTTTGTGCTTCGGGACATCGTTACAAGGTCACCGGCTGCAACCTGCCAGCGGATCAAGTCGGACCGGAAACTGGCCGTCCATTGTTTATGCTCCGCCACCAGTGGCTTTCCCCAAATCTTTTCGAGGCCCACGTCGAGGCTTGCACACACTTCCGCCCGCAGGATTACTTTGACCATCATCAGGCGTTCGTCGGCCTTGGAGAAGTGGAAGTTGAACGCATCGCCTGTCCGGGCGGGGCCCTCTACCAGCTTTGACAGATTGAACACGTCGGTTCCCGAGCGGCCGGGAATCCGCTTCATTGCGCCGCCAGAGGCTGCCACGACTTCATCCGGGCTCATGCCAAATCGGGAGAAACCGTAATACGCCAAATTGGACAGCGAAGAGAGCGATCCGATCTGCTTAAAGATGGGGGCCATATTGCCGGGAAGGTTGGCGGCAGCTTCGGTGCGTTCGTTGGCCGCAACCGGGGCCGTTTCGTTGGACGCTCTACTCGCGCATATCGCGCGCGGGTCGAGATCAAGCAGGCTTTCGTAGTTGACCTGCGGCCACCAGTCACAGGCAAGCGACTTGTTGCCCCGGTGATAGGCCGCGTCAGCCATGCAGGTGCGACCGATCGTTCTGGCCTGGGAATAGGCATCCTGAGCACCGTAACTCGAGGTCTTCCCCATCTCCTGGGCCTTGAAGCAACTATATTGCGCGGTGACCCAGTCTTCGTTCGCCAGGGCGGTCGTGCCCGTGTTCAGCCACTCGCGCATCTGGCTCAACTCACGGCGAACCGTCACGGCATCCGCCTGGGTCAGCTCAGGTGCCGAATAATCGGTGTCGTCGATTTGAGCGGCGGCCGGCAGCGGTGCGAATATCAGAGCGAACAATAGGCACATTGAGAGACGAAGGAGCATGTTGTTTCCTGATCGAACGGACGTGCGGGAGCAGTTGGGCAGGGTTATCAACCGGCGGCCTCGATTTAGCGGTCGACCCTAGCATATGCCTGAAACCCGCAATTGCGCGAATTGCATGAGTCCTCCGGTTGCGTGTGGTTGCTGGCAATCCAATGCGGCGATCGAGAGCGCTATCCCTGCTTTCGGGTATTGATGGTGCGAAGGCACTGGAATGGATCAGGAATTCGAAAGGAAGCGGTGGCAGCCGGGTGGCCGAGCTGGCGCGCGGGGACGGGTGGTGGCGCGCGCGGTTGAACCTGGTTCAGCAGGCGGCGGCTTTGCGCATTTCGGCTGTCCATATCGCGTAGGCGGCTTCGCTGAAGTGGACGCCGTCGGTGGTGTATTCCGGTTTCATCACGCCATTTTCGGCGAGCATGGGCCAAAGATCGATCGTGCGGATTTTGCGGCTGGCGAGCAGCGCGCGCAGGCTGGAGTTGAAGGTGGCCGCGCGGGCGCTTTGGGCGGGATCGGTCACGGGCGGGATCAGCGTTGCGACGATCGTGGCGCCGCTGTGCGCGGCGGTGCCCAGCAATTGCTCGTAATCGATCAGGAAGTTCGCGCGCGTCTGGCGCGGATCGCCCACGTCGTTGCTGCCGGCGAGGATGTAAATCGTGCAGGGCTTCAGGGCGCTGAGGGGCGCCGCGAGGGCATTTATCTGGCGCGTGGTGGATCCGCCGCGCGCGAGGGTGACGGCGGAAAAGGGGTCGAGGCCCAGCCGCCAGCCCCAGACGCCGCCGCCCGCGGTGATGCTGTCACCGAGCTGCACGTAGCGAGGCTGGATGAAGCTGGCGCGCATGTTTGTGAGCGAGGTGACGTAGGCGAGGCGGACATTGTCTACCGCGACGCCGAACCCGATGAACATGCTGAGGAGAAGGGCCATCGCAACGAAACCGCCGCGCCATGTGAGCTTGCTCGCCAGATACTTCCACTGGCGGGAGGTGATTTCAGCCAGCGACATCGGACACGTCGTGGGGGTGCGGGATTTCGGGGCCAAGCGGGAGCACATCCACCTTGGAGGCAAGTCCGCAGCAATTGCTCCGATGTGGGGGCGTTGCCGGGGTGCGGCGGGTGACCTAGGCTGGCGGCTCCTGAGAGCGGCGGAGTGGATTATGCGGGAATGGTTGATCGCACTGGCAGCGCTGATGGTGCCGGGAATGGCCTGGGCGCAGGAGGTGGCGCCGGCCCCCGTGCCTGCGGCGCGGGCCCTGATGCCTGCGGCGCCGCCAACGCCGCTGTGCCGACAGGTGGGCGATATGCCGTTCGTCACCTTTGCGCCGGACGGCGTGGCGCGGCTGAGCGATATCGGGCTGGGGCGGGCGGAGATCTTTGCGCTGATGCGCGAGACGTCGATTCCCGAGACCAGAGGCTGCTGGGCGGAGCCGGCGGGGAATTTCGATAGCCAGCTAATCTCGGTGGGGATGAGCCAGTGGAATTACGGGACCGGGAGTTTGCAGCCGGTTTTGCAGGCTTGGAAGAAACGGCTGGGGGGCAAATTCGGGCGGACGCGCAAGGCTCTCGCGCCGGTTTATGGGAAATTGCTGTTCTCGCGTGATTGCATGATGAAGCCGGTGCGCGAAAAGTGCCGCGCGGGGATATTGGCGGCGCATGGCAGCGATGGGCGGCTGAATCCTGTTCTGTATGGCGAGCTGACCGCGATTTTTGAAAGCGACCTGATGATCCAGGTGCAGGCCGATACCTATCTGGCGCTGCTGGAGGCGTTGCGGCTGGATCTGCTGCGGGTGTTCAAGGGGCAGGAAATCACCTGGCGCAAGGTGCGCTGGGCGATGGATACCAAGATCCAACAGGGGTTTTTTCCAGCGGACGAGGATCTGGCGCGGCTGCGGGGCAAGCTGGGCAAGATGGAGGAGGCGCAGCGCTGGGACCGGTTGCGCGCGATCTTCGACTGGTATCGCGCATCCTCCAGTACGATCGACCAAGACGGCGTGCAGCGCGACTTTGCGTGGAATCATGCCGCGTGGAACTGCATGATCGACAAGGGGCGGATCGACCCGGAAGCATATGAGATGCTCCATTTGACATATATCAGAAGCAGGACGGCCATAGGGAATAGCGGGCGCTGGCAGGCGCTAACCTTTGAGCGGCGGGCCAAGATCATCCTGGGGGTGGGCAGCGTCAGCGGAAAGGTGGATGGAAGCTGCGGTTGACCCCTTGGAACCGGGAGGCCGGGTGACCATTGTGTGTGACAGGCTATTCGGGAGTGAGACGATGCGTGCTTTGGCGGTTACGGCGATTGCGGGTCTGGTGCTGGCCGGGTGCGCATCCCCTGAGAAAAATGCGCGGTACATGGCCGGGAATTTCCGGGCGCAGGCTGATCTGATGAAGGCCGATGGCACGCCGATCGGCACCGGCATCGCCGAGGAGATCGACGGCGACATCCGCGTGATCGTGGAAGTGAAGGGCATGGCCGAGGGCGTGCACGGCGTGCACATCCACGCGGTGGGCAAATGCGAGGCGCCGGACTTTGCCAGCGCCGCCGGTCATTGGAACCCGACGACGCACCAGCATGGCAAGGAAAATCCGGCCGGGCCGCATATGGGCGACCTGCCCAACCTTCAACTCGACAAGAATGGCCGCGACCAGATCACCTTTACGCTAAAGGGCACCACGCTGGCGAGCATGCTCGATGCGGATGGTGCGGCTCTGGTCGTCCATGCCGGGCCGGACGATTACAAGACCGATCCTTCGGGCAACAGCGGCGGGCGGATCGCCTGCGGAGTTTTCCAGGCGGTCTAACCTAGAGCATCTCCCCCGCCGCCTTTGCCCGCTCGACCTTGCTGGCTTCGGCTTCGGGGACCATGCGATAGGCGGCGACGGCGCAGCCGAGGGCGATGGGGAGCGTTACCAATAGCGAGAGGACTCCGGTGCTGAGGCTCTGCGTCAGATCGGCGACGCGGCCGGCCAAATATGGCCCGAGCGCGAGGCCGATCAGCGTGGTGCCGATGAAGAAAGCGGCAGTCGCGGTGCCGCGCATCCTCGGCAGCACGAGATCCTGCGTTGCCGCAGCCGCAGCGCCCAGCGCGCAGCTGGCGAGAATCTGGGTCACCGGGAGCATCGCGTAGAACAGCATCTTGTCTGGCGTGGTGAAGGCGAGGATCATGGTGGGCACCGGCGCGAGGCTGCCGAAGAGCACGACCATGATGCGCCCGGCCGGGTATTTCGCGCGCAGGCGATCCGCGGTGATGCCGCCCAAAGTTACGCCGAGGAAACCGCCGAGAATGGCGGGGCCGCCAATCCAGAGCCCTGCTTCGGCTGCGCTGACGCCAAAGGTGGCGGCGGCGTAGCTGGGTGCGAAGCCGGCGACCGAATAAGCGAGGAAGGCGTTGAGCCCGTAGGCCACGACCACGCAGAGAAAAGCGGGCGTGCCGACGATCAGGCGGAAGGTCGGCAGATCGCGGTGGCGGAGCGATGAGGCCCAGGAGAAGACGGCATATGCGCCGATGCCGATCGCGAGCCATTGCAGGCGCGAGGCATAGCCATCGAACCATATGAGCCCGAAGGTGGGCGCGGCGATCACCACCAGTGCGATCAGGTTCGAGACCAACGCCTTGCTGCGCAGCGCGCCGATCAGCGTGAAGGGCGGGATGATCGTCAGCAGGTCGGCGAAGAAGCTCTTGAAGGGCGCGGGGTGCTTGGGGGCGACGAGCCCTTCGGATTGGCCGCGCATCGGCTCACGCAGGGTGAACACCCACGCCGCCAGCAACAGCCCGGGCAGGCCGACCGCCATGAACGCCGCCTGCCAGCCAACCAGACCCCAGGGCCCGCCATTCGGGTAAGCGAGGTTCCAATTGTCGGCAATCGAACCGCCGATGAACAATGAGAAGCCGCCGCCGAAATAGATACCGGCTGAATAGATGGCGAGCGCAGTGGCGCGCTGGCGCTTGGGGAACCAGTCCGAGATCAGCGAATAGGCCGATGGGCCGGCGCTGGCTTCGCCGATGCCGACGCCGATCCGCGCCCCCGCGAGTTGCAGCCCGTTTTTTGCGAGGCCGGAGATCGCGGTCATGGCTGACCAGAGCGCCAGGCCGATCGTCATCAGCCGGACGCGGTGCCAATTGTCCGCCAGCCGCCCGAGCGGGATGCCGAACAAGGCGTAGAACACGCCAAAGGCGGTGCCGTAGAGAAAGCCGATATCGGCCTGGCTGAGCCCGAGATCCTTGCGGATATGCGGCGCCAATATGGTCAGGATCTGGCGATCGATGAAGTTGAGCGCATAGACCAAGAAGAGGACGAACAGGACGTACCACGCATAGGGAGACGCCTTCGCCTCAAGGGGTTCCTGTTCGGCTGCGACC
>JAZKJE010000069.1:19900-22391 GCA_040384525.1 Pseudomonadota bacterium
CTTGCGTTAGCACGTTTCCGACTTTTGCTAGCACGCTTCCGACGCCATGCTCGCTCTCCCACAATCATTCTGTTTTGCGGGAACGTAGCGACCATACCCGATTTACGAAAGAGGGATTGGCCGAAAGCGGCGCACCGCTTTCGGCCAACACAATCCGTGCGATCGGTTACGCGGCAGGATCAGAAGTCGACGGTCGCCGAAAGCCAGAGGCGGCGGCCTTCCTGGTGGTTGGCATATTCGCCCGCATAAACCGTGGTCGCGCCGCTGCG
This sequence comes from Pseudomonadota bacterium, assembly GCA_040384525.1. Classification (GTDB taxonomy): domain Bacteria; phylum Pseudomonadota; class Alphaproteobacteria; order Sphingomonadales; family Sphingomonadaceae; genus Sphingomonas. Next base: position 20,170 of record JAZKJE010000069.1, read on the forward strand.
ATAGGGCAGATAGCGCACGAAATCGGTGTTCAGCAGGTTGAAGACCGTCGCGCTGAGCTTGAACTTTTCGGTCACGTTGAGCGAGCCGCCGAGATGGACCAGCGCATAGCCCTTATAATCGCCCAGTGCGTTTTGCGCGACGCCGGCGCCGCGATAGCGGCTCGAACGGATTTCAGTGCGGACCCATGCCGATACGCTGTCACTCGCGCGCCAGCGCAGATTGCCGTTGACCATGTGCCTGGGCGTGTTGGTAAGCGGCAGGCCGATTTCTGCGCCGCTCTTCTGCTCGCTTTCGGTGTAGGTGTAGTTCAGGCCCAGCGTGAGCGCGCGCGTGAATTCGAACCGTGCCGCGACCTCGCCGCCGCGCGTGACCGCTTCGTCGATGTTGATCGACTGGCCGAACAGATCGACATTGGGGAACGCGCCCACATCGAGGCAGCCCGGGCGATTGAGATTGCCGGCGAAGCGGCAATTGGGGATGCCGGGCCCGCTGGCGATCTTGTCCTTGAACTCATTGTTGAAGACCGTGATGTTGCCGCTGAAGAAGCCCTGATTATCGAAATAGATGCCGGCTTCATAAGTCGTGCTCGTCTCGGGCGTCAGGCCCGGGCTGCCGAGGAGCGGGATCGTGCCCTGACCACCAAAGCCGGTGATCCCTTCTGCGATCTGATCGAGCCGGGGCGTCTTGAAGCCGCGGCTGACGCCGCCCTTCACGGTCAGGGAATCGCTGGCATTCCAGACGAGATAACCGCGCGGCGAGAGCTTGCCGCCAAAGGTGGAGTGATTGTCATAGCGTGCGCCAAGCGTAAGGCGCAGCGTCTCCATGATCTTCAGCTCATTTTCCGCGAACAGCGCCCATTGCTGGAATTTGTAGGGCGCAGGGGCGACGCGATCGATCATCTTGGCGTCCCAATATTGCCCGCCCAGTGTGAAGGTGAAGATGCCCGCATTGCCCACGAAGCGCGTGTCGGCGATCGAATTGGTCGCCTCCAGCGTGCGCGGTGTGCCCGCGACGACGCCCGGGGTGCCCGGCGGCACGGTGCGACCGATCGTCTCGGTGATGTTGCGGGTCAGCGTGCTTTCCAGGCTGCCGAAGCTGCCCATGCGCCAGGTGTGGGCGAGTACATAATTGTCGCGGTTGAACTTCTGATACGGGCCATAGCCGCCGGCGACCGTGTAAGTCCCGAGCTGGCCGGCGGTGTTGTCATACGTCTGTTCGGCGCGGTCGAATTCGAACCAGAGATCGTGATCGGCGCCGGGGGTGAAGGTCAGGCGGCCGCCATAGGTGTAGATGTCTGCTTTGACCGGGCTGGGCCCGCGCGTGCTGACCAACACCGGCGTGCCGGCGGCATTATCATAAGTGAGGTCAGACGCGCCGCGGTGATACACGCTGCCGCGCACAGCGAGGCCGATCAGGTCGCTGACGATCGGGCCCTGCGCATAGCCATTTGCCGCGACGATATTACCGAATTCACCATTCTCCTGGATCGTCGATTCCAGTGTTGCCGTGCCGACCCAACGGTCACTTACCTTGCGGGTGATCAGGTTGATCACGCCGCCCATCGCATCCGATCCGTAGAGCGTCGACATCGGGCCGCGCACCACTTCGATGCGGTCGATCGCCGAGAAAGGCGGCAGGAAGCCGGTCGAGGTTTCGCCGAAACCGTTGGGCGTGACGCTGCCGGGCGAATTCTGGCGGCGGCCATCGACCAGCACCAGGGTGTAATCGCTCGGCATGCCGCGGATCGAGATATTGAGCCCGCCAGTCTTGCCCGCAGTCGCGCCGACATCGACGCCTTCGACGTCGCCGAGCGCTTCGGCGAGGCTGCCGAAGCGCTTGCCCTGCAAATCCTCGCGGCTGATCACGCTGATCGAAGCGGGTGCATTGGTAATCTTTTGCTCAAAGCCCGCCGCAGTGACGACGATTTCGTCGCCGCGCGCGGGCTGCTCAGCCGCGATATTCGCGTCTTGCGCCAGCGCCGGCTGCGCAACGAGCAGCGCCAGCGCGGAGAGCGCAGTGCCACCAGCGAACAGCGCGATGCGGCGATGCGCGAGATTGACCATTGAAACCCCCAATTAATATTGCGAATGATTAGCAAGTAATTGGGGCGCGCTAGGGCCTGGCGTCGCCCGGGGTCAATTCGGAATCCGGCAAAAGCCGATGGGAGCAATGCTTTGTTACAAATCGAGCGCGAACCGATCGGGCCCACGACCAGCGCCGG
>JAZKJE010000070.1:0-1978 GCA_040384525.1 Pseudomonadota bacterium
TGCTGGTCTGCGGCTATTCATCGCTCGGCAACCTGCTGCTGTTGCCGCTGACCGAGCGTTTCCCGGCGGGGAGCGCGGGAGGGCGGGCGCCGGACGGGATCATTGTTCTCGGCGGCTCGATCGATCCCGAGCGCAGCCAGGCGCGCGGCTCGCTGGAGATGGACGCCTCGGCCGAGCGGATCGTCACGATGCTGCAACTGGCGCGGCGCTATCCGCACGCCCGCATCGTGTTCAGCGGCGGCAGCGCGAATCTGATCGCGGCGGTGCCGGAGGCGCCGATTGCCGGCGATCTGCTGGAGGACTTCGGAACGCCGCGCGCGCGCATCGTGCTGGAAAGCGATTCCCGCACCACCGCCGAGAACGCGACCTTCACGCGGAAGCTTGTTTCACCGAAGCCCGGCGAACGTTGGCTGCTCGTGACTTCGGCATTTCACATGCCGCGTTCCATCGGAGCATTCCGGAAAGCGGGTTTCGATGTCGAAGCCTATCCGGTGGACTGGCGTACGCGCGGCTGGAGCGATGCTTCGATGCCGTTTACGACATTGAGCGCGGGGCTCGCCCGCACCGACGTCGCTGTTCACGAGTGGGTGGGGCTGATCGCCTATTGGGCGACGGGCCGCAGCAGCGAGCTGTTTCCGGGGCCGCGGAAGATCCATTAGGCATGATCCCGAAAAGTGGGCACCGGTTTTTCGGATCAGATCATGCCCCAAACTTTAGTCGTGCCGCGGCAGGCCGAGGCGATAGACTCCGCGAAAGTCATTCGGGTCGGCGGGTTTGCCCTTGCGGTAGATCACGAGGCGGCCTGCCTGCGCGAGCGCCACGGCTGACCTGCGGATCGGCACCAGCAGCCCATGCCAGTCGTCCCCGGCAGCGATCGCATGAGCGATCTCAGGCGCGCTGAGGGTCTTTGTGCCGGCGCGGGCAAGCACCGCGAGGATGGCGTCGTCCAGCGATCCGCCATCGGCGATCTTCGAATCGGGTTTGTTCATGCCCATGCCATGACGCATCGCCGTCCGCGCGGCAAGCCTGCTGGTGTGGTGGTTCGCAAGTAGTCTGCATGAGGCGAACTTCGGATTCAGGACACTAGAGCTATTTCGACATCGCCCGATAAGCGTCGGAATCGAACTGCCGCCGCCATATCACGATCACGATGGCCAATGTGGTTGCGATCAGCACCCACGGGCTGATGAACCAGCCGAGATAACCCAGCGCGAACAGGAAGGCCCGCTGGCCGCGATTGAAGTGCCGGCCTGCCGACTGGAACAGCTTCGTGGTCCGCATGACATGCGACTGCGCTTCGGGCGTGTCACGCTTGTCCGAGAACGGCATCGCTCCGAGCAGGATGGCGACATAATTGAACAGGCGATAGGACCAGGAGAACTTGAAGAACGCATAGACGAAGATCACGGTGAGTCCGACGCATTTAATCTCCCACAGAACAGGGGAGCTTCGTATGCCGAACGGCAGGGTCGCGAGCACCGACATGGCTTCCTCGGTCGATCGCAGCAACGTCAATCCGCCGCCGATGGCCAGCAAAGTCGTCGACGCAAAGAATGCCGTGCCGTTCTGCAGCGATGTCATGATCTGCATGTCGACCATTCGCGTTTCACGGTCGAGGATTCGCCGCACCCAGACCTCACGGTAGATGCTCATGCGGGCGTTGAGGCTGTTGCGCCCGTGCCCCGTGCGCTCAAGCGTTATCGCGTAAACCATCCAGGACAGGACGAAGAATGCGATCGCCACGATGTCGGCAGTTGCGAACAGGTTCACGACTCGATGCCTTCCGAATGATGTCTGGCACGATAGAACAGGAACCCGAGAGGTGCGAAGCGGTTTTGGCGCTCCCGAGGAGCCGGTTGCCTGTCGCGCGCCGGTCATGGCAAGGTCCGCGCCGCAGGGAGATCTTAATCAATGGCTTTGACGCTCGTTATCGGGAACAAGAACTATTCCTCGTGGTCGATGCGGCCGTGGCTGGCGC
>JAZKJE010000071.1:0-5769 GCA_040384525.1 Pseudomonadota bacterium
CAGCGCTGTGGATCTCCGCCAGCCCGTAGCCGCCGACGCTGGCCGTGGCGATGCTGGCCGTGCTGCTCAGCCAGCGTTCGTTCGTGTTGGCTCGGTTGGTGGACAGCACCAGTGCCAGCTCGGGATCGAGCGAGATGCTGGGCAGGCCGGGAATGAAGGCGAGCGCGCCGCCGCCGACTAGCAAGGCGGTGGCAGGCGGCAAATGAAGCTTCAGCGCCAGCCAATATAGTCCGGTGACCATCGCCAACAGGGCGAGAACGAGCTCAAACGCTTCAACGGCATGCATCTCTGGCTCCGACTAGCTACTTGGATTGGCGCTCCAGCACCTCGAAATAGGTGTCGAGCACCTTCTCGTTGATCTCTTCCCACACATAGCCGTCTGCCTTGGCGTGCGCGGCATCGGATTGCGCGCGGTACAATGCCGGGTCTTGCGCCAGCATCGCGATCTTGTCGGCATAGGCATGCACGTCGCGGGCGGGGACGAGGAAACCGGTCTCGCCCTCGTCGATCAAATCCATCGCGCCTGTGGCGTGCGCAGCAACGACGGGGACGCCTGCGGCCATCGCCTCAAGCGTGACGTTACCGAACGTCTCGGTGACGGACGGGTTGAACAACACATCCATGCACGCAACTGCGCGGCCAAGATCGTCGCCACGCTGGAAGCCGGCGAACACCGCTTCGGGCACGCGCTCGGCAAACCATTCGCGCGCCGGGCCATCGCCGATCACCAGCACCCGGTGCGGCACGCCGCGCGCGGTCAGCTCGCGGCAAACCTCGGAGAAGATGTCGAGGCCCTTTTCCTTGACCAGCCGCCCCAGGAAGCCAACCGCGAACGCATCATCGCGCAGGCCCAGCGACTGCCGCCAAGCCATATCGCGGCGCTGCGGTGAGAACCGCTCATGATCCACGCCGCGCGCCCAGATGTTGATCGGGGTGGTGACACCCCATTCGCCCAGCAGATCCTTCATCGATTGGCCGGGCACGACCACGGCATCGACCTTGTTGTAGAAACGTTTCGAGAGGTGGACGACCAGCGGCTCGAGAAAGCCGAGATGATAGTATCGCGGATAGGTCTCGAAGCGGGTGTGCAGCGATGCGATCACCGGGATGTTGTGCTTGCGGGCATAACGGATGCCGGCATGGCCGATGAACTCGGGTGCCGAGACATGGATCATGTTGGGCCTGAACGCTGCCAGATCGTCGCGCACCGATTTGGGCAGGCGGGTGGCGAAGCGGAATTCGCCGCGTTCGCCGGGCAGCGGCCAGCTGGGGATGCTTACCAGATCACCGGTCGGCTCGAACGCGGGCTTATCAGTCGTCGGCGAATAAACGCGCACCTTCACGCCGCGCGATAACAAGTGCCCAACCAGCTTGTTGAGCGCCTGGTTCGCCCCGTCACGGACGTAGTTGTAATTGCCGCTGAACAGGGCAACGCGGATGTCCGAAGGGTTCATCGCAGCGCAGATAGCGGGCGGCGCGCGCAAGGTCCATCGGTACGGGCTTGTTCTTGGATTGTTCCTGCGTTACGCCGGCTTCATGGCAAAACCACGCAAACGCTATGTCTGTCAGGCCTGCGGCTCGGTGACCTCGCAATGGGCCGGGCAATGCGGAGATTGCAGCGACTGGAACACGTTGGTCGAGGAGGCGGGCGGGAACGTCACGCCGTTTCAGGCCAAGCATAACCTTCAATCGGGCGGGCGGGCGATCCAGCTTACCGGGCTGAACACCGATATTGCGCTGCCCGAGCGGATGGAGACCGGCATCGCCGAGCTTGATCGCGCATTGGGTGGCGGGTTCGTCGAAGGGTCGGCGACATTGATCGGCGGCGATCCGGGGATCGGCAAGTCGACCTTGCTGCTGCAGGCGGCAGCGAAGGTCGCGAACCGCGGATTGAAAGTCGTCTATGTATCGGGCGAGGAAGCGGGCGATCAGGTGCGGCTGCGCGCCCGGCGGCTAGGGCTGGGCGCGGCGCCAGTGATGTTCGCGGCGGCGACTTCGGTGCGCGATATCCTGACCACGATGGGCGAAGGCGCGACGCCTGCCTTGCTGGTGATCGATTCGATCCAGACGATGCACAGCGATCTGATCGAAGGCGCGCCGGGCACGGTGAGCCAGGTGCGCGCATCGGCGGGCGAGTTGATCCGCTTTGCCAAGGAACACGGAACGGCGGTGGTGCTCGTCGGCCATGTCACCAAGGACGGCAATATCGCCGGCCCGCGCGTGCTCGAACATATGGTCGATACCGTGCTGGCGTTCGAAGGCGAGCGCAGCCACCAATATCGCATTCTGCGCGCCACGAAGAACCGCTTTGGTGGCACCGACGAGATCGGCGTATTCGCGATGGAGAGCGAAGGGCTTTCCGAGGTCGCGAACCCTTCGTCCCTGTTCCTCACGCAGCGCGACGAGAGCGTGACGGGGACCATCGTGTTTCCGGCGATGGAAGGTACCCGGCCGGTGTTGGTCGAAGTGCAGGCTTTGGTGGTGCGGCTGGCTTCGGGCGCTACGCCGCGCCGCGCAGTGGTCGGCTGGGATTCGTCGCGACTCTCGATGATCCTTGCGGTGCTGGAGGCGCGCTGTGGGCTCAGCTTCTCGACCTGCGAAGTCTATCTGAACATTGCGGGCGGCTATCGCGTGCAGGATCCCGCAGCCGATCTGGCTGTGGCGGCGGCTCTGGTCTCCGCACTGGCCGAGCGCCCCTTGGCGGCGGATGCAGTCGCGTTCGGCGAGATCGCCTTGTCTGGTGAAGTCCGCCCGGTGGCGCACGGCGCACTCCGCTGCCGCGAGGCGGGCAAGCTGGGGTTCGCCAAGGCGCTAGCCCCGGCAGCGCAGGCGGACAAGGGCGGCTTGGCGCTGTCCGGGTTCAAGAACCTCGCGGCGTTCGTCGATCATTTGCTGGGGCGGTAATTTCAATCCTCCCCCGCCAGGGGGAGGTGGCAGGCGAAGCCTGACGGAGGGGGAGGACGGCGATGCGCCTTGAAGGTTCCGAAACTAGGCGTCGCCATGCCAAACGCCTTCGTCAAGAAATGACGCCGCCCGAAATTGGACTATGGCTCGCCCTCCGTGGAAACGAGGCAGGCTTACGGTTTCGCAAACAACACAATGCTGGCGATTACGTCCTCGACTTTTACTGCGCTCCCGCGAGGCTGGCGATTGAGGTGGACGGCGAAGCACATGCGTGCGGTGATCGGCCGGTTCGGGATATGATCCGCGATGCTTGGACCGCATCCCGGGGTGTCCGGGTGCTGCGCTATTCGGCTCGCCAAGTTTTGACAAATGTGGAGGGCGTAGCGAGCCAAATTCTGGCGATTGCCGTTGCGCGGCGTGACGAATTGGAGAGCTGATCGCTTACCTCCCCCTCCGTCGCCTTCGGCGCCACCTCCCCCTGGCGGGGGAGGATTTGTGCTACCAATTCCCCGCGCGACATCGCATCATGCCCGCATGAAGCAATCGACCGTGTTCAAGATTCTAGGTGGCGTGACCGTCGCGGCCATCGGCGGAGCTTTTGCGTATCGGCAGGCCACGCGCCCGCCGGTGATCAACGCGGATGTGCCCGAACCCGCCAAGCCAGTCGATCTCGAGCGCTACCTCGGCAAATGGTTCGAACTGGCGCGGCATGAGAACCGGTTTGAGAAGGGCCTCGATGCAGTCACCGCCGAATATGCCATCGCGCCCGGTGGTAAAATCCAGATCATTAATAGTGGCTGCCAAGGCGGCCCGAAGAGCGAGCGCAGCTTTGTTGAGGGCAAGGCTATCGTTGTCGACGAAGATACCAACGCCAAGCTCAAGGTCTCGTTCTTCGGGCCCTTTTACACGGGTGATTATTGGGTGCTGGATCATGGCGACGACTATGAATGGTCGATCGTCGGCGAGCCTGGCGGGCGGTATCTGTGGGTTCTGGCGCGCGAGACGCGGCCCGCGAATGTTGAAGCGATCATGAAGCGGGTCGAGGAACTCGGCTATGATCGCTGGGCGCTCCGGATCACGCGCCACGCCTGAGGCGGCTTCCGCTCGGATGAGCTAGCGCGTATCAGAGGCGCGGGAGGGACTTTCGTCATGACGCTTACCGGACTGGACATCATCGTGCTGCTCGCAATCGGCGGGGCGGGGGTGCTCGGCTTCATGCGCGGCTTCGTGACAGAAGTGCTGGCGTTGCTCGCCTGGGTGCTCGTCGTGCTCGCGATCAAGCTGTTCCATGCGCCGCTCGCTGAGATATTGTCGGGCATGGTCGGCACCGTGCAGGGCGCTTCGGTACTGGCCTTCGCGCTCTTGGCGGGTGGAACCTATTTGGGCGGGCGGCTGATCGCCAATTCGATCGGATCGCGCACCCGGGACAGTTTCCTGGGGCCGATCGACCGAGCATTGGGGCTTGGTTTTGGTGCGCTCAAGGGATTGCTCCTGGTGAGCGTTGGTTTCCTGCTGCTGATGTTGGTGCTCGATACGATGAGCGGTGGCCCTTCGCGGCGACCCGATTGGATCAAGCTGTCGACCACCTATCCTCTGCTCAATGCGACCAGCGCGAGCATCGCCGATGTGGTGGATCGCCGGCGCAAGGGCCTGCCGGTGTTTGGCGAGGAAGCGGGCAATAGCAGCGGCAACGCTGCGATGGAGAATTCGACGAAGTAGCCCCTCGCGCTTTCGCCATGCCTCCCCTAGATCGGCAGAACATGAACGCGCCGCTCTACAATATGGAAATCCTGCGGCTGGCCGCGACCGTTCCGTTTCAGGAGCGGCTGGCCGATCCGATGGGCACGTGCGAGAAACGCTCGCCGGTGTGCGGGAGCCGCGTGACGGTTGACGTGAACCTCGAAGATGGCCGCGTCAGCGCGCTCGGCCTGCTGGTACGGGCTTGCGCGCTGGGACAGGCTTCGGCGGGAATTCTCGCGGCGCATGTGATCGGACGGACGCCCGCTGAGATCGCCGAGGCGCACGACCAGCTCACGGCGTGGCTGGCCGAACAGGGGCCGGCGCCCACATGGCCGGGGCTCGACATCTTCGTGCCAGCTTTGCCGCATCGCGGGCGGCATGCGTCGATCCGACTGGCATTCGAAGCAGCGGCGGAAGCTGCACAACAGGCGGGGCGCTAAATGCACGGGGAAGTTTCGATCGTTCGGGATGCGGTGCCGCTGCTCGGCTTCGCGCTCTTCTTCGTATTGCTGTTCCGCAAGCTCGGGCTGGGCGCGACCCTCGGTTTCCTCGTAGCCGGCGCAATCGTCGGGCCGCAGGTGCTTGGGCTGGTCGGTGGCGCGGAGAGCAAGATGGGCATCGCCGAACTCGGCATCGCCCTGCTGCTGTTCCTCGTCGGGCTTGAGCTGAGCCCGGGCCGCTTGTGGCGGATGCGGCGCGACATTTTTGGGCTGGGCCTGTTGCAGGTGGTTCTGTGCGGACTGGCAGTTGCGGGCATCGTCTGGTTCGTGACCGGATCCAGCCTGGCCGCCGCACTGGCGCTGGGCCTGCCGCTGGCGCTTTCCTCGACCGCACAGGTCTTGCCGATGCTGCAATCGGCCGGGCGACTGCGCACGCCGTTCGGCGAGCGCGCCTTTGCGATCCTGTTGTTTCAGGATCTTTCGATCGTTCCGCTGATCACGATCATCGCGGCAATGTCACGCAACCCCGCCGATATGAACGGTCCGCCGGGCTGGCTGCTCGGTCTCTACACTTTTGGGGCCATCGTCGGCCTGATCGTGGCGGGGCGCTATCTGCTCCAGCCACTGTTCCGCTTGATCGGCAATCTGGGCGAGCGCGAGATGTTCGTGTTCGCCGGACTGTTCA
>JAZKJE010000072.1:0-6248 GCA_040384525.1 Pseudomonadota bacterium
CGATGCAGATCGGTTCGATCCGCTCCTGTTTGCCCACGACATGCTCCATCGCGACGACAAACTCTTCCGCGAGTCGTCCGTGCGTCACGAGTACCAAACCGATCATCTTAACTCCGGCCTCTCATGCCACTACCGGCGCCCCCTCAAGCGAGTCCTGCGGTGCGATTTGCAGGTCGCGATGGGTCACCGTGGGCGAAAATCCTTCGTGGCGCAACCGCGCCGCGACGCGCTCGGCGACATGCACAGAGCGGTGCCGCCCGCCGGTGCAGCCAAACGCGACCGTCACATAGGCTTTGCCCTCTGCCTGATAGCGCGGGATCAGCAGCAGCAGCAGCGATTCGATCCGGTCCACCGCTTCGGCATAGGCCGGGTCGGCAGCGATATAGGCCGATACGTCCTTGTCCTTGCCGGTGCCCGGCCGCAGTTTCGCGTCCCAATGCGGGTTCCGCAGGAAGCGCATATCGAGCACCAGATCGGCATCGCGCGGCAGCCCGCGGGCAAAGCCGAACGACATCACGTTGAGCACAGTTTCGCCCAGGCCTTCGCCCGAAAAGGTCGTGCGGATCTGCTGGGCCAGTTCGTTGCCAGACATGCTCGTCGTGTCGATCAGCCGGTTCGACCATTTCTTGAGTGGCGCCAGCAATTCGCGCTCGTGCACCATGCCATCGGCTGCGGGCCTGTCCTGCGCCAGCGGGTGGCGGCGGCGCGTTTCGGAATAGCGGCGTTCCAACTCCGCGCCTGAGCAATCGAGGAACAAAGTGCCCACGTCATGGCCATGCTCTTCGCGCAATTTCTTGATGCGGCGCACAATGCTGTCGGCGTCGAAGCCCCGCGTCTGGGTGCCGATGCCGAGTGCCAGCGGACGATCGTCATCGCTCTCGGTTCCCTCGGCGGGCGCTGTATCGAGCAGACGGTTGAGGAGGAGGAGAGGGAGGTTGTCGACCGTCTCCCAGCCCAGATCCTCCAGCGTGCGCAACACCGTGGATTTGCCTGCGCCAGACATGCCGGTGACGAGAAGGATTTGTTTCGGGCGCCGGCTCATCTTGACCGCAGCCATAGCTCGGCCTTGATCGGCGCGGCGTGATCGTTTGCCGAGAGCGCCAGCACCGGTACGTCCACGCCCGCGATGGTCCGCGTGCGTTTGTCGTCCGGGAAACGCGGGCCGGCATCGAGCAGGACGATGATCAATTCCACAGGTACGCGCTCCGCATGGGGCATTTCGACAATGCCCAGCCCGCGCACTTCGATCCGTCCGGCGGCAGCGGGAAGCGCGCTCGCCAGCAATAGCTTGTCCTGGCGCAGGCACACGGTTTGAATATCGGCGACCAGCACGGCGCCGCGATCGATCAGGCGCAGCGCCAGATCGACTCGCGCATCGCCTTCGCGTCCCTCGATCAGCACGCCGCGGCCGTCCACTGCCACGCACGCCCCCTGCACTATTTCGGAAGAAAGCACGGCCATCAGCTGCGGTCGCCCTTGGGCAGCCGCACCACAAATCGCGCTCCGCTTAGCCGATCTTCCCGCGATTCCACTGATATGCTCCCCTGATGGGCTTCGACGATGGTGCGCGCGATGGCAAGGCCCAGACCGGAATGCTGGCCGAAAGCCTCGCTTTCCGGACGCACCGAATGGAAGCGGCGGAAGATATTCTCTCGAGCATCCTCCGGCACGCCGGGCCCTTCATCCTCGAGGCGGACCGTCAGCATATCGCCTTCGCTGCGCGCCGAAATCGCGATCAGACCCCCTTCAGGCGAGAAGGATAAAGCGTTCTCGATCAAATTCTCGAACACGCGCTCCAATCGTGCACCTTCGCCCAACACCGTGAGGTGAGCGTTGGGCTGGAGATCGAAGGCGATACGGATGCCGGAAGGAAGCCCGCGCGCCTCGCGATTGTCGAGCAACGCCTGAATTAGCATGCCGACATCGACCGGCTCGAAAGTTGCGCGGCTGAGCTGCGCATCCAGTCGTGATGCGTCGGAAATATCAGTAATCAGCCGGTCGAGCCGGTGCACATCGTCCTGCACGATTGCGAGCAACTGGTCGCGATGCTCGGCCTTCTTGACCTTGACCAGGCTGTCCACCGCCGAGCGCAAGGAGGCGAGGGGGTTCTTCAGCTCGTGCGTCACATCCGCCGCAAAGCTCTCGGTCGCGTCGATCCGCGCGCGCAGCGCCTGCGTCATGTCCGACAAAGCACGTGCGAGCAGCCCGATCTCGTCACTGCGATCGGGCAAACGGGGCACCACCACTTCGCGCGCACGCCCTAGCCGCACGCGTATGGCTGCGCGGGCGAGCAACCGCAGCGGACGCACGATTGTCCGCGCGAGGAAAAGCGACAGGAAAATCGACGATAGCGAGACGATCAGCAGCACCACGCCAAGCCGGTAGCGCTCGGAGCGCACCGTCTGGGTGATGTCGCGCGCATTCACCGTAGTCATCACCACACCCAGCCCGGTGATCGGCGCCGCCGCAGTAATCACCGGCGTCCGATCCGGCGCGCGCCACACCGTCGCGGCTGATCCATGCACCGCCTGCGCCGTCCGCACATCGGGCCAGTCCAGCCCGGCGTCGCGTGATCTCTCGCGATAGGCGGGCGCTCGGGCGGCACCTGCGACGGTATCGATCACCGCGTCGAGCCAGCGCGCCGCTTCCAGCCCCCAGGGGTCTTTGTCAGGATCGCGCAGTGTCGCGTTGCGCAGCCCCAGTTCGCGGCTGTCGGCGAGCATCTTTCCGTCATCGTCATAGAGGCGGATGCGAGTGTTCATGTCGCGGGCCAGGCTCAGCACCAGAATATCGCGGCGCTTCGCATCCTTGTTGGTCGATGCCAAAGCTTGCGCAATCAACCGCGCCTCGCGGCTGGCTTGCTCCACCCGGCTGTCGACCATCCGGCTGCGATACGAATCGAGATACGAGAAACCGCCGCCCAACAGCGCCAGCGCGAAGATGTTGACCGCCAGAATCCGTGGCGTCAGGCTGACGCGGTTCGACCATTTCAGCCCTAGGGCCTGATCGTCATTCGTCTGAGAAACGGTATCCAGCGCCATATAGCGTCTCGATAGCATCGAATTCCGGATCGACCTGACGGAATTTGCGCCGGACGCGCTTGATGTGGCTGTCGATGGTCCGATCATCGACATAGATGTCGTCCTGATAGGCCGCATCCATCAGCTGGTTCCGCGTCTTCACGATGCCCGGCCGCTGCGCCAGCGTTTCGAGAATCAGGAATTCGGTGACCGTCAGCGTCACATTATTGCCCGCCCAGTTCACGCGGTGGCGGGCGGGGTCCATCACCAGCCGGCCGCGCTCCAGGATTTCCTGTGGCGTCTCCTCGCCACCCTCGGCGCTCGGCAGCGTCGCTTCGGTGCGGCGCAGGATCGCCCGGATGCGGGCGATCAGCAGCCGCTGGCTGAACGGCTTGGCGATATAATCGTCCGCGCCCATCGCCAGTCCCAGCGCCTCGTCGAGCTCATCGTCCTTGGATGTCAGGAAGATAACCGGGATAGCGCTCTTCTCACGCAGCCGCCGCAGCAGCTCCAGGCCGTCCATCTTCGGCATTTTGATATCGAGCACTGCCAGGTCTGGCGGGTTCTCGATCAGCGCCTTCAACGCGCTTTCGCCATCCGAATAGACGCGGGTGAGGAAGCCTTCGGTTTGAAGCGCGATCGAAACCGAGGTGAGGATGTTCCGGTCGTCATCGACCAGCGCGATTGTCGCTGTCATTCCTCGGTCATAACGTTGCAATGGCGCATCACCAATGGCGTAAACCATAGTTTGAATGTCTTCAAACGAATGACACCGATTACCTTCGAATACGACAACGTTTACCTGCATTGACCGCCATTCCGCCCGCCTCCTATGCGCCTCGTAATGACTTACGCGCCCGCATGAGGCGTTTTGGGAGGGCATGTTTTGAACGACCGTACGCCAAGCCATGGACTCGATGCCCAGGGCATCGCCACGGGCGCCGAACTGAACTGGAATCTGGGCACCGGCCAGTTGGTCGAAGCCGCGGTTCGCCGCAGTGAGGGCAAACTCTCCAAGCATGGCGCGCTCGTCGTCGCCACCGGCAAGCACACCGGCCGCAGCGCCAAGGACAAGTTCATCGTCCGCGATGCCACCACCGAAGACACGGTATGGTGGGGCGATACCAACAAGGGCATGACGCCGGCGCATTTCGCCGCATTGAAGGCCGATTTCCTCGCCGAGCTCGGCCAGCGCGATGACTTGTTCATCCAGGATCTGTTCGGCGGCTCGCAGCCCGAGCATCGCGTGAAGGTTCGCGTGATCAATGAACTCGCCTGGCACAATTTGTTCATCAAGACGCTGCTGGTTCGCCCGTCGTCGGACGAACTGCCCGGCTTTGTTCCCGAATACACGATCATCGATCTGCCGAGCTTCCGCGCCAATCCGGAGCGTCACGGCTGCCGCAGCGAGACGGTGATCGCGGTGAACTTCACGGAAAAGCTGATCCTGATCGGCGGAACTTCCTACGCGGGCGAGATGAAGAAGAGCGTCTTCGGCTTGCTCAACTACCTGTTGCCGGTCGATGGCATCATGCCGATGCATTGCTCGGCGAATATCGGCCCTAACGGCGACACCGCTGTGTTCTTCGGCCTTTCCGGCACCGGCAAGACCACGCTCTCGGCAGACGCATCGCGCACGCTGATCGGCGATGACGAGCATGGCTGGTCGGATACGGCGGTCTTCAATTTCGAAGGCGGCTGCTACGCCAAGATGATCAACCTTTCGGCCGAAGCCGAGCCGGAGATTTTCGCGACCACCCAGCGCTTCGGCACGGTGCTCGAGAATGTCGTGATGGACCCCGAGACCCGCGAACTCGACTTCGACGACAACACGCTCGCGGAAAACAGCCGCGGTTCGTATCCGATCGATTTTATCCCGAACGTCTCGGAGAAGAATCTCGGGCCCGTCCCGAAGAACATCATTTTCCTGACTGCCGACGCCTATGGCGTGTTGCCCCCGATCGCGAAGCTCACGCCCGATGAGGCGATGTACCACTTCCTCTCGGGCTATACCGCGCGTGTTGCCGGCACCGAGATCGGCGTGACCGAGCCTTCGGCGACCTTCTCAACCTGCTTTGGCGCACCCTTCATGCCGCGCCACCCGTCGGTTTATGGCAACCTCCTCAAGGAGCGCATCGCCAAGGGCGGCGTCAATTGCTGGCTGGTCAACACCGGCTGGTCGGGCGGCTTGGCCACCGATCCGGGCATCAAGCGGATGCCTATCAAGGTGACCCGTGCCTTGCTCAACGCCGCGCTCGACGGCAGCCTGAACAATGCCGAGTTCCGCAAGGATCCCAATTTCGGCTTCATGGTGCCGGTTGCGGTCGGCGATATGGACCCGAACATGCTCGATCCGCGCGCGGCCTGGTCCAACAAGGCCAATTACGACGAGACCGCGGGCAAACTCGTCGACCAGTTCGTCGAGAACTTCGCGCAATTCGTGGAGCATGTCGACGAAGGTGTCCGGCAGGCCGCTCCCAAGACCAAAGCCACCGCATAATTCGCCCGGTCATCGATCGGGCCAGAGAAAGCCCGATCGATGACCGAGTTTCCCATCCGCCTCTTCACCGCTGACGCCGAGATCGTCCATCTCGGCGAAGGCTTGCTCGCGTGCACCCTCGACCGCGCCGAATGGACGCACGAAGCACACCTCGCCTCGACGCTCTATCTGCTCGCCGAGCGCCCTGACGTGGACGTGGAAGCTGAAATCGCCGGGATCATCTCACGCTTCAACGAAAGCGTCGGCGGGGTGAACGACGATATGGGCGGCTATCACGACACGATCACCCACGCCTATGTCGCCGGAGTCCGCCTGTTTCTTCGCGCGCATCCGGAAGGCAGCCTGGCCGAGCGAGTCAACGCATTGCTCGCCTCGCCGATTGGGCACCGCGATTGGCCGCTGGGCTTCTATTCGCCTGAATTGCTCTTTTCGGTGCCTGCGCGCCGCGGTTTCGTCGAACCGGATCGTGCGCCGCTTTCGGCGGCGTGCTAAGGCCCATAGCGTCAAGAACCTCGCACGCGGGAGCAACCAGATGAGCATGTTCGACGGAATTCTTAGCCAAGTCACTCAGAACGTGGACATCAAGAACATGGCCGCGAAGGTCGGGCTCTCGCCAGAGCATGTCGAATCGGCAGTCGGAGCGCTCGCGAAATACCATCCGATGCAGGGTGACACCGCCGAAGGCGCTGCCGCCGCAACTGGGCTCCCGGTCGAGAAGCTTCAGGAAA
>JAZKJE010000073.1:0-1244 GCA_040384525.1 Pseudomonadota bacterium
TCGAACACGACATTCTCGCCCTGCTTGCGCGCTTCCTCGGCCGCGTCCCCACAGCCCGCGAGCATCAGCAGTGAAGCAATTACAATCGCGCGCATTTTTCATTCCCCCGGTTTTCGCCAGCCTGAGCGCGGGAACGGCGGCGGTCAAGTCTTGTTCTGGTGATGTTCTCACAATCGTGCCCGCTGCAGGGCGGAAGAATTGATCGCGGCGGCACAAAAATCGTGTTCGGACGCATCGCAGAAATGAACGAATTCCACGAGGAACTGCGGGCGATTCACGCTAGCGCAATATTAGCAAAGCTATACCGCGTCGCACAAAAAGAATGTGACTTTATATCACGAATCGCTTGACGATTATTGCCCCTTCGAGGAAACCGCTTTCCCTATGAACAAGAGCCTCCCCCTTGCCGCCGCCGCGGCGCTGTTTGCGCTGTCGGCCTGTGAAAATAAGCCTGAGGAAGTATCCGGCGTCGCAGCCGATCCCATGGCCTCGCAGCTTGCCAACGCCGCGCCCGTCGTGCTGCCCCCGTCGATCGCGGCGAGCAAGCAGATGCGCTGCGGTGACAACAGCCTCGTCTTCGTCGATTTCTTCCAGGGCAACACCCAGGTTCAGGTACGGACCACCAAGAACGGCGCCGGCACGATGCTCACGGCGCCTGCCGCTGGCGAGGCGTATGTCGCGGACGGTGGCTTCAAGCTGACCGGCGACGCCAAGACGGCTACGGTCGTCACGCCGAACGAAGGCACGCGCACCTGCAAGGCGTAAGCGGCAGGACCTGAGCCTTTCCGCATTTCTTTGAAATTTCGGGGCCGGTGGAGATTTCCGCCGGCCCTTTTTCATGCCAGCCTGCGTTTTGGTATCTGAACCAGGTGCCTGTCATTCGGCTCCCCGGCAAAGGCCGGGGCCAGGTGGGAAACAGAGATTGGAGAAGACAGCGCTCCGTTACACCGACCTCTCCACCGGGGCCCCGGCCTTTGCCGGGGAGCCCTATAGTCCCGCACGCCCTTTCCCTCGCAGCGCATGACCCAATGAGCCACCAACAGCCCCCATCGCTCGAACTCGATCCCGATCTCGTCCTGCGCGCGTATGGGATGGGCGTGTTCCCGATGGCGGACCACCGCCTCGCGCCCAGCGTCTATTGGGTCGAGCCGAAGTTGCGCGGCGTGCTCCCGCTCGACCACTTCCACCTCTCGCGCTCGCTCAAGAAGACGATCCTCGCAAACCGCTTCCGCGTGACGGTCGAC
>JAZKJE010000073.1:1314-20631 GCA_040384525.1 Pseudomonadota bacterium
ATGACGCCCATGAGCGAAGAGCACCTTGATGAAATCATGCAGCTCTGCGCCGAATCCGCCACCGATCGCCCCGATACCTGGATCAACGGACCGATCGAGCGGGTGTTCGTCGAGCTCCACCGCCGCGGCTTCGCGCACTCGGTCGAATGCTGGGACGGTGATCGCCTCGCTGGCGGCCTATACGGTCTGGCGCTCGGCCGCGCATTCTTCGGCGAATCCATGGTCACGCGCGTCCGCGACGCATCGAAGGTCGCCTTCGCGCACCTCGTCGCGCGGTTGAAAGCCGGCGGCTTCACTTTGCTCGATTGCCAGTTTCAGACCGATCACCTCGCCACGTTGGGCGCGGTCGAAATGCCCCGCGACGATTATGTCGCGTTGCTGGATGCCGCGCTTGGCGAAGGCTCGGCCGGGCTCGAGGGCGACTTCTTCGCGCTCGACCGAGGTGCAGCGCCGCTGCCGGATGGCGCTGCAACCGTATCCGGCCCGCTATCCTTGAAAGTCATCGCACAGCTTTTGGGCCACACATCGTAAATGCCGTGCTGGACGACGTTGAGCGCCGGGCGCTCCTTGTACAGCCAGCCCGAGAAAACGCGGTGCCACTTCTTGTCGAGCTGCTCGACATCGACCTGCACGAACGCGCCGGTCAGCTGATCGGCTTCCCACGGCGCAGTCTTGTCGCATGCGCGCAGATGCACGATCACATTGTCGATCCGCGCGGCCTGACCGGGCTTGAGCTTGAACTCACGGGTTACGCCGTTGCGCTTGTTTAGGATGCCCAGCACCGCTTCACGCTCGGCCATCGGCGTCGCCGCCGCATCCTCTACGCTGCCATCAGCACGTACCGAGATGACTTCCGGGCCTTCCGCGCGCTCGGTGCCGGTGGTCACGACTTCATCGGTCGCGGCATTATTACCCGCACCGCCGCCGCCGCACGCGCCGAGCGCAAGCGCCAGCACGCTTATGGCAAGCGGGCCGCGAAAATTCATGCGCCGGGGGTCCAGGCCTCATAATCGCCCGTCGCAGCAGCGCGGCGCGCACCCTTCTCCAGCGCGCCGGGCGGGCGATATGCCAGCTCGGTCCCGGTCAAATTGGCCTCGGCGGGCTTTTCCCACACGCGCGGCGCGGGAAGCGCTGCATCGGGCGCCTCATCGATCTGATGGTGCAGCCAGCTGAACCATTCGGGCGGCACCCGGCTCGCGTCGTTCACGCCGCTATACATCACCCAGCGGCGCGTGACGCCGTGCATGTTGCTCCCACCCTGCCAATAGACATTACCGAGCGCATCCTCGCCCACCTTGTCCTTGCCACGCAGGCCGATCCAGGTGCCAAAGGTGGCGCCTTCCCACCAGGTGAACGCATTCTTGAAGATACCCATGCGCCGCGATTAGCGCGGGGGTGATGGGGAGGCAATGCTATTCCCCACGCCGCGTATTGCCCGCCTCTTCTCGATCCTCCCCCGCAAGGGAGAGGATTTAGGTCAGCGTTGCCCCGGCCACGTCACCTTGTCACCCGGAGCGATCCCGAGCTCCGCCGCCTTGCCGCCGTTGATCTCGAGCACGGCATTCACCGGCTCACCCGATTTCACCGGCGCCTCCGAATACGGCACCGTATTCTCCGCAATCGCAGCGATCGTGCCGTCGGGGCGGATGAAGATGATGTCGAGCGGGCTCGGCGTGTTTTTCATCCAGAAGCTAGCCTCGCGCGGGCCGTTGCCTTCGGCGGGATAGGGCGTGAAGATCATGCCGCCATCGGCCGGGATGCCGGTGCGGAACATCAGTCCGCGCTCCTGCTCGGCGCCGGTGCGGGCCACATCCACGTTGAATACGCGCGGCCCCGCGCTCGTCTGGATCGTCACTGCGATCTTGGCCGCAGCCTGTTCGGTGCTGACGCTCGCGCCCGCATCATTCTTGCACGCCGCATTGCCGAGCAGCACCAAAGCGGCCAAAGCCGCTGCAATTCCACGCTTCGAAACCATGATATTCAGCTGGTCCTTTCGACCGCAACCGCAAGCGGCCCTTTATCGCCATCGACAATGCGTGCCCTCAGGGGCTCGCCCGGTTCGACCTCTTCGATCTCCGCGCGCCGCAACGTCTCCATATGGACGAATATATCCGCCGAGTCGCTTCCGCGCACGAGGAATCCATAGCCCTTGAGCCGATTGAACCATTTTACTTCGACCGCCTCGAACGGGCCGGCCGATGCGATCATCTCCAGCCGGTCGGCGCGCTCGGCCGGGCGCCGCGGCGCCTCCACTGCGTCGCTCAGGTCGATCGCGGTGATCTCCTTGGCCTGAAGCCCGCGATTACGCTGCACGGCGGTGCATTCCACCCGCGCGCCCTCTGGCAGGCTGCGGCGGCCATGGTCTTGCAACACCGTAAAATGAATTAGAATATCGCCGACGCTCTCATCGTCAGCGACGAGAAAGCCAAACCCCCTGGTGACATCGAACCATTTCACGACGCCAGAGTAAACCTGCTCCTCGCTTGCCTGATCGGCATCGAACGCATCATTTACCGGCGACTCAACGGCGAAGTCTCTCGACGCAAGCTGCGGGTCAGCACGCATTTTCATTGTCCCCCAACGAAGGACTTTAACACAAGATTTTCCATAAATGGAATGACTTTGTACGAATCAGTCCCAATCGGATGCGAGCATTGCTTCCGCATCTTCGCCCGGTGCCATGCGGACTATCTTTCTTGACAGATCAAGTGCGTGGCCGGCGCGGAGCATCGCAGCCAATTGCTTTTCCTGCAGCGGCCGGTCCGCGGCTTCGCGGGCATAGGCCCCGATCCGCTTGCGCCGGGCAAAGGCGATGGCGCTAGCCGTGACATTTTCATCGATAATGGGCGCAATGGCCTCCGCATCCTCGCCGTGAATGCCATCGAAGTGCAGCGCCTGGGTCACGCGGCGCGCGCCCAGACCACGCCGCCCCATGGCGCCCGCCTTGCTCTCGGCAAAGGCGCGGTCGTCCACATAGCCCAGATCCGCCATCCGCTGAGCCAGCGCCACCGGGTCAGGCTGCCCCTCCCCGCCCCATCCGCGCTCACGAATCTTTCTGCGCAAATAATCGCTTAGCTTGCCTCTCGTGGTGGCGTAACGCTCGACATAACGCAGCGCGAACCACTCCAGATCGGAGGCCTTCAGGGGCTCGAGGGGGCGTTTGCTACGTCGCATGCGCCATGTTTGTGCCACACTGGCAACGGATTTTGAACGACAGTGCATTGCAGAGGCTGAGATAAGTTTTTTGCGTCGTGGGGGCACGACGAGCCTTCAGACAGGGGCACGGACAAAAGAATGAATTCTGTAGTTTCGGGATCGCACGAGACCATCGCGGACCAGGCAAAGCCGGTTCCGACGCCTACTGACGACAGTTTGCCGCGCCGTCTGGCTGACTTCCCCACGCTGGGGGAAGCGCTGGATTACGCAGCACAGGGCGTTCGTGGTCTCAATTTCCATGACGCGCGCGGCACGCTCGTGCGCCCTTACCCCTTCTCTGAGCTGCGTGAGGATGCGCTGGCGCAGGCCCGCCGACTCATTGCCGCTGGCGTGAAGCCAAATGACCGCATCGCGCTGATCGCCGAGACGGGCCCCGAGTTCGCGTCGCTCTTCTTCGGCGTGGTCTATGCCGGCGCATGGCCGGTGCCGCTGCCGCTCCCGACCAGCTTTGGTGGCGCGCAGAGCTATATCGATCAGCTTTCGGTCCAGCTGAAGAGCTGCGATCCCTTGATGCTGATCTATCCGCCTGAAATCGGCACGATGTGCGCAGAGGCCTCGCGGCTGTGCGACGTCAAGGGAATCGCCTGGGACGAATTCGCGACTCGCGAAGCGCCCGAGGTAGAGCTTCCCAAGGCTGTCACCTCTGACATCGCCTATCTGCAATATTCCAGCGGCTCGACTCGCTTCCCGCATGGCGTTGCGATCACGCACAATGCTTTGCTCCACAATCTCTCGTCGCACTCGCACGGCATGCATCTGCAAGAGGGCGACCGCGTGGTCTCCTGGTTGCCCTGGTATCACGACATGGGTCTGGTCGGCTGCCTGCTCGGGCTGATCGCCAATCAGGTATCGTGCGATTATCTGAAGACCGAGGATTTCGCCCGCCGCCCGCTGGCATGGCTCGACCTCATCAGCCGCAATCCCGGCACATCGATGAGTTATTCGCCCACCTTCGGCTACGATATCTGCGCGCGCCGTATGTCGAGCCAGACCAAGGCCAGCGACCGCTTCGATCTCAGCCGCTGGCGCGTTGCCGGCAATGGCGCCGATATGATCCGTCCGGACGTGATGCAGGCGTTCGTCGATGCGTTCGCCGATGCCGGGTTCAAGGCCAGCTCGTTCGTCCCCAGCTACGGCCTCGCCGAAGCG
Organism: Pseudomonadota bacterium; assembly: GCA_040384525.1. Taxonomy (GTDB): domain Bacteria; phylum Pseudomonadota; class Alphaproteobacteria; order Sphingomonadales; family Sphingomonadaceae; genus Sphingomonas. The sequence continues at coordinate 5,680 of JAZKJE010000073.1, forward strand.
ACGCTGGCGGTGTCGATCATGCCCCCGGGCGAAGGCATTCAGGTCGAGCTCGTCGAGGAAACCCAGCTTTCGGGCGGCGCTTCGCGCGCCGATCGCCCGCAGCGGTACCGCGCCATCGTCAATTGCGGCAAGGCCGCGCGCGACATGGAAATCCAGGTCCGCGAGGAAGACGGCACGCCCTTGCCTGACAAGGCAATCGGCAAGGTCTGGTGCCGCGGGCCCAGCGTTATGGTCGGCTATTTCCGCGATCAGGAAGCAACCGATGCCTGCCTTGTCGATGGCTGGCTCGATACCGGCGACATGGGCTATCTCTCGGACGGCTATATTTACATAGTGGGCCGAGCGAAGGACATGATCATCATCAACGGCAAGAACCACTGGCCCCAGGATATCGAATGGGCCGTGGAGCAATTGCCCGCATTCAAACAGGGCGATGTCGCGGCCTTTGCAATCACCACGCCGGGCGGCGAGGAAACCCCCGCCGTTCTCGTCCAGTGCCGCACCTCTGATGAGGGTGAACGCGTCCGCCTCCGCGACGAAATCCGCGAGCGCGTCCGCACGGTTACGGGCATGAACTGCGTGATCGAACTGGTCCCGCCGCGCACGCTCCCCCGCACCAGCTCGGGCAAGCTTTCCCGAGCCAAAGCGCGCAACCAGTATCTGAATGGCGAGATCAAGCCTTACGCTCTGGCGGCCTAGTCTTCCCCCCTCTCCCGTTCGCGGGAGAGGGGGGAAGAAAAATCTCAATTTCACTCCCAAACCTAACCACTCGCTAACCTACCCTCCGGTACATCCCGTAGCGTGACACGTCAGACGACTTCCCAATTCGCCAAGCCGCGCATCGATGCGCGTGCGTTGCTTGGTCTGTACGATCCGGCGGACACCACCGATTGGGGCCCGATTCGCGCGGCCCAGATGCATGCGGGCAGCCAGCTGGCGCTATTTATGCTCGCGGCGAATCTCATCGGCGCCGCGCTCATCATCGCTATCCTTGCGCCGCTGGTGCCGCTCTGGCAGCTCTCAAGCTGGGGCTCGCTTACCGCAGCCGTCGGCGTAGCGGTCGCCTTCCGCCGCCTGAACAAGCGCCACCGCTCGGCCGTCACCGCAACTTTGCGCGATGTGCGCGACACCGTGCTGGACGGCATTGCCCTCGGCGCAGTCTGGTCGATCCCGCCGCTCGCGTTCGGCGATTTCGTCGATGCCAGCGCCGCACTGGGCTTGTGGATCATCCTGTCGCTACTGATGACGGCATCGGCAGTGGCCATGGCAGCACTTCCGCTTGCAACCATCGCGTTCGTCCTGATCGTCGGTGCTTCGATCGTCACCACGCTCGCTTTGATCGCCAGCCCGGTGCTTGCTGCCTCGGCGGCGCTGTTCACCGTGCTGCTCATCATGGCCACGTTCGGTCGCGGCAAGGCGCTGGTCGTTATCCGAGCGGGCGAGATCGGCATGTCCGAGCGCGATCAAACGCTCAGCCTGTTGCTGCGCGAGTCTACCGAGGATTCGGGTGCGGACTGGCTCTGGGAGATCGATGCGCAGCGCCGCGTGGTCCGCGCCAATCCGCGCTTCGCCGTTTCGCTAGGCGCCGATCCCAAGACGATCAACGGCACGCCCTTCCTGCAAGTTCTCGCGGGCTCCACCTGGGAAGCCGGCAATTTCGCGTCAGGCCTGCGCGAACTCGCCGAGAAGCTGAAGGCGCGCGAATCCTTCCACGACATCCTCCTGCCCGTGCAGGTCAATTTCGAAGAGCGCTGGTGGGAAATGTCTGCCTCGCCTCGGTATGACGATGGCGGCACCTTTTGCGGCTTCCGTGGCGTCGGCTCGGACGTCACCGAAGCGCGCAAATCGGCCGACAAGATCAACCGCATGGCGCGGTACGACACGCTCACCGGCCTGCCCAATCGCCTGCTGATCAACGAAACGCTCGCCGCCGCGATGGCAGACGCCGAGAAATGGGGCTCGCGCTGCGCCTTCATGATGATCGATCTCGATCGCTTCAAGGCGGTCAACGATACGCTCGGCCACCCGATGGGCGATCGCCTGCTCGGCCGCGTTTCGGAACGGCTCAAACTGCTGATGACCGAGAATGAGATGATCGGGCGCCTGGGCGGCGATGAATTCGCCGTGGTCGTCCGCGATTCGACCGATACCGCGCGCACCGAACGGCTGGCGCAGGCCATCGTCGATAGTCTCTCCGATTCTTACGAAGTCGATCAGCACACGCTCTATATCGGTTGCTCGATTGGCCTCGCCACCGGCCCGCGTGACGGACGCACCGCAGAGATGCTGATCCGCTCGGCCGATCTTGCGCTGTATCGTTCGAAAGATGCCGGCGGCGGCGTCTTCCACGCTTATGAGCCCCAGCTCCACATGGCTGCCGAAGAGCGCCGCGTCCTAGAAATCGCGCTGCGCAGCGCGGTCGAGAATGGCGAGATGCATCTCAATTACCAGCCCGTCGTCAACGCCGCGACTGGGCAGCTGACCGGCTTCGAGGCATTGCTCCGCTGGACGCACCCCGAAATGGGCAACATCTCCCCCGCCAAATTCGTGCCGTTGGCCGAGGAAGCCCGCCTGATCGCGCCAATCGGCGAATGGGTGCTGCGCACAGCCTGCGACGAAGCCGCCCGCTGGGATCTGCCTGTCCGCGTCGCCGTCAACGTCAGCCCCGAACAGCTCCACAATCCGTGCTTCGTCGGCGTCGTCGCCCAGGCGCTCGCCCAATCGGGACTTCCGGCGGATCGTCTAGAACTCGAAGTCACCGAAGGCGTCTTCATGCGCGAAGGCACCGTGGCGATTCAGGTGCTGGAAAAGATCCTCGATCTCGGCATCCGCCTTAGCCTCGACGATTTCGGCACCGGCTATTCCTCGCTCGGCTATCTCGCCCGCACCCGCTTCAGCTCGATCAAGATCGACCGCAGCTTCGTCCAGGGCGCCTCACAGGGCACCAAGGAAGCCATTGCGATCATCCGCGCCGTTGTCGCGCTCGCCGAAAGCCTGGGCATGGCAACCACTGCGGAAGGCGTCGAGACCGAGGAGGAGCACCACATGGTCCAGGCCTTGGGCTGCACCAAGGTTCAGGGCTATTATTTCGGCCGGCCCCTTCCCGTCCACGAAGCCCGTGCACTCGCCATGCGCCCTATGGGCGGGAGCAGCGTCGCGGCCTAAGCGCCGCTCAGTCCTTCATCCGCTCGTGCCCGACAAAGCCCAGCCGGGTGATGCCCGCGCGCTTGACCACGGCCAGCACCGCATTGAACCGCGCATATTGCGCGTCCGGATCGGTATTCATCTGCAGCACAGCCCCCGGCCGATCACGAATCGCAATCAGGGTTGCGGGCAGATCCATATCGGCAATCGCCCGGCCGTCCATATACAGCGCCCCGCCCCGATCGATCGCCAGCATATGCGGTTCCTGGGGCACCTGCACGGAGGGGCTGCTCGGCAGATCGACAGGCACTTTATGGGTGGAGAGCGGCAGGCTCATGATCATCACGATGATCAGCACCAGCATCACATCGATAAAGGGCGTGACGTTGATCTCGCCCATGTAAGAGGTTTCGGAAACGCGGGCCTTGGCCATGCACTCTCTCCTCGTGATGTTATGGTGTATCATAACTCGAAATCAGAACGTTGCAATGTACGATTTCCGCTGATCCAGAGGCGCGCGACAACGCCACCCCTTGCCCCCCGCCGCGCCGCTCGCTAAAGGCGCGGACCGCACAGGGGCGTAGCTCAGTTGGTTAGAGCGTCGGTCTCCAAAACCGAAGGCCCTCGGTTCGAATCCGAGCGCCCCTGCCATCTTCTGCAAGAATGGACCCGGCCAGCATGTTTCGCGGAATGTATGACTGGGTGCTTCGTATGGCGCACCATCGCCATGCGAACCGATCCCTTGCCGTTGTCGCTTTTGCCGAGAGCAGCTTCTTTCCCGTCCCACCCGATGTGATGATGGTGCCGATGATCCTCGCCAAGCGGGATCAGGCATATCGCATCGCGGCGATCTGCACCGGCGCATCGGTGCTGGGTGGCATGTTCGGCTATGCGATCGGCTATTTCCTGACCGAGGTTGCGCAACAGATCCTGGAGTTCTTCCGCCACAATGCGTTCGCGGATTTCACCGCTGCCTATAACAAATACGGCACCTGGCTGATTCTGGTGAAGGGGCTCACGCCGATCCCGTTCAAGCTGGTCACGATCGCGAGCGGCCTTTCGCACTTTCCCTTCGTCTGGTTCGTAATTCTGGCGACAATTACACGCGGTGCGCGCTTCTTCATCGTTGCAGCCCTGCTAAAGCGCTTTGGTGAGCCAGTTCAGGCGTTTATCGAGCAACGGCTTAACTTGTTCGCCTGGGCATTTCTTATCTTGCTCATCGGCGGTTTCGCTGCCGTAGCTTTGCTTTAACTTTGTTTAGATAACGGGTTGAGGCGACGGGCGAATCCTGTTAACAATTATCTGAGCGCCCGTTTAGGCGGGCGCTAACTATCGATAGGGAGGTTTATCGTGTTCAAGAAATTTGCAGCGGCTGCCGCTGCATCGGCACTGGTCTTTTCGGCCACTGCTGCACAGGCTGGTTCGGCTTCGGCCCTCAGCCTGAGCAACAACCGCGTTGCCACGAAGGCAACCAAGGACAGCAAGGTTGGCCCGATCAGCCCGCTGTTCTTCGTGCTCGGTCTGGTTGGCGTTGTCGCCATCCTCGAAGTGACCGGCGCAATCGATATCTTCTCCGACAGCCCCTAGTCGCGGCTTCGGCGAAGTTTAGCCAATAACTGGGCGCTCCGGCTTCGGCTGGGGCGCCTTTTTATTTGCCCTGGTTTAACTTGCGCAGCCTGCGCATCCGCGCGCGCGCCCGCTTCGCCGCCTTCCCTGACGACGCGGCTTGCGCCGCCGCCATTCCGTCGCTAGATATCCGCCCCAATCCGATAGCGTGATGGGTATTCGCCGGTTCCTGACAAGGAAGCGGCGGCGGACCCATGCCCCGCGCTAGCAACTGATTATGAAGCGAGGCCGTACCGTGGCGAGAACCAGCCCCATCGAATTCGTCAAGCAGGTCCAGACCGAGACCAAGAAGATCGTGTGGCCGTCGCGCCGCGAAACGATCATGACCGGCGTGATGGTGATCATCATGACGACCCTGCTCGGCCTGTTCTTCATGGGCGTGGATTCGTTCTTCGACGTGGTCGTCCGCTTCCTGCTCAGCCTCGCCCAGTAAGTCTCAAGGGAAATCACATGTCGCGCTGGTACATCATCCACGCTTATTCGGGTTTCGAGGGCAAAGTCCGCGACCAGATCCTGGCAGACGCCAATCGTATGAACCTCACGCCGTTCGTCGAGTCGGTCGAAGTGCCGACCGAGACCGTTACGGAAGTTCGCCGCGGCAAGAAGATCCAGTCCGAGCGTAAATTCTTCCCCGGCTATGTGCTGGCAAAGCTCGAGATGAATGACGACGTCTATCACCTCGTGAAGAACACGCCGAAGGTTACCGGCTTCCTTGGCAGCATGGGCAAGCCCCAAGCGATCAGCGAAGCCGAAGCCGCGCGCATCCTGAACACCAAGCAAGAAGCTGCTGCCGCCCCCAAGGCACGCGTCAGCGTCGACTACGACATTGGCGACACCGTCAAGGTCACCAGCGGCAACTTCGCGACCTTCTCGGGCGTGGTGGAAGAGCTGGACTTCGACAAGAGCCGCGTAAAGGTCTCGATCTCGATCTTCGGCCGCGCCACTCCGCTGGAGCTGGGCTTCGAGGACGTCGAACGGATCAAGTGAGGCTCGCGGCATTCGCGATCGATACAAAAAAGGCCGGGGCAAATGCTCCGGCCTTTTTTGTTTGATGACGGTAAAGCGGCTAAATCGGCTTTGCCCCGGATATCTCATATGAGCCCCCCGCCTTGGTGCGGCATGAGGGCGCATCGTGCTCGCGCGAAGGCGGGATGCTGCTTGCGGCGATGCTGGATCGCCTGGGCGCGGGTGAAGGATCGGCCCATTCGCGGGCAGCTTGCAGGCCAAATCCAACATTGCAAGCGCGTGGCTTTTGCGCTAGTCGCGCGCCCTTCCAACGCAACAGCAATGGAAACCCTGCGGGAGGGCGCCATCAACCAGCGCCCATCTGTACCGCTAAACTTGATCCGGCTTGAGCGTTTTCGCTTGCGCCAAGAAAGAGAGTGACATGGCTAAAAAGATTACCGGCTATATCAAGCTGCAGGTGCCAGCCGGCGCCGCAAACCCTTCGCCCCCGATCGGCCCGGCACTGGGTCAGCGCGGCGTGAACATCATGGAATTCTGCAAGGCGTTCAACGCTGCGACTGCAGACCTTGAGAAGACCGTTCCGATCCCGACCGTGATCACCGTGTATGCGGACAAGAGCTTCTCGTTCGAGACCAAGACGCCGCCGGCGTCGTTCCTGATCAAGAAGGCTGCGAACCTCAAGTCGGGCTCGAAGGAGCCGGGTAAGGTTTCCGCCGGAAAGATCACTCGTTCGAAGCTGGCCGAGATCGCACAGGTCAAGATGAAGGATCTGAACGCGAACGACATCGAAGCCGCTACCAAGATTATCGAAGGCTCCGCTCGCGCGATGGGCCTCACCGTGGTGGAGGGCTAAGACCATGGCTAAGCAGACCAAGAAGCAGAAGACCTGGACCGTAGACGCAAACAAGCTCCACGGCGTGGACGAAGCGATCGCGATCGTGAAGTCGAACGCAACCAGCAAGTTCGACGAAACCGTCGAAGTCGCGCTGAACCTGGGCGTCGATCCCCGCCACGCAGACCAGATGGTCCGCGGCGTGGTGACCCTGCCCAAGGGCACCGGCAAGACCGTTCGTGTCGGCGTGTTCGCCAAGGGCGCGAAGGCTGACGAAGCCACCGCAGCTGGCGCAGACGTTGTCGGCGCAGAAGACCTGATGGAAGCCATCCAGGGCGGCAAGATCGATTTCGATCGCTGCATCGCCACCCCGGACATGATGGGCCTCGTCGGCCGCCTGGGCAAGATCCTGGGTCCGAAGGGCATGATGCCGAACCCGAAGCTGGGCACGGTCACCATGGACGTTGCTGGCGCCGTCAAGGCTGCCAAGGGCGGCCAGATCGAATACCGCGTCGAAAAGGCCGGCATCATCCATTCGGGCATCGGCAAGGCGTCGTTCCCGGCTGAAGACCTGCGCGCGAACTTCGACGCGCTGGTCGATGCCGTGGTCAAGGCGAAGCCGGCTGGCGCCAAGGGCAAATATGTCCGCAAGGTTGCCTTCAGCTCGTCGATGGGCCCGGGCGTCAAGGTCGACACCGCAGGTGTCGCCGGGGCGTAAGCCTTCGCAAAAGCCAAGCTAGTGAAGGGCCGGGGCGCAAGCTCCGGCCCTTTTGCTTTGGGCGCTTGACCAATTCATAACTCAAGAGTTATCAATTGTACCATGACCACGCCGGACCTCCTCTTCAAGGCGCTCGCCGATCCCACGCGCCGCGCGATTTTCGAGGGGCTGTGCCGCAATGGCGAGCAGACGGTCGCAGCACTCACTGCCCGCGCGGGCGTCTCGCAGCCGGCGGTCTCCAAGCATCTGGGGGCGCTCAAGCTTGCCGGGCTGGTCAGCGTCCGCCCGGCAGGCCGCCAGACGCATTACAGCGCTGTGCTGTGCGCCCTCGCCCCCCTTGCCGACTGGACCGGCGAGATGACCGAATTCTGGGAGCGGCGCTTCGACGATCTCGAGGATTTGCTGAACAGGATGGATCAATGAGCGAGACGCTGACCGTGATCGTCGAGCGCGAGTTCGCACATCCGCCCGAGAAGATCTGGCGCGCGCTGACCCAGCCGCATCTGATCGCCGACTGGCTGATGGAAAACGACTTCGCGCCCAAGGTGGGGCACCGCTTCGGGCTGAAGGCCGAATGGGGTTCGCTGACGTGCGAGGTGCTGGAGGTCGAGCCACTTGAGACGCTTGCCTACACATGGAACACCCATGATCTGAGATCGCAGGTCACCTGGACGCTCGCGCCTTCAGGCAAGGGCACCTTGCTGCGGATGGAGCAGACCGGGTTCGGGCCCAACCAGCCCAATTACTATCATGGCGCCAGGGCCGGCTGGCCGCGGCTGTTTGGAAATCTGGAACAGGTCCTGGATCGGATCGACTGAGGGGGCATATGAGCAGGATCATTCGACAGGGCCATCGCTGGCTCGGCATCATCTTCACCACCACGGTGCTCGCGAATTTCGTCGCGATGGCAGTAGTCGGCCCCCCGCCCGCCTGGATCACTTACGCGCCGTTGCTGCCGCTGTTCCTGCTGATGTTCAGCGGAATCTACATGTTCGTGCTGCCCTATGTTCGGAGAAGGACGAAGGCATGAGCGCGCCGACTCCCGCGCAACTGATCGACCAGCGCATCGCCGATCTGGACGACTGGCGCGGCGAAATGCTCGCGAAGCTGCGCGGTCTGATCAAGGCGGCGATCCCCGACGTGACCGAGGAATGGAAATGGCGCGGTGTGCCGACCTGGTATTGCGGCGGCATGCTGTTCACCGGCGAGACTTATAAGGCGGTGGTCAAGATGACCTTCGCCAAGGGTGCATCGCTGGAGGATCCGAAGCGGCTGTTCAATTCCAGCCTCGACGGCAATGTGCGCCGGGCGATCGACTTTCGCGAAGGCGAGGCGGTGGATGAGGCCGCGTTGAAGGCGCTGTTTCAGGCGGCGGTGGCGCTCAACCGGCAGGGCAAAGGCTAGCCTTCCCCTGGCCCCTTGCGCTCGCTGGCATCTGGTGTTCTGATAGCGCTACCAAATTGAGGGGAGAGGATTAGCCATGCGCATCCGCGCAATCATCGTGCCCGTGTGCCTTGCGCTAGCGCCCGTCCCTGCCCTCGCCCAGACGCCACCGCGCGACGACAGCATCACCGTGACCGGCACGCGGGAGGCGCCCAGCAACTGGCGCGCGGCCGAGACCGATCATGTTGTGGTGCTCAGCGACGGCAAGGAAAGCGAACTCGTCCGCATCGCGGGCAATCTCGAGCGTTTGCATTACCTCCTCTCCGCGTTGCTCAACCGCACGGAACAGGCCGATACGACCGTGAAGCTCAGGGTCACGCTGGTGGGCGACGACGTGGAATTCGCCGCAATGCGCCTGAAGAACATGCGATCGCAGCCCGGTCCCTATGCAAAAGCGTTCCGCAACGCGCGCTATTACGATCCGCGTGAGGATGGCGCGGTGATGGCCAGCTCGCGTTACGACCAGAGCATCGAGCTTCAGCGCGGAAGCGACCTCAACAGCTTTTTGAGCGGCGTCCAGCTGGTGCCCGAACCGGTATTGCCGCCCGGCACGGGGCCGTCGGCAGAGGCGGGCTCGTTCGCCATCTTTCCCTTTACCGGCCAACCCGTCAGCTTCGCCGGCCAAATAGACCTCTCGGCCAAGATCAACGAGCTGTCGGTGACGATCCCCGCCGAGAACCGCATCTACGCGGCCTATGCCCAGCATTACCTGCTGACCTATTTCCCCAACGCATATCCGCGCTGGTACGTCGATGGCTTTGGCGAATTGCTCGGCACCGTGGCGATGAAAGACGATGGCGAGATCGAATTCGGCCGCCCACCCGAAAACTACACGCGCGTTTTGAACAGCCAGATGAGCTATCCGGTGACCAAGGTGCTGACAGGTGCCTACCTCACCGACAAAAAGGCCAGCGAGCGCTGGACGCCCTATCACGCATGGGTGCTCACCCACATGCTGTTCTTCAACGATGCGCGCCGCCAGCAGCTTCGCGCCTATCTGGCGAAAATCGCATCGGGCCGGCCGATTGCCGAAGCCGCCGAGGCATTTGGCGATCTGGACAAGCTCCAGCGCGACCTTGCGGTCTATGACAATAAGAAGGTGCCCTATGTGAAGGTCACCTTCCCCGCCGACCGCGTCGAAGCACCCATCGTACGGCGGCTGACCGAGGGACAGGCAGCATTCGTAAAGGGCCAGCTGGAGCTTGGGCCCCGCGTCACGGTGCCCCCCGCCGGCAATGCGGCACTGGAGGCGCTGCGCACAGCGGCTGTCCGTGAGCGCGAGACATGGCTCGGCAAGCTTCGCGTCGATGCACGGCGCTACACCAGGAATCGCGAGGCGCAGTTGCTGCTCGCCGAGGCCGAATGCCGCAGCGGTCACGCGATGGAATGCGTCGCCGCCGCAGATCGCGCGCTGGAGATCGATCCGAAGAGCAGCGATGCGCTGGCGTGGAAAGGCGCAGGCCAGGTCGGGCTGGCGCTCAACGCACCCAACCGCGCGGCGCGGCTACAGGCAGCGCGCGCGACCATCGCCCGCGCCAATCGCGACAACCCCGAAAGCCCGCTGCCGCTGATCCTATATTATCGCAGCTTCGCCGATGCGGGCGAGGCCGCGCCCGATGTCGCGGTCGAAGGGCTGCTGAAAGCCGCCGACGCAGTGCCCGCAGCACCCGGCCCGCGCCTGTTGCTGGGTGAGGCATTCGCGAGGCGCGGCGCGACCGAGGCTGCGCGACGGATGCTCGTGCCGATCGCGCACGGGGCGTATGAATCTCCCGAGGCGGCTGAGGCACGGGCGCTGCTCGCTTCTCTGGATGGCTGATCCGATCCGCTTGATCTGACGGCGCGTCATCGGCTGCGGGGCCGACCGGAGAATTTGACTTATCGCCGGATTCCGCTATTGGCGCGCCTCCTCCTTCGGGAGGAAACCGTCCGAGACAGTTGGTGACCGGGATTTGCCGGTCTTAATTTCCAGCCAAGACGGGGACAGATTTTTCACCGACGCCCGCTGTAATCAGCGCGTTCGGGTCATGCCCAGGGTTCGCTCTGGCCGCGACGATCATGCTCCCTCGGACATTAGTGAACCGGGTTTCCCGCAAGGGAGACTCATATGAGGAGAATGGCATGGATCGTGCTCAAAAGGCCGAAGCCGTCGCCGAACTGAACGCAACTTTTAGCGAGGTTGGTGTGGTGGTTGTCACCCGCAATCTCGGCATGACCGTCGCCCAGTCGACTGTCCTGCGCAACAAGATGCGTGATGCCGGCGCGACCTATAAGGTCTCGAAGAACAAGCTTGCCAAGATCGCACTCGACGGCACTGACTATGGTTCGCTTGGCGAACTGCTGGTTGGTCCGGTTGGTCTCGCATCGTCGGTTGATCCCGTCGCTGCGGCCAAGGTTGCGATCGATTTCGCCAAGACGAACGACAAGTTCGAAATCGTCGGCGGCGCGATGGGTGCTCAGGCACTCGACGCGGACGGCATCAAGGCACTGGCATCGCTGCCGTCGCTTGATGAACTGCGTGCCAAGCTCGTTGGCCTGCTGGTTGCTCCGGCGACCAAGCTCGCAACGATCACGCAGGCTCCGGCTGCTCAGATCGCGCGTGTTCTCTCGGCCTATGCCGAGAAGGACGCAGCGTAAGTTTCTTTACGAGATTACTTTTCAACCAATTGATTTGAATGGAGTTTACCATGGCTGACCTGAACAAGATCGTCGACGAACTTTCGGCTCTGACCGTCCTCGAAGCTGCTGAGCTTTCGAAGCTGCTCGAAGAAAAGTGGGGCGTTTCGGCTGCTGCTGCTGTTGCTGCAGCTCCGGCTGCTGGCGGCGGCGCTGGCGCACCGGCTGCTGAAGAGCAGACCGAATTCGACGTGATCCTCACCGGCGACGGTGGCAAGAAGATCAACGTCATTAAGGAAGTTCGTGCGATCACCGCACTCGGCCTGACCGAAGCGAAGACGCTGGTTGAGTCGGCTCCCAAGGCCGTCAAGGAAGGCGTGTCGAAGGACGAAGCCGAGAAGATCAAGAAGCAGCTTGAAGAAGCCGGCGCGACCGTCGAAATCAAGTAAGCTGAGCCTGAGCGCGTAAGCGCGATGGACTCATCCCGGCGAAGGCCGGGATCCAGCTTCTGCTTCACAGCAGACGAACAAAGGGGGCGGTCCGGAAACGGGCCGCCCTTTTTCGTTGCCCACGCCCATGCTGAGCTTGTCGAAGCATCTTCGGAAAAGGCCCCGCGCCAACTACCCTTCGAGAAGCTCAGGGTAAGCGGGAGGATGGCTAGGCCGCAGCCACCGCGCTGGCGGGCAGATAGCGACTCGCCGCAAACGGCCCGCGCGGCTGGCCGCGATCGAGCCAGATCGGAGCGATCTTGCCACCCTGCCCCGCGCCGCCGAGCATGAAGCTCGCGGAATAATGGCGGATGCTCAGGCCCGCGCGCCAGCGAAGCTGTATCGCGACGATCGGCACGAACATCGCCCGCCCGCCCAGATCGACGACATGCACTTCCTCGCGCGGCAATATGAGCCGGAGCGGCGAACGGCCCCGGCTACCCGCAGCGAGGTCGAACGGATCGGCGGACGGCGCGAGCTGCGAGTTGGCGTGAAGGCTGGCGAGTTGCGCATCCTGGCGCGGGCTGGCGCTGATCGCGGCGAACGTCAGGCGGATACCGTCTGCTGAGGATGCGGTCGTATTGGCGATCGTCAGCTCGAGTTCGATGGAAACCTCACGCTCGCCGATCTGGATGCGGAGCGGCTGGAGGATGATCTCGAAGGGATCGGCAGAGGCCGGCGCTGGTGGCGGGGCAAGCGGCTTGGGGCTTGGGCCGCGCACCGCGGGCGGTGGCGCCGTGGCAGCCTCTGCCACCACCACAGGCGCTTCATCCTCCACGGGGCGACGACGGCGCAGCAACGCCCAGCCCGCGAGCCCGGCTGCTGCCGTTCCGCCTGCACCCAGCAGCGCCCAGAGCCACGCCTGCGACGCAGGCTGCTGCACAGGCGCGGGCGCCGGTGTGGGCGAAGCGATGATCTGCGGCTGGACCGGTGCGGCCTGCTGCACGGGCGATGCAATCGCGACCGGGCTAGTATTTGGCACTGAAACCGGCTGCGCGGCTTGCGGAACGGGCTGGCGACGGGCTTGTACGGGCGCTGCAGCACGTGGCTGGGGCGTCACTACCGGCGCCGGCGTTGGCGTCGCGGTTGGCGTAGGCGACGGCGTCGCACGTGGCGGAGCGATACTGAAACGTTCGGGGACCACGCCGGGGATCGTCGTGATCGTCGGCGGCGGGATCTGCACGGGTGCGGGTGTCGGCGTCGCTTGCTGGGCAAGCGCAGGCAAAGCCGCAAAGGTGGCGATCAGTCCCGGCAGATATTTCCCCGCATGCACCTCACTCGACTAGCGCGCCGAAACTGAATTGAAACTGCACATTCTCTTGGGGCCGCTCGGCTCGCCGCGCCTGCGGGGCGGATTGTCGGGCGCGGGCCGCTATCCTAGAGGATATGCATGGCAAGTGACGCGCAAGCATCCGAGCGGATCGGCTATATCCCGGCGATCGACGGGCTGCGCGCCGTCGCCGTGGTCTCGGTCATCCTGTTCCACCTCTGGCCGAAACTGCTGCCGGGCGGATTTACCGGGGTCGACATCTTCTTCGTAATTTCGGGGTTCGTCGTCACGGCATCTTTGCTCGGACGCCAGTTCGATAGCCTGCGGCAACTCGCCAAATGGTTCTACGCGCGGCGGCTGATGCGGATCATGCCTGCATTGGTGGCGATGCTGCTCGCCAGCATCCTCGCGACGCAATTGTTCGTGCCGCAGGCATGGCTGAGCAACTCGATCGCACAGGTCGGCCGCTTTGCGTTCTTCGGGCTCAGCAACATCATATTGGCGACCGACACCGAAACCTATTTCGGCCCGCAGGCGGCGTACAACCCGTTCACCCACACCTGGTCGCTGGGCGTCGAGGAGCAATTCTACCTGCTCTTCCCCCTGCTGCTCTATTGGCACCAGAAATTGCATTCGGGCGCAAAGGCGGTGCGCTGGGTTGCGATCCTCACCGGCCTCTCGCTGCTGATCTGCGCGATACTGGCGTTCACCGCGCCCAAATTCGCTTTCTATCTGATCTTCGCGCGCTTCTGGGAGCTGGGCGCAGGCATGCTGCTGTGCCTGACGCGCGAGCGCTGGCTGGGCTGGGCCAAGCGGCAGACGTGGCTGGGGCCGGTCTCCGCCCTCCTCATCGCCGCCGGGCTGGCGATATCGGAAGGCGCGCTATTCCCCTTCCCGCTCGCACTTTTACCGGTGCTGGGCACCGCCGGGCTCATAGCGGCGATCTGTGCAGGCCGCGCCTCACGGGTCTTGGGCAGCAAGCCGATGGTCGCGGTGGGCCTGCTCTCTTACTCGCTATACCTCTGGCATTGGCCGGTGTTCGTGCTGTTCCGCTGGACGAGCGGGCTGCACACGATGAACCTCCAGCTTGCGGCACTCGCCATCGCGATTGTGCTGGCGATCCTCTCCTATTTCCTCGTCGAGAAGCCCCTGCGCTCCGCGAAGCGGATCACCTCGGCGCCACGCGGACGCGTAGTCGCGGGCATGTCGGCAGCGGTGATCGTCGCAGCTTTGGGCGGCCACGCTCTCTTCGCCGCGCACGACCGGATCACCCTGAGCGTCACCGGCGACCGCGCGGCATGGTATGCCGATCCCGATCGTCGGCTAAACCCCGCGCTCGGCCATTGCACGGTAACCGCAAGCAGCGAGAAAGTCGGCGGCGGGAAGACCGACGTCTGGACGCCGAGCAACTGCACCACGCCCATCGCCGGCTTCGCTCTGTTCGTTCCCGCGGACTCACATGGTGTGGCCTACACCCCGGCGCTCCGCCAACTCGCCGCCGATATGGGCGTGAGCGTGCGGCTCTATTTCAAACCCGGCTGCCCCTATCTGAAGCTCATCGAAAGTCACGCCTCTCGCCCGCGTTGCGCCGCTTTCTACGACGGTGTTCTCGCCGATATCCTCGGCAAAGCGCGGCCCAACGACATCGTATTCCTCCCCGGCCTTCGCCTCACGCGCCTTACCAATCAGTTCGAAGGCGACCGCGATGCAGTGGGCGCAAAGGGCGATAAGGTAACCGATGCGGAGAGCGAGGAAGCACGGCAATTGCTGGAGCGACTAAGCAGCGGCGGCGCGAAACTGGTGCTGGAAGCGCCCAAGCCGATCTTCCCCAGCCCCATTTTCCGCTGCGCCG
>JAZKJE010000074.1:0-24719 GCA_040384525.1 Pseudomonadota bacterium
AGGCTTTGTTCCAGTCGAAGGTCACGATCCACTCGGCGCATGTCGCCACCTATGGCGAGCGCGCGGTCGATACCTTCTATCTGACCGATCTGAT
Organism: Pseudomonadota bacterium; assembly: GCA_040384525.1. Lineage (GTDB taxonomy): Bacteria > Pseudomonadota > Alphaproteobacteria > Sphingomonadales > Sphingomonadaceae > Sphingomonas. The sequence continues at coordinate 95 of JAZKJE010000074.1, forward strand.
CGGCGATAAGATCGAGAGCGCGGTGCGGCTGAAGACGATCGAGCGCCGCTTGCTCGATGCCGCATCGGGCGACGGAAACGTGGCACAGGCTGCTTAGGGAGAGAGACGATGGGCGTAGTCGGAATGGGTGGGCTGTTCTTCCGCGCGAAGGACCCCGACGCGCTCAACGCATGGTATCGCGAGCATTTGAACGTCGGCGGCGGCTGCGACGGCACGGGCGAAGGCGTGGTCAATCAATGGGTGTGGACCACGTCCGGCGGCCCGATGGTCTTCGCGCCGTTCAAAGCCGACACCGATTATTTCGCGGCCGACAAGCAGCACATGATCAATCTGCGCGTGACCGATCTGGACAGCCTGCTCGAACAGCTCAACGCGGCGGGGATCGCGATCATAACGAAGCCCGAATGGAACGATCCGAGCACCGGCAGCTTCGCCCGCATCCATGATCCCGAAGGCAACGCCATCGAATTGTGGGAGCCACCGGTGGCATGAGCTTGCTGACCACCATCGCCGCAGGCGCGGTAATCTTCCTGCTCGGTGCAATCATCGCCATCGGCGCACGCCCGCGCGACGAGGATATCGCTGCCGAACGGAAGCGGCGGCAGGACGATGGCGGCGGCACTACCGGCGATGCCAGCGGGTCAGGCGATGACAGCGACGCGGGAGGCGATTGCGGCGGCGGAGATGGCGGCGGCGGGGGCGACTGAAACAAATTCAGCACAGCGGACGAACAATGGCGTCTGCTAGCGACCCAAAAGCGGTCGTCGGCCCTGGCGGGATAGGCTCTTGCTCGCCGCAAGCCGATTGCAATACCATCGCCCAGTCAATTTCCGGGGACTGCCGATGCTGACCGCCCTTCTGCTCATTGCCGCACCGCTGCCTGCCCAGACATCTCCGGACATTGCCGCGCTGGTCGAGGCCGAGCGCCCCCGCGTGGCGCCGCGGAAGCTAAGCAAGGAGGAGCAAGCCACCGCCAAGTCCGCGATCGCCGCGCTGGAGGCGAACCCCGGTATCGAAACGCTGCGGGCGCTGCGCCCGTTTGGGGAGGCCGGCGACAAGAAGGCGATGTGGGCGCTTATGAGAGCGCACGTGCGGCTCGCCGAGATATGGCGCGCGAACGATAATGCCGCTGGCCGTCCGGTACGGGGCCGGATCGAACACATCTATGACGCGCTGGCTGCAATCTGGGCATCGCATTTGTGGCGTGCTGGCGAAGCCGATCGCGAAGTAGCAACATCGATTTCCCCGTGCCTGGAAGCAAGTCTCTATACGCAATTGCCGGGTTACAGCTTCGCCGGGATTCAGCGGACCTTCGCCGCTACCGCCAAAAATTTCGACTGCGGCTTCGACATCGCGGGCGCCGAGGGATATCTTCTGGATATCCAGCTCGCAAAGGTACCGACCTCAAAATACCAGGTCGCCCAGGGCAACCGCGCCAAGATCCGCTTCACCGACCGGCCGATGCGGCCTCAGGCTGAGATTGATAATGTGCGCTACGCCTTCTTTATGGATAGTATCGTCAAGAATTACGCGTTGTGGAACGACGATATGATCTTTGCGGAGGAGTATATCCTCGCCAGACCGGAACTAGCCGCAGCCTATTGGGATGCGCGCCTGAAACGCGCAATCAAGACCATCTATTACGATTATTACAAGCCAAAGACCGAGAACTCGTTATGGGCGCAAATGCAGCGCGATCCGGTGCTCAAGCGCGCCTATGAGGCCGCCGTCCAGAAATGGCTCGCCACCCTTAACACGCGTCCGGCGCTGCCTGCGGGTGACGAGGACCTTTTCGACCAGCGCATGGCCTCGCACAACTGGAACGCAACCGACAAACATTGGATGGCCAACGTCGCTATTGCCAGCGGTGGGAAGCGTGCCGAGCAATGGTATGATATCTTTGGCTACGACCTCACCGGCATGCCCAATCAGGGCCGTTGGTGCCGCGTCGGGGCGCGCAAGGCATGCGCCGATGACGATGCATCTCGCCGGGAACTGGCCGCGAGAAGCGCAAACCCGAACAGCAACGGCGGCTATGTCTGGTCGACGCCCAGTGCCGACGCATTGATAAAATATAATGCGTCCGTGAATGCCGCCAATTGCGCTCGCGCACTCAAGGGCGCGAGCATCACCTGCAGCTTGCCCTGAACCGAGCCGGGCGCGTCCCGCTGTTGCAGATCGAGGGCGGCAGCTTTCCCCCCACTAGCCGCCATTACCCTGCCGCCTACCGCTTCTGCCAAACCCGCACATATTCCACTTCCATCTTCGCGGGGAATGCCTTCTCGTCTATCCCCATCTGCCCGCCCCAGCCGCCTACCGCGACGTTGAGGATCAGATATTCGGGCGTACCGAAGGGCCAGGTCGCGGGATCGCCCTTTTTGTCATTGTCGAAGCGCATGTGCGCGCGGCCGTCCACGCCGATCAGGATGCGGTCCTCGTTCCAGTCGAGCTGGTAGTTGTGGAACGCATCGCAGACGTCGGGCACCTGCGTGTAGCTGCCTTTTTGCGTGTTGATCGTGTGGTTATAGGCGCCGGTATGGACGGTGCCGTAGGAGCGGCCCTGGTTCCAGCCGACATGCTCCATGATGTCGATCTCGCCCATTGCGGGCCAGCCGGCCTTGCCGTCCGACGCAAGCATCCAGATCGCTGGCCACACGCCGCGCCCGCAGGCAAGCTTGGCGCGGATTTCGAAAAATCCGTATTTGAAGTCGCCCTTGCCCTTCGTGACGATCTTGCCCGAAGTGAAATTCTGCCCGCCATAATCGGGCATGATCGGAAGCCGCTCCTTGCGCGCCTCGATGATGAGCTTGCCGCCTTCGACGCGAACATTGTCGCGGCGCTTGGCGGCGTAATATTGGAGCTCGTTGTTGTACCAGCCCTCTTTGTTACGGCTGGTGTCCCAGCCCCATTTTTTGGCGTCGGGCAGTCCGGGCGTGTCGAACTCGTCGGACCAGACCAGTTTGTGATCCGCAGGCAGCGCAAGCGCCTCATCGGTCCCGGCGGTGATCGGCGGATTATGGACCGTCTGCGCCTCCACAGCGGGCACGAATACAACACAAGCAGCCGCAACCAGCCCGAATCGCTTCATCATCCATCCTCTCACCGACATCGTTGTCAGCATCTTCGCGCCGATCTGGCGATCTTGCAATGTAGGAATTCGCCTGCTTGGCTGCGCCGGTCGGCACTGCCGCCGCTCTTTGAAAATCACCGGAAAACACCGCAGCCGAAACCGCGCATAGTGTAAACTTGGTGTAAAGTTTCGACGCTCCGGAACGAGAAAGGGCGGAGCCACAGCCCCGCCCTTTGAAACGTCAGCCAATCGGCCCGAAGCTTATTTCGGCGAAAGCACCATCAGCATCTGGCGGCCTTCCATGCGCGGATAGCTCTCGACCTTGGCGTCTTCGACGGTGTCGTCCTGCACGCGCTTCAGAAGCGCCATGCCAAGCTGGCCATGGCTCAGCTCGCGGCCGCGAAAACGCAGCGTGATCTTCACCTTGTCACCTTCGCCGATGAACTTGTGCACGGCCTTCATCTTCGTCTCATAATCATGATCGTCGATGTTCGGACGCATCTTGATCTCCTTGATCTCCTGCGTCTTCTGGCTCTTGCGGGCGAGGTTGGCCTTTTTCTGGGCCTCGTACTTGAACTTGCCTACATCGAGGAACTTGGCGACGGGCGGATCGGCGTTGGGCGACACTTCGACCAGGTCGAGCCCAAGCGCATTAGCCTGCTCCATCGCTTCGCGCGTGAACATGACGCCGAGATTCTCGCCCTCATGATCGATCACACGGACCTTCTGCGAGACAATGAATTCGTTGAACCGCGGACCATTCATCGGCGGTGGCGCGAGTGGGCGCCGGGTCATGGGAGGACGTATAAGATTTGCTCCTAGGTGATTCCGGGGTGCGATATAGTCGCTAGACTTAAGATTTGGAAGCGCGCGTGGTTCCGTGACCGCGCGCGCTTCCGGAAATCATCGCAGATCGGGCGCGGTTGCCTCGGCGATCAGGCGCTCAACCATCGCATCGACGCTCAGCATCTCCTGACCCTGCGAACCCAGGGTGCGCACCGCGAGCGTGCCCTCATCGGCTTCGCGCTTGCCGACCACCAGCAGATACGGAACCTTGGCCAGCGAGTGTTCGCGCACCTTATAGTTGATCTTCTCGTTGCGCAGATCGGTTTCGACGCGGATGCCGGCGGCCTCCAGCTTCGCTGCGACCTGCTTGGCATAATCGTCGGCGTCCGAGACGATCGTCGCGACGACCACCTGCACGGGCGAGAGCCAGAGCGGGAAGCGTCCGGCATGATGCTCGATCAGGATGCCGATGAAGCGCTCGAACGTGCCGAGGATGGCGCGGTGGAGCATGATCGGGCGGTGGCGCTCGCCATCGTCGCCGACATAGCTGGCGTCGAGCCGCTCGGGCAGCACGGTGTCGGTCTGGATCGTGCCGACCTGCCAGGTGCGGCCAATTGCGTCGGTAAGGTGGAACTCCAGCTTGGGCGCGTAGAAGGCGCCTTCGCCCGGAAGCTCTTCCCAGCCATATTCCTCGGTGTTGCGGCCCGTCGAGGCAACCGCGTCGCGCAGCGACTGTTCGGACCAGTCCCACATTTCCTCGCTGCCGAAGCGCTTCTCGGGGCGCAGCGCCAGCTTGATCGCGTATTTATCGAAGCCAAGATGCTTGTAGACGCTGTCGAGCAGGTCGCAGAAATTCTGGACTTCCTCGACCAATTGATCGGCGCGCACGAAGATATGCGCATCGTCCTGGGTGAACTGGCGGACGCGCATGATGCCATGCAGCGCGCCATGCGGCTCGTTGCGGTGGCAGCAGCCGAATTCGGCGAAGCGGATCGGCAGGTCGCGATAGGATTTGATGCCCTGTTTGAAGACCAGGATATGCGCCGGGCAGTTCATCGGCTTGAGTGCCATCAGATCGCCCTTGCCGGAGAGGACCGGGCCCTCTTCCTCGGCATTGGGGATCTCGTCCGGCACGACGAACATATTCTCGCGATATTTGCCCCAATGGCCGGACTGCTCCCATTGGCGCGAGTCCATTAGCTGGGGCGTCTTGATCTCCTCATAGCCCGCAGCATCGAGCCGGCGGCGCATATAGGCCTCCAGCTGGCGCCACAGGATGAAGCCCTTGGGATGCCAGAACACGCTGCCCTGCGCTTCGGACTGGAGGTGGAACAGGTCCATCTCCTGGCCGATCTTGCGGTGATCGCGCTTGGCGGCTTCCTCCAGCCGCACGAGATGCTCGTCGAGCTGCTTCTTGTTGAGCCAGCCGGTGCCATAGATGCGGCTGAGCATCGCGTTATTCTGATCGCCGCGCCAATAAGCGCCCGACACGCGCGTGAGCTTGAACGCCTGCGGGTCCAGTTTGCCGGTCGAGGCGAGATGCGGGCCACGGCACATGTCGAGCCATGCGTCTTCGCCCTTGCCAGCCTTGTAGACCGTAAGCTCTTCGCCCTCGGGCAGTTCGGCGGCCCATTCGGCCTTGAAGCTTTCGCCATCCTTCTGCCAGCGCGCGATCAGATCGGCGCGGCTCCACACTTCGCGGATCAGCGGCTGATCGGCAGCGATGATCTTGCGCATCTCGGCTTCGATTGCCGGCAGATCCTCGTCGGTGAACGGGCGATCCTTGGGCGCGAAGTCGTAGTAGAAACCATCATCCGTCGATGGCCCGAAGGTGATCTGCGTGCCGGGAAACAGGTGTTGCACCGCTTCGGCGAGGATATGCGCGAAATCATGGCGCGCCAGTTCAAGCGCATCGGCTTCGTTCTTGGACGTAACCAGCGCCAGCTGCGCGTCGCCTTCGAACGGGCGCATAATGTCGCGCAGTTCGCCATCGACGCGCGCGGCAATGGCGGCCTTGGCCAGACCCGGACCGATCGCGGCTGCGATGTCCGCCGGGGTAGTCCCCGGGGCTACCTCACGGACGGAACCGTCGGGCAGCGTTATGCGGAACATCTCGGACACGGGATCAATGCTTTCTGTTGTGTTTTAGGAGCGGGGCTTATGCCTTCGCTGGCGCAATATAGGAAGCTACTGTCTCACTGCCCCTTGAATGGCAGGATCGTCTCATAAACGGCGAGCGGCGGCGCGCCTTCGATCAGCACGCCGTGGCGCAGCAAAAAGGCATGGCGAACCAGCTCGGCCTGCTGCTCCAGCCCGTATTTCTCGAACTTCTGCCCGGGCTTGATCGCATAGTCATAGCGGCAGAACGGATGCCGTTTTAGCGGCAGGAAGATGCCCTTCTGATGCTGCCAGATATGCACCATCTCATGGATGAAGAGCCCCTGCACGCCGATATGCGCGGTGGAGAAGTCCTCAGTGTAGATGCCGCCCTTGGGGTGGAAATGGATCGTGCCGCGCGGGGCCATCACGGTCCTGGCGGGCTGGAAGAACGCCCATTTGCTGTTGGCCACCCGCGGCAGCGCATAATCCACCGCATCGCCGAACACCGAAGCAGCAAGCGCGATTTCGCCGGAGGTGAGGGGGCGGGACATGGCAGCGGATATGGCGCGCTAGCCGCAACATCGCCAGCGTGTTATTCAAGCAATACGGATTGGGGGATAGGTGATGGACGGTGTCGAACTGGGCAATGCCCGCATACTCAAGCCCGGCAAGCTACGCTGGCTGCGGGCGATCCTTTGGATGGTCGCGTTGTTCGTCGGGCTGGGCGCGGGGTTCGTGCTGTTCGTCAATCTGCTATTCTATTCGGCAGCAGCAGCAAGCGACGGCGCCTTCGCAAGGGCGAAGGATGCGCCCGAACCTTTGAAGTTCGTCGTGATCGGCCTGGGTGCACTACTCGTCATCGGGCTTTACCGGGCCGCCGTGCGCTATGCCGAGAACCGGCCTGTATCGGAGCTGTCGATTCGCCATCTGCCGGCAGAGTTGCTGGCCGGTCTGTTCATTGGCGGGGTGCTGATGGCGGCGTCGATCGGCGTTCTTTGGGCAATGGGCTGGGCAATTGTGACGCCACGGCCGATCGCACAATGGCTCCCGGCGATCCGCGAGTCGATCCAGTCGGGCGTCGTCGAAGAAATTCTGTTCCGCCTCGTCGTGCTCCGCCTGACGTGGCGCGCATTCGGCGCATGGTGGGCGCTGGCGTTTTCGGCATTGCTGTTCGGCGCGCTGCACCTCGCCAATCCCAATGCCAGCATCTTCGCAGCGCTCTGCATCGCCTTCGAAGCGGGCATATTGCTCGCCACTTTCTACATCCTCACCGGCCGGGCATGGGCGCCGATCGGGGTGCATGCCGGGTGGAACTTCACCCAGGGCTGGATATTCGGCGCAGCGGTCTCGGGTAGCCCGGGTGGATTCGCCGGGGGGCCGCTGCTGACCGTGCCAGCGCCCGGCGTCCCCGAATTGTTTTCGGGCGGCAGCTTCGGCCCCGAAGCGTCGCTGCCCGGCTTACTGGTGTGCACCGCCGCCGGGCTCAGCCTGTTGTGGCTGGCATGGCGCAAGGGGGCGATGGAGCGCGCCGACTAGATCGGCTCGCCAAACCCTTCCTGCACCATGTCGATCTCGCGCACGCCGCGCGTGCGGCGGGCGGCGTCGACCAGTTCGCGGAGTTTCTCGCGCCGCGCACGGGCATGATCCACGTCGCGGATCACCAAGGGTGCTTCGCGCGTGGTCTCGTCCGATGAAGTGATCGTGATCGCGCCGATATCGGCCATCTGGTTGATGATGGTGAAATCGATGCGGACGTCCTTCACCCGGTACAGCTCGATCTCGTCGATCGATTTTACGAAGATGCCCTTGTGCAGGATCAGCCGCTCGGCGGTGACTTCATACGTGGTGTCGAAATTCCGCACCCATTTGACCAGCAGGATCGCCACGCCCGCGACCAGCAACACCGGCGCGATCCATGCGCTGCCGATCAGCGTGCCCTGCGCCATGAAATAAAAGGTTGCGATCAGCCCGGCGCCGATCAGCAGCAGCGTGCCCCAGCCCGCCAGCGACCCGCGAAGCCAGCCCCAGGTGGAGGAACGGAAACGGTCGATCATGCTCGCTTACTCCTTCGGCGCAGGATCGCCGGCATTCACCACCATAGCCTGGACTTCCAGCGTCTTGCCACCGGCGAAGCTCAGTTTCAGCGGAATGCGGGTGCCCGCCGCCACGCGGGGCCCGATGTCGAACAGCATCACGTGCTTGCCGCCCGGCGCGAACGCCAGCGTGCCACGTGCGGGCACCGCCACGTCCTTGATCGGCGCCATCGCCATCATGCCGTGATCGCCCTTCATGCTTTCATGCAGTTCGGTGCGCAGTGCCGCGCCGGTCGTGACGTTCAGCAACGTGTCGGCCTTGTCCCCGCCATGCACGGTGAAATAGGCCGCGCCGGGCCGTCCGGCAGCGGCGGGCAGTCGCACCCAGGCGCTATCGGCCTTGAGTTCGGCAGGCTGCTGGCATGCAGATAATAATGCTAGCGAAACGATCCCCAGAATTGCACGCATCGTCAATCACTCCCAATTCGGGAAACGCCGTAGAAACTCGTCCGACTTGCGGCAAGCGTCAGCGCACCTATATCGCTTGGCGGAACGGCTGTCCGTGTCGCCCAATTTTGGTGGCGCGGGGCCACAAGCTTTTGATTTTATAGGGGCCAACGAGGATCTATGGCTAAAGTAATCGGTATCGATCTCGGCACTACCAACAGCTGCGTTGCAGTGATGGAGGGCGGCAAGCCCAAGGTGATCGAGAATGTTGAAGGCGCGCGTACCACGCCGTCGATCGTTGCATTCGCGAAGGATGGCGAGCGTCTGATCGGCCAGCCGGCCAAGCGGCAGGCGGTGACCAACCCTGATTCGACCGTGTTCGCAGTGAAGCGCCTTATCGGGCGCCGCTTCGACGATCCGATCACCAAGAAGGACACCGAACTGGTGCCCTACACGATCGTGCGCGGTACGAATGGCGACGCATGGGTGCAGGCGGGTGGCGAAGATTATTCGCCGTCGCAGATCAGCGCGTTCATCCTTCAGAAGATGAAGGAAACCGCCGAGGCCTATCTTGGCGAGAGCGTTTCGCAGGCTGTCATCACTGTGCCGGCATATTTCAACGACGCACAGCGCCAGGCGACCAAGGACGCCGGCCGCATCGCGGGCCTCGAAGTGCTGCGCATCATCAACGAGCCTACGGCGGCTGCTCTGGCCTATGGCCTTGATAAGAACGACGGCAAGACCATCGCAGTCTACGATCTGGGCGGCGGCACGTTCGACGTCTCGGTCCTCGAGATCGGCGATGGCGTGTTTGAAGTGAAGGCGACCAACGGCGACACCTTCCTGGGCGGCGAAGATTTCGACGCCAAGCTGGTGCAATATCTCGCGGAAGATTTCCGCAAGGCCGAAGGCATCGATCTGACCAAGGACAAGCTGGCTCTGCAGCGTCTGAAGGAAGCCGCCGAAAAGGCGAAGATCGAGCTTTCGTCGGCACAGACCACCGAAGTGAACCTTCCCTTCATCACCGCAGACGCCAATGGGCCGAAGCATCTGGTGAAGCAGGTCAACCGTGCCGAGCTGGAGCGTCTTGTCGAAGACCTCATCCAGCGTACGCTCGAGCCGTGCCGCAAGGCGCTGGCCGATGCCGGCATCAAGACCAGCGCGATTGACGAAGTGGTTCTGGTCGGCGGCATGACCCGCATGCCCAAGGTTCGCCAGATCGTGAAGGAGTTCTTCGGCAAGGAGCCGCACACCGGCGTGAACCCCGACGAAGTCGTGGCGATTGGTGCAGCCATTCAGGCTGGCGTGCTTCAGGGCGACGTCAAGGATGTCCTGCTGCTCGACGTGACGCCGCTGTCGCTCGGCATCGAGACGCTGGGTGGCGTGTTCACCCGCATGATCGACCGCAACACCACGATCCCGACCAAGAAGAGCCAGGTTTACTCGACTGCTGACGACAATCAGCAGGCGGTGACCATCCGCGTCTTCCAGGGCGAGCGCGAAATGGCGGCGGACAACAAGATGCTTGGCCAGTTCGATCTGGTCGGTATCCCGCCCGCACCGCGCGGCGTGCCGCAGATCGAAGTGATCTTCGACATTGATGCGAACGGTCTGGTCAACGTCAGCGCCAAGGACAAGGGCACGGGCAAGGAGCAGCAGATCCGCATCCAGGCATCGGGTGGCCTCAGCGACGCAGACATCGATCAGATGGTCCGCGACGCCGAAAGCTTTGCCGAGGACGACAAGAAGCGTCGTGCGGCGGCCGAAGCCAAGAACAATGCGGAGAGCCTCGTCCACACCACCGAGCGTCAGCTTGCGGAGAATGGCGACAAGGTCGACGATGCGTTGAAGGCGGAAATCCAGGCTGCGGTCGATGAGACCAAGGCTGCGATCGAAGCCGGCGACGCCGACGATATGCAGGCCAAGTCGCAGAACCTCGCGCAGGTGGCGATGAAGCTCGGCCAGGCGATCTACGAGAAGCAGCAGGCGTCGGAAGCTTCGCCTTCGGCCAGCAGCGAAGCGGCTCCGGAAGGCGCCGAGGAAGTTGTCGACGCCGAATTCTCCGAAGTCGACGACAACAAAGCGTAAGTAATGCGTATCCCCCGTCATACCGGAGCGGCGCTGCAAGCGGCACCGCACCGGGATGACGGGTGGGGCGGGGGCCCAAGATGACCACCGAGATTGACTATTACGAGTTGCTCGAATGCGAGCGCACCGCTGACGATGCGACGCTGAAATCAGCGTACCGGAAGCTCGCGATCAAATATCACCCCGACAAGAATGGCGGCTGCAAGGACCACGAAGCCAAGTTCAAGGCGGTCAGCGAAGCCTATGATGTCCTGAAGGATCCGCAGAAGCGCGCGGCCTATGACCGGTTCGGGCATGCGGCGTTCAAGAATGGCGGCGGCGGCGGCGGCTTTGGCGGCGGCGCGCAGGATTTCGGCGCGTTCAGCGACATTTTCGAAAGCGTCTTCGGCGAATTCATGGGCGGGCGCGGCGGTGGCCGTCCGCAGCAGCGGCGCGGCGCGGATTTGCGCTTCGACATGGAGATCACACTGGAGGACGCCTATCACGGCAGCGCCAGCGAGATCACGGTGGACGTCTCCGGGCTGTGCGATCCGTGCGAAGGCACCGGCGCCAAGCCCGGTACCCAGGCCAAGCAATGCACCACTTGTGGCGGGCACGGAAAGGTTCGCGCGCAGCAGGGCTTCTTCATGGTCGAGCGCGCTTGCCCCGCTTGCCATGGCGCGGGTCAGGTGATCGCCGACCCTTGCAAGCATTGCCGCGGCGAAGGCCGGGTCGACAAGACCAAGACGCTCAAGATCAACGTGCCACCCGGTGTCGATGAAGGCACGCGCATCCGCTTGTCAGGCGAAGGCGAAGCTGGCGGGCGCGGTGCACCTTCGGGCGATCTCTACATTTTCCTCCATGTGAAGCGTCACGCGATCTTCGAGCGTGAGGGCACCAATCTCCACGCCCGCGCGCCGATCAGCTTCACCACGGCGGCATTGGGCGGCGAAATTACGCTGCCCGGCCTCGATGGCGAAAAGCATGTCGTGAAGATCAATCCGGGCACGCAGAGCGGGCGCGAAGTGCGCCAGCGCGGCGCGGGCATGCCGGTGCTGCAAGGGCGCGGGCGCGGCGATCTCGTGGTCGAGCTCACCGTCGAGACGCCGACCAAGCTCAGCGCGAAGCAGCGCGAGCTTCTGGAAGAGTTTCGCTGCACCGAAACCGGCGACGAATGCCCCGAAAGTCAGGGCTTCTTTGCCAAGATAAAGTCCGCCCTGGGGTGATAAAGCCTTCCACTCCCGGGATTTTTGCGCAATATTGCAGACGCATCTCGGGTTAAAAGCAGCAATATGCTCAACGCTCCTATTCCCGCAGCCGATTCGGCCACGCTTCTGGTCGTCGATGACGATCGCGACATCCGCATGCTCCTCGCCAACAGTCTTGGCGCGCGCGGTTACCGCGTAGAGACCGCGTCGAACGCGCGCGATATGGATCAGATACTGGCGCGCACCGCGGTCGATCTGATCATCCTCGATGTGATGATGCCGGGCGAGGACGGGCTCTCCGCCTGCCGCCGCATCGCGCAAAAGGACGGTCCCGAGATCGTGTTGCTCAGTGCGCTGGGCGAAGAGCAGGATCGCATCCTTGGCCTCGAAGTCGGCGCCGGCCATTATCTTTCCAAGCCGTGCAGCCCGCGCGAAATCCTCGCCACGGTGCGCGCGGCTCTCCGCAAGCGCGGCACCGGCCCGGCAACCGAGAGCGACGTCTACACCTTCGAAGGGTGGCGGATCGATCTGGGCAGCCATGAGCTGTTCGATCCCAAGGGTGTGCTGGTCGGCCTCACCGACGGGGAATTCGCAGTGCTCCGCGTGTTTATCGAACGCCCCCGCCGGGTGCTTTCGCGTGAGGCCTTGCTGGCCGCAGCGCGCGGCCCGGATTCGGATGCGTATGACCGCGCAATCGACGTGCAGGTCAGCCGCTTGCGCCGCAAATTGCGTTCCGGCGGTGACGAGATCATCCGCACCGTCCGCAACGAAGGCTATCTTTTCGTGCCCCGAGTCGCGCGCGGGTGAAAATTTGGGGGCAGGCGCGTTCGCCGCTGTTCCTCCGCGTTTTTCTGTTGATGCTGATCTGCGTCGCGGTCGTCCAGTTGATGAATGTCGCTTTGCTGATCGCGGTCCAGTCGCCCGCGGCACGGCTCTCGACTGTGGGCGAGATTGCCGATGCGCTCGAGCGCGGCACCGATCACACCAATGTGTTCGATGTCGAGCGCGCCACCGCCCTGGAACGCTATAATTGGAACCCGCGGGCGGAGCGGCTGGGCCTCGCTATCGCAACCGCCCTGCGCATCGATCCCAGCCGCGTCGAGATCCATTTCCCCAAGGCGTTCCTCCAGCGCGAGCAGGTCTTTAGCCGTGCCGGCATTCCTGAGCCGGTTGCGCCCGCCAGCGTGGATGCCGCGCGCACCGCAGTCGTGACCGGCGATTTCATCGCGTCGCTGCGCAATCCGAACGGCGAATATACCGTGGTCCGCTCGGGCGGTTTCGAGCCGTGGCGCTGGTTCGTCCTGCTCTGGCTCATGCTTTCGGCAGCAGCCGTCGCTCCCTTCGCCTGGACACTCGCGCGGCGCCTGACCAAGCCGATCGCCACCTTTGCCGAAGCTGCCGAACGGCTCGGCCGCGATCCGCGCGCCGCGCCTATTCCGATGGAAGGGCCCAGCGAAATCGCCGAAGCCGCATCGGCATTCAATCGGATGCAGGCCCGGCTCAATCGCTATGTAGACGATCGCGCGAACGTGGTCGGCGCAGTCGCGCACGATCTGCGCACGCCCCTGATGCGGCTCGGCCTGCGGCTTGAGGCTGCGCCCGAAGACCTGCGTACTTCCTGCGAAGGCGATATCCGCGACATGGAGGCGATGCTCGCCGCCACGCTTTCTTATGTCCGCGATACAAACACGCTGCTCGAACGCCGTCCGCTCGATCTGCGCTCGCTCGCCGAAACGGTGATCGACGATCTGAGCGATCGCGGCGCCAAGGTCTCACTCGCGCCGGGCGAGCCGGTGGTGATCCATGGCCATTCCGCCGCGCTCAAGGCGATGCTCGGCAATCTCGTCGGCAATGCCGTGAAATATGCCGGCGGCGCCGATGTGAGCATGAGCGCGGACCCGGAGCATGTGCGCATCGAGGTGTGCGATGAAGGGCCGGGCATGCCGCCCGGGGATATCGATCGCGCCTTCGAGCCCTTCTTTCGCGGCGAACGATCGCGCAATCGCGATACCGGCGGTATCGGGCTTGGCCTGCCCAGCGCTCGCGCCGTGGCCCGCTCCCATGGCGGCGATCTGACCCTCATCAATCGCGATCCGCGGGGCTTGGCGGCGATAGTAACGCTGCCCCTTTAGCGCTCACATAACCGGCCTTTGCGCCGTCTAGCTTTGCTGATAGCGCTACCAAGGTCGGGGATTGACGCAAAGTCAGCCCTGCGGGACTGTGGCAAAAAGCTTGGGAGAGGCGGCTATGGGGATCATCACCACGCGACGTACATTGCTGGGCGGCTTGGGCGCAGGGCTGGCAAGCTCCGCCCTGCCGCGCTTCGCCTGGGGTTCGGAAGGGCCGAAGCGCAAGCTGGGCTATGCCATTGTCGGGCTGGGCAGCTACGCCACCAAACAGATCATGCCGCGGCTGAAAGATTGCGAGTTTGCCGAGCTCAAGGCGCTGGTCAGCGGGACGCCCGCCAAGCTCGAGCAATACGGCACCGAATACGGTATCCCGAAAACGCACCGTTATTCCTACGCGGATTATGATCGGATCAAGGACAATCCAGACATCGACCTGGTCTATGTCGTGCTGCCCAATTCCATGCATGCCGAATATTCGATCCGCGCCAGCCAGGCGGGCAAGCATGTGCTGTGCGAGAAGCCTATGGCGGTCTCTGCGGCCGAATGCGAGGCGATGATCGCTGCGGCCAGGAAAGCCAATCGCAAGCTGATGATCGGCTATCGCTGCCATTTCGAGCAGCATAATCTCCACGCGATCCAGCTAGTGAAGAGCGGCTTTGTCGGCCGGCCAACGCTGATCACCGCCGAGCACGGCTTCTTCGCTCAGCCGAACCAGTGGCGGCTCGATATGCCGCTTTCGGGTGGCGGTTCGATGATGGATATCGGCATCTACAGCCTCAATGCCGCGCGCTATCTGGCGGGCGAGGAGCCCATCGAAGTCAGCGCGATGGAATCGACCGACAAGAGCGATCCGCGCTTCAGGAATGTCGAGGATCGCATCGATTGGCAGATGCGCTTCCCCTCCGGCCTCATCGCCAATTGCGTGTCCAGCTACAGCTCGGGGCATAACGCCTTCCGCGTGACCGGCACCAAGGGTTGGGTGGGGATGGAGCCCGCCACACCTTATCAGGGGCATCAGATGTGGGCGCGCACGGGCGGCAAGACCGAGCAGGTTGTGCTGACGCCAGCGGGCAAGAACCAGTTTGTCGGCCAGCTCGATCACCTCGCCGAATGCGCGGTGAGCGGGCGTGAGCCGATCGTCTCGGGCGAAGAGGGCCTGCGCGATATGCGGCTGATCGAAGCGATCTATCGCTCTGCGCGCGAAGGCCGCGCGGTGAAGCTCAAGGCATGAACCGTCGCGAAGTGGTGGCCGCCGCGGCACTGCTCGCGGGCAGCGCAGTGGCGCCGATGGCGTTTGCGCAAGCCACGCGGCGTCCAAGCAAGCGCATCGCAGCGCTGATCGCCGAGATGACGCTGGCGGAGAAACTCGGCCAAATGACGCAGATCCCGGGCGGGCGGCAGCGCGCGCTCAATTCGCGGCTCGATGCGGCGATGCTCGATCGCGTGCGCAAAGGCGAGATGGGCTCGTTCCTCCACGTCGCCGGTGCCGAACCCCTGCGCGATCTCCAGCGCATCGCAATCACCGAGACGCGGCTGAAGATACCGCTCCTGTTCGCGATGGACGTGATCCACGGCTATCGCACCACACTCCCCGTTCCGATTGCGCTGGCTTCCAGCTGGGACCCGAAAGTCGCCGAGCGCGCCGCGCGGATCGCAGCGGAAGAGGCATGGGCGGCGGGGCTGCACTGGACCTTCGCGCCGATGATCGACGTCGCCCGCGATGCGCGCTGGGGCCGGGTGGTCGAGGGGGCAGGCGAAGATGCCTATCTCGGATCGCGCATGGCCGTCGCGCAGGTGAAGGGCTTCGAGCCCAATGACACGGCCCGCCGCGTGGGCATCCTCTCCTGCGCCAAGCATTTCGTCGGATATGGCGCCGCCACGGGTGGCCGCGATTACGACAGCGCCGATATCTCCGAACGGACGCTCCACGAAGTCTATCTGCCGCCTTTCTATGCCGCGGCGCAGGCGGGCACCGGCAGTTTCATGGCCGCATTCAACGATGTCGGCGACGTGCCGATGACCGGCCATGCGCCCCTGATACGCGGGCTGCTGCGCGATCGCTGGGGCTATCAGGGGCTAATGGTCAGCGATTGGAACGCCATTCGCGAACTGATCGCGCACGGCACGGCTGCCAATTTCGTCGATGCCGCCGCGCTGGCGCTACGCGCGGGGATCGACATGGACATGGCGAGCAGCACCTATGCGGGCTACCTCGCCGAAGCCGTTTCCGCGGATGCCAGCCTGCTGCCGCTGATCGATCAGGCGGTGGGGCGTATCCTCGCTGCCAAGGAGCGGCTGGGGCTGTTCGACGATCCCTTCGCATTTGGCGATGCCGCGCAGGAAAAGGCACCGCTCGACCGGCGCAACGCTCGCGATCTGGCGCAGCGCTCGGTCGTGCTGCTCAGGAACGAAGGCGCGCTGCTCCCGCTCAAGCCCGGCGCCAGGCTGGCGCTGATCGGCGGACTGGCCGACGATGCGTCCACCACGCTCGGCTCATGGCGCGCCCGTGGCCTGCCCGAGAATGCCGTCACGCTCCGCGCCGCAATGCCGGACGCGGTATTCGCGGACGGCAAGGACATTCCCGCCGCAGTCGCCGCCGCCAAGCGCGCGGATGTCGTGGTGCTCGCGATTGGCGAGGATTTCGATCTCTCCGGCGAAGCGCGTAGCCGGGCGGATATCGGCCTGCCCGGCAATCAGCCCGCTCTGGTCGAAGCGATCAAGGCGACCGGCAAGCCCGTCGTCGCGGTGTTGATGAATGGCCGCCCCATGGCGCTGGAGACCGCGCTCAAGGGCATACCCGCTGTGCTCGAAACCTGGTTCCTCGGCATCGAGAGCGGCCCCGCCATCGCGGAAATCCTGAGCGGCAAAATCTCCCCCGGCGGCAAGCTGCCGATGGGCATGCCGCGCGTCACCGGTCAGGCCCCGATGACTTACGCCCATCTGCCCAGCGGCCGCCCTGCCAATCCAGATTTCGCAATCGACAGCGCGCGCTACCGCGACGTGGATATCGGGCCATTGTTCCCGTTCGGGCACGGCCTCAGCTACTCGAAATTCGATTATGGCGAAGTCCGGCTTGAATCCGGCCCTGGCCGCGTCATCGCGCATGTCGCGGTCACGAACAGCGGCACGGTCGCCGCCGATGAGGTCGTCCAGCTCTATTTCCGCGATCCCGTCGCCTCGGTCGCGCGGCCGGTGAAGGAATTGCGCGGCTTTGCGCGGGTAAAGCTGGAGCCGGGCCAGACCCGCAGGCTCAGTTTCACGCTCCAACATGCCCAGTTCGCGATCTGGCAAAGCGGCAAATGGATCGTCGAGGCCGGATCGGTCGAGATCATGATCGGCAGTTCGTCGGGCGACATCCGCACCCGCGCGCTCTTCGCAATCCCGCAAGCCAGCGAGGGGCAAGTGCCTGCCTCCGCGATCGAAACCAAGGTGGAAATCGCATGATAGCCGAACCCTGGCACACGCTGCTGATCGTCACCGCGAGCATCATCGCGGTGATCGTCCTCGTGCTGCGCTTCAAGCTCCAGCCCTTCCTTGCGCTGCTGCTCGTCGCGCTCATCACGGGGCTCGCTTTTGGTGCAGACCCGCAATCGGTGATCGCCGCCGTCCGCAAGGGCACAGGCGAGGCATTGGGCTTTGTTGCGGTGGTGATCGGCCTCGGCGCGATCCTTGGTGGGCTGCTCGAGGCGTCGGGCGGGGTGAACGCCATCGCGCACCGGCTGCTCGATATGTTCGGCGAGCGGCGCATCCCCTGGGCGCTCACTGCGGTGGGCATCATCGTCGGCATCCCGCTCTTCTTCGACGTCGCCTTCATCATCCTCGCGCCGTTGCTCACCACGCTCGCGGTGCGCGCAGACCGCCGCATCACTTATTTCGCGCTTCCGCTCCTTGCGGGCCTGCTCGTCATGCATGCATTGTTGCCGCCGCACCCCGGCCCGGTTGCGGTCGCGGAACTGATCGGCACCGATTACGGCCTGCTGGCATTTTACGGCCTGATCTGCGGCATTCCCGCCGCGATCATCGCCGGGCCGGTCTTCGCGCGGCTGGCGCATGGCGCCCCCGGTTGGGGCGGTCAGTCACCCCCGCCGATGCTCGACGCGGATGCGCCGCAGACCGATCCCATCGGCTTCTGGCCCGCACTCGTGGCGATGCTCGTGCCGCTCGGGCTGATCCTGCTCGCGGCAGTCGCGGGACAATTCATGGCGGAAGGGCAGATCAAGTCGGCGCTCCAGTTCATCGGCCACCCGTTCACCGCCTTGATCCTCGCAACCCTCTCGGTCACGGCATGGCTGCGCTTTCGCGTGAATGCCCCGCTCGACACGATCTCGCGCATCATGACCAAGGCGCTCGAGCCTGCGGGCCTGATGGTCCTCGTGGTGGGTGCCGGTGCGGCATATAAGGAGGTGCTGATCCAGAGCGGGGCAGGGCAGCAAGTCACCGCCGCCGTCGCCTCCGCGCAAGTTTCGGTGCTGGTCTTCGCCTTCCTGCTCGCCGCGTTCGTGCGGATCGCGCAAGGCTCGGCGACGGTCGCGATGGTCACTGCCGCGGGCTTGGCGGCCCCGCTGATCGCAGCTGCCGGGCTCTCGCCCAGCCGCATCGCGCTCGTCACCATCGCCATCGGCGCAGGCGCGTCGATCGCCAGCCATGTCAACGACACCGGCTTCTGGCTGGTGAAGCAATATCTTGGACTGACCGAGGCGCAGACCTTCCGCAGCTGGACGCTTTGCGCCACCATCGCGGGCGCGGTGGTCTTCGCGATGGCCGGGCTGCTCTGGAATTTCGTGTGAGGGAAATACAATGATCCGAACAACGCGCCGCGCAGTTCTGGCCGGCATCGCCGCCGCACCCTTCGTCTCCGGCCTCGCGCATGCCGAGACCGTTGGCAGCATCACCAAATTCGATGACGCGCTCGATGCCGTGCTCGATGTGAACGCGCCCATCGAAGTGATCGGCACCGGCTATCAATGGGCCGAGGGGCCGGTCTGGGTGAAGCAGGGCGGCTATCTGCTGTTCAACGATCCGCCCTCGAACGTCTGCTACAAGTGGAAGCCGGGCAAGCCGGTCACCGAGTTCATGCGTCCCTCCGGCCTTGCCGGGCCGATCCCCGAAGGCGTGCGCGAAGCCGGCGCGAACGGCATGGCAATCGATGCGCAGGGCCACCTCGTCATCGCCGATTCGGGCACCCGCGCCGTCGCCCGCATCGATCTCAAGACCATGAAAAAGACGATCATCGCGGACAAATATTTCGGCAAGCGCTTCAGCAGCGTCAACGATCTGACGATCAGCCGCGGCGGCAAAATCTACTTCACCGATCCGCCTTATGGCTTTTCGAAGGGCGATGATTCGCCGCTCAAGGAGATCGAGTTCAACGGCCTCTATCATGTCGACGTCACCGGTGGCGAAGTCGGGCTGGTCGATAACTCGCTCAAGCGCCCGAACGGCGTTGGGCTCTCGCCCAATCAGTCCTTGCTCTATGTGGCGCTCTCCGATCCCGACCGTCCCGAAATCCGCGTCTACGAACTCGCAGCCGACGGCACCGCGATGGACGAAGGCCGTCTGTTCCATGATTTCCGCGCCGAGGTCGCAAACAAGCTGCGCGGCCTTCCCGATGGGCTCAAAGTCGACGCCGCTGGCCGCATCTTCGCGACCGGGCCGGGCGGGGTTTATATCCTCTCGCCGGAGGGCAGGCGCCTGGGCCTGATCGCGACGGGCAAGGCGGTCGCCAATTGCTGCTTCGGCGAAGACGGCAAGACGCTGTTCCTCACGTCTCACACGATGGTCGCGAAGGTACGGTTGAAGACCAAGGGCTGGTGAGCCGGGCCCTCGCGCCCTAAGCGGGGCGCATGGCCGAAACCGAGGTGATTCCCGCAGCAACCGTGATCGTGATGCGCGAAGGGGCTGGCGCGCCCGAGCTTCTGATGGTCGAGCGCGCTGCCGCGATGTCGTTCGCGGCCGGGGCATTGGTGTTCCCCGGCGGACGCGTGGATCCGGGCGATTACACGCTCGCTGCGACGCTTGAAGGCGAGCGCGACGATCTCGCCGCACGCATCGCCGCCGTGCGCGAGACGCTTGAGGAAGCCGGCGTTGCGGTCGGCATTCGCATCCCCGAGGAAACAATCCCCGCGCTCGGCAAGCGGCTCTATGCGGGCGAGGCCCTCGCGGCATTGCTCGCCGAAGCAGGCGGACAATTGGCGCTCGACGATCTCGTCCCCTTCGCGCGCTGGTTGCCTGATAACGTCCGCCACAAGGTGTTCGACACCCGCTTCTATCTCGCCCGCGCGCCTCGGGGCGCCGAGCCGGTGGTCGACGGCAATGAGAATGTCCGCGTCTTCTGGGCAAGCGCGCAATCGATCCTCGATGCGGCGGATCGCGGCGAGATCAAGATCATCTTCCCCACCCGGCGCAATCTGGATCGCCTCGCCCTCTATGCTTCGTATGACGAGGCCGTCGCCGATGCCCGCGCCCACGAAATCCGCACCGTCACGCCGTGGATAGAGGATCGCGACGGGGCGCAGTTCCTCTGCATCCCCGATGATCTCGGCTATCCGATCACTGCCCAGCCGCTGGGCGAGGCGATGCGCCTGTGAGAGGCGTGCGGCAGGCGATCACGGCGGGGCTGATCTTCACGCTCATCGCGGGCGCGCTGCTGCTCGGCTTTGCGATGCTGCGCGGGCGTCCGCAGGATTTGCCCTGGACCCGGCTCGATCTGGGTCAGCCGGTGGGCGCGTTTACGGGACGCAAGCTCGCCGGGCTTACCGACGATTACGCCCAGTGCCGCGCGCTGCTCCGCGCCGCTGGGGTGCGTTACACGATGCTTTCCCCGGTCAAGGCGGAGGAGCAATGCGGCTATTCGGATGGAGTCCGGTTCGGCGAGGGCGGATCGCGGGAGATTGACTATAATCCCGCTGGCCTCGGCACCTCATGCGCGGTCGCGGCGGCGCTCGCGGTTTGGGAATGGAACGTCGTCCAGCCCGCCGCGCAGCGCCATTTCGGCGCGAAGGTGTCGCGGATCGAGCATCTCGGCAGCTATTCCTGCCGCCGCATCTATGGCCGCAGCGCGGGCGACTGGAGCGAACATGCTACTGCCGATGCGCTCGATATAGCCGCCTTCCGCCTGTCGAACGGCGAGCGGATCAGCGTGCTGGAAGATTGGAATGCGAAGGGCGAGGGGGGAGCCGAGAAGGCCGCCTTCCTGCGCGAAATCCGCACGGGCGGCTGCAAATTGTTCTCGACCGTACTTTCGCCCGATTACAACGCGGCACACCGGGATCATCTGCATTTCGATCAGGCCCAGCGGGGCGAGATGGGCTGGCGGGCGTGCCGCTAAGGGCTGCCCGCCAGGAAATTCAGTTCGACATTGCCGCCGGATCGACCTTTTCCACCCATTGCGGGAAGAAAGCCGGCTGACGGTTCGACCAGCCCGAAGCGGTCGCTGCGGCTTCGCTGATCGACTGAAGCAATTTGCGGCGCAGATCCGGGTGCAGGTGCGGCAGGGCCGCTGCAGCGCAGAATGCCGCCGGAAGCCACGGACGAACCTCGGCCCCGATCAGCCGCTCGTACAGGAAACGGAATGCCGAGAAGGTGGTGATCCGGCCCTGGCCCAGATCGAAAGCAGCGATGGTGACGAGCGGCGCCATGAACGGCTCGATCGAATCGAGATCCGCGTCATCGGGCATCAGCGCGCGAACTTCGTGGAAGCGGTCATACATGCGGGCCTGTGCGCGGATGCTGGCGGCTTCGGTGCCGTCGCGCGACCAGCGCTCCAGCGCGTCGTCGCGCTCAAGGCCGATGTCCAGGCTGCGGCGCACATAACGCTGCGTCGCTGCGCTAAACCCGGCAAATTCTTTCATCTCGGCCAGCGTCATAGCGCCTTCTGCCGGTTTCATCTTCGCACCCATGCTCTTCGACTCCCACCCCGGAAAACGAACCCTCCGACGTCACTATGCCGCGCATTGGTTAACGAGCGGCTTAACCAACTTGTCTTCCCCTGTTCACAATTGGAGCCGCAAAGCTGCTGCGGCGCAACATGCCTTGCGATGAGTTGAGTCTCCGCGCACAAAAAGGTCGCGGGGTGATGCGTTTGCGCAACTAAGTTGAGTCCCGGAGCCGGGCCCGGAACGATGGCGGCAGTGGCCTGACCAACATCTCCTTGTTCCCGCAAGCGGGCCAACCTACGACAAGAGCGTCAATCGGGGCTCCCATGAAAATTACCGGCAACAAGCTGTATCAAAAGGTGGCTGCGTCGATCACCGAAGGTATCGAAGCGGGTCGCTGGTCCGTCGGCACACGGCTGCCGGGCGAACGCGATCTGGCCGAGGAATACAAGGTCAGCCGCCCTACGATTCGCGAAGCGATGATCGCGCTGGAGATGCGCGGCTGGATCGAGGCGCGGCACGGCTCCGGCCTCTATGTCACCAAGCGCGATCTCGGGACCGGCCAGCGTGAGGATGCGCTCAATTTCGATATCGGCGCGTTCGATCTGACCGAGGCGCGAATCCTGTTCGAAGGCGAAGCCGCCGCGCTCGCCGCAGTCTCGATCACCGATGAGCAATTGGCCGAGATCGCTGCGTCATTGCAGGAAATGGCTGCCGACGATCCGCATGAACCGGCAGTGATGGACGCCGATCGCCGCTTCCACCTCGCCATCGCCAATGCCACCGGAAACGCCGCCATCCGCAGCGTAATCGAATATCTGTGGGATTTGCGGGTCAAATCGCCGCTCGCTGCAAACATGTTCGCGCGAGCCCGGCGCGGGGGCATCGCGCCGCGTATCGCGGAGCACAGCCCGATTTTCGAAGCGCTGAAAGCGCGCGATCCGCATGCGGCGCGCAGCGCGATGCAGCGGCATCTTCGCGGGGTGGTCGATGATCTGCTCGAAGCCACCGAACTCCAGGTGATGGAGCGCGCCCGCCACGAACTCGATGCCCAGCGAGACAGCGTCGCCAAGCGGCTCAGGATCGGACCTGCCTGACGCCGTCTATCGCTGATTGGTCTTACCATCGGTGGTTGCCGTTACGGAAACCGCGCCTCTCAAGAAAACCCAGCTTTTCTGCGGGTTTCCATAGATTTTGATCGCGTTTACGTGGACGTCAGGCTATGACATCCGCGTGACCGCAACCGCCATCCCTTATGATTTTCCGATCGACGTCGCACAGGACGATATCGATTTCATGGGGCATGTGAACAACGCGTCCTATCTGAAATGGGTTCAGGAAGCGGTGATCAGCCACTGGCAGCATCTGGCGCCCGTCGAAGCGGTCGCCGAGCATCTCTGGGTCGCGCTCAAGCACGAGATCACCTATCGGCGTCCGGCCTTCCTCGATGACGATGTCGTCGCGACCGTGTTGCTGGAAAAGGTGCAGGGCGCCCGCGCATTCTACGAAACGATCATCAAGCGCGGCGGCGAAGTCCTCGCCGAAGTGAAATCCAGCTGGTGCTGCCTCGATGCCGAGACCATGCGCCCCGCGCGGCTGGCCAAGGACGTCATCGACAAGTTCTTCGTCGCCAAAGGCGAATAAGCTCCGCGTCGTCTGGCGCTTTTGCCAATGAATTGATCCGCGCTCGATTCCGCCATAAACTCGCGCAGTACATCCGGGGATTTGGATCATGGCACTCACCACCGCCGAACTCATGCTGGTCGAGCAGCGCGTCACCAATGACGGGCCGAGTACGGGTGCCGCTTATCTTCTCTGGTTCTTCCTCTGGTTCGTCAGCGGCCACCGTTTCTATCTCGGCCGGCCGGGCACTGCGATCCTCCAGATCGTCTCTTATTTCTTCGTTGTCGGCTTTATCTGGTTGCTCGTCGATGCGTTCCTGATCCCCGAGATGATCCGCGAGAAGCGCAACGAAGTTCGCAGTGACATGATGCGCCAGCTAATGGCCGCCTAAGCGAGGATTCTGTGCGCTCAACCGTGCTGGCGCAGGGGAGTGATTGGGACTAACCTCGATCAGTTCCAGCAGGAGAGATCGGATGGCGCACAAGTTCGAAATCTATAAGGACAGCGCGGGCGAGTTCCGCGTCCGCTTCAAATATAATGACGAGATCATGTTCTCGACCCAGGGCTATTCCAGCAAGTCCTCGGCCCAGAACGCCATCGCTTCGATCCAGAAGAATGGCCCGGGCGCACCCACCGAAGACAATAGCTGATCGATCAGTTGGCGAGCGCCGCGTCGCTCGCCAGCCGGTCTGCCCGCTCATTGTCCGGGTGGCCGGCATGGCCCTTCACCCATTTCCATTCGATGCGGTGTGGCTTTGCGGCGGCGAGCAATTCCTGCCACAGATCGGCATTCTTGACCGGATCGCGCGATGCCGTCCGCCAGCCATTTTTCATCCAGCCATGGATCCATTTGGTCAGGCCATCCATCACATAACGGCTGTCGGTCGATAGCGTCACGCGGCATGGCCGCTTGAGCGCCTGCAAGCCCCGGATCGCCGCCATCAGCTCCATACGGTTATTGGTGGTATGCGGCTCGCCGCCCGAGAGCTCCTTCTCGGTCCCGCCGATGCGCAGCAACGCGCCCCATCCGCCGCGCCCGGGATTGCCCTTGCACGCGCCATCGGTGGCGATCTCGACATGGGGGAGTTCGTCGGTGAGTTCGGTCATGCGAAAAGTTCGGCCCCATGTGCTTCGTAGAAATCGAGCCGGCGCAGATAGGCGAGGGGGTCTTTCCGCGTCACGATCGCGTCGGCAGGCGTATTCAGCCAGTCCCACGCCCGGCTGAGCAGGAAGCGCAATGCAGCGCCCTCCGCCAGAACCGGAAGCGCTGCCCGTTCGGCATCGCTGA
>JAZKJE010000074.1:24729-55981 GCA_040384525.1 Pseudomonadota bacterium
TCCGCGAACATGAAGTGGTCGGCATCGCTGAGCGGGAAGGCGGTCGTATAGCCCGCGACCAGGGCTTTGCCGATCGCCGCGTCATATTTGTGCCCGGCCGCGTCAAACGCCCATGCGCCGTGCATCACCGCCAGATCATATGCGCGAACATCGGTGCAGGCGAAATAAAAGTCGATCAGCCCGGTAACCTTTTCGCCGAGCATCAGCACATTGTCCGGGAAAAGATCCGCATGCACTGCACTTGTCGGCAAATGCTGCGGCCAGCGCGCGACGATGCGCTCCAATGCATTGGAGAGCCGGTTGAAAAGCCCCGGCGCAATCTGATCCAGGCTCTGGCCGCATCGCTCCAGCAATGGCGCCCAGCTCTCCACGCCCATCGAATTGGGCCGCGTCAGCGTGAAATCCTCCAGCGCCGCGTGCATCTGGCCCATCGCGGCCCCCGCCGAAATCGCCTGCGCCGCCGTGGGCGTCGTCACCGAAACGCCGGTCAGGAACTTGATCAGGCACGCCGGGCGCCCTTCCAGTTCATGGATCTCGGCGCCCGCACGATCCTTGATCGCTGGCGGCACCGCGAGGCCCTTGCCATCGAGATGGTCGAGCAGAGCCATGAAATAGGGCAAATCGTCCGCCGCAACGCGCTTTTCATACAGCGTCAGGATGAAGCGGCCCTTGGTCGTATCGACCAGATAGTTCGAATTCTCGACGCCCTCGGCAATCCCCTTGGCGGAGACCAGTTCGCCCACATCGAACTTGTTCAGGAACGCGGATAGCGCCTCCGCCGACACCTGCGTGTAAACGGCCATTATGCGGCTTCGAGGCCGCGAGGCAGCTTGAAGACAACGTTTTCCTTGACGGTCTCTACTTCGCGCTCGTTGACGTCGAAGCGCTCGGAAAGCTTGGCGATCAGCTCGCGCACCAGCAATTCCGGCGCCGAAGCACCCGCGCTGATACCCAGCGTGCCAACGCCCGCCAGCCAGTCCCAATCCAGATCGCCTGCGCGCGGGATCAGATAGGCAGTCGTGCCCTGCCGCTCGGCAACTTCCACCAGCCGCAGCGAATTGCTTGAGTTCGGGCTGCCGATCACCAGCATCAGATCGACCCCGCTGGCAATCGCCTTGACTGCGCCCTGGCGGTTGGTGGTCGCATAGCAAATGTCGTTCGGTCCCGGCGCAAGGATCGCCGGAAAGCGCCGCTGGAGCACGGCCAGCGTCGCCGCCGTGTCATCCACCGAAAGCGTGGTCTGCGTCAGGAACGCTAGGTTATCCGCATCCGCCACCGTCACGGCTTCGGCATCTTCCGGCGTCTCGATCAGCGTCATCGCGCCCGCGGGAACCTGGCCGAAAGTCCCGATGACCTCGGGATGCCCTTCATGCCCGATGAACAATATATGCCGCTCCGAAGCGACCAGCCGCTCGGCCTGGCGATGCACCTTGGAAACCAAGGGGCACGTCGCGTCGAGATATTCGAGGCCGCGTTCCTCGGCTTTGGCCGGAACCGCTTTGGGCACGCCATGCGCCGAAAATACCACCGGCACGCCATCCGGCACCTGATCGAGTTCGTCGACGAATATCGCGCCCTGTGCCTTCAGCGTATCGACCACGAATTTGTTGTGGACGATCTCGTGCCGGACATAGACCGGGGCGCCGTATTTCTCGATCGCCAGCTCGACAATGCGGATCGCGCGATCGACGCCGGCACAAAAGCCACGCGGCGCGGCGATGCGGACTTCGAGAACGGGTTTGAGTGGTTCAGACATGTTGCTCGCGCTCCTACGCGATTGCTTGCTTGTGCGGAAGGCGGTTCCTATGGTGCCCGCCGTTTCCGGGCCCCGCCCGCGTCCGTGTTTCGAAAGGTGCCCATCTTGGTTCGCAAGCTCGCAATCTCCGCCCTTGTCCTGCTTGCTGCCGGCGGTTGCTCCCGCACCGGCGAGATCACCGATGGCGGTATCACTGCACTGCGCTCGGCCTGCCCGCGCGTCGGGGTGCCCGCCGGTACGGGTGACATCACCCAGTTCAATCCGCCTGCCAGCCGCGAAGCCGCTGCGATCGACATTGCCGCGACGATGACCAACGTCACCTCGACCTGTGATGACACGGGCGATCGCATCGTCACCACGATCAATTTCGAAATTCTCGCCACGCGCCGCACCGCCGGCGAAGCGCGCGACGTCAGCCTGCCTTACTTCGTCACGGTGGTGCGCGGCAGCACCTCGGTGATCGCCAAGAGCATCGATCGCGTGACCGTGCGCTTCGAAGCCGGGCAGACCCGTGCCAGCACCAAGGGCACGGCAACCAGCTATGTCGATCGCGCCGCCGCAACGCTTCCCGAAGACGTTCGCCGCCGCCTGACCGAAAAGCGCAAGGCCGGTGAAGAAGCAGCGGCAATGGACCCGCTCGCCGATCCCTCCGTGCGCCAGGCCGTGCTCTCGGCAACCTTCGAGGCTTTGGTCGGCTTCCAGCTGACCGACGACCAGCTCAAGTACAACATGACGCGCTAAGCCAAGAATATCCTCCCCCGCCACGGGAGGATTTTTGAGTTCTGCGTTGACTCGAATCGGGGCGGTCGCCAAGGCTGCCCTTGTCGTAATGCATGCGCGGGAGAGCGTGGCTTTTAGCCGCCGCCGAAGGAGCAACCGCCCCGGAATCTCTCAGGCAACAGGGACCGCGCACGCCAAGACACTCTGGAAAGCGCCCGCCGAAAGGCTGGCCACCGAAGGGGTAACCCCGGACCTGATCCGGGGGAAAGCTCTCAGGTTCCCGTGACAGAGGGGGCGATGGATTTTGGCGCTTGGCAGCGCGGATTCGTCGTTTGACCCCCTGCCGCGGAGCGCGACCCGATGAGCCAAGACGTCCAGAGCCAGGAACTCAGCGGCGAATCCGATGGCGAAGAAGCGCCCGCGCTCGGTACGCTGCAGCTAGACGCGTGGCACCGCGCACACGGCGGCCGCATGGTGCCCTTCGCGGGCTATGAAATGCCCGTCCAGTACGAAGGCATCATGGCCGAGCATCTCTGGACGCGCGAGCATGCCGGGCTGTTCGACGTCAGCCATATGGGCCAGCTGATCTTCTCCGGCCCGGGCGTGGAGGCCGCACTTGAGACACTGATGCCGGCGGACATTGCCGCCGCGAAGCCCGGCAACCCGGTCTATTCGCTGCTGCTCGCCGAAAATGGCGGCATTCTCGACGATCTGATGTTCACCAAGCGCGATGACGGCTCGATCTACATGGTCGTAAACGGTGCCTGCAAATGGGACGATATCGCCCATTTCCGCGAGCATCTGGGTGACGAGATCGAGATCAACCATATGGACGAGCAGGCATTGCTCGCGCTGCAAGGCCCCGAAGCAGTCACGGCGCTCGGCCGCCTGATCCCCGGCGTGGAAGCGCTTGTGTTCATGCAGGGCGGCCTGTTCCAGTGGCAGGGCCATGATCTGTGGATCAGCCGCTCGGGCTATACCGGCGAGGACGGCTTCGAGATCTCGCTTCCGGGCGAAGCGGCCGAGTCGATAGCCGACGCACTGACCGCTCAGCCTGAGGTCAAGCCGATCGGCCTGGGCGCCCGCGATTCGCTGCGGCTTGAGGCGGATCTCCCACTCTACGGCCACGATCTCGATACCGAGACCACCCCGGTCTCCGCTGCCCTGGGCTTCGCGCTCAAGAAGCGCCGCCGCGAGGAAGGCGGCTTCCCCGGCCACGAACGCATCATGCTTGAGCGCGAGAACGGCCCGATCCTCAAGCGCGTCGGTCTCGTTGTCGATGGCCGCCAGCCGGTCCGCGAAGGCGCGGCAGTGGTTGATGCAGACGGCACCGAAGTCGGCCGCGTCACCAGCGGCGGCTTCGCGCCCACCGCGCAAAAGCCCATCGCCATGGCCTATGTCCCCGTCGCGTCATCGGCGGTCGGCAGTAAGGTCACGCTCGCCCAGCGCGGCAAAATCCACACTGCGGAGGTCGTGCAAATGCCCTTCGTTCCTCATCGCTATGTCAGAAAGGGAGCCTGACCCATGAGCCGCTATTACACCGAAGATCATGAGTGGGTCGAAGTCGATGGCGACATCGGCACGGTCGGAATCAGCGAATACGCCCAGAGCCAGCTTGGCGACATCGTGTTCGTTGAAACGCCCGATGAGGGCAAGGAATTGACCAAGGGCGACGACGTCGCCGTGGTCGAGAGCGTGAAGGCGGCGTCCGACGTCTATTCGCCGGTCTCCGGCACCGTCATCGAAGGCAATGAGGCCCTCGCCGACACGCCCGAACTGGTCAACGAAGACCCCGAAGGCGACGGCTGGTTCTTCAAGATCACGCTGAGCGATCCCAGCGAGGTCGAAAGCCTGATGAACGACAGCGCCTATGCCGAGTTCGTGAGCAAGCTGTGACCTTCTAATTCCCCCTCCCGCTTGCGGGAGGGGCTAGGGGAGGGCGCGTCCGCACGCGCAGTCCCCAGTTTTACAGGCCCTCCCGCAAGCGGAAGGGGAGAAGGAAATCCGATGCGCTATTTGCCCCTTACCCCCACCGACCGCACCGAGATGCTCGGCGTCATCGGCGCCAGCTCGATCGACGACCTCTTCGTCGATGTCCCCGGCGTCGCGCAGCTTGATGGCCCGATCCCCGGCCTGCCGCTCCACGCCAGCGAACTCGCGGTCGAGCGCCACATGTCGGCGCTGGCGAAGAAGAATCTCGCCGCCGGCGACGGTCCGTTCTTCCTGGGCTGCGGGGCATACAAGCATCATGTCCCCGCGAGCGTCGATCACCTGATCCAGCGCGGCGAGTTCCTCACCGCCTACACGCCGTACCAGCCCGAAATCGCGCAGGGCACGCTCCAGATGATGTTCGAATTCCAGTCGCAGGTCGCGCGCCTGCTCGGCTGCGACGTCGCCAATGCATCGATGTACGACGGCTCGACGGCATGCTGGGAAGCTATCGTCATGGCCCGCCGCGTAACGAAGCGCGGCAAGGCGATCCTCTCGGGCGGTCTCCACCCGCATTACGTCTCGGTCGCCAACACCATGGCGAAGTTCACCGGCGACCAGCTCGTCACTTCGATCCCGACGCTGACCCCGACGCCCGACACCGACGATCTGATCGCCCGGATCGATGACGACACCAGCTGCGTCGTCGTCCAATATCCCGACATCCTCGGCCGCATCGCCGATCTCTCCAAGCTTGCGGACGCCTGCCACGCCAAGAAGGCGCTGCTGGTAGCGGTGGTGACCGAGCCAGTCGCGCTCGGGGCAATCAAGTCGCCCGGCGAAATGGGCGCGGATATCGTCGTTGGCGAGGGCCAGTCGATCGGCGTCGGCCTTCAGTTCGGCGGGCCGTATGTCGGGCTCTTCGCCTGCTCGGAAAAGCTGGTCCGCCAGATGCCCGGGCGCCTTTGTGGCGAGACCGTGGATGCCGAGGGCAAGCGCGGTTTCGTCCTCACGCTCAGCACCCGCGAGCAGCATATCCGCCGCGAGAAAGCGACGTCGAACATCTGCACCAGCTCGGTGCTGTGCGCGCTCGCCTGGTCGGTGCATATGACCCTGCTGGGTGAGAAGGGCCTGCGCCAGCTCGCCGCGATCAACCATGCCGGCGCCTCTGCCGCCGCCGATGTGCTGGCCAGCGTCCCCGGCGTCGAACTGGTGACCCCGACTTTCTTCAACGAGTTCACCCTGAAGCTCTCGAAGGAAGCGCGCCCTGTAGTTCGCGATCTCGCGCAGAACGGCATCCTCGCCGGCGTCTCGCTCGGCCGCCTCTATCCGGGCGAAGCGAGCCTGGAGAACGGCCTTGTCGTCGCCGTCACCGAAACCACCACCAAGGAGGACGTGGAAACCCTTGCCTCCGCACTCCGGGAGGCACTGGCATGAGCGCGATCAACGCAAGCGGCTGGCGCCCCACCACTCCCGAAGCAGGCAGCAGCGACGCCGCGACCTTTACCGGCAACCGCGCCCTGATGCTGGAGGAGGCGCTGATCTTCGAAATCGGCTCGATCAACACCACGGGCGTAGATTTCGGCGAAGTGCCCACGGGCAAGTCGCGCCTCGCGGGCCTTGAGCGCAACGCGGACATCGGCCTCCCCGGCCTGTCCGAGCCCGAGACGGTGCGCCATTACACCCGCCTCAGCCGCCAGAATTACGCCATCGATCTGGGCCTGTTCCCCCTCGGCAGCTGCACGATGAAGCACAATCCGCGCCTCAACGAGCGCATGGCGCGCCTTCCCGGTTTCGCCGATCTCCACCCGCTCACGCCCGTGGATAGCTGCCAGGGCGCGTTCGAAGTCATCGATCAGCTAGCCCATTGGCTGATCACCCTCACCGGCATGCACTCAGTCGCGATGAGCCCCAAGGCCGGCGCGCATGGCGAACTCTGCGGCGTCCTCGCGATCCGCGCCGCGCTCGATGCCCGCGGTGAACAGGCGCGCAAGATCCTGCTCGTTCCGATCAGCGCGCACGGCACCAACCCCGCCACCGCAGCCTTCGCAGGCTTCACGGTCGAGGATATTCCCGCCACCGACGATGGCCGCGTCGATCTCGCCGCGCTCAAGTCGCGACTCGGGCCCGACATCGCCGGCGTGATGATCACCAATCCCAACACGTGCGGGCTGTTCGAGCGCGAAATGCGCGAAATCTCTGACGCGGTGCATGCGGCGGGCGGCTACGTCTATTGCGACGGCGCGAACTTCAATGCCATCGTCGGTCGCGTCCGTCCGGGCGATCTCGGCATCGATGCGATGCACATCAATCTGCACAAGACCTTCTCCACCCCGCATGGCGGCGGTGGCCCCGGTTCGGGTCCGGTGGTGCTTTCCGAAGCGCTCACGCCTTATGCGCCGCTCCCCTTCGTGGAACGCGACGGCGACCATTTCCGCCTGGTCGAGGAAGAAACCGCAGGCGAGCATCACGCTGGTACCTTCGGCCGCATGACTGCCTTCCACGGCCAGATGGGCATGTTTACGCGAGCACTCACGTACATCCTCTCTCATGGCGCCGACGGGCTACGCCAGGTCGCCGAGGATTCGGTGCTCAACGCGAATTACATCCTGCGCAGCATGGAAGACGTGCTCGACGCGCCCTTCGCCAAGTCCGGCCCGTGCATGCACGAGGCTATCTTCAGCGATAAGGGATTGCCCGAAGGTTTCTCGACCATCGACATCGCCAAGGGGCTGATCGACGAGGGTTTCCACCCCATGACGGTCTATTTCCCGCTGGTGGTTCACGGCGCTATGCTGGTCGAACCGACCGAGACCGAGAGCAAGGCTACGCTCGATCAATTTATCGGAGCCTTCCGTTCTGTGGCGGAACGCGCTAAGGGCGGCGACCCGGCGATCCGGACTGCGCCGCACTTTGCACCGCGCCGTCGTCTCGATGAGACGCTCGCCGCGCGCAAGCCAGTGCTGGCTTGGAAGGAACCGTCCCAGGCACAAGCAGCAGAATAGCTGCTCAGGAGTTATGATCGAAGTATGACGTATAACGACACTTTCCGCGACCGCGCCGATCGTTCGGCGGATGCCAAGAAGGCGCTGCTCGAAAAGATGAAGGCCGCGCCCAAGCTGAGCGAGGCCGAACTGGCCGAGCGCCGCGCTGCGCGCGAGAAGAAGGAAGCCGAAGAAGCAGCCGGGCGCGCCGCCAAAAAGGCTGCGATCGCGGCTGCCAAGGCTGAGCAGGAAGCCGCCGAAGCCGCTGCCAAGGCAGAAGCCGAGGAAGCCGCCCGCGCCGCCAAGGAAAAGATCGCCAAGTCCTTCGCGATCCCCTCCGCCGCAGAAGCCAAGGCCGCTCGCGACGCCCGCTACGCTGCGCGTAAGGCGCGGAAGTAACTAGGAATTAAAGCGGAACCCGTTCCCCTGCGAAAGCAGGGGTCCGGGGTTATGAGCGTTGCGCTAAGCAACTCTGGACTCCTGCTTTCGCAGGAGAACGCAGCTCAAATCCACCGCCGCACCCGAGCCTGATACTCCAGATACGGCTCGCCAAATGTGCGCGCCAGATACGCCTCTTCCGGCTCGATCACTTCCTTCTGGATCACAAACATCAGCGGCAGCAGCAGGCACAATTGCGTCCCGCTATCGTTCAGCATCGTCAGCCCCAGGTAAACCAGCGCCATCCCCAGATACATCGGATTGCGCGACCATTTGTAGACACCATCGAAGATCAGATTCTGATCCGCTTTCCATGGCCGCGAATCGGTCTTGGAGCGGAGGAACAGGCCCTGTGCGGTCAGGATGATCGCCGCGCCCAGCACCAAAGCGAGCATGCCGAGCTTGTACAGCAAGCCGTAGGGAATCACCGGAATCGCGGGATAGCCGATCCACCGCTCCAGCACCCAGCCGGCCAGCAACGTGCCGATAAAGGCAAGCGGTGGCGGGAATTTGATGCGCGGGCTGTCTTGGTCGATCTGCATATCCGCGTGATGAACAAGAACGCGCCGCACCGCAACGGCTTGCCATTCGCGTCGCAGCCGTAATGATGCGGTTATGAACACCGCGCACCCACAGGGCTGGCTCAGCTACGCCATCCCCGCCGTCATCATCACCATCGTCTTGTTCTTCCGCCTGCGAAGCATGAGCCGGGAGCGCCCGCTCAAGATCGAGCGGCTGTGGATCGTGCCTGCGCTCTACTGCGTGATCGCCGGCATCACCTTCTGGAACCTGCCGCCGCATGGGATGGTGTGGCTCTATTGCGCCATCGCGCTGGCGATCGGCGCGGCGATTGGCTGGCAACGCGGCAAGATGATGCGGATCACGGTTGATCCCGAAACGCATGAGATCAGCCAGAAGGGCTCGCCCGCTGCGATCCTGCTGCTGCTCGGTCTGATCGTCCTCCGCTCGGCCGCGCGCAACGCCGAAGCGTTGGGCATCCCCGGCGTGCATTTCGATGTCATCGCGATGACCGACGTGCTGATCGCGCTCGCCCTCGGCCTGCTCACCGCAACCCGCGTCGAGATGTTCCTCCGCGCTCGCCGGCTCCTGGCGGAAGCGCGCGGCGCATGAAACGCCACGCCCCGGCCACCGCGCGCAACCGCGATGCGATTGCCGTTGTGCTCGCGGAAGCGCTGCCGAAACAGGGCCTCGTCCTCGAAATCGCCAGTGGCTCGGGCGAGCATTGCGCCTATTTCGCGACTCGTTTCCCCGCGCTCGAATGGCAGCCGAGCGACCCGGATGCGGACGCGCAAGCCTCTATCGCCGAATGGACCGAGGATCTCGCAAATGTCCGCGCGCCGCTCGCGCTGGATGCCGCAGCCGAGTGGCCGGTCACGGCCACCGACGCGATCCTCTGCATCAACATGGTCCATATCAGTCCTTGGGCCGCGACCCTCGGGCTGATGGCCGGGGCAGGGCGCTTGCTCGCCCCCGGCGCGCCGCTGATCCTCTACGGCCCCTATCGCCAGCACGGCGTCGAGACCGCGCCTTCGAACGAGCAGTTCGAACTGTGGCTCAAGGACAAGTCTCCCGATTACGGCCTGCGCTTCGTCGAAGATGTTGCGAAAGCCGCTGCCGCGCACGGTCTGACCCTCGAACGCGTCGTCCCGATGCCCGCCAACAACCTCATATTGGTGTACCGCCATGACGCCTGAGATGACCGCGCGCGTAGACAATTTCACCGACGCGGCCTTCGCCTTCGCGGTGTCGCTGATGGTCGTCGGGGCAGGCGGTTCCGCCGCCGATTCCGCCACGCTCGAAAGTGCCTTCGCCGCGATCCCGAGCTTCGCCATCGGCTTCGCGATCATCGCATTGTTCTGGTTCAGCCACCTCCAGTGGCGCAGCCTGCGTGGCACCGGCGATTGGCGCTCGCTGCTGCTCACCTTGCTGCTCGTCTTCATGGTGTTGGTGTACATCGTGCCGTTGCGCTCAATGGCGGTGGCCTTCGCCGCATTCCTCGGCGGCCAGCCGGGTGCGTATCGCGGCAGCCTCGGCCAGCTCTTCACGATCTACGGCATGGGCTTCACCGCAATGTCTTTGGTCACCGTGTTCCTGTTCCGCGATGCGCTGCGCAACAAGGATCTCGATCCCGAAA
Organism: Pseudomonadota bacterium; assembly: GCA_040384525.1. Lineage (GTDB taxonomy): Bacteria > Pseudomonadota > Alphaproteobacteria > Sphingomonadales > Sphingomonadaceae > Sphingomonas. Next base: position 34,712 of record JAZKJE010000074.1, read on the forward strand.
AGCGCCGCGCTGCTGCCGGCCAGAGCTGGATCTGGACAATCCTCGCCACGACCGGCGCAGCCTCGACCATCCTCGCGATGATCCCCGGCCCGCATGTCTTCGCGCCTTTCCTTTATTCCACGCTGCCGATCACTATCGGATTATTCTCGTGGCGCTGGCGCTGGGAGCCTGAGCCCCGCGCATCCTGAGCCTGTCGAAGCCTTGCAATGTAGGATTTCGGCTGCTTGGCTGGGCCGGTCGATGCTGTGGGCCGGCTCTTTGAAACGCCGAAAATCGCGGCAGCGCAGAATGCTGATAGTGTAAACTTGGTGTAAACTTCGCCTAAACTTCCGCGCTCAAAGCCCGGTCTCCACCGGCTTCTCCTGTTTCCGAACCCGTTCACGCCATACGATATACAGCCCGCTCCCAATGATCACCGGCGCGCCCAGCCAGGTATAGGGCGTCGGCAGCACGCCGAAGAACAGCCAGCCAGGCTCGAATAATCCATTGGCAGCACTGCCGAGACCGGCGCGAACCGCAGCGCCCCGGTAAGTGCCATTTGCCCGATTCCGCCGATCAGGCCTGCTGCCAGCATCGTCGCCCACACCCATCCGGTATGCGGCTGCGCAAAGAACAGATAAGCGATGCCCAGCGGCACCAGGGACAGCAAAGAGAACCAGAATACGATCGTCCCGGTATCCTCGGTGCGGCTCAACTGGCGCAGTTCGATCGAGACCAGGGCCGTGAACAGCGCCCCGCTCAGCCCGATCAGCGCGCCCGCCAGCGGGAAATGCCCGCCGCCCGGCTGCGCCACGATCAATATCCCGGCAAAGCCGATCACCACTGCGATCCAGCGATGCCGGCCAACCTGCTCGCGCAAAAGCACGGCCGCCAGGATCGTGGCGAAGATCGGCACCGTGAAACCCAGCGTCGTGGCCTCGGCCAGTGGCAGCAGCAATACTGCCGCGAAGTTGCCGACCATCCCGCACAGGCCGATCAGCATGCGTCTGGTATGCGATCCGATCCGCTGGGTGCGCACGCTGGCAATTCCGGGGCCGTTGGCCAGCCAGATCATCACGACAGGCAGCGCACATAGCTGACGGAAGAATAACAGCTCGGGCAAGGTCGCCCCGCCGCCCTCGGCCAGCTTGATCAGCGCCATCATGCTCGCCAGCGCAAAGATCGCGAGCAGACGGAGCGCAATGCCCTTTGGGATATGGTCGGAGCGATCGCTCATATCGCCAAGCCCTTGCGGCACGGTGGACCCAGCGGCAAGCCTTCGCTATCCGCGCTTGCATGATAAAGCACGCTCTCCCCGTCACCCGCGAAGCCGACTTCGCCGCCTGGTACCAAGCCGTCATCTCGGAAGGCGATCTCGCCGAAGAGAGCGGTGTGCGCGGGTGCATGGTCATCCGGCCATGGGGATACGGCATCTGGGAGCGCATCCAGCGCCTGCTCGACGATCGCATCAAGGCGACGGGGCATGAGAATTGCTATTTCCCGCTCTTCATCCCGCTTTCGTATTTCGAGAAGGAGGCCGATCACGTCGAAGGCTTCGCCAAGGAGATGGCGGTCGTTACCCACCATCGCCTGATCTCGGACGGCAAGGGCGGGCTGATGCCCGATCCCTCGGCCAAGCTCGAAGAACCGCTGATCGTCCGTCCCACCAGCGAAACCGTCATCGGCGCCGCGTTCAGCCGCTGGATCCAGTCGTGGCGCGATCTGCCCGTATTGATCAACCAATGGGCGAATGTCGTCCGTTGGGAGATGCGCACCCGCATGTTCCTGCGCACCAGCGAGTTCCTCTGGCAGGAGGGCCACACCGCCCACGCCACCGTGGAGGAAGCCCGCGAAGAGACGCTCAAGATGCTCGAAGTCTATCGCGAGTTTGCCGAGAATTGCCTGGCGATGCCCGTCGTCGCAGGTGAGAAGCCCGAGAATGAGCGCTTCCCCGGCGCGGTTTCGACCTATTCGATCGAAGCGATGATGCAGGATGGCAAGGCGCTCCAGGCGGGCACCTCGCACTTCCTCGGCACCACTTTCTCCTCGGCGCAGGACATCAAGTTCCAGAATTCGGAAGGTGTGTTCGAGCTGGCGCAGACGACCAGCTGGGGCGTCTCCACCCGCATGATCGGCGGCGTCATCATGGTCCATGGCGACGACGATGGCCTGCGCGTCCCGCCCCGCATCGCGCCCTGGCAGATCGTGATCGTGCCGATGCTGCGCGACAATGACGAAGACGCGGCGCTGGTGGAATATTGCAAGGGCCTCCAGGCCGATCTCGCGAAGCAGTCTGCGCTCGGCGAACCCGTTCGCGCATTGCTCGATCTCAAGTTCGGCAAGGCCGCGACAAAGCGCTGGAACTGGGTCAAGAAGGGCGCGCCCGTAATCGTCGAAGTCGGCGGCCGCGACATGGCTGGCGGCAACGTTTCGGTGATCCGCCGCGACCGGCTCTATCGTGAGGACGGCAAGCTCGACAGCGCAGTCGTCGCCAAGGACGATTTTGCAAGTCAGGTTTCGGCCACGCTCGAAGAAATCCAGTCGAGCCTCTACGCCGAAGCCCGCGCCCGGATGGACGCCAACATCACCCGCGACGTCACCGACTTCGCCGGTCTGGAGGCGTTCTTTAAGGGGAGCGCCAAGCCCGGCTGGCTCGAAATCGAGTGGAGCAAGCCCAGCGGCGCAGGCCTCGACAAGGTGGTCGAGAAGCTCAAGGCGCTCAAGCTGACGCTGCGCAACGTGGCGCAGGATGCGGCCCCGGCAACCGGCGCATGCATCTTTACCGGCGCACCCGCGGTTGAGCGCGTGCTGGTCGGAAAAGCCTATTGAGCACGCGGTCCCTCTTCGCGAGCCTGCTCTACCAGGCAGCGCTTGGCGACGACGCTTTGGTCGCCGAGCTGGAGCATTCGTGCCTGCAATTGGCCGAGGACGACAATGCCGGGCGCCGCTGGGCGAAGGAGCATGGCTATAAGGGCTATACGAGTTACGCCTCGCTCAACGATCTGCCGATCCGCGACCCGGCCTTCGGCGATCTGAAGCGCCGTCTCGACAAGCATGTCGCCGCCTTCGCCAAAGACGCGGCGTTTGACTTGCAGGGCAAGAAGCTCAAGCTCGACAGCCTGTGGGTCAATGTCCTGAACGGCGGCGGTGGCCATTCGGGTCACATCCACCCGCACAGCGTCGTCTCGGGCACCCTCTACATTGCCTTGCCCGCCGGCTCGCGCGGCCTGCGCCTCGAAGACCCGCGCCTCGCGATGATGATGGCCGCCCCGACCCGCACCGGAGACGCTCCGGAGAACCTTCGCACCTTCGTCGAAGTCGCGCCGGAAGTCGGCACGGTGTTGCTCTGGGAAAGCTGGTTACGTCACGAGGTTCCCGCTGGTTCGGGCACCGCCAAGCGGATCAGCGTCAGCTTCAATTATCGCTGGTGATCAGCAGCCGGCGAGCGTGAGTGTGCGCATCGTCTTGCGATCCAGCGGTGCATCGAAACGGCAGCCGATATGGCTGCCATCGTTCCAGGCGACGGTGGCTGCCACCGGCAGATCGTCGGCGATGCGCAGCCAGATGCGCTCGCCTTCGCGGTGCGGCACAGTGCAGGCGAGGCGGCAGCCATAGATCGAGACGTCGTGCAGGGCAGCTTCGACTGGCGTGGTGCCACGGCGATTGATTCTGGCGCGCGCGATAAACACGCGCTGCCGGGGCACCGCGCGATGCTCAACCAGCGCCGCTGTTACGGCCTTATATTGCGTAAGTCTGGTCGCCATTTGCCTCCGCCCCGTGGCGAAGGTGCCCAGCATCGCTTAAGAAGGGCTTAACCGGCGAGCACCGCCGCCACGCGCTCTGCGGTAACAGGCGTCGCATGCAGCCCGATCTTCGATCGCCGCCACAGCACATCCTCCGCCGTCCGCGCCCATTCATGGTCTCGCATCCAGCGCACTTCGATCTCGGTAAGCCCGCCACCCAGTTCGGTGCCCATGGCATCCTCATTGGTCACGTCGCGCAGCATGTCCTCCAGGCAGCGGCCATAGGCATGGGCCATGCGCCGCGCGCGATATTCGCCCAGGAACGGCCAGCGTGCCTGAACCTTTGCGAGATAGTCTTCAAAGCCGGCGATGGCACCGCCGGGAAACACCCGGGCACGGGTCTTGTGGCGGGGCTCGACGCCCAGCAGCGGCCCGATCTTGCCTAGCGCATCTTCGGCAAGCGCCCGCGCCGTGGTGATCTTGCCGCCGAACACCGAAAGCAGGGGCGGCCCGTCCGCATCCACCTCCAGCACATAGTCCCGCGTCACATTCTGCGCGCTCGCCTCGCCGTCATCATGCAGTGGGCGCACGCCCGACCAGGTCGTCACCACATCGGCGGAGGTCACCTGCCGCGTGAAATAGCGGTTCACCGCCTCGCACAGATAGCGGACCTCTTCGTCGGAACACATCGCATCCTCGGGCCGCTCGACCGGAATGTCGGTGGTGCCGATCTCCGTGAAGCCGCCCTCATAGGGAATGGCGAACACGATCCGGCGATCCGGCTGCTGGAGGATATAGGCATGCTCGCCCTCAAACAGCCGCGGCACGACGATATGGCTGCCCTTGACCAGCCGCACTCGCGAACGCGTTGTCACGTGCAACCGGTCGAGCAATTTCGCCACCCACGGCCCAGCCGCATTTACCAGCAGCCGTGCCTCGACAGTGCGCCCGTCGGCCAACTCAGCGCGCCACACATCGCCCTCGCGCTTCGCCGAGACCAATTCGGTCCGCGTCGCGATCTCGGCATTATGCGCTGCGGCATCCAGCGCATTGGCAAGCGTCAGCCGCGAATCGTCCACCCACGCGTCCGAATAGACAAAGCCCTTATGGTCGCCCTTGAGCGGATCGGTGAAAGCGCGGTCCCTGGGCTTCAGCCCGCGCGAACGCGGCAGCGAGGATTTGCCCGCCAGCGAATCGTATAAAAACAGCCCGGCACGAACCATCCACCACGGCCGCACCGAATGGGCATGGGGCAATACGAAGGTCATCGGGCGGATCAGATGCGGCGCGGCGCACAGCAATCGCTCGCGCTCGTGCAAGGCTTCGCGCACCAGCCGAAACGCATAGGTCTCCAGATAGCGCAGCCCGCCATGGATCAGCTTGGTCGATGCCGATGAAGTGTGGCTCGCCAGATCGTCTTTCTCGACCAGCAGCACCTTCAGTCCATGCAGGCTCGCCTCGCGCGCAATCGCGCAGCCATTGATCCCCCCGCCCACGATGAGCAGGTCGTATCGCTGTCCTACAGAAAGAGAATCTGCGACGCCCATATCCGCTCTTTGAACCCGTGAAGCTGACAGGAAAAGACCGGGAACGAATATTACCGAGGTAGGAAATTTTATGAGCGAAAACGCGGGAAAAGTGTGAAGCTAAGGCGGCATTTGTTGGATTTATCTCCGCACGCCCCTATCTTCGGGGTCAATGACAAAACCAAAACCAAAAGCAGGCCTGCCGACGCGGCAGCAAATCATCGATTTTATTTCCAATTCAGGCACACCGGCAGGCAAGCGTGAGATCGCCAAGGCGTTCGGCTTGCACGCGCAGGACAAAATCGCGCTCAAGGCGCTCCTCAAGGATATGGGCGACGAAGGGCTGATCGACTCGGCCCCCGGCCGTGCCTTCCACAAAATGGGTGGTGTGCCCAAGGTCACCGTACTGCGCATCACCGATGTGACCGGCGACACCGTATGGGCCCAGCCCGAGCAATGGCAGGCAGAGGGCGTCCCGGTGCCCCGGCTCCGCGTTCGCGAACGCGGCAAGAAGGGCGCGCTGGGCGTCGGCGACCGCATCCTCGCCCGCACCGAAGAGGCCGGCAATGGCTGGATCGCGCACCCGATGAAGAAGCTCGCGCGCGGCGAAGAGCAGATGCTCGGCGTCGTGCATGAGGAAGGCGGGCGGCTCTATCTTCAGGGCATCGACAAGAAGGATCGCAACAGCCTGCCCATCTCGGATCGCAAGGAAGCGATGCCCGGCGATCTGGTGCTTGCCGAAAAGGCCGGGCGCCCGCCGCGCATCTTTGCCCGCGTCACCGAAATTCTGGGCGATCCCTTCGCCCCGCGCAGCTTCTCGATGATCGCGATCCATAAGCACGGCATTCCGAACGTGTTTTCCGACGACCTGCTGGCCGAGGCCGAACGCGTGTCGAAGCAGCAATTGGGTGATCGTGAAGACCTGCGCGACCTGCCGATCGTCGCCATTGATCCGGCGGACGCGCGCGATCACGACGACGCTGTCTGGGCCACGCCCGATGACGATCCCAAGAACGAAGGCGGCTGGAAGGCGGTCGTCGCCATTGCCGATGTGTCATTCTATGTCCGCCCCGGATCGGAGCTCGACCGCGAAGCCCGCAAGCGCGGCAATTCGGTCTATTTCCCCGACCGCGTCGTGCCGATGCTGCCCGAGATCCTCTCGGCCGAAGTCTGCTCGCTCAAGGAAGGCGAGGACCGCGCTGCCTTGGCCTGTCACCTTCAGGTCGGTGCCAATGGCGAACTCAAGACCTGGCGCTTCACCCGCGCAGTGGTCAGCATCGCCGCCAACATCGCTTATGACGACGCCCAGACGATCATCGACGGTCCGAAGACCGAGCGGGCGCTGCTCGATGAGCGCTTCGCCATCGGCAAGGAAAAGCGCGCCGAGATCGAGCCGGCGCTCAAGCATCTGTGGGATTGCTGGGGTGCGCTGAACAAGGCGCGCGACAAGCGCGAGCCACTGGCGCTCGATCTGCCCGAACGCCGCATCGTGCTCGACGAGAAGGGCCGGATTCTCTCCGTCGCCCCGCGCGAGCGGCTGGATGCGCACAAGCTGATCGAGGATTATATGATCGCGGCCAACGTCGCCGCGGCCAAGGCGCTCGAGGCCAAGAAGGCCCCGGTGATGTACCGCATCCACGAGCCGCCGAGCCGCGAGAAGCTCGTCGCGCTCAAGGATTATCTCAAGACCTTCGAGATGGAATTCGCGCTCGGCCAGGTGATCCGCCCCGCGACGTTCAACCAGATCCTGAAGAAGATCGGCGAGAGCGACGCCAAGGACGAGATCATGACGCAGGTGCTGCGCACCCAGACCCAGGCCTATTACGGCCCCGCCAATGCCGGCCACTTCGGCCTGTCGCTGGGCAGCTATGCACACTTCACTTCGCCGATCCGCCGCTACGCCGATCACATCGTCCACCGCTCGTTGGTCTCCGCCTACGGGCTGGGGCTGGGGGGGCTGACCTCTGGCGAGGCCGAGGGCATGGAGCGCATCGGCGAGAGCATCTCGCAGCTCGAACGCCGCGCGATGGAGGCCGAGCGCGACACGGTCGATCGCTATGTCGCCGCCTATCTCTCCCAGCATGTCGGCGAGGTGATGGATGCAAAGATCACCGGTGTGAAGGATTTCGGCTTCTTCGCGACCGTTGAGGGCATTGGTGGCGATGGGCTGGTGCCCGCGCGCGACCTGGGCAGCGAGTATTTCCGCTACGACGAAGCCAGCCAGCGTCTGGTAGGCGACCATTCGGGCGAGTTCTACGCGCTCGGCATGCGGCTGAAGCTCAAGCTGGCCGACGCCAATCCGATTACCGGCGCGCTGCGCTTCGAACTCCCCGATGGCAAGGGCTCGGCAGGTGGCAGCGGCTTCGACGATCGGCGCGGGCGCGGCGGCCCCAAGCGGGTCATCAAGCATCGCGGCCGCCCGGCCAATATCCGGCATCAGGGCAAGAAACGATAAGCGGTTGAGGATCAGCGATTTTCGTGTCAGCTTCCCGCTCCAATCGAGGGGGAATTCGATGATCGCAGCGTCACCTGCACCGGCCATCGCAGCCATGATCATGCGCGCACGGCGCAAGATCGCCGGGCATTTCTTCGTCCATCACGCTACCAGCGCAGAGGATGCAGTCGCCTTCGTCCCCCAGCGCCGGATCATGCGCCGCCAGTTCGAACAGATGCAGGCGCGGGGGATCGTGCGCGATGCGGGCAGCGGCAAATATTGGCTCGATACCGCCGCCTATCAGGCGGACGGCGATCGGCGGCGGCGGATATTGGTCCCCGTGGTGATCGTGCTCGCGGTTGTAGCCGCGGGCGTGATCATGTGGGCGGGTTATAAAAGCTAGTCGATCGAGAAGGTCAGCCCAGCATGTGTCTCCAGCCGCTTCTTGAGCGGCTCGGCCATCAGCGCCCCTGGCGTCCAGACGCCGCCATCGCCCTTCACGTCGCGGATCAGGCACAGGGCGCTCTCGGCGATCATCTTGCTCGTCGACCCATAGCCCGGATCGCGATCGCCCTTCACCGTGGCGGTGACGCGCTCGCCGCTGGGCATCTCGGCGACGAAGGCGATGTCGTAAAAGCCGGTATCGCGCGCTTCCTTATCTGGTCCTTCGCCGGGCGCCGGCCCCTTGTCTGCGTTCATCGGGTTCATCTTGGCGATCGCTTCGGCAGCGGCCTTGCCCATCTCGCCAAGGCCCGGCGCGATCATCATCTCATCGTATTTGAAGTCCTCGCCATAAGGATGGCCCGCGAGGAAATTGGTGCGGTGGACGTTCTTTGTGTTGATCACTGCCATCATGAAGGGCGCTACCCAGCCGCCGACGGCTTCGTCATATTCGGGCATCACGCCCTTTGGCTGGTCCGGCCCTTCGAAGCCGGGCGTCAGGGCGAACGGATCGATCAGTGCCTTGAACACCGAGGGGTCTTTCATCGCTGCCGCTGCTGTCGCCTTGCCGCTTGCGAAGGTGCCGCCCGAGAAGGTGCCCTTCATCGCGCGAACACGGCCCTTCACGCGGGGGGCGGGCCTGCCGAAGCGGCGGATGCATTCCTGCTCAACCACCCATACACCGAGATCGAACGGGATCGAATCGAACCCGCACGAGAAGACGATCCGTGCACCGCTGGCCTTGGCCGCGTCCTGATATTTGCGCACCATGTCGTGCATGAAATTGGGTTCGCCGCACAGATCGACATAGGCCGTGCCGGTCTCGACACAGGCTGCGAGCAACGGCTCGCCATAAAGCTGATACGGGCCAACCGTGGTGATGATGACCGTCGCGCGGGCAGTCATCGCCTTCAGGCTGGCGGGATCGTCGGCATTGGCGGTGAGCAAAGGCGTGTCGGCAGGTGCGCCGATCTCGTCGCGGACTTCCTGTAGTTTGGTTAGCGAGCGGCCGGCCATCGCCCATTTCACGTCGCTGTAATTGGCTGCGAGATACTCTGCGACAAGCCGCCCGGTAAAGCCGGTTGCGCCATAGACGATGATGTCGAACTCGCGTGCCATCCTGCTCTCTCCCCGAACTGCCATACCGGTTTTTCTAAACCGGCGTTCAAGCAGAGATGGGCACGCTTGGGAAGGGCTCAGGCCGGGTCGTTGAACTGCAGCGCTGCCAGCCGCGCGTAGAGCCCGCCCTTAGCGACCAGTTCGGCATGTGTGCCGCTCTCGGCGATGCGGCCGTCGTCCATCACGATGATGCGCTTGGCCGCGCGGACGGTGGCCAGGCGGTGGGCGATCACCAATGTGGTGCGGTGCTTCATTAGGCGCTCGAGGGCGTCCTGGACCAGGCGTTCGCTCTCGGCATCGAGGGCGCTGGTGGCTTCGTCGAGGAGGAGGATCGGAGCGTCGCGCAGCAGAGCGCGGGCGATGGCGATGCGCTGGCGCTGGCCGCCCGAAAGGCGCGCGCCGCTTTCGCCGAGGAAGGTGTCGAGACCCTCGGGCAACGCCCGCAGGAACTCGGCGGCGTTGGCGGCTTCGGCTGCTGCCCAGATCTGCTCGTCGCTGGCTTCCCAGCGGCCGTAGCGAAGATTGTCGCGGGCCGATGCCCCGAAGATCACCGTGTCCTGCGGGACCAGCGCCATGCGGCCGCGGATGTCGGCGGGGTCGGCGTCGCGAAGAGGCACGCCATCGACGCGGACTTCTCCGCTATCGGGATCGTAAAAGCGCTGGATTAGCTGGAACAGCGTGGTCTTGCCCGCGCCGGAGGGCCCCACCACGGCGACCGTTTCGCCCGGCTCCACTGCCAGCGAGAAATCCGCCAGGGCGGAAACTTCGGGGCGCGTGGGATAGCGGAAGGTGACGTTTTCGAACGCTATGCGACCTTGCGGCGGCAAAGGCAGCGCCACCGGCTTGGCGGGAGGGGCGATGTCGGGTTTCTCGCGGAGCAGTTCTGCTAGGCGGCTGGCGGCCCCTGAGGCGCGGAGCAGGTCGCCATAGACCTCGGTGAGTGCGCCGAACGAGCCGGTGACGATCATCGCGGTGACGACGAAGGCGGTGAGCGAGCCAGGCGTGATCCGCCCCGATGCAACTTCGCCCACGGCCGACCAGACGATCAGGGTGATCGCGCTGAACAACAGCCACATCACCAAAGCGGTCATGACCGCGCGCAGCGAGAAGCGGCGCTTGCCGGCGGCGAAGGCGCTCCATACCGCGCCCTGAAAGCGCTTTGCCTCGCGTTCTTCCTGTCCGAAGGCTTGTACGATCCGCATCGCGCCCAGCACTTCGGAGACGGTCGAGCCGATATCGGCGATGCTGTCCTGGCTCTTGCGGGACAGCGTGCGGATGCGGCTGCCCAGCCACATGATCGGCAACACAGTTAGGGGAATCCCGATGATCAGGAACGCCGCGATCTTGGGCGACAGGACGAACAGATAGATGATCCCGCCAACCCCCGTGAGGAAGTTGCGCAGCGCGATCGAGACGGTGCTGCCCACCACCTGCTCGACGATAGCGGTGTCCGAGGTGAGCCGTGAGGCGATCTCCGAAGGCCGGTTTTCCTCGAACCATTTGGGCGGCAATCGCAGCAGATTACGCTGCACCGCGATGCGCATGTCGGCCACTGTGCGCTCGCCGATCCACGATACGAAATAGAAGCGGGTCGCGGTGGCGAGGCCCAAGATCGCGACCACGCCCAGCATCAGCTGAAAATAGAAAGTGATCTGGCTGTGATCGGCGCCGCTGGCAAAACCCTTGTCGACGATCAGCTGCGACATGGCCGAGACGGACAGCGTCGCAAGCGAGGATATGGTGAGCGCCAGCGTGGCGACGAGGAGCTGGAGCGGATAGCGGCGCGTGAAGCCCCAGATCACGGCCAGATTGCTGAGCTTACGGTTCGGTTGCGGAGCAGTGCTGGCCATGCGGGCGGACTAGCGCGGTTGCGAGGTTAGGGGAACACCCCGCACAACCCCGGGTCATTCTCACCCTGGTGAATCACCGGCGTTGCACCGCAGCATGTGACCGCTATAACGACCGGCCCCGCGACCGTTTACTCCTGTGGGGACGGTGAAGGATCGCTATGCTGTACAACGCCTACGAAATTCAGCGCTCGATGCTCGCAGGTGCGAGCGCGATGGCGAACTTCAGCGCCGGTTTGCTCAACAATCCCGCAAATCCCTTCGCATATTTCGGCGGTGGCCCGGTTCTCGGCTCCGCGCTTGAAGTGTTCGCACATGCGAGCGCGCCCCGCGGCAAGCCCGAATTCGCGCTCGATCACACCACCGTCGATGGTCGCGAAGTCGAGGTTCTTGAGGAGATCGTGCTCCGCAAGCCGTTCGGCCAGCTCAAGCATTTCCGCCGCGAAGGCGTGGAAGGCGGCCCCAAGCTGCTCATCGTCGCCCCCATGTCTGGCCATTATGCCACGCTGCTGCGCGGTACGGTCGAGCGGATGCTGCCCGGGCATGACGTGTACATTACCGATTGGCGCGATGCGAAGCTGGTTCCCATGGCGGACGGCAAGTTCGATCTGGACGATTATATCGACTATATCGTCGAGTTCCTGGCGTTCATCGGCAAGGATGGCCCGCGCCCGCACATGCTGGCGGTGTGCCAGCCATCGGTGCCGTGCTTTGCCGCAGCTGCGCTGATGGCGGCTGACAATCACCCCAATCGCCCCGCCACGCTGACGATGATGGGCGGACCGATCGACACGCGCGAGGCACCGACTGCGGTGAACACGCTGGCGACCGAGCGGCCGCACACCTGGTTTGAGCAGAATGTGATCGCGACGATCCCGATGACCTATCCGGGCGCGGGGCGTAAGGTGTATCCGGGCTTCCTGCAGCTTGCCGGGTTCATGACGATGAATCTCGGCAGCCACATGGTCAGCCATTTCGAGATGTTCAAACATCTGGTGCAGGGCGACGGCGAAAGCGCTGATTCGACGATGAAATTCTATGAGGAATATCGCTCGGTCTGCGACATGACCGCCGAATTCTATCTTCAGACCATCGACGTGGTGTTCCAGGATCATGCGCTGCCCAAAGGCACGATGACGCACCGTGGCCGCGTGGTGGATGCCGGCGCGATTACCGACATCGCGGTGCTGGCGATCGAAGGCGAGAAGGACGATATTTCGGGCATCGGCCAGACCAAGGCAGCGCTGACGCTGACCACGGGGCTCCCGGAGAAGATGAAGCATTATCTTCTGGCGGAAGATGTTGGCCATTACGGCATCTTCAATGGCTCCAAGTGGCGCAACCGGATCGCTCCGGTGGTGGACAAGTGGATCGCTGCGCATAAAGGCTGAGGCGCACCTAAGTTTACACTAGCTTGACACTATCGCGCATATTTCGATCGCAGAAAGTTAGTGGAAGGTGAGACCAAGGCGCAGGGTTTCCGCGCGTGGCTTTTCGCTCTGCTTGGCGCCGACGATGAGAAAGAGCGGGCGCACTCTTTCAGACGAAATCCTACATTGGAAGCGGCTCATTCGTAGCCGCTGGTGGCGATGACGCTGTAGATCAGCCACGCCGTGCCCGCCCAGATCGCAACGATGATCGCTATGCCAAACAGGCTTACCGGGCGCTCGGTTTCGATTGCGGCGCGGGCGCGGTGTTCGGTCATCAGATCGGCGGGGATGAGGCGCTCGAAGAGCCAGATGCCCAAGGGGATCAGGATTGCGTCGTCGAGCAGGCCGATGATGGGGATGAAATCCGGGATGAGATCGATCGGGGAGAGGGCATAAGCGGCGACGAGCAGGCCGACGAGCTTGGCGGCGATCGGCGTGCGCGGGTCGCGAGCGGCCAGCCATATGGCGTGGGCTTCTGTGCGGATGCGGTGTGCGAGGGATGGGCCCATGGCGATGCGGTGGCGCGAATGGGGCTTAGTGGCAATATCAAAATCCTCCCCCGAAAGGGAGAGGTGGCGCCGAAGGCGATGGAGGGGGAGAAAGCCCTGGGGGTAGCTGGTCGCCGACTCCCCCTCCGTCAGCTGCGCTGACACCTCCCCCTGGCGGGGGAGGATTGAATAGGGATCACCCCTCCGCCGTTGTCTCCACCACGGCGTGGCTGCCCATTTCGCTGGTTTTCACCTTGCCGCCGAACAGCATCTTGAGCTTGCCCGAGAGCGACATATCGGCCTCCCATAGCTCGGCGCTGTCGAGGTCGATGCGCAGAAGGGCGAGGTTGGGATCGTCCTTCCCGCCCGGGAACCATGATTCGATCTGCGGGCTCCACAGCTTTTCGATCTGGGCGAAATCATTGTCCACGCGCGCTTCGCCGTCGATACAGGCGAAATAGTCATGGCCCTTGGACATGAACTGGATCATCGCCTTGCCGCCCTTGGCCAAACGGTTGTCCTTGCCGATGAAGAAATAGAGCGTGTCGACCTGATCCTCGTCGAGCTGCGCGGTGAGGGGAATGTTGTGTTCATGGCTGCCCGTCAGCCCGACCATGACGAAGGGGCTGTCGGCCAGTTTCGACCACAGATCTTTCTTGAGTTTCGCGACATCGGCCATGGCTGTTCTCCGGGAAGTTTGCGTTCCTCGAAGTAACGAGCAGTCCGCTCAGGCGTTCCCCAACGCAGCCGCTGCGCCCAGCAATTCCAGATCGTTGCGGTTGACCAACGCCACGGGCACTTCGCCCAACTGACGGCGGAATGCGGCCTTGCTTTCCATGCGGCGGCGGAAGCCGGCATCGCTGAGTTGAGGGGCGAGCGCGCGGGCGATGGCGCCGGTGAAGAACACGCCGTCCCATGCGCCGAACGCCATTGCGAGATCGCCGGCGAAGCTGCCGAGATGTTCGGTGAACATGCGGACCGCTGCGGTGGCGGCGGGATCGCGGCCGATGGCGCGGGTGACGTCTTCGGGACGGCCAAGTTTCTGACCGTCCGACAGCGCTTCATAAGCGAGCAGCAGGCCGGGGGCGCTGAGCAGGAGCTCGACGTCGACCGCCAGGCCCTTGCGCGTGCAGAAATCGGCGAACTTGCGCTCGTCGGGCGTAGTGGCAGCAAACGACATGTGGCCCGCCTCGCTCTGGATCGGGGCGATGCGGCCTCCCGCGCTGATCAGGGCGGCGACCCCCAGGCCGGTGCCGGTGCCGATCACGACATAATTGCCGCCGGGCTCCACCGCGCGCGGGGCGGGTCCGTGGAGCGAAGTGAATGCCGAGGCAGGCAAGAGGGTGAGCGCCAGCGCATTGGCGGCGCATTCGTTGAGCGCGCGGGGCGGCACGCGCAGGACTGCCTCGACGCCCGAGAGCGAGATGTACCAGCGGCTGCCGGTGAGATTGATAAGGTCGCCGCGCGCTGCGCCTGCGACGGCAAGGACGCTGGGCAGGCGGGCCTCGCGCAGGTTCACCGCCGTGAGATAGGCGACGAGCGCGCTGGTGAAGGTGGGGTGTTCGCTGACCATGAAGCGGCGCACGTCACGCGGCTCAAGCCCGGCGTCCCCGCCGGTCAAACCAAACCGCACCGATTGGCGGCCGATATCGGCCACCAATGCCACTTCGCCCATGGGCGACCCTCTCCATTTAGCGGCTTCCGTTACGGAAGTCCGGTGCTGTTATCGCTAACACTTGTTACGAAAGTAACAAGGGCTGGCAAGTGGCAGCGTTGTCATGAGGGTAGGGTGGAAAGATGCGGGGACGCAAGTGCTCGTCATCCCGGCGAAAGCCGGGGACCCAAAACCACAAAGCGCATCGCTGAGTAATCCTGGGCCACCGCGTTCGCCGGGGTGACGATATTTTAGAGGACTTCGAACAGCCCGGCTGCGCCCATGCCGCCGCCGACGCACATCGTGACGACGACGTACTTCGCGCCGCGGCGCTTGCCTTCGATCAAAGCATGGCCGGTGCAGCGTGCCCCGGTCATCCCATAAGGGTGGCCGATCGAGATCGAGCCGCCGTTTACGTTGAGCAGTTCAGCCGGGATGCCGAGCACGTCCTGGCAATAGAGCACCTGCACGGCGAAGGCTTCGTTGAGCTCCCACAGGCCGATATCGTCCATCTTGAGGCCGAAGCGCTGAAGCAGCGCCGGAACGGCATAGACCGGGCCGATGCCCATCTCGTCAGGCTTGGTGCCCGCCACTGCCATGCCGACATAACGACCCAGCGGCTGGAGGCCGCGCTTAGAGGCGAGCGATTCTTCCATCAGCACACTCGCCGAGGAACCGTCAGACAGCTGCGAGGCGTTGCCCGCCGTCACGGTGCCACCGGGCAAGACGGTGTTGAGCGACTTCAGGCCCTCCAGCGTCGTGTCGGCGCGGTTGCCTTCGTCCTTGGTGAGCGTCACTTCCTTGGTCGTGACTTCCTTGGTCTCCTTGTTGACGATATTCATCGTCGCGGTGACCGGCACGATTTCGTCGTCGAACTTGCCGGCAGCCTGGGCGGCGGCGGTGCGCTGTTGCGACTGGAGCGCGTATTCGTCGCACCGGTCACGGCTGATGCCATAGCGCGCGGCGACGACTTCGGCGGTCTGCAGCATCGGCATGTAGACGTCACCATGCATCGCGAGCAGCTCGGGATCCATCGCGACGCGCATCTGCGGGGTCTGGACGAGGCTGATCGATTCGAGGCCGCCGCCGACGGTGACGTCCATGTTATCGACGATGATCTGCTTGGCGGCAGTGGCGATTGCCATGAGCCCCGATGCGCACTGGCGATCGAGCGACATGCCCGAGACGGTGGTGGGGAGGCCGGCGCGGAGCGCGACCTGGCGGGCGATGTTGCCCGCGGTGCTGCCCTGCTGGAGTGCCGCACCGAAGACGAGATCGGCGACTTCACCGCCTTCGATCCCCGCACGCTCGACTGCGGCCTTGACCGAGTGGCTGCCGAGGGTGGGGGCGGGAAGGTTGTTGAACGCACCGCGATAGGCGCGGCCGATCGGGGTGCGGGCGGTGGAGACGATGACTGCGGAGCGGGACATGGGTTTTCCTTCTGCTATTTCTGGCTTCCCCGGGGAGGAGCGATCTTCAGACGTATATAAGGCTGATCCACTCGGCGATCAGGGCCGGCTTGTCCGCACCTTCGATCTCGAGCGTGTATTCGTTGACTTGCTCCCACACGCCGGGCTTGCGCTCGGTGAAGCTGAGCAGCTTGAAGCGGCCGCGGACCTTGGACCCTGAGCGGACCGGCTGGAGGAAGCGGGTTTTGTTGCCGCCGTAGTTGACGCCCATCTTGACGCCTTCGATCTTTGGCGTGTCGGTTTTGGCGGCGAGCATCGGCATTAGCGAGAGCGACAGGAACCCGTGCGCAATCGTGCCGCCAAACGGGGTTTGCGCGGCCAGTTCGGGGTTCACATGGATGAACTGGTGATCGCCGGTAGCGTCGGCGAAGGTGTCGATCATCTTCTGGGTGACTTCCACCCATTCCGAGACGCGCTCGGTTCCGATGGTCTCGGCCATCTGCTGGACGGTGATGCTGTTCACTAAGGTCTCCCGCACGCGCTTCTCAGCATTCCCCTAGGAACCTGCCGGGGCTCCCGCAAGCCTCGCAAGACCGGGAATATGAAAATCGCGCCGGACGTAGCGTCGTTCTCTGGAAGGACTGCGCCGTTGCGGGGGCGGGCCAGCGAACCCGATGTTCTAAAGCAGTGTTCGGCGCCCGCGACCCACTCCCGAGTCGCTTCACCCCCAGCACGCAATGGCAGAGGCCGCTTAAACTGCGCCGTTCACGTGGAGGATGTTCCCGTCGGGGTCTTTGAACCAGATCGCGCGGAACCGGTCCTTCACGTGAACGCCGTCGGTTACGGAGTCGAAGCCGTCGGGATATTCGTCCAGCGTGACGCCCTTGTCGCGCAGATCCATGGCGATGGCTTCAACATCGGGGCCGGCATCCCAGACCACGGCGTTGGCCCGATTGGTGCCGGCAAAATCGCTTTTATAGACGTTCAGTCGGGTATCGCCGGTCTGCACCGCGAAGATATCGCCATTATCGTCGATCAGCGGCAGATCGAGCGTGTCGGTGTAGAAAGCCTTGGCCGCGGCGACATCGCTGCACGCTACGATTGCGGCGGAGCTTTTGTCTTTCAGCATCCTGTCACTCCTTCTGGACTATTTTGGGCTTTCCGAAACCAAAGCGCCGCTTTTGGGATCTTCGGGATACGGCGTGATCAACTGACCGTCTGGCGCCGCGGTGAAGCTGGTCTGGGTGGGATAGGGGATAGTGATCTCTTCCTCGGCGAAGCGGCGGATGATGCCGAACATGATCTTGTCGCGGACAATTTGCGCGTGCGGCATATCATCGCCCGGCACATCATATTCGATCACGAAATCGATCGAGCTGGCGCCGAACCCTTCGGTGCTGGCGCGCGAGAGCTTGCCCCCGGAATCCTCGACGATGGTCTTCATCATCTCCGGCAGGGCTTCGAGCTTGTCGATCGGCGTCTCATAAGCAACGCCGATGAGCAGCTTGATCCTGGTGTGGTGGCGCAGCGAGAGATTCTCGATGAGCTTGTCGAGCAATTGCTTGTTCGCGATGACCAATTCTTCGCCGACGAACGAGCGGATACGGGTGGACATCAGGCCGATTGCCTGAACGGTGCCGCTGCTTTTGTCGAAACGGATCTTGTCGCCGACGCGGAAAGGCCGGTCGAAGAGGATCGTCAGCGCGGCGAAGAGATTGGCGAAGACACCCTGCGCCGCGAGACCGATGGCGATGCCGCCGACGCCGAGGCCGGCGATGAGACCGGCGACGTTCACGCCAAGATTGCCGAGCACCACGACCAAGGCGATGGCGAACAGCACCACGGTGATCAGGATGCGGATGATGCCCAGCGCGCTGCTGAGGCTGCTGCCATGATAGTTTTCGGCGGTGGTCTTATGCTCGATCGCGCCGAAAATGAGCTCTCGGATCCAGATCGCGACCTGGAACACCGCCGCTATCGTGAAGAGGAAGTTGACTGTCGTCGTCACCATTTCGGGCGGATTGGCATAGCCCGTGACCAGCTTGATCGAAGTCATCAGGATGAAGAAATGCCCGGTCTTTGAAAGCGCGCGGCCAAGGATCGCATACCAGTTCGCAACGCCTGCGCCGCGCTCGCACAGCTTGACACCCCAACGCCGGACAGCGTGGAGCGCGAAGAAGATCGCGAGGGCAATTCCGGTGGCGATCAGGATGTTGAGCCAATGGCTCTGCATCCAGATTGTCGCGTCGTGGAAGAAGCTCTGGGCCTGGACCTGGAGATCGTCGCCGGAGGGGAGGGCGGGCTCTTTACGTGTGACGTTGGTTATCATGCCGCCTTTTTACGGCTGGGACGGGCTGGTGGTTCCTCAAGAAATGCAATTAGTCCGCGTTCGTAACGATTGAGCGTGTGCGTGGCGCGGGGAAGTGAGAGCGTTTCGCGGAAAGCGGATTGCGCTTCCTTGTCCTTTGCCAGATCGATCAGGCGCGGATGGACATAGGATTTGCGGGCGATGGACGGCGTGTTGCCGAGCGCCTCGGTGACGGGCTCGAGCATGGATTTGATGCCGACATACGAGTCCGCGCAGGCGAGCGCTTCGAACGCGAGGACGCTCGCGCCCCAGGTGCGGAAATGCTTGGCGGTGAAATCTTCGTGCATCGCTTCGCGGATGTAGCAATTGACGTCGGTGGAAGTGACGGGGTGCGCCGTGCCGTCTGCGTCGAGATAGCGGAACAGGTTCTGGCCGGGCAGATCCTGCATCTTCCTGACGAAGCGGCTGAGCGAACCATCGGTGATGGTCATCACGCGCAGCTTGCCCGATTTGGCCCGGAACTGGAGCTTGAGGCTGGAGCCTTTCACCTTGGCGTGGCGCTTGCGCAGCGTGGTTGCGCCGAAGCTCTTATTCTCCTGCGCATATGCTTCGTTGCCGACGCGGATGCTGCCGCGATCAAGCAAACGGACGACGGCGGCGACGGCCTTTTCCTTGCAGAGGCCGCGCAGTTTCAGGTCTTCCTCCACCTTGGCCCGCAGCCGGGGGAGATGTTCGCCGAATGCGGCGCAGCGGTCGTACTTCGCCGCCTCCTGCGCTTCGCGGAACCGGGTGTGGTAGCGATATTGCTTGCGGCCCTTATCGTCCTTGGCAGTCGCCTGGATATGGCCGCGCGGATCGGGGCAGAACCAAGCATCGTGGTAGGCAGGGGGCAGGCCGATGGCGTTCAGCCGGTCGATCTCATCGCGATCGGTGATGCGGACGCCCTTGGGATCGTAATAGCCCCAGCCGTGGCGCACCTTCTTGCGCGTGATGCCGGGTTCGGAATCGTCGACATAGAGGATGTCGTGCTGTGCCATGGATTTCCCCGCTGAAGGTCAGGGGGAAATGCCGGGCGCGGAGGTTCGTTCCGGTCAGGGGCGGAAGGGGGTGCTGAACTTAACGTCGGTGGTCAGCGTCGGATCGTTGAGGGTTAGCAGGAAGGCGACGAGGGCTGCCTTGTCTGCTGCCGACAGATTGAGCCGGATCGGCACGCCGCCGGGGCGCAGGCGATTGTCGAGAGCGGGGCCGTTTAGAACGCCGCTATCGTAATGCTCGATCACCGCTGCCAGCGTGGCGAACCGGCCGTCGTGCATATAAGGGCCCGTGAGCCCGGCATTTTTGAGCGACGGCGATTTGAACAGGATGGTTTCGCCGGCATCCAGGCCGTTGCTGCGCGAATTCTGATCGAGGCCAAACGTAGGCGCCTGATGGCAGGCCGAGCAGCCTCCGCCACCACCGGGCGCATTGGGTGCGGCGAAGAACAGCGCGCGACCGCGATTTTCCTGCGCCGTGAAGTTGGCGAGATCCAAATTGACCCCACGATTGGGAAGGGCTGCGCCGAAGACGGCGGCATAGCCGGTGTCCCAGCGGCTGTTGGTAGAGACCATCGCGCGCTGGAACATCGCCAGCGCCTGCTGGATGCGCGCTTCAGTGATCGTCGCGCTGCCGAACGCGAAGGTGAAGAGTTCGGGATAATAAGCCACGCCGTTCATCTTGGTGATGAGCGCGGCAACGCCACCTGCACCGGCATCCCAGCCCATTTCGACCGGGTTGGTGATCGGGCCACTCGCTTGTGCCTCCAGCGTGGCGGCGCGGCGGTCCCAGAACATGGAGGCGGGGCGCCAATAGCGGACATTGCCGAGCCGCATCGAATGCGCGGTGGTGAAGGCCGCTCCATTCACCCCGGTGCTGAAACGGCGCGGATCGGTGAAGCCCGATGCCTGCTGGTGGCAGGAAGAGCAGGAGATGGTGTCGTTGGTGGAGAGCCGGCGATCATAAAAGAGCACGCGGCCAAGCGTCGCGATGCGATTGTCCAGCGCGGTGCCGGCGGGCGTGTTGTCATCGCCGGAAACGGTGGCGTCGTAATAGGCCGGGAGCACGGGCGCGTAACTGGCGAGAGCTGCCAGATCGAGCGTGGTGACGATGGTGACGGCGCTAGTGGGCGTCGGCGTTGGTGTGGGCGTGACAACCGCTGGTGTGGGCGTTGGCGTGACGCTGGCTGCGACCACGGTGCCGCCGCCGGTCGTGGTGCCGCCGCCACTGCAGGAAGCGAGCGCGGATGCCGCAATTGCTGCAGCGAAAACGGGGTAGCGCACTGGTCCTCTCCTCCCGGTGGGCGATGGACGTTACGCTATAGAAACAAGTCAGAAACGCGAGGGCTATGTTGTATCAAATTGTCGCGGCGCTTGTTCTCGTGATTTTCAAGTTATTTATCGCGCGCTGCGCAGGTCGTTCAACCCAGTGATAGAGCGCGACGGAGCTTATCGCGACCATTGCGAGATAGATCACGATGAGGGGCGGGGGGACGGCATGGGGATCGTCCACGAAGGCCAGTTTGAAGGCGAACCAGAGCAGGTAATGGCCGAGATAGGTCGCATAGCTGATTTCGCCGAGATAGTGCAGCGCGCGGCCTTCGAGCGGTGAGGCCCGGGTGAGGGCGAGTGCCAGCAAAGCCGCGGCGAAGGCGGCGGGGACGGCAAGCGTTTCGGGCAGCACACCGGCGATGGTGCCGGTTGCCAGCAAGGCGGCGAGCGCGGCGCTTAGGATCGCAGGTGTCTTCCACTTATCGCGCCAGCGCAGCCACAGCGCGCCGATGGCGGTGCCACAGGCGAACTCGATGATGCAGCGGATCAGGCCGAGCTGGGTGATCTCCTGCCCCAGCGACGTCGCGCC
>JAZKJE010000075.1:0-2128 GCA_040384525.1 Pseudomonadota bacterium
GGTGCGCGCCGGGCAATGCCGGCATCGCGCAGGACGCGGAATGCGTCGCGCTGGACGTGGCGAACCACACCGCGGTGATCGAATTCTGCAAGGTGAACAAGATCGACCTGGTTGTGGTCGGCCCCGAGGCGCCGCTGGCGGCCGGTATTGTCGACGATCTTGCCGCGGCGGGCATCAAGGCTTTCGGGCCGAGCAAGGCCGCCTCGCAACTCGAAAGCTCCAAGGGCTTTACCAAGGACATCTGCAAGGCGAACAACATCCCGACGGCAGCTTACGGACGCTTTTCAAATGTTGATCACGCACGAACTTATGCCATTACGCAGGGTGCGCCCATCGTAATCAAGGCCGACGGATTGGCGGCCGGCAAAGGTGTTGTAGTGGCGATGACGCAGGAAGATGCACTTGCGGCGATCGACATGATGTTCGACGGCGGTTTGGGTGGGGCTGGCGCGGAAGTCGTCATCGAAGAGTTCATGGAGGGCGAGGAAGCCTCGTTCTTTGTGCTGTGCGACGGCGACAATGCGCTGCCGCTGGTCGCGGCACAGGACCACAAGCGCGCCTTCGATGGCGACAAGGGACCGAACACCGGGGGCATGGGCGCCTACTCACCGGCGCCGGTGTTCACCGATGCGGTGCGCGAGCGCACGATGACCGAGATTATCCTGCCGACGCTGCGCGCGATGAAGGCGATGGGCATGCCCTACAAGGGCGTGCTGTTCGCTGGGCTTATGATTACGAAGGATGGCCCCAAGCTGATCGAATACAATGCGCGCTTCGGCGACCCCGAGACGCAGGTGCTGATGATCCGTTTGCTATCGGATCTCGTGCCGGCGCTGCTGGCATCGGTCGATGGCGAGTTGAAACATTTCGACCTGCGCTGGTATCCGGAGCCTGCACTCACCGTGGTGATGGCGGCGAAAGGCTATCCGGGCAACTACGCCAAGGGCACAATCATCGAGGGGCTCGATGCTGCCGCGAAGGTCGAGGGGGTCGAGATTTTCCACGCCGGCACCAGGGCCGACGGGGACAAGATTCTCGCCAATGGCGGACGGGTTCTGAACATCACCGCGACAGCCAAGACCGTCAGCGAGGCGCAGCGCCGGGCCTATGAGGCGATCGATCGCATCAAATGGCCGGAAGGTTTCTGCCGTCGCGATATCGGCTGGCAGGCCGTGGCGCGGGAGCAGAAGCCTTAAACGACGTATCGTCCAGTGAGGACGGGCACCCAAACCCCGCCAACTCGTTACATCTGCCGAAATATCCCTTGCGGTGTCGCGTTAGTGCAAGATTGAACTTCGATAATTGAATTTAGTGAGGAGACATCCCCGCGCTTGCGGGGACGCACCAGGGTCAAGGATTTTTCCATGCCTGATCTCGCCGATCTCTATCCCGGTTTTGCGTCTGAATGGGTCAGCACATCGCGCGGTCGCATTTTTGCCCGCGTCGGTGGTAAAGGCCCGCCATTGCTGCTGCTGCACGGCTATCCGCAGACCCACGTGATGTGGCATCGCGTTGCGCCGATGCTGGCGGAGAAATTCACCCTCGTGATTCCTGATCTGCCCGGCTACGGGTGGTCGGACGTGCCGAAGACCGACGAGAACCATACGCCGTTCACCAAGCGGACGATGGCGCAGGTGATGATCGAGGTGATGGAAAAGCTCGGCCATGTGCATTTCGGCCTCGCGGGTCATGATCGCGGCGGTCGTGTTGCGTATCGGCTGGCGCTCGATCACCCCGGGCGGCTGTCGCGCCTCGCGACGCTGGATATTCTGCCGACCTACGACTACTGGGCGAAAATGGATCGCGGCTTCGCGCTCCGGATCTATCACTGGGCGTTTCTGGCGCAGCCGCATCCGCTGCCCGAAAATCTGATCGTGTCGAATCCTGACGATTATTTCGGTCGCACATTCAAGAGCTGGGCGAAGAAGGACGCACCCAATCCGTTCGATCCGCGTGCGGTCGAACATTATCTGACGGCGTTTCGCGATCCGCTGCGCATTCATGCGGCGTGCGAGGATTATCGCGCCGGCGCCTATGCCGATTTCGAGCAGGATAAGGCCGACGTTGAAGCCGGCAACAAGATCACCGTGCCGCTGCTGGCACTGTGGGGCGGCGCAGGCATCGCGTC
>JAZKJE010000076.1:0-22842 GCA_040384525.1 Pseudomonadota bacterium
CGGTCACATCGGCGGCGAAGGTGCGCTCGGCAAATTCGCGTCGATGCTGCCCGCCGGCGCGAGCGATTTCCTTGGCTCACTCGACAAGGACGGTGACGGCAACCCGCTCAACGATTTGGGCGGCATCGTCGGCGGATTGTTCGGCAAGAAGTAAGCCGGGGCGCCAGCCGCCGCTGGCGCTTCGCCTACCGCGTGCCTATATCCTTTATATCGTACGCATATCCTTAGTAGGCGCGGGCGGCTGAGAGACCGCGTGCTTTCGCTTACAGTTTTCCGGGAAACCTAATGAGCGACACGCCTGAAGAACAGCCGGACGCGCAAGTTGTCGAGACGCCCGAAGCTGGTGACAAGAAGCCGGAGTTCAAGCGCTTCCGCAAGCGCTTCGATACCGTGCGCCTCTCGCCCGAAGCTGCTGCGCGTCAGGGCAAGGCCGCCACTGCTGCGTTCCTCGCGCTCAAGGATCGTGATGCGATGAAGGACTTCCTCAACACGCACGACGACGCATTGGGCGGCCGCCCGATCGATTTGGCGGTGGAAAGCGATGAAGGCTTGAAAGCAGTCGAAGCCGCTTTAGCCGCGCGAACTTAAGCCGCGCGCTGGCTCCGGATGTCGTGTCGGCACCCCCCAGCGGGTACAGCACTTATTTTCCCGTGCGGTGCGGCCCGCCAGCGCTCCGAAAATCTCGACGCACTCAGCGCCCAGCTGCCCGACTCTGCGACCCGCTGGGCGCCGGTGGTCCACCGCGGGACAAAGGCCTGGTAAACGGCCCGATCTATCCCATTTCATCCACGAAACGCCGTGCCATCGCTGCGGTGTCGCTCGATTTCGATGCCATTAGCGCCGGACGGCGCTGACCGGAGGTCGGCGCACTTACCTTTGCGCAGCGACGTGCCGATCGATCACATGCCCAAGCACCGTCATCGGCACATTGCCACCCAGCACCAGTGCGTCGTTGAAGCGGCGGAAGTCGTATTTTTCGCCGAGCGCAGCCTTGGCGCGATCACGCAGCCGGTTGATCTCGCTATGCCCCACCTTGTAGCCGCACGCCTGGCCCGGCCATGAGCAATAGCGATCGACTTCGCCGCGCACTTCGTCGTCCGACGAACCATTGGTCTCGACGAACCACTTGATCGCCTGCTCGCGCGTCCAGCGCTTGGCGTGCAGCCCGGTATCCACCACCAGCCGGCAGGCACGGAAGCCGAGCGACTGGAGATAGCCCAGTTTCTCCGCGGGATTATCGGCATAGACGCCGAGCTCGTCGGCGAGCTGCTCGGCATAAAGCGCCCAGCCTTCCGAATAGGCGTTGAACGACAACAAGCTGCGGATCAGCGGCAGCTTATTGGCATATTCGCCCTGCCACACATGGCCTGGAATCGCCTCGTGATAGGCGAGATCGGGCAGGCTGAAGCGGGTATGCAGGCTGGTCTTGTGCAAATTGATCCAGAATTTGCCGGGGATGGTTCCGTCGATTGAGCCTGCGCCGCCATAAGCGCCCGGTGCGCCGGGCTCTTCCTCGGGCGGGAGGCGCTTCACCTCGACATTGCCACGAACCAAAGTGTGGAACGCCTGCGGCATCCGGCTGCGAATGTCGGCGATGCGGTCGTTCAGGAACTTCATGATCTCGGCGCGACCGGGATCGCCCTCGGGGAAGGTGAAGCGCTTGTCCTTCGCCAGCGCCTCCATGCGCGCACCGACGGTGCCTTGCGAATAGCCCTGCTTCTTCAAGATCGCGTCCATCTCGCTCTGGATCGCGGCGACTTGATGCAGGCCCATCTGGTGGACTTCATCAGGCGTCATCGTCGTCGTCGTGCCAGCGCTCAGCGCCCAGGCATAATAAGCTTCGCCATCCTGGAACTTCCACACGCCCGCATCGCTGGTCGCGCGCTTGCGGTGCTTTTCCAGCTCGGCGATCTGGCGCTCGAGCGCGGGGGCAATCTTGTCCTTGGCAAGTAGATACGCCGCCTGACCGAAATCGCCGCCCATGCCCACGGTGCGGTTGGCGACCGAAGTCACCACGCCCCAACCCGCCGGATTGCCGCCGCGCGCTTGCTTGATCTGGGCCAGGCACTTGTCGAGCAGGAAGTCGGGCGCGATCACGCCCTTGGCCGCGGCGATTTTCAGCCGCTCGGTTTCGCCATCCAATTGCTCGGCATAGCTCTCCAGCCGGTCGACATAGGCTTCGCCATCTTCGGCCGTCTTGATCTGGTGATCGCTGTCGAGGAAGCGCGGCACATCGAGGAACGCGCCGACATTCTGGACCACCACATAAGGCGCATTGCGCCAGCTGCCGACCGCGACGTCGCCATAGCCGAATGCGAAGCCCTCCAGCGCCTTGCCATATGCCGCCTGCACCACGTCGACATTGGTGCGCATGATCGGGCTCAATGCGTTCAGATCGAGCTTGGCGATATCCGCCAGAGCCTTGCGAAGATGCGCCGCCAATGCTGCCTGACCCTTTACCGAGCGATCGGTAAGCTGGTGCTTCAAGCTCTCATATTTGCCCTTGTCGATGCCGAGCGTTGTCGCGCTCTCCGGATAATCCTTGAGCAACGTATCGGCGATGCCGGACAGCAGCGACTCGGCCTGCGCATCGGCACCCGCGAGCATGCGGGCAGAGGCGGGAAGGGCAGTGAGCGCAAGGCTGGCGCCCGTGCCGAGCAGGATGTCGCGACGGGTGGAAAGCATGATTACTCCTTGGAAACGCTCAGGCGACGACCGGTTCTACCGTCAGCGAATTACCCTCGGCCCCGATGATGCGCACATGCGCGCCCGCGGGCGCATCGGGCCCGCGCGCCAGCCATTCGCCATCGCCTACGCGTACCTTGCCGTATCCAGCCTGAATGGGTTCAGCGACGGTCACGACCTGCCCGATCAGCCGCGCCACGCGGTCATTAAGCAAAGGATCGGGGCTCGGCCCTGGATTGCGCAGATACCAGCTGCGCCCCAGCGCGACCGCTGCCGACGAACCGGCCGCGAACACCACGACCTGGAACAGCAACGGGAAATTCGGGAACAGCAACGTGACGATGCCCGTCACCGCAGCACCTGCGGCGACGAAGACCAGGAACACGCCCGGCACCAGCAATTCGGTCAGCGCCAGCACTGCTGCAAGGATCAGCCAGGCGAGGCCCGGCGAGCCACCGATCAGATCCCAGTCCATGGTCTAGCTCTCCGAAGGAGTGAATGGCGAAGGCCGGTTGCGCGGTGTTGCGGGCGCGGCGGGGGGCTTGGGCGCGCCGCTGGGCGAGCCGTTGATCGCTTCCCTGGCCAATTCGCCGATGCCGCCAAGCGTACCCATCAACTGAGTCGCCTCAACCGGGAACAGGATCGTCTTGGCATTCGGCGAAGTCGCGAACTTGCCGATCGCTTCCACATACTTCTGCGCGATGAAGTAATTGATCGCCTGCGTGCTGCCGCCCTCGATCGCGTCCGATACCATGCGGGTTGCGGTCGCCTCTGCCTCTGCCGAGCGTTCGCGAGCCTCTGCGTCACGGAACGCGGCTTCGCGGCGGCCTTCGGCTTCGAGTATCTTCGACTGCTTCTGGCCCTCGGCGCGCAAAATCTCCGAAGCTCGGGTGCCTTCTGCCTCCAGGATGTTGGCGCGCTTCTCGCGCTCGGCCTTCATCTGGCGGCCCATCGCGTTGACGATATCAGCAGGCGGGCGGATGTCCTTGATCTCGACACGGGTGATCTTCACGCCCCACGGCGTGGTCGCGTGATCAACGACCGAGAGCAGCCGCGCATTGATCTCGTCGCGCTTCGACAGCGTCTCGTCCAAGTCCATCGAGCCCATCACGGTGCGCAGGTTGGTCGTGGTCAGCTGAAGCAGCGCCACATAGAGGTCCGAAACCTCATACGCAGCCTTGGCAGCATCGAGGACCTGAAAGAACACCACACCATCGGTGGAGATCATCGCATTGTCCTTGGTGATGATTTCCTGGCCGGGAATATCGATCACCTGCTCCATCATGTTCACCTTGCGGCCAACCCGATAGAAAAATGCAGGGTAGAAGTTGAGGCCCGGCGCCGCCACTGCAGTGAAGCGTCCGAAATATTCGATCGTGTATTGATAGCCCTGGGTGACGATCTTCACGCTGGAGAAGAGATAGAGCAGCACCACTGCCACCGCGACCAGCAGGAACACATTGAGCACTTCCACGTCCGACTCCCCTCGCAAACTTTGTCCCTTGGTAGCATAGGGATCGGCCATGACCACAGCAGCTTTGGCCCCGCGCACCGCGCTTTTCCTGCCCGCCTCCAATTCCCGCGCGATCGAAAAGGCGCGCGGGCTGGATGCGGACATGGTGATCCTCGATCTGGAGGATGCCGTGAAGCCGCAGAATAAGGACACCGCACGCATCGCGGCGGTCGAGGCTGTGGCGGGCGGCTTCGGCAAGAGCCTCAGCGCAATCCGCCTCAACGGCTTCGACACGCCCGAGCATGCAGCGGATGTCGCCGCGGTCGCGGGCTCGCAGGCTGACTATGCCGTGTTCCCCAAGGCGGAAGACGCAGCGGAAGTAGCGCGCCTGATCGAAACGCTCGGCAAACCTCTGCTCGCAATGATCGAAACCCCGCTCGGTGTTCTCGCCGCTGCCGAGATCGCGGCACTGCCGGGTGTAGCGGGGGTGATCGCCGGCACCAACGATCTCGCAGCCACGCTCCGTCTGCCTCCATCCTCAGGCCGCGAAGCGATGGGCGTCGCCCTCCAGACCATCGTCTTGGCCGCCCGCGCCGGAGATGCCTGGGCGCTGGACGGCGTCTTCAACAAGCTCGACGATCCAGAAGGCCTGACCGCCGAAGGCAAAGCCGGGAGGGCGCTGGGATTTGACGGCAAGACGCTGATCCACCCCAATCAGATTGCGATCACCTCGCAGGCGTTCGGCCCGACTGCCGAAGAGATCGCCGAAGCCGAAGCCCTGATCGCCGCTGCCACCGGCGGCGCGGAGCGCTACCGCGACCGGATGATCGAAGCGATGCACGTGAAGCAGGCTAAGGCATTGCTGGCGCGGCTCAGTTGAGAACCCCGAACAAGCGGATCAGCAGATAGAAGAGCGCTGCCACAAGCAATCCTGCCAGGGCCCCACGGTCGCGCGGCCCTGTTTACCCAGGCGATACCATTGGCTGACCGTGAGCTGCCGATCACCAGCGCCAGCCCCAGCAACAGGCCGTAAAAGGTGAAGAGGAAGTTGAAATCGTCCATAGGCAAGCCCCCCACTAGCGCGCCAGCCTAGCTGGGGTTACATGGGCCGCCAACCTCCGACTCAGGACTGCTGGCACTCTTATGGATATCCCTCTCGGCCTGACCTTCGACGACGTTCTTCTCCGTCCGGGCGAGTCCGAAGTCCTGCCGAGCATGGCCGATACGCGGACCTTCCTGACCAAGAGCATCGCGCTGACGATCCCGATCATCTCCTCGGCCATGGATACCGTCACCGAAGAGGATATGGCGATCGTCATGGCGCAGCTGGGCGGGATCGGCGTGCTCCACCGCAATCTCAGCGTCGAGCAGCAGGTCGAGGCCGTCCGCGCGGTCAAGCGCTATGAGAGCGGCATGGTGGTCAATCCGATCACGATGGCCCCGTCGGGCACGCTCGCAGACGCGCGCGCGCTGATGCAGCGCCACAAGATCAGCGGCATCCCGGTGGTTGAAGAAGGCGGAAAGCTCGTCGGCATCCTCACCAATCGCGACGTGCGTTTCGCGGAGAATCCCGGCCAGCCCGTCTCCGAGCTGATGACGCATGACAATCTCGCCACGGTCAGCACCGGGGTCGGCAAGGAAGAGGCACGCCGTCTGCTCCATTCGCGCCGCATCGAAAAGCTGCTGGTGGTGGACGAAGCCTATCGCTGCGTCGGCCTGATCACGGTCAAGGACATCGAAAAGGCAGTCAATTATCCGAACGCGACCAAGGACGAGGCCGGCCGGCTCTGCGTCGCCGCCGCCACCACGGTAGGCGACAAGGGTTTCGAGCGGACCGCAGCATTGGTCGATGCCGAGTGCGACGTGATCGTGATCGATACCGCCCACGGCCATAACAAGGACGTCGCCCGCGCCGTCGAGCGCGTGAAGAAGCTTTCGAACCGGGTTCAGGTAGTTGCCGGCAATGTCGCCACCGCCGAAGCCACGCGCGCGTTGATCGATGCGGGCGCGGATGGCGTGAAGGTCGGTATTGGCCCCGGCTCGATCTGCACCACCCGCGTGGTGGCCGGCGTCGGCGTGCCGCAGCTCACCGCGGTGATGGAAGCCGCAGCCGAAGCCGCCAAATCGGGCATCCCCGTAATCGCCGATGGCGGCCTGCGGACCTCGGGCGATCTCGCCAAGGCTCTGGCGGCAGGCGCTTCCACCTGCATGGTCGGGTCCCTGTTGGCGGGCACCGAAGAAGCGCCGGGCGAAACGTTCCTTTATCAGGGCCGCAGCTACAAATCGTACCGCGGCATGGGCAGCGTCGGCGCAATGGGCCGCGGCTCGGCCGATCGCTACTTCCAGGGCGATATCAAGGATCAGCTCAAGCTCGTGCCGGAGGGCATAGAAGGCCAGGTGGCGTATAAGGGCCCGTCCAAGGACGTGATCCACCAGCTTGTCGGCGGCATCAAGGCGGCGATGGGCTATACCGGCTCGGCTACGATCCCCGATCTGCAAAAGCGCGCCCGGTTCGTGCGCATCACCAATGCCGGCCTTCGCGAAAGCCATGTCCACGACGTGGATATCACGCGCGAAGCCCCGAATTACCCGACGCGATGACCATCCCGCCGGATATCCTTGCCTATAACGCGGCGCAGACCCCGGAAGCCGGTGCCATCTGCGAGCGTCTGGCAGCCGAGATCACGAACGGCCTCCCTGAAGCCGAGAGCAAGGTCTGGCATGGCGGCCCGGTCTGGTTCCTCCAGGGTAATCCGGTCGTCGGCTATTGGGTGCGCAAACAAGGCGTGCAGTTGCTGTTCTGGAGCGGGCAATCCTTTGATGAGCCGGGCCTGAAGGCGGAAGGCAAGTTCAAGGCGGCGGAGGCAAAGTATCTCGATGCGGCCGAAATCGACGCGCCATTGCTCCAGCGCTGGCTGCAAAAGGCCCGGCTGATCCAGTGGGATTACAAGAATATCGTCAAGCGCAAGGGTGTGCTGGAGCGGCTTTAGGCCTTCCCTTGCTCGACTTCTCCTGCTCTAGCCGGGGCATATGACCCCCGCCGCACGCACACAGGCCGCCATCGAGCTGCTCGACAAGATCATCGCCGCTGCCCGCGATCAGGGCGCGGCGGCTGATACGCTGATCGCACGCTGGTTTGCCGAGCGGCGTTATGCTGGCTCCAAAGACCGCCGCGCGATCCGCGAACTGGTTTATGACGCTATCCGCATGCTCGGAAAGCCGCCCGAGAATGGCCGCACGGCGTTGCTGGCGCTGGCGAAAGAGCGTCCCGAAATCACCGAATGGTTCGACGGATCGCCTTATGGTCCCGCCGCGATCGACCCGGAAGAACTCCCCGCCAAGCCCGCTTTCGCGCACGATTGGCTGATCAAGGCGCTGCGGGCCTCGGACATCGACATTGAAGAGCAGGCCGCCTTGCTCCAGCGCGCGCCGCTCGATGTGCGGGTCAACAGCTTGAAAGCCGATGCCGATGCGGTGCTCGCCACCATCGAGGGCGCCGAGCCGATCCCCTTCACCACCGATGGGCTGCGCCTTCCCAGCGATGCGCCGGTCGAGCAGCTCCCGTCCTTCCGCGACGGGCAGATCGAAGTGCAGGATGCCGGCAGCCAGATCGTCAGCCTCGCCAGCGCCGTGCGGCGTGGCCAGCATGTGATCGATCTGTGCGCAGGCGGTGGCGGCAAGACGCTGGCGCTCGCTGCGATGATGGCGAACCATGGCAGCATCCTTGCGTGTGACGTGGATCGCGGACGCCTTCAGCGCCTCGCCCCGCGTGCCGAGCGGGCAGGGGTGACCATCGCCGAAACGCGGCTGCTCAATCCCAAGCAGGAAGACAGCCAGCTCGCCGATCAGGCCGGCCGCGCCGATGTCGTGCTGATCGATGCGCCGTGTTCCGGCACCGGCACCTGGCGCCGCAACCCAGAGGCGCGCTGGCGCCTGACCCCGCATCGGCTTGCGCAATTGGGCGAGACGCAGCGTTATCTGATGCGCATGGGCGCCGAACTCGTTCGTCCGGGTGGACATCTGGTCTATATCGTCTGCTCCGTGCTCGACGAAGAAGGCGCCAGCCAGGTGGATGCTTTCCTGAAGGCGTATCCGGGCTGGACCGCCGAGCCGCTGGCGTTGAATGCAGGCACGCCGCGTGGCGCCGGGCTGCGGCTCACCCCGCTAAGGGACTCGACCGACGGCTTTTTTGTCGCGAAGATGCGGCGGCCATGATAGCCACAAAGGCCAGTTTTTCGGAGTTATCGATGCGCGTTACCGCGATTTCTGCTGCTGCCGCTTTGTTGCTGCTCTCGCTTTCAACATCGCTGATGGCGCAGCGCCCCGATGCGCAGATCGATCCGCGCTCGATCGCCTTGGTCCAGGAAGGTCGCGCTGCGCAGGCCGCGGGCAACATCGAAGGCGCCAACGATCTGCTGGAAAGCGCGCTGGCAGTCGATCCGCGCAACCGCGAAGCATTCGTCTTGCTCGCCGAAATCGCCCGCGCGCGTAACCTGCCGGGGAAGGCGATTCGCCTGTACCGCGAAGCGCTGTTGCTCGAGCCCAACGATCTGGCCGCTTTGCGCGGGCAGGGCGAGGCAATGGTAGCCAAGGGGGCGATGGAGAAGGCAAAGGCCAATCTCGCCAAGATCAAGACGATCTGCACCACTGGCTGCAACGACGCCAACGTGCTGGCCGCCGCGATCACCAAGGGCCCGCCGGTCACCGTAACGGCTGCCGCCGAGAAGCCTGAGACGCCCGCCAAGCCCTGAGCCGGCGACCGTCGTACCTCGCAAGTTTAGGCGAAGTTCAGGCCAATGCGGTGAGCTGCGCCGCCAAAGTTTACACCAGGTTGACACTATCGCGATGTTTTCGCGGGATGCGAATGCGCGATTTTTGCGAGCGCCATACGTTGTTGCGGCCGACGATTTCAAAGAGCGGGCGGGCGTGCCGACCGGCTGAGCCAAGCAGGCGGAATCCTACATTGCAAGTGGGGTGAAGTGACCACTTTTGGGTGGAAAGCGGTCGTAAAGGCTTCGGCGTCTAGAACGGCACGGTGCGTTTGAACTCGTCCTTCACCCGAGCCGCGATCTGCCTGATGCTCTTGCTGAGTCCAGTCGGCGCTCCGCTTATCGGCCTTCTCCTAAGCACCTGCGCCCCAGACCTTCTGGTTGAACCAACCGGCGCCCTTGCGATGGGGTTTTCATACTGCGGCGTAAGCCGCCCGATCGAGCATCTTTATCAACACGCAGCAATGCTTTCGATGCTGCCAATTGTGTTCGCGGGCCCGATAGTCGGCGGGTTCCTGACTCTCGCTTGGTGGACGGTGGCAATCGGAACTGCGGGGAGCTGTGTCTGGTATCTGTGGCGTGCAGTCGCGTCAGCAACGATTGAAAGATTATAGTCCTAGTGCCGCCTTTAGGTCGGACAGCCGCTACTGCTTGGGGCGAATAATAAGATGGCGAAGGAAAGCTGAATGCTCATCGTGCTGGGATTGCTACTCGCCGCACAACAGGTCGGTCCAGACGTTGTGCCGATGCAGCGGGTCAGCGAAAGGCTGCACTCGCTTCACCCGCCTCTATCCTGCAACCGAAAAGTCGCGCGAAGGCAAAAGCGCCTGTTCGATCGACGTTTTGCAAAACGCATCGTGGAGTTGGAGCGCCAAGACACAAAATTCAAAGGCGAAGACCCAGGCTTTGAAATAATCGCGCTCGGATACTGTTCTGAAAGCTCGGCCGGTTTCGACGAGGCGCTTCGGAAGTTCGATAGCCATCTATCCGCTATGGAGCGGGAGTTCCGTCGCGTCCGCTAATGGGTCGTTAGCGGCCGTTCGCGACGCGCGTGATGGCTATTGGTCAAACTCGCTTTTGGTCGGGTCGCTGCCATGCATTCGTGCCCACAACTTTTCGGTTCCCGCCTCTTGCGCTCTGTGCACGAATTGAGAGGCGACCAGCCAACCCTTGATCGGTCTCAGAGGCAGTAGCGTACCAAGTGCCATGAACGGAACGGATGTTAGCAGATGAACCCACCAGGCCGGATCGAATGCGACCTGTATCCAGACAACAAAAAACACCAAGGGGAGGCAGATAATGCAGAGAGAGAAAAAGGCCGGGCCATCGTCTGGCGCCGCGAATCGATAGTCCAGACCGCATCGTTCGCAACGGTCGACGATCTTTAGCCACGAACTGAACATGCGCCCTTCGCCGCAACGTGGGCAAAGGCCGTTCCAGCCGCATTTCATAATCCAGCTGAATTTATCGTTGTCCGCGATTTTCTTGGGAGGGGTGTCTGGAGCCATGGGGGCTCCTAATGCTCATCAAACGCAAGCAACATTGGACAAAGTGTCCAAGCTCTCGGACGTAGCTACGGTAGCGCATGCCTGCCGTGCAATGTCAGGAACTGGGTCGTCAGCTGCCAGAGAGCAGGGGCCTAACCCTTCATACTCAGCACCCGCGCCAGCGACACGAATTCCTCCACCGAAACCGTCTCCGCACGGCGCGCTGAATCGATTCCGAGCGTCTCCATCGCGTCCAGCGCCCCCGGCACGCCCTTCAGGCTCTGGCGCAGCATCTTGCGGCGCTGGCCGAAGGCGGCGGCAGTTAGTGCTTCGAGGGTTTTGAAGCGAACGCCTTCGGGCTCGGCGGCGGGGGTGATGTGCACCACTGCTGACATCACTTTGGGGGGCGGGGTGAAGGCCGAGCGGTGCACGCCCATCGCGATCTTCGCGGTCGAGCGCCACTGAGCCAGTACGGCGAGGCGGCCATAGGCATCGTCATCCGCCTTGGAGACGATCCGGTCGGCAACTTCCTTCTGAAACATCAGTGTCAGGCTCGCCCACCATGGTTCCCAGCTTGCGGAGAGCCATCCGACGAGCAGCGCGGTGCCGACGTTATAGGGCAGGTTTGCCACGACATGCGGCTTGCCAGTGAACAGAGCAGGGGCATCGACCTCCAGCGCATCGCCCTCGATCACGCGCAATTTGCCGGGGAAATGTTCGCCCAATTCAGCGAGCGCCGGGATGCAGCGGCGGTCGCGCTCGACGGCCACCACGTTCGCCCCCCCTTCGAGCAGGGCGCGCGTCAGTCCGCCGGGGCCGGGGCCGACTTCGAATACTTCGGCGCCGTTCAGATCGCCCGGCACCTTGGCGATGCGAGCGAGCAATTGGTGATCGAGCAGGAAGTTCTGGCCCAGCGCCTTGCTGGCGCTCAGGCCGTATCGCTGGATGACGTCGCGGAGCGGGGGAAGGCCGGTCACGCGCTCGCTTCAGCCCTGCGTGCCGCCGCGCTTGCCGCCATGCGAATCGCCGCAATCATCGCGCCGGGATGCGCCAGGTCCTTGCCGGCGATACCGAACGCAGTGCCGTGATCGGGCGAAGTGCGCACGATGGGCAGGCCGAGCGTGATGTTCACGCCCTCATCGAAATACAGCGTCTTGATCGGGATGAGCGCCTGATCGTGATACGGGCAGAGCGCCACGTCATAGCCAGCGCGGGCACGGGCATGGAACATGGTGTCCGCCGCAAACGGCCCGATTGCGTCGATACCCTCGGCGCGGAGCAGCTCGATTGCGGGGGCGATGATCTCGATCTCTTCGCGTCCGAGCGCACCGCTCTCGCCCGCATGCGGATTGAGCCCGGCAAAGGCCAGGCGAGGCCGCTCGATCCCGAAATTGCGGAGCAACCCGCGGGCAGTCACCCGCGCCTTGGCCACGATCATCTCGATGGAGAGGGCGCCCGGCACATCGGCCACCGGGATGTGCACGGTAAGCGGAACCACGCGCAGCGTTGGCCCTGCCAGCATCATCACGGCATTCTCGCCCGATATCCCGCAACGCTCGGCGACGAATTCGGTCTGGCCGGGATGGGTAAAGCCGATCCCGTAAAGCTGCGCCTTGGAAACAGGGCCCGTGACCACGCCACTGGCCGCGCCCGCACTGACAAGCCCCACGGCAAGCTCCAGCGACTGGAGCGCCATGCGCGCGGTGCCGTCATTCGGTGTGCCGGGCGTCACTTCTTCTGCATCGCCCATGGCAAGCACGGGCAGAGCGGTATCGAACGCGGCATTGGCCTGATCGGGATCGGTGATCAAAGCGATCGGGCCGTCCCAAACCTTTTGGATGGCGCGCGGATCGCCCACCGCAAAGAACGGCGCGAGCGAATGCAGCTCGCGCGCCTTCCACGCCTTGGCAGTGATTTCGGGGCCGACTCCTGCGGAGTCCCCCATCGCGACAGCGAGCGGACGGATCATCCGCTCACCCGACGGATCAACGATATTCGACAAGCGCATCCCGGCGCAGATCGCGGAGCATGCGCTGGGCACGGACGTTGGTCCGCTGCTCGGAGATCGTATCCTTGAGCTGTTCTTCGGAAGGCACATTGGCCATCGTCGGTTCGTCGCGACCGCACAATACGAGCACGCTCACACTGTCTTCGATCGACCCGAACGGACGCGTCACCTGACCGATCTGCAGCGGGAGCAGCAGATTCTGGATGGCGGCGGGCATATCCTTGATGACCAGATTTTCGCGGTCCGCGACCTCAGCATTCTGCGCCGCAGCCACGCGTGCGACGTCGCCGCAGCCCTGAATCGCCTGAGTCGCGGTCGCGAACTCGCTGGCAACTGCTGTCGCCTGCGCTTCGGTCGTGCCCTTGGCGAAGCTTACCGTCACCTGGCGCAGGCTTACCTTGGCGTCCTTCGGATCCGCCATCAGCACCTGGCGCTTATCGGCAAGGTACAGGATCGAGAAACCGGTCGGCAATTGGATCGGGCCAGCCACCTGGCCCGGCTGCATGCCCTGCACCGCCGATGCCAGCGCTTCGGGCAGCATCGAGGGGCGTACCCAGCTCAGATCGCCGCCGACGGACTTGGTCGATGCTTCGGAATAGGTCTTGGCCAGATAATCAAAGGGCGTGCCTTCGCGCATCTGCTGGATCATGCGCTGCATGCCGGTTGCGACTTCCTGCGCGCGATCGGCGTTAGCGTTCTGATAGATTTCGAAGACGTGAAATTCCTCGGTGCCCTTGTCTCTTTCGAGCTTGGCGAGGATTTCCTTTACTTCGGCATCGCTGACATTGATGTCGACGCGGCGGCGCAGCAGGCGCGACCAGGCGATTTCACCCTCGACCTGACGGCGCAGCGAGCGCTCTGACGTGCCCATCTGGCGCAGCCAGCCACGGAACTGATCAATGTCGCGCCCGTAATTCTTGCCGACGCGGGCATAGGTCGAATCGATCTCTTTCTTGTCGATCACGATATCGTTGGCCTTGGCCTCCTGAATCTGCAGCGTCTCATCGATGAGCTGGCGCAGCACGGTCAGGCGGAGCTCGTCGCGCTCCTGTGGCTTCAGCGCAAGCTTGTTAAGCCCGATGATCAGGTTAACGCGCTGCTCCACATCGGTGCCGGTGATCACCGAATCGTTGACGATCGCAGTCGCCTTGCGGATCGCGGGATCGGCCTTGCCGAAGATCGTCAGGTTCTCCGGCAGATCGAGCCCCTTGGCGATCGCGTTGATATCCTGACCGGGAACCGTCTGCGCCACACCTGCCGACGCGAGACCCACGACCGCAAGCATCAAGACCGTCTTGCGGCCCGAGCGGATCGCCTTTGCAACACCGATTTTCACTTGAATCCGTACCCTCATCCTAAACGGAGATCGTCGCGCTTACTGACGAATTGTGCCTGAACCAAGGCTGACGGATTTCCTTAGCGGCCCAAATTCTTGAATGCCAGACTCAGGATGTAGCTATTGCCACGGCGCGCGTCGCCCGTCGTTTCATAGTCGCGCTTCCACGTCATGCCCAGGCGAAGGCAATCGTCCTCATAGGTTACGCCGAGCCGGTGGCGCACCGGTTCGAAGCCATCCGACTGCGATGTGATGTCTTCCTGACGGTCGGTAAGATCGATCAGGATCGAGCCCGAGACCGACCAGAATTTCGAGATTTTCACGCGGGCGCCGATACGCGCTTCCTCGCGATCCTGCAGATCCTCGAGCGCGGGGCCGATATTGCGGTTGAGCCGCAGGTAGCCGAGCTGAAGATAGGTGTCGCGCGAGCCGACCGCGGCGTCGACTTCGTTGCGGCGGATCGCGAACGTATCCTTGTCGATGCGATACCGGTGGGTGAAGCTGATAAAGTCGCGGAAGCGCATCACCGTGCGGCCGACGATGTCGGACACGCGATCGGTCAGGCCCGTGCCGTCAGGGAACAGCGTTGGGCTGGAGGAGATGCGATAGCTTTGGCCAATATTTGCATCGAGCGTGAAGCCGGGCAGATACAACGCGTAATCTATGCCGAACGTGAAGCGGGTCGAATCCTCGAAACGGTCATAGCCGGGGAAGCGATTGAGCGCGAAGAGGTTCGAATCCTCGAGATCGACTGCGCGCGCATCCTCATTGGGCACGGCCAGGTTCTCGAGCTTGGGCGCTGCCACGATCTGAAGCCGCGGGGTGATCCGCTGGGTGCCGCCGAACAATTCGCCGACCAGCGGCCATTTCACGTCGAGCGCCACAGCGCCGATTGGGCGGAAACGGAAACCTTCGGTGCCGCGATAGCTGGGCACCGAGGTGAGCAGGGTTTCGCTTGTATTGTAAATGTCGCCGCGGCCGTATGCCGTTAGCGTGACTTCCTGCCCCCAGGCCGTGATCTTGCGCAGGTCCCAGCGGGCGCTGGCGAAGGCGCGTTGCGAATCCTGCCCGTCCGAGCGGCCGATTGCGAGGGTGTTCACCTGGAATTCGAAGCGGCCACCCACCACCCCGTCATCCATCCGGCGGCGATAATCGAGTTCGGGGAAGGCGTAAGGCTGGAGGCCCTGCCGTTCGCCGACGCGCAGAGTTTGCACCACCCAGGCGTTGATCGCGAAATAGCTGTCCGGATCGATCCGCTCGACGCGGATATTGTTGCGCAGGCGATCGTCGCGCGAAATATCGTAGCGGCGCAGGAAAGTACGGTCGCTGGTCACGCGGAAGGATGCGCTCGCGGTCCAGTTCGGATCCAGCTGGAAGCGGCCGACCGCGTCGAGATAGCCGCGGAAATCGTTCTTCGACGTCGCGGGGGTGATCGGTACGGTCAGGTCGTCCGAGCGGCGGCTATAGGTGCCATAGGCGCTGACCTTGAACGCGCCATGGGAATTGAGTTCGCGATAATCGGCCTGCATCATTGGCAGCACGCTGGAATAGATGCGCGGCGTGATGGTCAGATCGCGATTGGGCGCGAGGCTGAAATAATAAGGCAGGGCAAATTGCAGCCCGTTGGTCCGGCTGTAGCGGATGTCGGGCATCAGGAAGCCGTCGTCGCTCAGGCCGCCGATCGGATGCGAGAAAACCGGCAGCGGGATGCTGGCGATGCCGAACACCGAGATGCGTGCACCGGTGTAGCGGATGCGGTGGATTGCCGGATTATAGACCACGCGATCGGCAGTGATCTTCCATGACGGTTCTTTGGGGCAATTCGCCGAGTCGGTGACCGAGCAGGGCGTATATGCCGCATCCTCGACCGTGATGATGCCATCGTTCCGCTGGCCGCGCTTGGCGGCGATGCGGCCGCCGGCGTCGAGCACGACGAGCATATTCTCGACCACGCCGTCTTTCAGCGAATCGGTCAGTTCGATCTTGTCGCCATAGGCCGCGTCGCCCTCAGGGCTGACGAGAACGATATTGCCCTCGGCGATTACCTGGCCGGTCTTGCGGTTCCACGTCACCTTGTCGGCGCGGAGGCGATCGCTGTTGCGATACATGCGGACATCGCCGCTGGCGGTGACGAAATCGGCTTCGTAATCGTAATCGAGCTGATCGGCGTTGAACTGAACCTGATCGCCGGTTTCCGGCAGCGCGGTGGTTGAGGGCGGAGGCACCTCGATCGGGCGGTCCTGCAGATCGGGGCCATCCGCAGGCGCCGGAGTTGGCGCGGTCTGCGGTTGCGGTGATTCGGTTGTGTCTTGCGCACGCGCCTGCGCCGCCAGGCACAACCCCAGCGCGGCCGACAGCAGCAAAGCCTTGCGCGTCACTCCAAATCCCACCTTTATTTCAACTCCCAACGCACGCGGCATGTCCGCCCTATCGCAGCGGTTCAGCCATCGCAACGTCGTGCGCATTGGCCGCAACGCTCCGAGAGGCTAACAGGGCCCATGCAGGTCGATTTCTATCACTTAACGCGCACCCCGCTAGAACGCGCGCTGCCCCAGATCGCCGAAAAGGTGCTGGAGAGCGGCGGGCGGCTCCTGGTCGTCGCCGAAGACGCCGCGGCGCGGGGTAAGCTCGATCAGGCATTCTGGGCGTACAAACCGGAAAGCTTCCTGCCGCATGGGCAAGCGGGCGGGACGGAGGATGCCCGCCAGCCGGTGCTGATCGGCGAATCTGTTGAGGCAGCCAATGGCGCGCGCAATATCGCGCTGGCCGATGGGGTGTGGCGCGAGGAGGCTTTGGGCTTCGACCGCGCGTTTCACTTCTTCGACGAGGACGCCATTCAAGACGCCCGGGTGGCGTGGAAGGCGCTGGCCGATCGCGACGGCGTTGAGCGGCGCTATTGGAAGCAGGACGAGAATGGGCGCTGGGAGAAGGCGGCCTAGCGCCTTTGTCACACGCTTGCATCATCGTGCTGCCAAGACTAGAGAGCCGCGACTTTTCCACAACTCAAATAACAGGAGCCGCAGGCAATGGCCGCGACCCGTACTTTCTCGATCATCAAGCCCGATGCCACCCGCCGCAACCTGACCGGCGCAGTCACCAAGATGCTGGAAGAGGGCGGCCTGCGCGTCGTTGCTTCGAAGCGCATCCAGATGACCCGCGAGCAGGCTGAAGGCTTCTATGCAGTTCATAAAGAGCGTCCGTTCTTCGGCGATCTCGTCAGCTTCATGATCTCCGGCCCGGTGGTCGTGCAGGTTCTCGAAGGCGAGAACGCGATGCAGCGCAACCGCGACATCATGGGCGCCACCAACCCGGCAAACGCGGACGCCGGCACGATCCGCAAGGAACTGGCCGAGTCGATCGAAGCCAATTCGGTGCATGGTTCGGATTCGGACGAGAATGCAGCGATCGAGATCGCTTACTTTTTCAAGCCGGAAGAGCTGGTGGGCTAAGCTGCTCGCAGCTTGACGACCCGAACGGCGTCTTCCCGCGAGGGAAGGCGCCGTTCTGCTATCTGGGCAAAGTGATGACCGCCGCCAGCCCGCCGCCTTCGCGGTTTGCCAGCGAAATCTCACCGCCTGCATCGCGCACGATTGCGCGGGCCAGCGCTAGCCCGAGACCAACCCCGCCGGTGTCGCGATTGCGCGATTCCTCGAGGCGCGTGAACGGGTCGAACACTTTGTGGAGCGACGCCTGCGGGATACCCGGGCCGCGATCGCAAACCTGGATCGCGACCGACTTGCCCTCGCTTTTCAGGAATACCTCCGCACCGCCGCCATATTTCACGGCATTCTCGATCAGATTGCGCACGGCGCGGCGCATCAGCGTCGGGCGCAGGCGCATCGTCAGGCGCGGCGTTTCCTCGAAGACAACATGCTTTTCGAGATCGCGGAAATCTTCGACTACGGCATCGACCAGCGCCGACACATCGACTTCGGTGAGCGGCTCGCTCGGGCGGCCGAGTCTTGCGAGCGAGAGGATATCGTCGAGCGTGCGGCTCATCTCCTCGATCGTGTCGGCCATCTTGTTGCGGTCTTCGTCGTCCTCGACCGATTCGATGCGGACGCGCAGCGCCATGAGCGGCGTGCGCAGATCGTGGCCGATGGCGCCGAGCATGCGGTCTTTCTCGTCGAGCATCGCGTTCACCCGCAACCCCAGCGAATTATAGGCGGCGATCACCGCGCGAACGTCGGCGGGCCCGCGTTCCTCGACCGGATCCGCATTGTCGCCAGGGCGGAAACGCTGGGTGGCCAAAGCGAGATTGCGCAAGGGGCGCGCGATGCGGCGGCCTGCCCAAAGCACGGGCAGCAGCACAACCACATAGAGGATCAGCGTCTGCGCGATGAGCTGCCAGATCACCAGCCGCTCGCTGCGGGGCCAGCCCGAGCGCAGGGTCATCCAGCCCTTGCCGGGCAGCTCGACTGCGACATTGAGTTCGGCGCCCATGCGGCGCAGGCGCTCGGCGCGGGCGGGCGTCATGTTCTTGAGTGCCGCCAGATCTGCACCGACCGGCCGGACCACCGCGATCACCTGGCCGAACTGGACGCCGGCATCGCTCAGACCGGCGCGGATATCGTCTTCGAGGGGCCGTGCGCGTTCGACGTTTGAGTCGATCGGGTTGGTCGGGGTCAGCGTAACCCGCTGGAACGGGCGGCGGTTTTGCCGCTCAGCGCGAGGGCCCCGTTCGGCAAGCGCATCAAGTTCGGGCAGGTTGGGGTTGTGTAGCCGTTCGGCTGCATCGGCGATGCGCGTGACCGCGGGCGCAATCACCTGCGCAAAGCGCGCGCCGCGGCGCTCGTTGAGCAGCAGCCCGAAATTGATCGCCTGTGCCACGAACAGCGCCATGCCGACGAGCAGGGCGATTTGTCCGGTTAGCGATTTGGGGAAGAAGCGCCTCAAAGACGGGTGACCTCGGCCGCGAGCGTGTAGCCACCGCCCCAGACGGTCTTGATTAAAGCGGGATTCTTGGGATCGGTCTCGATCTTCTTGCGCAGCCGGCTGACCTGATTGTCGATGGCGCGATCGAATGCCGCTGCCTCACGGCCCTGCGTCAGATCGAGCAATTGATCGCGGGTCAGCACCGCGCGGGGGCGCGTGACCAAAGCGTGGAGCAGATTATATTCGCCGCTGGAAAGCGGGACCGAGACGCCGTCGCGGTCCACCAATGCGCGCTCGCCGGTCTTGAGCACCCAGCCGGCAAAGGCGAAGCTGCCGCTATCGGGCGCGCTCTGGCGGGTTCCGCCGGAGGAGGCGCGGCGCAGGATCACCTTGATACGCGCGGAAAGCTCGCGCGGGCTGAACGGCTTCACGACATAATCGTCGGCGCCCATTTCAAGGCCGACGATACGATCGGTCTCTTCGCTGCGCGCGGTGAGCAGGATGACGGGGATTTCGCTGGTCTCGCGGATATGGCGGCACAAGCTCAGGCCATCTTCGCCCGGCATCATGATATCGAGCACCACCAGATCGATCGCATAGGCAGCCATGCGGGCTCGGGCGCCCTCGGCATCGCCGGCCTGGGTTACGCGAAAGCCCTGCTTGGTCAGATACTGCGCAAGCGGCTCGCGGATCGAACGCTCGTCATCGACGAGCAGGAGGTGGGGCATTTCAGACATATCAGTGCCGTAACAACTCTCTTGTCGAAAGGAAGTGCCGGACGGGGAGGAGGGGGGAATACCCGCCCGGCACAACTGGTCCTGCCTTAGCTTCCGGTGGCAGGTGCGGCGGGAGGTGCAGGCGGCACTTCGCCGCCATTATGGTGCCGGCCATGGCCGCGACCGCCGCGATGGCCGCGCGGGCCCATTTCGCGCATCATCTCGCGGACGAGCTGGCGCTCGGCCTGATCGACCTTGCCGTCGCCATTGCGATCGAGGAAATCGAAGCGCTTCAGGGCCTGGGCGCGCTGTTCATCGAGCGAGAGCATGCCGTCGCCATTGGCGTCCGGACCACCCATCCGCTTGCCCGGGCCACGGGGGCCGCGCTCGCCATCGGGGCCGCGCATGTGCTTGTCCATGCCTTTGCCTTCGCGGTCGCCGCGGCCCATCTGGGCGCGCATCGCTTCGCGCGCTGCCTTGCGTTCCTCGACGGTGATCTTCCCATCCTTGTTGGTGTCGAGCTTGGCGAAGTGCGCCGCGACCGAAGCAGTGACTTCGTCACGGGTGACCACGCCATCCATATTGGCATCGGCCATCGTCAGCGGGTCGCGCATCATGCGGTGCTTGGGGGCATCCTGTGGCTGGGTGTTATCCTGAACCGCGGCAATCGCACCGGTGGTCAGCAAGGTTGCGCCGAGCAAAGCGGCGATCACGGTCTTTTTCATCTTGGCGAAACTCCTGAGAGCACGGGTCCAACCCCGCGACGATGGCCTTTCTGAAGGGTAGCTGTCGCATGGGTTTGTCATGGGTTCGGGAAAGTGTCGCAGTTTGTCGCAGGTTACAGATCGCTAGCCAAAAATCGCCACGCCTTGCATCGCGTCGGCGATGGGTTCGCCCGCCGCGTTCCAAAGCGTCATGCGCTGGCTCGAATAGCCCGCCTGCGCGGTGTCGGTGGTGGCGTTGAGAAGCCACCAGCCATTGTCGGTAGTGGGCGCCGGCGTCAGGAAGTTGATCTGCCAGTTTAGCGAGCTGATCGGTGCACGCATGCCGATCAGCTTCATGCCCGCTGGCGGCAAAGCATCGCCGATCGCCATC
The DNA here is from genome assembly GCA_040384525.1 of Pseudomonadota bacterium. GTDB lineage: Bacteria > Pseudomonadota > Alphaproteobacteria > Sphingomonadales > Sphingomonadaceae > Sphingomonas. The sequence goes on from JAZKJE010000076.1 coordinate 20,425, forward strand.
AATTCCACGAACGGGTGCAGGCCATCGCGCGCGCGGAGGCGGGCCCAGCGCTGCCACTCGGCGGGGCCCACGCCTTCCTTGCTATCCACGAATTCGAAATTGCTGATGAACATGTTCTCAGGGCCGATGAAGGTTTTGGCATCGTGCGCAGGCGCGGGGATCGGCGCGCGGGGTGCGGTGTCATGCGCGAGTTGCGATTCCAGCGCGGACATGAAGACGAAGGTGGCGCGGAAGCCCAAGCCCGCTTCGCTGGAAACGTCGGCCTGGATGAAGGCGGCGTTGCGGCCGCGGCGCAGCTTATGGGCGGTGACGCTCACTTCGCCGGACAAGGGGCCGATAAAGGCGATTTGCGCCGAGCGGAGGGGCGGCAGATCGGGCTCCAGTTCGAGCGCGGCCTGTAGCGCCAGCGCAGCCGAGAGCCCGCCATATGCGGTGCGGCCCTGCAACCAGCTTGCGGGAATTTCGGCGGTGAAGCCGCTTTCCAGCATCGTGCGGGCGGCGAGGATGTCGGCGATGGAGATCATGTGGCGAGATACCTGTCCCGGAGTTCGCGCTTGAGCACTTTGCCGATTGCGTTGCGCGGGAGTTCGGCGATGTGTTCGAGCGCGGAGAGGCGCTGGGTCTTACCGACTTGCGCGTTGAACCATGCGAAGATTTCGGCGGTGTCGCCTGCGCCCGCGTAGAAGCCCACGGGGGTTTCGCCCCAAGCTTCGGAAGGCACGCCGACGACGCTGCAATCGCTGACGTCCGGATGCTGGATCAGGATCGTCTCGAGGTCCGACGGATAAAGATTGAACCCGCCCGAGATGATCATGTCCTTCTTGCGATCGAGCAATTGCAGGAAGCCGTCTTCGTCGAAGCGACCCACATCCCCGTGGCGGATGAAGCGATTTCCGTCTGCATCGAACCATTCGGCGTCGGAGCTGGCGTCCTTGCGGCCATGATACCCCGTCATCATCGCAGGGGAGCGGCCAACGACTTCGCCCATTTCACCCTGCGCGACTTCGTTGCCATTATCATCGATCAGGCGAATGTCGTGGCCGTCCACCGGCACGCCGACGGTGTGGAGCTTCGTCAGGTGGGCGTTGCAGACCAATGCGCATGTGCCGCCGCCTTCGGTCATGCCGTAATATTCGACGAGATAGCCGGGCCAGCGCGCGACGACATCGGCCTTTAGCGCGGCGGAGAAGGGGGCGCTGGTGCAGGTCTTGAAGCGGAAGCTGCTCAGGTCATGCGCGTCGAAATCGCGGAGCGCCATGATCCGCTGATATTGGACGGGCACCAGCATGACGTGGGTGGCGCGGTGCTTTTCGGCGAGGCGCAGAAATTCGGCTGCGTCGAACTTGGGGATCAGCACCACCGTGCCGCCCCAGGCGAGAGTGGGGATGAAGCTGACCAGAGTGGTGTTCGAATAAAGCGGCGTGACGATCATCGTCACCGCATCGCCAAAGCCCGCGGCGGCGCGCGAGATATGTGCCCAGCGCATCGAATGCGGCTGAACGATACCCTTTGGCGTGCCGGTGGTCCCGGAGGAATAGATGATGTTGAACGGGTCGCCGGGCGCGATTTCGACTGGTTGCGGCGTTTCGCCGGACAGCCACGTTTGCAGAGCTTCGAGTGCCACTTTGCGAACGGGGGCATTCACATCGTGGCCGGCATCGTGAAACAGGATGGGGGCACCGCAATCGCCGATCATCGCGGCGAGTTGCTCGTGCGTGGCCGACGGCTGGAGCGGGGCGGGGACGCAGCCTGCACGCAGCGCGCCGATGAAGACGCAGGCATAGTCGATCGAGGAGAGCGAGACGATGGCGACGGCATCCCCCTTGCCCAACCCGTCACGCTGGAGGGACGCGGCAATGCGGTCCGCCATCCGGTCGAGCGCGGCGTAATCCATGCTGGCCTCGCCGCAAATCACGGCGGTCTTGCCCGGCTGATCACGGCCATGCGCGCGGATCAGATCGGAGAACGTCGCAAATTCGCTCGCCAGCATGTCTTCCGCGGATTTCGTCATCGCGCTCTGGCTAGGCGAGGCTCCGGGCAAATGCCATACGCAATCTTCGAAAAATGGGTGAGGGCTTGATGCAGGACAGAATGACAGGCGCAGTCGCCATCGTGACGGGTGGTGGCACGGGGATTGGTGCGGCGACGGTGCGGCGGAGGCGCTGGCAAGCGAGACGGGCGGCATCGCCGTACAGGCCGATGTGGGCGACGATGCCCAGTGTCGCGCGTTGGTGGCAGCGGCGATGGAAGCGTTCGGGCGGATCGATTTTCTGGTCAACAATGCCGGGCGCACCAAATTCGCCAATCATGAGGATATGGACGCGCTGAGCGCTCAGGATTTCCTCGATATCTACCAGCTCAACACGGTCGCTCGCGGGATGGCGACGTCACTCGGCTTCCACGCGAAGGCGCTCGACC
>JAZKJE010000077.1:0-7236 GCA_040384525.1 Pseudomonadota bacterium
GCGACCGGAGCCATGCCGCCTAGAACGCCCTGCCGCTCGAGGAGCAGCGTGCGCAGGCGGCTGAAAAAGGCGTGCGTGGGCTTCACGTGCAGTTCCTCACCTGCATCGCGGCATAGACCGCCTGATCGCCATAAGGCTGGTTCTTCAGCACGGTCGAGCCAGTCAGCTTGGTGGTCTGCGACCCGCCGATGAATTTGTAGATCGGAAAGAAGCGCGGATAGGTGACGGTCACGGTATAGAGCGTCGCGTCCTTCGCGCCGCCTTGCCCCGCATTGCCGCCATCCTTGTCCCAGGTGCCGTTGCGGTTCGCGTCTTCATAAGGTTCGCCGCCGTCGCAGGTGCCGTTCTTGTAGATGCCGCTGCTCGAATCGGTGAAGGTCTCGGCCCGCGCTGCCGATGCCTGAGAGAAGGTGCGGTAAAAGCGCCGGGTGATTGTGATGGTCGCATTGTTAGCCAATGCCTTGACCTGCGATTTCACACGTTCGTCGAGCGTGTTTTGAACGGTGGTGTCGGCGCTGTCCTCCAGCGTGGAATCGCGCGCGACCTTCTGCACAATGCCCTGCAGCGTGCCGCGCATGTAGAGTGTGTGCGCCACATCGAATGCGCCGAGCAGCACCATGCACATCACCGGTGCCACGATCGCAAACTCGACCACCGTCGCGCCGCGCTCGTCACGACGCAGCCTGTTGAGAAAACCGCGCAGCCTCAACGCGTCAGCCTCAACTGCGAGATCTGGTCGGCGATGGTTTTGAAGGTGTTCTGCAGCGTCGTTGCGTCACGAGCGACGAAATAGCGGCTCGTGCTGGCGCATGCCTCCAGCCGATCCTCGGTATCGCTATTCGAGCCGCTGCCGAACGAAATTACCCATAGGGTGATGTTCTTGTTCTTCACCGCGGTACAAAGCGCTTCGAACCGGGCATTGACCTGATCGGAGAGCGCCCCGCGCTCGCTGGTGCAATTCGATGCCGATCCCACGTCGGTGGTCGTGCGCTTGTCCCACCACGCCACGCCATAAGCGGTATAGTCGCAAGGGGCCGAGACCGCGTCACCGTCGGTCATGAAGATCATGTGACGTTCGATCTCGCCACCCTGTGGGGTATAGGCGTTCTCGCTCGCGAACATGCCGGTCGAAGACATGAAGCGCGCACCCCACAGCATGCCGATATCGTGATAGGTGTTGCCGGTGGGGACCAGGCCGTCGACATAATTGTCGAACTCGTCCGCATCGGTCCACGACTGCAGCTTCTTGGCTTCTGCCGGGCAATAATAGGGGATCGAGTTGTAATAGTCGGTCGTCGTCTGCGATTCCGCAGTGGCTGCCTGAGACCAGCTGCTGGTCACATTGCGCGCATAGATCAGCTGCTGCAGCGCCGGGCCGAACAGCGAATTCGCATTGCCCGAGGTCGGTACCAGGTCGATGTTGAGATCGTACGCCCCGCTAGGGATCGGATTGTAGCTGCTCTGCCTAACCGTCGGGCGTTCCTCGATGCACCCGTCCCAAGTGATCGTCTTGTTCGTGCCGCTCGATCCGACCGGCAGTTGCAGGCTGGAATTCCAGTCGGTGCCGCTCTTCAGATCGCTAATGTCGAACGTGATCTGATTGTAGCGCCACTTGTTGAACGTCGTCGTTGATACGGTCTGCTTGGTATAGGTCGTGACCTTGGTTGTTTGCGTATATTTGCACGTGCCGCCGCTGCTGCTGCTCCAGCTCACCACGGTATAGGTCACCGCAGTCGTCTTCTTGGTGTTGTTGTTGTTGCTATAGGCGTCGCTCGACGTGTTGTAGCCAGACGCGTAGCTGTTGTTGCAATAGCTGTAGGCCGTGTTGGTCAGCTGCTGCTGGCTGCTGCTCGACGTCGGCGTGCCTTGCTGCACCCAGTTGGTCGACGTGCCCGACGTACTCCACATCGGCTCGCGCGACTGGTATTTCCAGCTATCGGCAAAATAGTTGGTCGGCAGCAGGTATCCGACGTTCACATTGGTCGAATAGGGCATGAATCCGAAGCGGATCTGCACCTGGTTGCCGGTGCCGCCGCTGGGCGTGCCGATCGTGCAGGCGGCATCGGTATCGAGCCGGGCCACGATCTCGTAGAAACATTTCACCGCGACCTTGAGTGCTTCCATCTTGGTCTGCGAATCGGTGTTCACTGCCTTGCTCGCCATCGATCCGGTAACGTCGAGCACGAACATGATGTCGGTGTTGGGCAGCCGCATTTCGGCGTCGCATGCCACGGTGAGCGTTTCGTCGGTCCGCCCGAAGATGCGCATCAGCGTCATCGGCAGCGTGGCGGTCGCGGTGCCGGAGACCTTGCCGGCGCTCTCGCTGAAGCTGCGCGTCACGCTGGTGGCACCATAAGCGGCGCTATTATAATTCGCGTCGAAGAACTTCTCGGCCGAAGTACGCGGATAATAGCTGTTATAGCCCCAGGTGCCGCCGCCCATCGCCTTGCGACCCGCAAGCGCGCCAGCGTCGCATGCATGTTGCAGCCGCGTCTTGACGATGTACATGCGGCTGATGTCCACACCGCCGCCGACCATGCCCGCCAACGGGATCAGCGCCATCGTCATCATCGCCAGAGTGTTGGCGCGCGCGTCACGGATCAGCGAGCCCAGAAACGAGCCTGCTTTCCTCCCGCTGCGAACTTCCTTCACGTCCATGGATTTTGCCCCGGTCCCCGATCAACGCGGCATTGTGCACTGGCCGCAGCTAATGGCGTCTAAAGGCGCATGGTTAAGGCTTGGTATGCCGCTTCGAATATGCGGAATGACGTCTTGACGCCGAACAACCCCGAACGCGGCCTGATCCTCAGTTATGCCGGGGCAGGGGCGCCTGCGCTGGCGGCGCTGCTGGCGCTGGACGATGCGCTGGCGCAATTGCTCCGCACGACCAGCGAGCCCGCGCTCGGCCAGATGCGGCTGGCATGGTGGCGCGAGGCGCTGGAGCGGCTCGATAACGCGCCCGCACCCGCCGAGCCGGTGCTCAAGGCCTTGGCCGAATATGTCCTGCCCCAAGGCGTCACCGGGCTCTCATTGATGCCGATCGTCCATGGCTGGGAAGTGCTGGTCGAGGAGGAAAAGCTCAGTGCAGACGCATTGCGGCGGTTCGGCGAGGGCCGTGGATCGCTGCTCGTAGCCGCCGGCGCGGCACTGGGCACTGCGAGCGATCCGCTGCGCGAAGCGGGGCAGGGCTGGGCGCTCGCGGACCTCGCACGTAATCTGAAGGAGCCGGAGGAGGCAGAAGAGGCCCGGCGGCAGGCGCAGCCCCTGCTCGCGGCCGCAGCAGCCAGGCATTGGAGCCGTCAGGGTCGCGCATTGGGCGCGATGGCGCATCTGGCCCGGCTCGACCTCGCTTTGCCTGGGGACGCACCCACCCCGATCGGCTCGCCGCGCCGGGTCGGGCGCTTGCTCTGGCATCGGCTGACTGGACGATAGGCACCGCTTCGGGCTAGCCTGACGTCAAGGCGGCGGGGGGACAAGCCATGTGGCGGTATTTCGTGGGTGCAGGTGCAGCGATGCTGCTGGCGGTTGCGGGCATGTTCCTATTTCGCGGGACTGCGGCGGTGCAGCCTGCGATCCCGGCCGCGCCAGCCGCCGCAGCCGAAACCCAGGAAGAGGCCTTGCCCGAGGAAGCGCCCAAAGCCTCGGCCAAAACGCGCGAGCAAAAGCGGTTCAATCGCTATGACAAGGACAAGAACGAAGCGATCTCGCGGGATGAATATCTGTTGCTCCGCAAAAAGGCGTTCGCGAAGCTCGATACCAATAATGACGGCAAGCTCGGCTTCGACGAATGGGCATTCCGCGCGACGGGCAAGTTCGCCGGGGCCGACAAGGACAAGTCCGGCACGCTGACGCGGGCGGAGTTCCTGACGACGGCGCCCAAACCACGCAAGGCCGTGAAGCCAAAATGCGCGTGCCCCAAGCCTGCGGCGGCGCCGGCCGAAGAAGCAGACGACGAATAAGTCTTCGTCACCGGGAAGGCGGCGCGGCCTTGCAATGTAGGATTCCGCCTGCTTGGCTAAGCCGGTCGGCATTGCCGCCCGCTCTTTGAAATCGCCAGCAAAGCCAACCGCGCAAAACATCCGCGGCAAACATCCTCGATAGTGTAAACCTAGTGTAACCTTACGAACTTCACGCAGCCATCCACGCGTCAAACGCTTCACGTGCGCGTGACGTGTACATCAGCTTGCGATCCGCCTTCTTGCTCTTGCCGGGGATCGGCGGAAACAGCCCGAAATTGACGTTCATCGGCTGGTAGGTCTCAACCTCGGCCTCGCCGGTAATGTGCGCCAGCAATGCACCCAACGCCGTCTCGCGCGGCGGCGCGGTAATCGCCTTGCCACCCAGTTCGGCCGCGGCAAAGCGCCCCGCGAGCATCCCGATCGAGCTACTCTCGACATAGCCTTCGCACCCGGTGATCTGCCCGGCGAAGCGGATATTCGGTCGCGCCTTCAGCCGCAATGTCGGATCGAGCAGTTCGGGCGACTTGATGAAGGTGTTGCGATGGAGCCCGCCCAATCGGGCGAACTCGGCATTCTCAAGTCCCGGAATTGTCCTGAACAGAGCAACTTGATCGGCATATTTCAATTTCGTCTGGAAGCCGACGATGTTCCAGAGAGTACCGCTGGCGTTATCCTGCCGCAGCTGGACGCAGGCATAGGGCCAGCGCCCATCGCGAGGATCGTCGAGGCCCACGCCCTTCATCGGGCCGAAACGGGGCGTGTCCACGCCGCGTTCGGCCATCACTTCGATAGGCATGCAGCCTTCGAAATAGGGAACGTTCTCCCATTCCTTGAACTCGGTCTTCTCCCCATCGAGCAGCCCCTGGATGAAGGCCACATACTGCTCCTTGTTGAGCGGGCAGTTGATGTAATCCTTGCCATTGCCGCCGGGGCCAATTTTGTTCCAGCGCGACTGATACCAGGCGATATCCAGGTTGATGCTCTCGAAATGCACGATCGGCGCGATGGCATCGAAGAACGCCAATTGGTCCTTGCCCGTGGCGCTGCCAATGTCCTCGGCAAGAGACGGAGCTGTCAGCGGCCCGGTTGCCACGATGACGAGGCCTTCGCTCGGGAGCACATCCACCCGCTCGCGGACGATCTCGATATTCGGATGCGCTACCAGGGCGGCGGTCACCCCATCGGCAAAGCCATCGCGGTCCACCGCCAGCGCCGATCCTGCCGGCACCTGATGCTTATCCGCCTCGGCAAAGATCAGCGAGCCAAGCTGGCGCATCTCGGAATGGAGCAGGCCCACGGCATTTCGCTCGGCATCGTCGGATCGGAAGCTGTTCGAGCAGACCAGTTCGGCCAGCCGGTCGCTCTGATGCGCCGGCGTCATCTCGCCGCTCCCGCGCATTTCGGACAGGCGGACCTTGAACCCGGCATTAGCAAGCTGCCAGGCGGCTTCGGAACCGGCGAGCCCGCCGCCGATGATATGAACGTCATGTGTCATTGCACGAGCCGATAGCGGGGCCGGGGCGGGATGACAAAGGTTGCGGGGGCGTTATGGTTTGCGGCATGAAATTCCGCACCATCGATTTGCTCCTGCTCGCCGCCCTGATCGCCGGGGCAAGCTATTACGCCAACCACTGGCTAGAGCTGAAAGGCCCATGGCATGTGGCCTGGAAGGGATCAGGCGTCGCGTTGCTCGCCGCCTGGGCCTTCGCCAACGGACGGCCCTGGATCGGCGTGGTGCTCGCATTCGGAGCGCTCGGCGATGTGCTGCTGGACGCGGTGGACCTTACGACCGGCGCAATCGCGTTCATGATCGGCCATATCATCGCGGCTGGCTTCTATTGGCGCTCCCGCACGAGCCCGTGGATGGTGCCTGCCTTTATCGCCGTGAGCGTCTCGCTGTCTTCCTATCTAGTCAGCGGCGATCTGGGCATGGCCTTCTACGGCTTCATCCTGGGCATTATGGCGGGGACCGCGCTGACCAGTGGTTTCGCCTTCGCTACAGTCGGGGTAGGCGCCTTGTTGTTCGTGCTCTCGGATCTGTTGATCTTCTCGCGCTTCGGGCCACTCGCCGCATCGCCTTTGCCGGGCCTGCTGATCTGGCCGACCTATTTCGCAGCTCAGGCGTTGATCGCTTGGGGGGTAGTTTCGGGGGCGAGGAAACAAGCATGATCGATCATGTCGGCTTCGCGGTAAGCAACATCGACAAGTCCAAGGCTTTCTACGAAGCCGCTCTCGCGCCGCTGGGCATCACCTTGCTGGCGACCGTGCCGCCCGAAGTGACCGAAGCAGGTGGCACCGCGCTTGGCTTTGGCAAGGACAACAAGCCCTTTTTCTGGGTCGGGGACAACGAACGGGTAGGGCAGGGCACGCACATCGCCTTCGCGGTAGACAGCCGCGCCGAAGTCGATGCTTTCCACAAGGCGGCACTGGCTGCGGGCGGCACCGACAATGGCGCACCGGGCATCCGCGCGCATTATCACCCGAACTATTACGGTGCCTTCGTTCTCGATCCAGACGGGCAGAACATCGAGGCGGTTTGCCACCGCCCTGAGTAGCACGGCCGGAATAAAAAGGCGGGGCCGCTGGAATCCGGCGGCCCCGTAGTTCGAGGAGAGCCGGCGACCAAGGAGGGCAAGGCGCGCCGGCGGGATCCCTGTCGGGGCCGGATATTACCTGCGTGTTACATGTGGTTGCAGTGCAGCGAATTATTCGCGCGGCGCGTCCCGCCAGGTGCCGGGAGCGATACCTTCAAGTATCCAGTCGCCGATCTGCCAGCGGATCAGGCGAAGCGTGGGGAGGCCCACCGCGGCAGTCATCCGCCGCACCTGGCGGTTGCGCCCCTCGCGGATGGTCAGGCGGATCCAGCAATCGGGGATGCTCTTGCGCACCCGGATCGGCGGATCGCGCGGCCAGAGTTGGGGATCATCGATCCGCTCAGCGTCGGCGGGGAGCGTCATGCCGTCTTTCAGCCGCACGCCGCGCCGCAGTTCGCCAAGTTGGGAGTCCTGCGCGTCGCCCTCAACCTGCACCAGATAGGTCTTCGGCATCTTGTACTTGGGGTCAGCGATCCGCGCCTGCAGCCGGCCATCGTCGGTCAGCAGCAACAGCCCCTCACTGTCCCGGTCCAGCCGTCCCGCGGGATAGACACCCGGCACCTCGACGAAATGCGACAAATTGGGGCGGTTCAGTTCATCGGTGAACTGGCAGAGCACGTCGTAAGGCTTGTTGAGCAGGATCAGCATTCGATACTCGCCGCGACTGCCTCGGCCACCTTGAT
>JAZKJE010000077.1:7246-25410 GCA_040384525.1 Pseudomonadota bacterium
CTTGATGCCATCCACGGCCGCCGAGAGGATGCCGCCAGCATAGCCAGCGCCTTCGCCCGCAGGGAAAAGCCCCTTGACGTTGAGGCTCTGGAAATCCTCGCCCCGAGTGAAGCGGACGGGCGAAGAGGTCCGGGTCTCCACGCCGGTCATCACCACATCGGGATGATCGTAGCCGGGGATCTGCTTGCCGAAGACCGGGAGAGCCTCTCGCAGCGCTTCGATCACGAAGCCCGGCAAGCACTGCGCCAGATCGGTCGGTGTCACGCCGGGGCGATAGGAGGGGACGACCGAGCCCAGCGTCTCCGAAGCCCGTCCCGCCAAGAAATCACCAACGGTTTGGGCAGGCGCGCGGTAGTTCGATCCGCCCGCTACGAACGCCAGCGATTCCCAGTGCCGTTGGAACTCGATGCCCGCCAGCGGATCGCCGGGATAATCGCGCACCGGATCGATCGCCACGACGAAGCCCGAATTGGCATTGCGCTCATTGCGCGAATATTGGCTCATGCCGTTGGTGGCGACGCGGCCTTCCTCCGATGTGGCCGCGACCACCGTTCCGCCGGGGCACATGCAGAAGCTGTAGACGGTACGCCCGCTCTTGCAGTGGTGCGAGATGTGATACTCGGCCGCGCCCAGGATCGGGTTGCCCGCATCTGCCCCGAAGCGTGCTTTGTCGATCCACGATTGCGGATGCTCGATGCGCACGCCGATCGAGAAAGGCTTGGGCTCGACATAGACTCCCGCCGCCAGCAGCATCGCGAAGGTGTCGCGGGCGCTGTGGCCGACTGCCATCACCACACGGTCCGCCTCGATATACGAGCCGTCGTGAATGTGCAGCCCGCGGATCTGGCCATCCACTATATTCAGCCCGTCCACCCGCGTGGAGAAACGGTATTCGCCGCCCAGCCCCTCGATCGTCTCGCGAAAGCTCTCGACCATCGTCACCAGCCGGAACGTCCCGATATGCGGGTGGGCTTCCGTCAGGATCTCGGGCGGGGCGCCGGCCTTCACAAACTCGGTCAGCACCTTGCGGTCGAGGTTCCGCGGGTCCTTGATCCGGCTATAGAGCTTGCCGTCCGAAAAGGTGCCCGCGCCGCCCTCGCCGAACTGGACGTTGCTCTCGGGGTTGAGCTTGCTCTGACGCCAGAGCCCCCAAGTATCCTTGGTCCGCTCGCGGACCACCTTGCCGCGATCGAGGATGATCGGCTTCAGCCCCAATTGCGCGAGGATCAGCCCGGCGAGCAGCCCGCATGGGCCCGCGCCGATCACCACCGGCCTTAGCGCACCCCCCGGCAGCGGCTGCGGCACGATCTTGTAATGCGTGTTTGGCGTGCGGCCCACATTGCGATCGTTCTTGAACCGGGCGAGGACCGCATCCTCATTCTTCACATTCACGTCGATCGAATAGACCAGCCGGATATTCGCCTTGTCGCGGGCATCATGGGCGCGCCGGGCGACGACCGTCTTGACCAGATCGCGCGGCGTGATCCGCAGGCGTTTGCAGACCGCGGCGGGTATCGCCTCGTCAGCGTGGTGGAGCGGCAGAGACAGTTCGGTAACGCGGAGCATCCGCGCGCTTTAGCGGGGAGTGGCGCTCACGCCAATTGTTGGAGACTGGCGGCTTAGCTTCTCACTTTTCCCGCGTTTCGTGAAATTCCGTTGCGCGCGCGTGGAACATCATAACAAGCGCACCTGCGGCACGATCACGGGTCGCGGCGGGGGAGGGCGCCGTGCCGCGTCCTGCTCGGCCAGCGTGCGCATCGGCGTGCCATAGGGTCGCATCGCATCACGCAGGCCCCCCTGCGGCTTGCCATAGATGCGATCGAGCTTGCGCTCGCGGCGCAGGCGGGCGCGGCGCTCGTCGGGATCTTCCGTCGGCTCGGGATCGGGCCAGTTTATGGGGCCGAGACGCACCAGCGCCTCAACCTTTTCGGCGAACACCGCGGTGCGCTGCGCGATGCGATAATCGTGATCGAAGCTCTGCCCCTCGGTGCTGCGCCGGAACGCGCCCAGCGCGGCGAGGGCGAGGCGCGTGTTGAACCTGGTCTGCCACCCGATGATCTTGCCGCGGCGGATCACCGGCACCTGCTCGCCCTCCAGCGCAACGGGCGCGGCCGCCTCGATCTGAAGCTGAAGCCCGTCGCCCAACGCCTTATCCCAGGCGGCGGCGAAGCTGTAGATATAGCCCGGCCCGAGCGACGCGGCGCGCTCCGGCGTCATCGGCACATCGGCCCAGTTGGAATAGCGATTCCGCACAGTGGCGCGCAGCGCATAGGCCGAACGCGGCGTCATCCCGACCGAGCGCGCGGCATGGCTGACCACGCCCGTGCGGGAGAGCGCGGCGATGAAGGCAATTTGGCGATCCGGGGTCCAGCCGGTGGCGTGGACGCGGCGGGGGATGTGGGGGGTGAAGCGGAGGAGGAGGTCTGTGGCCATGTTCGCGCGGCTCCGTGGTTGTGAACGGATGGGGAACATGGCATGGGGTGGGGTGTGTAGGACAGGTTGTTATCCAGCGCATCTTAGGTCGATGGCCTCGAACGGAATTTACTTCCTAGCGACAGTCATATTCGCCACAAGGCTCCGTAACCAAATGTGGAAAACATGACTTTAGATCCAACATATCTTGCATCATTCCAAGCGGATCTTGTTGCCCTGTCGGCGGCTGAGATGTTCACCAAATATGTGGTGCCGGATGTTTGTCACGGCCTGCCTGACATCGACCAACTCGCGTTGAGACAGGCTGTCGCTACTCAGTATGGCGTTGAAATTGAGCGCGTAATGATTGTCGGCTCTGCCAAGATCGGGTTCACGCTGACTTTGAAAAAGGCGAAAAGTGCGGCTGAGAAGGATCGCCCGCCTTTCTCGCCATTTTCTGATCGGTCAGATGTGGACGTCGCAATTATATCTGACGCCCTGTTCGATGACATATGGAAACGCGCCTTTGAGTTTTGGCACTCCTCTGGATACGCCAAGGTAGCCAATTATTGGCCTCGTGGACGAGATTTCAGAGAATATGTTTTCCGGGGTTGGATGCGGCCAGACATGCTCCCAAACGAGGCGTCCATCCAAATTCAGGATGAATGGTTCGAGTTTTTTCGGCATGTTACTAATGCGGGTTATGCGGGTTCGTACCCGATTAAAGCCGGCCTTTATCGAGAACACTACTTTCTCGAACGCTATCAATCGCAGTCTTTGGAAAAAGCGAAACAGGAACGGATACTGTCGTGAAAACGTCTGCCGAAAACCGCCGAGTGCGCCAGATTTTATCTGGTGTGAAGAATGGCACGATTATTCCGCGGCCCGAATTTCAGAGAAACTTGGTTTGGTCCAACAAAGATAAGGCCGCGTTCCTCGACACCGTTCTGCGAACCTATCCGTTTCCGGAAATTTACGTTGCTCTCACCGACGTCGATCTAGAGACGGCGGAGGGTGCGGAAATGCTCGTGGACGGACAGCAGCGAATTACGACACTATACCAGTATTTCGAGGGCTCGCAGGCTTTAAAATTGCCACCTAACGTTCCGCCGTATCGTGAACTCACGACCGAACAACAAACCGAATTCATGAATTACGAGGTCGCTGTAAGAAACCTGGGGGTTGTTAGCATTGAAGAGGTAAAAGAAGTTTTTCGACGTATTAATGCTACATCTTATGCTCTCAACGCCATGGAAATTAATAATGCTCGGTACAATGGCGCACTAAAATTAGTGGCTGATAAAATTGCGGCTGATGTGTTATTTAATAAGCACCGCACGTTTAGCACGCGAGAAGTGCAGAGGATGCGCAATACGGTTTATGCGCTGACGATCATAATATCTATGATTTCTACATATTTTCATAGAGATGACGAAATAGAGAATTATCTGGAAATATATAATGACGATTTTGCGTTGGGAGATGAAGTAATTTCACGTTTTTCTATCGCTCGAGATTTCTTAGAAAATACCGGGTTAGATGATAAATCGAGAGCGTGGAAAAAGACTGATTTACTTGTTCTATTGGTAGAGCTGGATCGGATTCTAAACCGCGAGAAAATTGAACTTGATCCTGATGTGGTCGGGCCAGCACTGGAGAATTTTTACAATCGGGTAGATGCCGAACTTTCGGAACCTTCAGGGGACGAAGATTTACAAGCCTATTTCCGGACGACGGTACAAGCCACGAATGACCGATCTAGTCGGATCAACAGGGGCAAGGTCATCAGGAAAGTCCTGTTGGACACTGTCGGAAAGCAGGATGATAATAGCGACATCAAGCCGGAACAATATCGCCTACCCGAAGCGTAGACAGAGGCATAACCCACTCCTCGCGATGTGGACGCTTTCCCGTTTTCATCCAAGTTGCAAGCGCTGCCATTTGCCAAGCGATCAACGGGGGCACTGCGTCACCGATATGCCTGTAACGATTGGCCAACGATTTTGCTGGGAACTTATAGTCGAAGGGAAACCCTTGCAAAACTGACATCTCGCGCACGCTCATTAGGCGATCTGCAGATGGGTGCGAGAAACGTCCGTTTCCGACATGTGCACACTCTCGTTTAATTGTTGGCGCGGACCGATCCCATGCCATGCGTCCGTAAACGTCGGGGTGAGACCCGTGCTTTCCCTCGGCCCATCGGCGAGCACATGCAGGAGGAAGTAGGTGTGCAAAACTGCTGTTCTTGGCTAAGTCAGTCCAACTCCCCCCATCGTGAGGTGTAGCGCGAAGACGCTCTAGCACCACATCTCCCATCCCAGGAAATTGGTCGCCCTCATCGTCCTTTTGCGGTTGGCGCGACTTCCACTCAGTCAGCCGGCTAAATGCCGAGCGAACCGTGACAGCACGATCGTCGACGCGCCAACCTTCCCATAAGTCTTCAAGCGTTCTCGCTGCCCCAATGCGGCAGGCAACTACTAGCGCGCGCTCTCGAAATTGCGGCAGCCCAAAGCGGTTCAGTAGATGAACGTCGGATCGTACATCATATCCAAGTGACCTCAGCCGGTCACATAAGCTCTTATGATGGTGATTGAAATTTCCACTAATTAATTCCCTAGCATTCTCCATGAACATGATGTCCGGGAGAAAATGGGCTGCATAATCACCGCTTCGGCCGACCAAGCCATTCGACGGATTATCGATTAGGTGGTTGCTCGGCTTTGCACGCGAGAGATTAGTACAGGGCGCACAAGAAATCAGGATATCGAGTTCGCCGGGGCTTAGGCCGACATCTCGGCCAAACTCGGCGGGGGCGTAGTGCATGAGATCACGATTAATCGGGACAATGCCGTGGTTAGCCTTGTAGGTCGCGTTGCAATCCGAGTGTCCGGCGCCTCCTGACGGCTTAGCCAACTCGTAATCAACCGCGCCAACTATGCGAAAATTTGAACGCCTACTAAAACCCGCACTCGTGCCGCCTCCACATGAAAAAAGGTCAGCAACGGTCCAACTCCCGTGCAAGGATTCGTCCGTGACCACTGCAGACACTCGCCTCGTCCCCTTACGCTGACCACTGTGGCAAAGCCCGACCTAACTCGACAATCGCCTAACACACCGTCATCGCTGGGAACAGAACAGAAGCGCAACTTATTGCAAATACCGAAGCTAAGCCGCCTCCGGCCGCCGCGCCTTCATTTCGTCGTTGAGCATCTCCGCCAGCAAGAACGCCAACTCCAGCGACTGCCCCGCGTTCAACCGCGGATCGCAGTGGGTGTGGTAGCGATCAGCGAGGTCCAGCTCGGAGATGTCGATCGCGCCGCCGGTGCATTCGGTGACGTTCTGGCCGGTCATCTCGGCGTGGATGCCGCCCGCGTAGGTGCCCTCGGCGCGGTGGACGGCGAAGAAGCCGCGGACTTCGGCGAGGATGCGCTCGAAGGGGCGGGTCTTGTAGCCATTGGCGGCCTTGACGACGTTGCCGTGCATCGGATCGCAGCTCCACACCACCGGATGGCCCTCACGCTTGACGGCGCGGACCAGCTTGGGGAGGCCGGCCTCGATCTTGTCGTGACCGTAGCGGGTGATGAGGGTGATGCGGCCCGCTATGCGCGCGGGGTTTAACGTGTCGAGCAGGCGGAGGAGTTCGTCGGGCTCCAGCGTGGGGCCGCATTTCAGGCCGATGGGGTTGCCGATGCCGCGCAGGAACTCGATATGCGCCGATCCCTCGAAACGCGTGCGATCGCCGATCCACAGCATGTGTGCGCTGGTATCGTACCAGTCGCCGGTCAGGCTGTCCTGGCGGGTCATCGCCTGCTCATAGGGGAGCAGGAGCGCTTCGTGGCTCGTGAAGAATTGCGTGCCCTTTAGCTGGGGAACGCTGTCCGAATTGATGCCGCACGCCTCCATGAAGTCGAGCGCTTCGCCGATGCGGTCTGCGACGTCAGCGAATTTGGCGGCCCAGGGGCTGCGGCCCATGAAGTCGTGGGTCCATTTGTGGACCTGATGGAGATTGGCATAGCCGCCGGTTGCGAAGGCGCGCAGCAGGTTCAGCGTGGCGGCGGACTGGCTGTAGCCCTGAAGCATGCGCTGGGGATCGGGGATGCGCGCCTCGGCAGTGAAATCCATGCCGTTGACGTTGTCGCCGCGATAGCTGGGGAGCTCTATGCCGTCGATCGTCTCGGTATCGGCCGAGCGGGGCTTGGCGAACTGGCCGGCCATGCGGCCGACCTTCACGGTGGGCAGCTTCGAGGCAAAGGTGAGGACCACCGCCATCTGGAGCAGCACGCGGAACGTGTCGCGGATATTGGTGGGGTGGAATTCGGCGAAGCTTTCGGCGCAATCGCCGCCTTGCAGCAGGAAGGCTTCGCCGCGGCTTACCCTGGCGAGTTCGGCGGTGAGATCGCGGGCTTCGCCTGCGAAGACGAGCGGAGGGTAGCTGTTGAGCTGATGGGTGGCGGCGTCGAGGGCCGCGGGGTCCGGGTATTTGGGGAGCTGGCGCGCTTCGAACCCGGCGTTGGTCCAGCTTTCAGGCGACCATTTGGCGCCTATGCTCGCGGGCGCGGGGCCGGCGACGTACCAATCGGCGTGATGCGCGATGCCGTTTGCGGCGATCTGGTTGAGCACTTGGGCAGAGGCGCGCTTGCCGTCTTCCTCCCAGCCCTGAACGGTCGAGCCGGGCGTATCATACCATGCGCCGAATGCGGCGCGGGAAAGGGAGCGTTCCTCACGGAAGCGACGGATTTTGGTGCCTGCCAGAGTAGTCATTCGGGCCGCTTACCTTGATTGGGTAAGAATGTGCAAGCAGGTTTTGTGGCACTGTCCCGGATTGGGTGAATTTGGGCGTGGCCGATTTGACAGCGGCGGCGCGGACGGCCATTTAGCCGGGGTGTCCATTCCCGCGACCTTCCTGCGCTTTCGCGCACATGCTGGCCAGCTCGCCGCGCGCAGCTAGCCCGGGCTCCTGACGGCAACGCCGCGGAGTTCCGGGGCGCATCTGCATCGAACTCAGTGAAAGCGGAAACCGTGAAAAGCACAAAAATCGTGCGGGACGCAAAGCGCCCTGCAATCCATCTCGTCGACACCGAATGCGACGCGCTTTATGCGCTGGCGCTGGCGATCCAAGCCAAGAACCCCGAACGCGCGGCGATGCTGCTCGCCGAGCTGGACCGCGCGAAGGTTCATGTTGCGGGCAAGCTGCCCAAGGACGTGGTGACCATGAACTGCCAGGTCGAGTTCCTGGACGAAGCCAGCGGCACGACCCGGACGATCGAACTGGTCTATCCGCATGAGGCGAATATCGATGCCGGGCGCGTATCGATCCTGACCCCGGTGGGGATCGGGCTGATCGGCATGGCAGCGGGCAGCGCGATCATGTGGCCTGACCGTGAGGGCCATACGCGGCTGCTGAGGATATTAAGCGTCGCCCCCCCGGTGCGCGCATGAGCGCGCCGGTGGAGGAAATTGCGCGGCATCGCTGCATCGGCGATGACGGGTCTGCGCTGGTGGTGGTCGAATATCGCTATATCTTCACAACGGAAGGCGAGGCCGGGGTGCGGCGGCACCACGGATCGGCACGGCTGACGCTGCTGGATGGCGAGCCGGTGCGCTATATCGATCCCGCGACATTCGAAGTTACGAGCAGCGGGGAGATGCTGCGGAAGGCGGGCTAGGGCCCGGGATCAGGGCGTTTTGCGGACATTGATGCAGCGGGTGTCGAGCCTCTGGGCGAGGGCAGGCATTGCCAGGAGCGCAAGGGCGCCGGCGGCGATCGGCAGGCGCATTCTTGTCCCCCTTAATACCCCGCGCTTAGATCCACTTCGTTCTTGAGCGGGCGGCCCTCCATGAAAGCGTGCAGGTTTTCGACGAATAGCGCTACGCCCCGCATGAACATCCGCGTCTGGCTGCGCCCCGATAAATGCATCGAGTGGATGATGTTGGGCGTGGTCCACAAGGGGTGTTCGGGCGGGAGCGGCTCGGGTGTGACGGTGTCGAGAAAGGCGCCGGCGATGCGGCGCTTCGCGCAGGCGATCATCAGCGCGTCCTGATCGATCAGATCGCCGCGACCGACATTGATGATCCATGCCGAGGGCTTCATTGCCTGAAGTTCGGCCTCGCCGATCATCGCGTGGCTGTCGCTGGTGGAAGGGGCGGCGAGGAAGACCCAGTCATAGTCGCCAAGCTTTGCGCGCCACGCATCGGGGCCGATCGTGCCCTCGGCGCCCGAGCGGGTGACGCCGGTGACAGTAACGCCGAAAGCGGCGAGACGCTCACCGATAAGCTTGCCGATGGTGCCATAGCCGATGATCAGGGCATTGGTTTCGAAGAGTTCGAGCTTGCCCGGCGCGTCCTGCGGCCATTCGTGGCGATCCGCAGCGCGGAGCACCTGATCGTAGCGTTTGGCAGCGACCAGCGCGCCCATCACGGCATATTCGGCGACGGTATGCGCGTTGACGCCCGAGCCGTTGGTAACGCGAGTGCCGCGCGCTTTCAAGGCTTCGGTGTCCAGCGCGTCGAGCCCGGCATAGATGGTCGAGAGCCATTGCAGCCTGGCACCCGCAGCGACGTTTTGCGCCCAGATGGCGGGGGCATTGTGGTCCAGCCAGCCAATGTCCGCGTCAGCGACCATGTTTTGGGCTTCCTCGGGGGAAGTGAACCAATGGGCATCTAGCCCGGCCGGAAGCTGCGGCTCGAGAAGGGGGCGGGCGAGGGCAGGGAGGACGGCTTTCATAAGGGGAGGGTAGCGCGTCCCATCTGGTTCGTCATCCCGGCGCACGCTGGGACCCAGAGTAACAACGCATAGCGCGGAGACACGCTGGGCCCCGGCTTTCGCCGGAGTGACGGCTTGGGCGCTTAGTTGTTGCGATCACCGTCGCGTTGCGGGCGATCACTTCGCTCGCCTCGCTCGCCTCGATCACGACCGGGGCCGCGCGGTGTGGGCGATGCGCTGGGTGTGGGCGTGGGCGAAGGCGTGGCTTCGGGACGGTCGCGGCCCGGGCGATCACGGTCGGGGCGTCCGGCATTTTCGCGTGCGCGATCGGCGCGACCGCGCTGGTCGCGGGCTTCGCGAGCGGCTTCGGTCGCTTCGCGGGTGCGATGTGCATCGGGAGTACGGCTGCGACCGTCGCGATCGAATTCGCGGACGGGGCGGTCGCCGTCATAGGCGTAGGCGCGATCGCCGCGCTGGACAAAGAAGGGCTTGTCGCCGTCACCCCGAAAATAGGCTACGTTTCTGCCATCGCGGTCCGCGGTGCGGAGGATACGACCGTCGCGCATCCATGCCCAGCCCTGGCCGTGGCGGATGCGCTGGATGCCGCGACCGCCCCGGATTTCCTCCTCGATCTTGGCGGCGTCGTTGAGCGGCGCGGCTTCGACGGCCGGGATGCCCGCGGCGGGCTTGGGAAGCGCGGGGACGGCGACCGCAACTGCTTCGTCGGCATCCTCGATCAGCGGGGCTTCGTCGTCGGATACATTGTCGAGATCGGTCGCGTCGGCGACGTTCACTGCAGCGTTATCGGTGGTCTCGGGTGCGGTGTTGCACGCGGCAAGCGCGAGAACAGCCGCAAGCGCGGTGAGGGGAAGGGGCTTCATGGGGCATCTCTCCGTGTGGCGGCGGTGGCCGGCGACAGAAGTGTTCAATGCGCGAGTGTCTGGGATATATCCGCGAGATTGAGACGCCGGGGTTACGGCGTGGGTTAGAGCGCGGGCTTCCAGTCCCAGCCGAGCGGATCGCCGTCCATTACCTCGATACCGGCTGCGGTCAGTTCGTCGCGAATTGCGTCGGAGCGGGCGAAGTCCTTCGCGGCGCGGGCTTCCCTGCGTTCGGCAAGGCGGGCTTCGACGTCTGCTGCGGTGAGCGTGGCCTTCGCCGGGCGCATGCGCAGATCTTCGCGCGAGAGCGTGAGCAGGTTCAGGCCCAGCACCTCGTCAAACGCCTCGAGGCCGACCATTCTATCCGCAGGCGACAGCTTCTTTTCCGCGAGCAGTTCGTCGAGAATCGGCAGTGCCTTGGGCGTGTTGAGATCGTCGGCCAGTGCTTCGTCGAGGCGATCGAGCCATGCCTGTGGCGCGGTGCCATTGTTCTCGGCCGTCGCCTTGAGCGCCGTCACCGTCATCACCAGCCGCTTCAACCGCGTCAGCGCGGCGGCCAGGTTCTCTGCGGAGAACTCAAGCTCGCTACGATAATGCGCCGAGATGCACAGCAAGCGATACGCCAGCGGATGCACACCCGCGTCGATCAACGACTGGAGCGTAGTGAAGCCACCCTTGGACTTGCTCATCTTGCCCTGGCGATCGACCAGGAAGTTGTTGTGCATCCAGAAACGGGCGCCGGTAAATCCAGGGGTCTTGGGGCAGCCGCAGAATGCCTGATTCTGAGCGATCTCGTTGGGGTGGTGAATCTCGCGGTGATCGATGCCGCCGGTGTGGATGTCGAACGGGGCGCCCAGATATTTCAGGCTCATCACCGAGCATTCGAGGTGCCAGCCCGGCGCGCCTTTGCCCCAGGGCGAATCCCATTCCATCTGGCGCTGCTCGCCCTCGGGCGATTTGCGCCAGATTGCAAAGTCCTGCGGGTGGCGCTTGCCGGCGACCGGATCGATGCGACCCTCTGCGGCGTCATCGTGCGCGCCCGCTAGCCGGCCGTAATCGGCGACGGTCGAGGTGTCGAAATAGAGGCCGCTATCGAGTTCGTAGCAATGCTCGGGCGCGATCTTCGTAGCGAAGTCGATCATCTCCTTGATGTGATCGGTTGCGACCGACCAGCGCGAGGGCGCGCGGATGCTCAGATCGGCGATGTTCTGCTTGAACGCTGCTGTGTAATGCGCCGCGATATCCCAGATGCTCCGGGCCTGGGCGCGGGCAGCGGCTTCCATCTTGTCGTCGCCAGCGTCCGCATCCGACGTCAGATGGCCGACATCGGTGATGTTGATGACATGGGTGAGGTTGTACCCCTTCCATGTCAGCGTGCGGCTGAGCGTGTCGGTGAACACATAAGCGCGCAGATTGCCGAGATGGGCATAATTATACACCGTCGGACCGCACGAATAGACGCGCACCCCTTTCGCCGGGTCGAGCGGTTCGAACCGCTCGAGGCTGCGGGTGAGCGAGTTATAGAGCGTAAGGTCGGCAGTCATGCAGGCCGCCATAAAGCAGCGCACGTATGGAGCAAGCGTCTCAGGCGGCGAGCGGCACCACGTAAGGCGGCGGACGCAGCGCGCTGATGCCGGTGCTGCCGCCCGCGATCAGCGGCAGTGCCGTGGCGCAAAACGCGCATTCGGCGGTCATGCGGCCGATCATCCACTGCGAATTGCCGCAGCCGGGGCAGTGGTTCGTCTCATGCGGACGGTACGCGACTCGATAGCCGGAATGGGCGTGGCGGATGCCGAAATCGTACATTCGTCGTCTCCCTAACAATCGTGGAAAGAACGGCGATGAATCGTGCTTTGTTCCGCAGCCGGGTCGAAACGGTGCCGACGAGGCGTGTTTGCCTGTGGATGAGTTGCACGAAAGCAACAGCAGCTTTCAGCCTTTACGTGAACGTCAGCTAACAGCTCCGTTCAGTATCGTTGCACCTGCGCAACTCTAAAAGGGGATCAACGGGCAAGCACCCTAGGCCAGCCCCTGAGGAGAATGACGATGAAGACGCTTTTCGCAGCTGCACTGACCGCCACCGTCGCCCTCGCGGGTGTTTCGGCTACCCCGGCCGCCGCGCAGGACCGCTATGGCTATTCCAACTATGAACGCCGTGGCGGCGACCGTGGTTACCGCAATGACGGTCGCGGCTATGACCAGGGGCGCGGTTATGAGAATTACGATCGTGGCTATAACGATCGCAGCAATCGCGGCCATCGCCGTGGCGCACAGCGCTGTGGCAACGGATCCACCGGCGCGATCATCGGCGGCGTGCTGGGCGCATTGCTCGGCGGCGAAGTCGGTCGCGGCAGTGGCTATTACAACCAGCGCAGCGGCACCGGTACAATTGTAGGCGCAGGCGCCGGCGCGCTGATCGGTCGTGAGATCGATCGCGGCGACTGCAACAATAACGGCCGCCGTGGCTATCGCCGCTAAGCCCAGAGCCAAACGAATCGAAAAGCGCCCGCGAAGCTTGTTCGCGGGCGCTTTTTCGTATCCGGAATGGTTTGGAGGCCCGACCGGGAATCGAACCCGGGTGCGAGGATTTGCAGTCCTCTACGTCACCACTCCGCCATCGGGCCATCCGGGCAGGCGGCGGGGAATGCGCAGGGCAGTTGCTGCCTGTCAACATTGCACTGCAAAAATTGCACCTTACTTCGCTTGGCGACGGACCAATCTGGCGATACAAGCCGGGAACCAACAAGTGTATTGCGCGACTAACACGGTTGTGCGACAGAGGCGGAGTTATGATGACCCTTTCGGTCGATCCCACGCCCATCGAAGCAGATCGCTTCGAGGTGATGCGCCATGCAATGGTAGCGAGCCAGCTACGGACCAATGCTGTCAGCGATGCGCGCGTCGTGGAAGCAATGGCATCCGTGCCGCGCGAAGCTTTCCTGCCGCCTGAGCATCGCGCGATTGCCTATCGCGATACGCTGCTGCCGCTTGGGGGTGGCCGCAAGCATAACAGCCCGCTGGCAACCGGGCGGCTGCTGACCGAAGCGGCGATCCTGCCGGGTGAGCGCGTGCTGCTGATCGGCGCGGCGGGTGGCTATGCGGCTGCTCTGCTCGCGCGAATCGCAGGCTCGGTGGTTGCGCTTGAGGAAGACGACGCACTGGTTGCCACTGCACGCGGTGCGCTGGCCGGTGTCGGCAATGTGGAACTCGTCCAGGGCGCGTTGAGCGCGGGCTGGGCGCAGGGCGCGCCCTACGATCTGCTGGTGATCGATGGCGCGGTTGAGCAGATCTCGGCTGCGTTGCTCGAGCAGCTCAAGCCCGGTGGCCGCATCGTATCGGGCATTGCCGATCGCGGCATCACCCGTCTCGCCTCTGGCCGCCGCACCGAAGGCGGCTTTGGCATGGTAGATTTTATCGATCTGGAATGTGCCGTACTTCCCGGTTTCGCTCGCCTACGGACCTTTCAATTCTGACGTAAGAAGACAAAGAAGATGCGATTTTCTTATCTGCTCCTGGGCGCGAGCCTGACCGCGATTGCCGTGCCTGCCGCTGCGCAGACCGTGACGACGCGCGAAGGCACAACCAAGACCGTGACGGTGACGACTGCGGCGCCGGCTGCATCGGAGGCTGCGCCGCAGCCGACGACGACGCTGCGCGACGCGCTGATCGCCACGTACAATACCAATCCCGATCTGCAGGGCGAGCGCGCCAATCTGCGCGCCAATGACGAGAATGTGCCGCTTGCACGCTCGCAGGGCCTGCCGGGGGTGAACTCCACGAGTTCGCTGAGCAACAGCCTGTATGACAGCGGATCGAACGGAGCCAGCCCGTCGCGGCGCGGCTCGGTTGGCCTCGATCTGTCCGTGCCGGTGTACAGCGGCGGTTCGGTCCGCAATTCGGTGCGTGCGGCGGAAACCCGCGTTGAGGCCGGCCGCGCCAATCTGCGTGGGGCCGAGGCCGATCTCTTCACCCAGGCGGTGACGGTTTATGTCGATGTGCTGCGCGACGAATCGATCGTGCGGCTCAATCAGTTGAACGTGCGCGCGCTGAGCGTGAACCTTCAGGCGACACGGGACCGTTTCGAAGTGGGCGATCTGACCCGCACCGACGTGGCGCAATCCGAAGCGCGCCTCGCGCTGGCACGTAGCCAGTTGAGCAGCGCCGAGGCTCGCCTGATCGGCAGCCGCGAGAATTATATCCGCGTGGTCGGCACCCCGCCGGGCGTTCTCGCCCAGCCGCCGGCGCTTCCCAATTTGCCCGACGATGTCGTGGTGGCGGAGGATACCGCGCTTGCGAACAATCCGAACCTGGAAGCCGCGCAGAAGAATCGCGATGCAACGCGCTTCGACATCGATGTCGCAAAGGCGAGCCGCTTGCCGCAGGTCAGCGTTGGCGTGGGCGGCGATTATTATAACTACCTCGGCTCGGTGGGCAGCCAGGCGCGCGCCGCGGGACTGAGCAGCGATGGCTTCTCGACCACGCTGGGCGCCAATCTGACGCTCCCGCTATTCCAGGGTGGCCGCCCGGCAGCATTGATCCGTCAGGCGCAGGCGCGTCGTGCGGCTTCGCTCGAAGGCGTGACCTTTGCCGAGCGCGGCGTGATCGCTCAGGCGCGTTCGGCGTTTGCGACCTATCAATCGTCGCTGCGCGTGATCGAATCCTCGCGTATCGCAGTGGAGGCCAACCGCCTGTCGCTCGAAGGCGTACGCGCCGAGAACAGCGTGGGCACGCGCACGATCCTCGATATCCTCAACGCGGAGCAGGAATTGCTCAATTCGCAGGTGCAGTATGTGACCGCCGAGCGCGACGCCTATGTCGCCGGCTTCACCATGCTTGCCGTGATGGGCCGCGCCGAGGCTGAGGATCTGGGTCTCGAGGGCGGCCCGCTCTACGATCCGGTCGCGAATTATAACCGCGTCCGGGGCAAGACCTGGGATTGGGGCGACGACAAGGACCCGGAAGCCGTGGGCACTAGCACGCGCGGCACGCCGACCCAGAACCCCAATGTGAGTGCGCCGCTCGATCCGCTGTTGCAGCGCCCTGTTGACAGCACCCGTACAAATCCCTGATTGAGCTAGCCGGGGCTATTTGGGAGTAGGCACCGGATGGGGGACATCAGTACCGAGCCGTCGATGGAGGAGATCCTCTCTTCGATCAAACGCATCATCGCCGAAGAGGGCGATGCGGCGGTGTCGACGCGTACCCGTCGTGGCGGCCGCACCGGCCAGGCCGTGACGCCGCGCGCCGATGTGGACGAGGTGCTGGAGCTCAGCGATCCGGTTGCTGAAGAGCCTTTCGGCGAACTTCCTGAACTTACACAGGAAAAGCCAATGCCCATGGGCACACCGACCCCGCCGGAACCCGCGCAGGCCAAGCCGATATTGTCGGAACGCACTGCCGAAGCGACCCGCGGGCCGCTCGAAGCGCTGTCACGCATGGTGGTGAAGCCCGAAATTGCAGGTTCCGATTCGCTCGAAGGGCTCGTCCGCGAGTTGCTAAAGCCGATGCTCAGCGAATGGCTGGATGCGAATCTGCCGCAGATCGTCGAATCGATGGTCGCGAAGGAAATCTCGCGGATTACCGGGCGGGATTGATTTCCGCCTGTTGTTCCCCTGCGAAAGCGGGGGCCCAGAGCCAAGCAGCGTTTCATTCGTAACCCTGGACTCCTGCTTTCGCAGGAGAACTGCCTGCGTCTACGGTTTTGCGCGATTGTAACCCCTGCAACCATCTGCTTTACCTGCGCGCCATGAAGCACATCCTCCTTGCGGGCGTTGCGCTCGCGATCGCCGCGCCGGCTCTGGCGCGTGACCTCACCATCGAAGACGTAGCGAAGCTTTCGCGCGCCGGCGCACCGGCTGTGTCGCACGACGGCAAATGGCTCGTCTGGCAGCAGCGCGAGACCGATCTGCCAGCCAACAAGGGTCGCTATGATCTGTGGAAACTCGATCTGAGCACCAAGGGCGCCGCTCCCGAGAAACTGGTCGCAGAGGCCGACGTCAACGAAACTGGCCCGGAATTCGGCGCCAATGGCCGCGTCTATTTCCAATCGGACAAGGGCGGCGAGGATAGCATCCGCTCGATCTCGATCACCGGCGGCGATCAGGCAGAAGTCGCGAGCCCCGCTGGCGGCTTCAGCGGCTTCAAGCTTTCGCCGGACGGCCAGAAGCTGCTCGTCTGGGCAGATCGCAAGCCCGGCGCGCCGACGATCGAGCCCGCAATGGTCAAGAAGGACGCCAATGCCGGTTCGGGCCGCGTCTATGAGCAGCTCTTCGTGCGCCATTGGGACACCTGGGCAAATGGCGACCGCTCGTCGCTGTTCGTGGTGCCAATCTCCGATCCCACCAAGTCGGTCGCGATTGCGCCGCAACTGATCGGCGATACCCCTTCCAAGCCCTATGGCGGCGGCGAGGAACTGGCGTGGAGCGCGGATAGCAAGACGATCTATTTCGCCCTGCGCGAAGCCGGGCGGATTGAGGCGACCTCAACCAATCTCGATATCTTTTCGGCACCTGCTGACGGTTCTTCGGCGCCGGTGAACCTCACCGACGACAATGACGGGATGGACAACCTCCCGACCACTTCGCCGGACGGCAAATGGCTGGCTTATTTCTCGATGGCGCGGCCAACCTATGAGGCCGATCGCCAGGTGCTGATGCTGCGTGATCTCACGACCGGCACGACCCGGAAGCTGACCGAAGCATGGGACCGTTCGGTGGGCAGCATCGCGTGGAGCCCGGACAGCAAGAAGATCTACGTGACTGCGCAGGACACGCAGGAGCAGCCGATCTTCACGGTCGATCCCAAGAGCGGCAAGGTGACGCGCCTGACCCAGCAGGGCGTTGTGAGCGCCGTGGTGCCGACAAAGGATGGCGCGGTGTTTGCCATGAACAGCCTGCTCGGGCCCGATGATTTCTATCGGATCGCGGGCAAGAAGCAGGAGCGGCTTACCACGGTCAACGCCGCCAAGATGGCGGGCGTCGATCTGCCGAAGGTTGAGCGCTTCAGCTTCACCGGCGCGAATAATGACACCGTCTGGGGCTATGCCGTGCGCCCGGCGAACTTGCCGGAAGGTCAGAAGGCGCCGGTGGCGTTCATCGTCCATGGCGGCCCGCAGGGATCGAGCAACAATAGCTGGTCGTATCGCTGGAACCCGGCGGTGTTTGCCGGCGCGGGCTATGCGGTGGTCTCGATCGATTTCCACGGATCGACGGGCTACGGCCAGAAATTCAGCGACGATATCCAGAATAATTGGGGCGGCTGGCCGCTCGAGGATCTGCAAAAAGGTCTGGCCGCAGCCGAGCAGAAATATAGCTGGCTCGACGGCAACAACGCCTGCGCGCTCGGCGCTTCCTATGGCGGCTATATGATGAACTGGATCGCCGGCCAGTGGACCGACAAGTTCAAGTGCCTGGTCCAGCATGACGGCGTCTTCGATGCCCGCGCCATGGCATATGAGACCGAGGAATTGTGGTTCGACGAGTGGGAGCACGGCAAGAAGGCCTATTACGAAGACCCGGAGGCTTTCGAGAAATGGAACCCGGTGCACCATGTCGCCAAATGGAAGACCCCGATGCTGGTGATCACCGGCGAGAAGGATTTCCGCATCCCGTACACGCAGGGGCTGGCGAGCTTCACTGCGCTCCAGCGCCGTGAAATTCCGTCGAAGCTGGTGGTGTTCCCGGAGGCGTTTCTCCCCGGCTATCCGCTCTGGGCATGGTTCATCCCCGCCGGGCACACGCACCCGCTGCGCGAGCTCTACGCGGAGCTGCACGCCAATTCCGTCACGGTGCCCGGCGCGGCTGTCGCTCGCCTCGCGGAAACGGCGCGCGCCGTCGGTGTTGCCGTCGCAATGGGCATGAGCGAACGGAATGTCGAAGCGAGCGACGGCAGCCTGTTCAACACGCTGCTGCTGATCGGCCCGGACGGTCGTGTGCTCGGCAAGCACCGCAAGCTCGTGCCGACAGCGGGCGAACGGCTGATATGGGCGCAGGGTGACGGCAGCGACCTCGCCGTCTGGCCGCTCGACTTCGCTCGCGTGGGTGGCTTGATCTGCTGGGAGAACCGGATGCCGCTCGCGCGCTACGCGATCTACCGGCAGGGCCCGCAGATCTGGGCGGCGCCGACCGCCGACGACTCGGACGGCTGGATCGCACACATGCGCGCGATCG
>JAZKJE010000078.1:0-4706 GCA_040384525.1 Pseudomonadota bacterium
CGATCCATCAGCGAGAATGGCGGCGAGGATCGCGTGCGGGTTGTCATGCTCCTTGGGGTGACTACACGAAAGTGACGTATCTGCACGCTAAGGGCGAACAAATCCGGTACGATGCCAGCAGATGCTATTCGCAGGCTTTCCTGCCCCTTTTATGTGGTGCCGCCCTACGGGCGCCGATATGGGAGGGCGGCAATCCGATTGACCAACGATCGAGGTAGAACCCTGCTCGCCAAATATGTGAGCTGGTTGCCCATCCCCGGTATGGCGAAGGATTGCCGATAAACCAGAGCGTGGACTGCATGGGCCGCGCACCGGTCAACGTCCATCAAACCCAACCTCCCCCACTTCAAATCGCTGAGGGCAGCCATGTCTGTGTCGATTCCACCGGGTGCAAAAGACCCAACACTCACTCCCGTCCCGGCAAGCTCCACGGAAAGCGCTCGCATGAGGGTGCTCACATAGGCTTTCGACGCGCCGTAGACCGCTTGGAAGGGCACGGATGTTTCGCCCGCCAGGCTCGACACGGCGATTACTGAGGATTCAAACGGCTGCTCCCTGAAAATCGCAATCAGGCGAGCCAGCAAATCCGTGAAACCGAGTATGTTTGTTTCAATTACCTCGGCATAAGTGTCGGCACGGCCTGCATCAAATGAACCAACGCTCGTCATTCCGGCAACCAACAAAGCGGCTGTTACTTGCAATTCTGCAACCTTAGCCGCGATTTTCTCCCTGCCCTCGATTTCACGTTGATCAGCCACTATAATCTCGCACGGCACATTGAACCGCTCGTCAATTTCGGTCTGTAGCTCCCGCAAGTTGTCGAGCCTTCGTCCAACAATCAGGGGCTTGGCCTGGTACGATGCCGCCAAGCGGAGGGCGGACGCTCTGCCCAAACCGGTCGAAGCCCCTGTGACCAGCACCCACGAGTTCTTGATCGCCAGCGGTTTCACGCGTTTTCCAGAGCCTTGTATAGGGCGGTTTTGCCGATCTTGAGCCGGGCCGCCGCCTCACGAACAGTGAGGCCCGCTGCGATATGCGCCCGCGCTTTACGTAGTTTGTCGGGGGTAACGACAGGCCGGCGACCACCCTTGTTGCCCCGCTCGCGTGCGGCCTTGAGGCCGGCATGAGTGCGTTCACGGATCAGGTCACGCTCGAATTGGGCCAGCGAGCCGAAGATGTTGAACACCAGCATGCCGCCCGAAGTGGTGGTGTCGATATTCTCGGTGAGTGAGCGGAACCCGATGCCGCGCGCCGCAAGCTCGCCGACCTTCTCGATCAGGTGGCTCATCGAGCGGCCGAGGCGGTCGAGTTTCCAGACCACCAGCGTGTCGCCGGGGCGCAAATAGGCGAGCGCTTCGGTTAGGCCAGGCCGATCGGCTTTTGCCCCGGATGCGTGATCGTCGAATATACGGTCGCACCCGGCAGTGTTCAGCGCGTCAAGCTGGAGCGACAGCTTCTGGTCTGCGGTCGAGACGCGCGCATAGCCGATCAGCGCCACATGATGCCCGATCCTGTCCGTTTTCCCGTCATTATGCGATCTTGTCCGAATCGCCGTTACAGGTCCAGAGTTAACGGACATATTCCTGTTGGCCGCCAGAGGACCGTCTGACGGACACGCAAAGCGAAGGAGATGATGCTTGGCGAGACGGCGACTGGTGAGCCTGGAAATCTGGGCGAGGCATTATGGCGCGCCGCTCGATGAGCGCGAGATCGCGCGTCATTATACGCTGACCAGCGACGACCTGGAAATTGTCGGCCGCCGTCGCGGCGATGCCACCCGGCTCGGCTATGCGATGCTCATGCTATATATGAGATGGCCTGGCCGTGCGCTGGAAGCGGGCGAAGTCCCGCCCGCTCCTGTGCTCGCCTATGTGGCGCAGCAACTCGGCGTCGCGCCGGCAGCCTTCGCGGATTATGCCCATCGGGACCAGACCCGTCGCGAGCATCTCGTCGAAATCCGACGATCGCACGGGTTCAGGATTTTTGACCGCAACGCTTTCCGTGAAGTTGTCGCCTTCTCGGTCCCAATCGCGCAGACCATCATACACCCCGGCCAGATGGCAGACGTCATCGTCGATGAACTCCGGCGCCTGCAGATCCTCCTGCCTTCTCCGTCGATTCTCGAAGCGGTGCTGCGGCGGGCGCGCCAGCAAGCCGAACAGCTTACCTATGAAGTGCTCACGAATGGCCTGCTGCCTGACACCCTTCAGGGCCTGGACGATTTGCTGGCCCGACGACCGGGGCAGGTCGCGACATGGCTATCCTGGATGCGCAATGCGCCACAATCGCCGGCAGCGCGCAACATCCTGCGCCTGATCGAACGGCTCGCCTATATCCGCGCGCTGGGCCTCGATCGCGCCCGTGCCGACATGATCCCGGCTTTGACTTTTGACAGGCTGGCGGACGAAGGCAGCCGCATCACACCCCAGCACCTTGGCGAACTCAATGCCCTGCGCCGCCATGCGACGCTGGCGGCAACCGGCATCCGGCTTGAGGAAAGCCTGACCGACGCCACCCTGACGATGTTCGACAAGCTGTTGGGCAGCATGGCGCGCCGCGCCGAGAACCGGACCCGCGACAAAGCCCTCAAGACGGTGCGCGAGTTGCAAGGCCACCTCCGGACGCTCACGGGGTCTTGCCGCCTCCTCATCGACGCGCGCAGCAAGGGCGTGGATTCTCTGGCGCAGATCGAGGCGCTGGACTGGCAGCACTTCGCCGTGGCCGTCGAGCAGGCCGAAGTGCTCGGGCGACCGGAAACCGTCGATCGCACCGCCGAATTGATCGAGCGGCATCGGACGGTGAAGCTCTTTGTCGGCGCTTTTCTCAACGCCTTCGAGTTTCGCGGCGCCGGCGCGGTTCAGGGGCTCCTGTCAGCGCTGGCCATCATCGCGGAGCTATATCGGACCGGCAAACGGCGCTTGCCTGATCGCGTGCCGCTACGCTTTGTGCCGCCCGCATGGCGCCCGTTCGTCCTGCGGGATGGCATCGTTGATCGTGCCGCTTATGAACTATGCGCCTTGTCGCAACTACGCGAGCGGTTGCGAGCCGGGGATATATGGGTCGCGGGAAGCCGGCAGTTTCGCGATTTCGACAGCTATCTCATACCGCCGGCGACCTTTGCGGCGCTGCGCGAGAAGGGGCCGTTGCCGCTCGCCATCGAAACGGATTTCGAGCGCCATATCGAGGAACGGCGCACCAGGCTCGACACGGCGATCGAGCAGGTAACGGTCCTTGCACGGCAAGGGGAGCTGCCCCAGGTTAAGCTTGACGAAAACGGTCTCATCATCTCGCCGCTGAAGGCGGCAACACCGCCCGCCACCGAGATTGCCCGTCGCGCCGCCTATGATCGACTGCCGCGCGTGAAGATCACCGATCTTCTGCTGGAGGTCGATGCCTGGACCGGGTTCAGCGAATGCTTCATCCATCGTCGTTCGGGCCGGGAAGCCGACGATCGCAATGCGCTGCTCACGGTCATCCTCGCCGATGGCATCAATCTCGGCCTCACACGCATGGCGGAAACCTGCCGGGGCGCAAGTCTGCGTCAGCTCGCCCATCTTCACGACTGGCACATCAGCGAAGCCGCCTATGGCGAAGCGTTGGGAAGGCTGATCGACGCCCATCGCGCCATGCCGCTCGCCGCGCTGTGGGGAGACGGCACCACTTCGTCGAGCGACGGACAGCAATTTCATGCCGGGGGCCGTGGGGCCGCGATCGGCGACATCAACGCGCGCAGCGGCAACGAACCAGGCGTTGCCTTCTACACCCATGTCTCGGATCGATATGACCCCTTCGCAAGTCGGGTGATCGCGGCGACCGCTGGCGAAGCGCCCTATGTGCTGGATGGCTTGCTGTATCACCAGACCGGCCTGACGATCGAGGAGCACTACACCGATACGGGCGGGGCATCGGACCATGTGTTCGGCCTCATGCCCTTCTTCGGCTACCGCTTCGCGCCGCGCCTGCGCGACATCAAGGAGCGTCGTTTACACCTCCTTCCCGGCCAAGAATCCGGCCCCTTGCTTCCCGGCATGACGGCCGAACCGATCGCATTGGGTCATGTCGCGGCGCATTGGGACGAACTGCTGCGGTTCGCCACGTCGATCCGCACCGGCACCGTCACTGCTTCGGCAATGCTGCGCCGCTTGTCCGCCTATCCGCGACAGAACGGACTGGCCCTCGCACTACGCGAGCTGGGCCGCCTCGAACGCTCCATTTTCATGCTCGACTGGCTGCGCGACATCGACCTGCGCCGGCGCACCCAGGCGGGCCTCAACAAAGGCGAAGCCCGCAACGCGCTCGCCCGCGCGCTCTTCTTCAACCAGCTCGGCGAACTGCGCGATCGTCGGTTCGAGAACCAGACCTATCGCGCCTCCGGCCTCAACCTGCTCGTCGCCGCCATCATCTTGTGGAACACTCGCTATCTCGAAATGGCGCTGGCGGACATCGGCACAGCCGACGAAATCGCACGCCACATCGCGCCATTGGGCTGGGAGCATATCTCGCTGACCGGTGACTATAGCTGGAATGTTGAAGATCAACCCGATCCGGACGCCTTGCGACCGCTGCGCGCCGTCAACTCCCTACTTGCCGCGTGACGTTCGCTATCCGTTCGCCCTTTCCGTGCAGATACGTCACTTTCGTGTAGTCACCCCTATGAGCTTTGCGTCCTGACGCAACTGCGCGACCGCATCCGCTCCAAAGAAATC
>JAZKJE010000079.1:0-2252 GCA_040384525.1 Pseudomonadota bacterium
CCAATGCGGCCGGCGGCCCTCGGCCTCCAGCCTCGCGCGATCCTCGGGCGTGAGTTTCAGGATGCGCTGGAGCGTGTCGAGCGTCTTGGGCTTGTCTTCCATCCGGTCGGGGATGAGATCGACGCGGAAATCGGTGCGGTTATTGGCGAGCGGGGCGCCGTTGCGATCGACGATCCAGCCGCGCCGCGGCGGCGTGAGCGTAAGATTGATGCGGTTGCTCTCGGCCATCAGCCGGTAGCGTTCATTCTCGAACACCGAGAGATACGCCATGCGCCCCGCCAGAACGAGCGCAACACTACCCTGCAACCCGCCGAGCACCAGCGCGCGGCGTGAGAAGCTATATGCCTGGGATGCTTCGGTGATCCGTACCATTACCAGGGGTCCATAGCAGCTACGGTCAATGGCCGTGACGGAGCGAAATTTGGTTTGCAGGGAGGAACTAGGAGGGAGCGATGCAGGGCATCGTGACCGACGACGTGACGTAGCTGCAGGCCAAATTTCGCCCGCCGCTTCGCGGTCGCGCAGAGAAGAGCACTGGCCGCGTCACGCCGCTTGCGCGTAGCATCGCTACGCGACTGCACGACCTTCCTTGCCAGTACTCTTCTCTGCGCGATCACGGCCGTTGCCCGTAGCTGCTATGGACCCCATGCTTTGTATCCTTATCGAGCCATGTACAGAAGCGGGCAATGACAGGAAAAAGCGCAGCGGAAATTACAATCTGAAACAGAAGCGCGGTATCGACATGCGCATAAAAGGGCGCGGCGACCAAACGCCCCGCAATCAGGCAGAATGCAATTGCGCCGCTGGCAAGCAGCCAGTCCTGCCAGAAATCGCGCCACACCAGTCGCGTATCGAAAACCTCGATGACCAATACGCAAGCCGTCCAGAACAGCATCGCATTGCCCAAAGGCTGCCCGCTGATCATGTCGTCGAAGAAGCCGAGCGGCACCGGCGCCCACACCCGCATCGAATCGGTGCGCACCAGCCGCCAGCCGAGCAGCATCATCAGCCCGAACGGCGGCAAAAACGGCACGGTCGCGACGAACGGCAACAGCGTCATCATCGAACCGAGCGCGACCGACAGCGGCGCCAGCCAGATCGCGCGCGGCCGCCTTTCGCTGCGGCCGAGCGGAACCCACTCGATCGGGCTGCTCACTTCTTGGCCTTAGGGGAAGGCGTAGGGATAGGGGCGGGCAGTTCGGGCAGGAAGCTTTGCTGCACCAACGCGAAATCGAGCGCATCCGGGTTTGCGGCCGGCTCGGCCACCGCGATATCGCGCGCGGTGCGGATCACGCGCGCCACCGGGATGTTGGGGGAGAAGATGCCGCCGGTGCCCGATGTCACAAAGGTATCGCCCGGCTGGAAGATCATCGTCGCCACGCTCGCCGAGCGAATATCCATCAGCCCATCGCCGCGCCCTGCCGCAATCGCGGGCAGGCCGTCGCTGGTGCGGCGCACGGGCACGATGCTCTCGGGATCGACGATCAGCAGCACGCGCGCCGTGTTGGGGCTGGTCTCGATCACCTGGCCGATCAGGCCCGCCGCTTCGCGCACCGGCATGCCGGGCTTCACCCGCTGCCAATTGCCCGCATTGAGCGTGGCGTATCGCCGCGTGCTGGAGGCCGAGCTGGAAACCAGCCGCGCGATCACCACCGCATCGGTGGTCACGTCGCGAAGCTGGAGCATCTCGCGCAGCCGCCGGTTTTCCTGATTGAGCGTGCGCGCCCGCGCCACCAGCGTTTCATTGTCCGCCAGTTGCTTCTTCAGCCGCTCATTCTCAGCCCGCGCATTCATGTATCCCGAAACGCCCTCGGGCGCTCCGGCGATGCTGCCGCGTACCCAGGCCATAGCCGATGCAATCGGTGTGGTCAGTTCGGAGAAGAACCCGCGCACCGCCGAATAGGCCGTGGGGTTGAACGTAGAGAGCAGCAGCAGGCCGGCTCCGATCAGCGCACCGCCAACCGCACCCACATACCCCAGAAATAGGCCGTATTGCGCCCGCCGCGAAAATCCCGGGCGCCGGTTTCTTGGCGGCGCCATACCCCCTTGCCCTTCTTAGACCTGAATCAACACGCCACGGAACACAGGATCCTCCAGCGCGCGGCCCGTCCCCAAAGCGACGCACGTCAGCGGATCCTCTGCGATCGTCACCGGCAGGCCGGTTTCGTCGCGCAGCACCTCGTCGATGCCCTTCAGCAGCGCGCCGCCGCCGGTGAGCACGATGCCCTGATCGACAATATCCGCCGCCAGTT
>JAZKJE010000079.1:2262-17427 GCA_040384525.1 Pseudomonadota bacterium
AGCTCCGGCGCGGTATTCTCGAGCGCGATCCGCACGCCTTCGACGATCGTCCCGACCGGCTCCGAAAGCGCTTCGGCGATCTGGCCCTGGTTGATCTGGATCTCCTTGGGCACGCCGTTGACGAG
Source organism: Pseudomonadota bacterium (assembly GCA_040384525.1). Classification (GTDB taxonomy): domain Bacteria; phylum Pseudomonadota; class Alphaproteobacteria; order Sphingomonadales; family Sphingomonadaceae; genus Sphingomonas. Next base: position 2,388 of record JAZKJE010000079.1, read on the forward strand.
ATCGCGACCCTTGATGTGGATCGTGAGGCCAATGCCATCGAGCGGTGGCTTGGCAACGCCCACTTCCTGCTTGATCCGCTCTGCCGTAGCTTCGCCGATCAACAGATTATGGTTGCGGCGCACGTACGAGACGATGGCTTCGTCCATCTTGTCGCCGCCCACGCGAACCGACGTGGAATAAGCCAGACCGCGCAGCGAAAGCACCGCGACTTCGGTCGTGCCGCCGCCGATATCGACCACCATCGAACCGATCGGCTCGGTCACCGGCATATCGGCGCCAATCGCAGCCGCCATAGGCTCCTCGATCAGGAACACCTGGCTCGCGCCGGCATTCGAAGCGGCATCGCGGATTGCGCGGCGCTCAACGCTGGTCGAGCCCGAAGGCACGCAGATCACGATCTGGGGCCAGCGCATGAAACGGCGCTGACCATGCACCTTGCGGATGAAGTGGCTGATCATCTGCTCGGCCACATCGATATCGGCGATCACGCCATCGCGAAGCGGGCGAATCGCTTCGATCGAGCCGGGCGTTTTGCCCATCATCAGCTTGGCGTCGTCGCCAACTGCCTTGACGCGCTTCACGCCGTTGATCGTCTCGACCGCAACAACCGACGGTTCATTGAGCACAACACCGCGACCGCGCAGGTAAACCACGGTGTTCGCGGTGCCCAGATCGATCGCCATGTCGTGAGACATCATACGGAAAAAGCGGGAAAAAAACGCCATCGAGAAATCCGTCCCTGCCGCGGATTGGACCGCGGCTGTTCGCAAAAAAATTTTACCGTGACCTTGTCCGAAGCGGAAATAAATCCGGCCTCGGCCTGAGCGGTTCTAGGTCGCGGGATGCTGTCGCTTGGGCTAGAGCGACAGGCATGTCAATACGCCGCCTCCCAGAGCATCTAGTCAATCGGATCGCAGCCGGTGAAGTGGTCGAAAGACCCGCCAGCGCGTTGAAGGAACTTGTGGAAAACGCAATCGAGGCAGGCTCGACCCGGATCGCGATCCGGCTCGGCGCGGGCGGCACCGAACTGGTCGAAGTGGTCGATGACGGCTGCGGCATGAGCCCCGCCGAAATGGCGCTGGCGCTTGAACGCCACGCAACCTCGAAACTCCCCGAGGCCTGGTGGAACGATGGGGCGATCGATCGGGTCACCACGCTTGGCTTCCGCGGCGAGGCGTTGCCCTCGATCGCCAGCGTCGCGCGCCTCTCGCTGGAAAGCCGCGTGCGCGGCGCCGAAGGCTGGGCGCGCACCGTCGATAATGGCGATGTGGTCGCCGAGGGCCCCGCCGCACTCCCGCCGGGCACCCGCGTTCGCGTCGAGGATCTGTTCGCCCGCGTCCCCGCCCGCCGCAAATTCCTCCGCTCGCCGCGCTCCGAATATGCCGCGTGCATGGATGTGGTGAAGCGCCTCGCAATGGCGCGGCCCGACATTGCATTCGGGGTGGAGCATGACGGCCGCAAGGTGTTGCAGGTGCAGGGCGGCGAAACGCGCCCCGAACGCGTCGCCGCACTCACCGATCGCGCGCTGCAGGAGAACAGCGTCGCCATCGACTTCGAACGCGAAGGGATCGTCCTCGGCGGCGTCGCCGGCCTGCCCACGTTCAATCGCGGCGTGGCCGATCACCAATATCTGTTCGTCAACGGCCGCCCCGTGAAGGACCGGTTGTTGGCAGGCGCAGTGCGCGGCGCATATGCAGAGATGCTCGCGAGAGACCGCCACCCGGTGGTCGCTTTGTTCCTCGAAGTCCCCGCCGATGCCGTCGACGTAAACGTCCACCCCGCCAAAACCGAAGTCCGCTTCCGCGATCCGGCGCTGGCACGCGGCATGATCGTATCCGGCCTCCGCCGTGCGCTGGACGAAGCCGGTCACCGCTCCGCCCAACGCCCCAGCGAATCCGCATTGGGGATGTGGCAGTCCGAACAGGACCGTCTTCCCCGCGAAGGCGGGGATCCCGCTACGTCCTTCTTCGACTATCAAGGCAGTGCGACCCCCGCCTTCGCGGGGGCGACGAACTATGTCTCCGATCGCCGCCCGTCTTTCCTGACCCCACTCCCCCAAGGCCGAGCCGAGCCAGCCTACGCCCCGGTCCCCGAAACGATCGACTACCCCCTAGGCGTGGCCCGCGGCCAGGTCGCCAAAACCTATATCGTCGCCGAAGCGCAGGACGGCCTGGTCCTGGTGGACCAGCATGCCGCGCACGAACGCCTCGTCCTCGAACGGATGCGCCGCGCCATGGCCGGCGGCGGCGTGCCCAGCCAGGCGCTCCTCCTCGCCGAAGTAGTAGAACTCGACGAAACCGCGTGCGACCGCCTCGAATCCCGCATCGAGGAACTCGCGGCTTTCGGCCTGGAGCTAGAGCGCTTCGGCCCCCGCGCCATGCTCGTCCGCGCGACCCCGGCGGCACTTGGCACCGGCGACGTAACCGGCCTCATCACCGATCTGGCGGACGAACTCGCCAGTTTCGATCAAGCTTTGTCGCTAAAAGAACGCCTCGATCACGTCGCCTCGACCATGGCCTGCCACGGATCGGTGAGGGCAGGGCGGGTGCTCTCGGTCACAGAGATGAACGCGCTACTGCGAGAGATGGAAGTCACGCCCCATTCGGGCCAGTGCAACCATGGGCGCCCTACGTGGGTGAAGCTCGCTTTGAACGACGTTGAGAAGCTGTTTGGGCGGAAATGAATGATTTAGGTCCGGGGGAACGTGCATCTACTTGGTGGTTGTTCCGCCATGCGCCCACGGCAACAAACGACTCAATTGCGGACGTTTATTGCATCGCGGCGCCCGCCCCGAAGCAGCCGTCGTTCGAGATGCGCAATTCGCATAGAGGGCACTCGCTTGCCAGATGATGTCGCACGCGACAGGATTGCGCATGCTCAGGTTTATCCTCGCCGCTCTTGTGATTGCTTTGGCTGTCGCTCCCGCCGCCGCACAGGACAAGATTAGGTACAGCGAAGACGCGATGCGGGCGCGTCAGCTTAGCACGCCCCAGCTATCCCTGCCTGACGCCGGTATGGGGTTGTGGGTGCAGGTCACGATATCCCCTACTGGTGAGGTCATCGACGCGATTTCCAATCCGCTAAATCCACCAAGCGAAAAGGTCGATTCAAAGCCAGCGCTTGCGGCAGCCCGGACTCTTCGATTTCGACCGTTTCTTCACAGGGGGCGGCCCGTAACGGCGGTGGGTGCTATTTGGATTTCGTACGGTGGAAGGACGGTGACGCCTCGTTGGGCCAATCCGAATGCCGACTTTCCCGCCATCGACTATTCTTCATTGCAGATAGAATTAATCCGGGCCGACGGCTGCGATGGGTATCGCGTGAAGATCGACGGCGCGGGCAATGTGGCGTTCTCGATGCTGCGCGATCTGGCAAACGCCCGACCATTCTATTCGGCTTTCGTGAGTGGCCAGCGCGTTGCGGGGGGTAGCCATCATCGAACCATCGGGCGGAAGCAACTAGATGCCTTGATCGAGCGCTTTCGTGCCGCCCGCTTTTTTGGCCTTGAAAAGGACTACGTTCAAGCTTCCGACAGCTGCCCTACCGAGATGCGGCTACGGACCAGCGACCGAGATATGACGGTTCGCTGGGATCGCCACGGGGAAATGCCAGGAGAAGTTCACGGAATCGCCGAGGCCATCGAGGCGGCAGCAGATTCCACTCTTTGGATACAGGGCAACGAACGCACGATCGCCTCGTTTCTCGCGGAAGGTGCGAACCTTAACGGCAGCGATGGCGCTTACTTGGTGGCAGCGGCGATGCGGCTCGCCAACGAGCAGGTTGTGCTCGACGCGATCGAGGCTGGCGTGCCGCTCGAAGTTCGATTTCCCCCGGGGGTCACCAAAGCGCCAGCGCTGGGCATTTGGCTGGTTCGGGAAGCTGCACAACAAGGCGCTTCGCGTGTGTTCGCGCTCCTCACGCGGCGAGATTGGCTCAGGCGAATGCCACATTCCGATCTTGGTGCTATCCTGGCGGGTACTGCGGGGGCCTGTGAGCCCTCTATAATCCGAGCGTTGGTCGATGCCGGTGCTGATGTGAACTACCGGCTATCCCCCGCATCGGCGCTAAATAGCGGCACTCCTTCTGGCGCAACTGTGCTGATGAGAGTTCTCGTTCCGAACCATGAGTGTCATGGAAAGGATGTGGAACTCGCGCTGGAAGCTCTTATCGACTTGGGTGCGGATGTGAACATGCGAGATGATGAGGGCACCCCCGTCATCTTACTATGGCCGGATGATGCGTTAACGCTGCATCTGTTGGAGGCAGGCGCGGACCCCGCGGTCACTGACGCGAAGGGTAGAACATTACGCCAAACCGCGACTGACGAGGACATGCCTGGGACGCTTGCATGGCTGGATGCACACGGCCTTCCGTGAGCAGCAAGACGGCGACTTATCACTAACCGTAATTCGACGCGCGGTTTTCGTTCGCGGCGGCCATTACCATCGCTTTTCCTGAAAGCTGCCCGTCCGCTTCCCACCCAATACCGGACGTCAGTGTCGCCGAACGTGTGTGCACTTGGGTGCAGTTGGCGCACGGCAATCTCTTCAACTGGCCTCGCCTTCGCCCGGCAACGGTATCCAGCTTGCAATGTAGGATTCCACCTGCTTGGCTCGAAGCCCGGCGTCGTTCTTCGGCTGGTCGGCGCTCTTTGAAATCGTGATGCTGGAAACACCGTTGCCCGTGTGACCTGTGACCTTCCTCGCCACGAAGAAGCGTTGATAGTGTAAACCTGGTGTAACCTTTGCGCCCCGCAAAAGCGCGCATTGGCTTAAGCTTCCGCGCTCACTTCGCCGAAAGCGCGGCCAATTTCTCCTGCGAATAGGGTACCCGAAACAGTTGCGCGCCGCGTGCCTTGGCCCATGCCGGGATTTCCGGTGCGCCATTCTCGGTCGCGGCGAAATCGACCACGCAGATGTGCTGGAAGCGGCGATGCTCGGCGCAGCCCACGCCCACGAAGCGGAAATTGGCGGTGAACAACAAGGTGCGGTGTTCGCGGCCCGCAACGCCGTCATCGACGATCAGATTGCGGACGACATGGTCGGCGCTGCTGATGCCGTAATAGATGCTTTCGCCCACATAGATGTCGCCGCCGCGCCGGCGGACACGGTCGCCGGGGCTCGCGCCATCGCGCGAGACGTGCCCGATGGCACCGGCCTCGCCCTGATCCTCCGCATGGTCGAGCGCGGCGAGCGCAAGCACTTCGGCTGCGGACAGCGCGGGCAGGGGCGCCTGACGCGCGAGGAATTCGATGGCTTCGTCCACCGCATCCACGCCTTCATTGGTGTAGACGCCATTCTCGTCGCCGGGGAGAAAGAGCACGCGGCCGTCGAAATACGCACGATATTCGCGGAGCTGTTCGGCATATTCCTGGGGGTGCTGGCGGGCGAAGTTGATCCGGTCGAGCACTTGCGTTTGCAACGCGCGCCGGCTCGCCGCCGCGTCATTCGCATGCGCAGGCATGATCGCCAGACAGGCTGCCGCTGCGGCAGCGAAGGAGCGAAGTATCACGAGATTCCCCCCCGGGAACCGGTGACGCGAAATACGCCGCCGTTACCGCATCATGCGGCGCGGCCACTTAACTGCTTGAAAAGGGGAGCGGATACTCGGGTATTAACCCTATGGCCGCCCATCCACGGTGCGCCCAAGCTCGGCGACGCACATCACGCGATATCCCTTGTGCGGTCCACAGGCGACGCCGGCGTAGCGCATCTCGGCCGCGAACAGCGTCTTGCGGTGGCCGCGTCCAGGCACCGCATCGTCGACGATCAACTGGCGGACGACCTCGACGGCGCTGGGAGGGCCATAAGTGATGACCTCGGCGACATAGATGCCACCGCCACGACGCTGGACGCGATCGCGGGGATTGGATCCGTCCTTGGAGAAGTGCCCGGTTTCGCCACGCGGGCCCTGTTCGTCGACATGATCCCCCGCCGCGCGCGCGAGCAGGCGAGACGCCTCGATCGGCGCAAGCGGCGCCTGCTTCTCCATGAAGCGGATCGCCTCATCGACCGCCTTCACGCCTTCGCTCGTGCGCAGGCCAACGGGATTGCCCGGATAATAGACGATTTTGCCTTTGAAATACCGGCGATATTCGCGGAGTTGCGCGGCATAGGCGCGCGGCTGGGTGCGCGCGAAGTTCATCTCGGCGAGAACTGCCCGCTCCAGCGCGGGCTGGGGCGCGGCAAGGGCAAGAAGCAGGGGGATCAACGCCATCGTTACAGCCTAGACCGGCGCTCGCGTGAACACAGCCCGAACAAAAGATTAATATCCGTGCAACCCAAGCGCATCGCGTACGTTTTACTAAGCAACTCCACCACAAGGCTTATTCCCATGGCGAAGATGCTCCCCGTGATTTTCGCATTGATTCCGCTCGCCGCTGTTATCAGCGCCTGCGTCACCTGCCCCTGATCAGCAGTTACTGCGGACGATTGCCGTAGCCCTCGCTTAATCTGCCGCAAGCCCGGCCATAAGAAAAGGGCCGCCCCGGTATCCCGGAGCGGCCCTTTCTCTGTGAGCGTAAGCCGCTTCGGCTTTACGCCTCTGCGGTCTCTTCGCCAGCTTCGTCGGCTGCAGGCGCGTCGGCCTGAACCTCGGCAGTGGCGCCCGGCTCTGCGTTCGGATCGTAATCCTCGACAAAGCCTGCCTCGTCCTTCTCGAACATGGTGGCCATCACGTCGACGCCCTTCGACTGCATCTCGGCCTCTTCAGGCGAGCGAGCGACATTGACCTTGACGGTGACCGTGACTTCCGGGTGCAGCTGCACGCGAACGTCGTAGACGCCGATCGACTTGATCGGCTTGTCGAGAACGACCTGCGACTTCGTGACCTTGTGCTTGTCAGCAACCAGCGCCTCGACCAGATCGCGAACCGCGACTGAGCCGTATAGCTGACCGGTGTTCGACGCCTGACGGATCAGGGTGACGGACACGTCGTTGAAGTTGCCGGCTTCCTTCTCGGCCTCACCGCGACGGGTCGCGTTGTCGGACTCGATGCGAGCACGGTTGGCTTCGAAGACCTTCTTATTGGCTTCGTTTGCGCGAAGCGCCTTCTTGTTCGGAAGCAGGAAGTTACGGGCAAAGCCGTCCTTTACCTTCACCACATCGCCGATGTGGCCAAGCTTCTCGACGCGTTCCAGCAGAATGACATCCATGGATCTGCTCCTTACTTAACGATGTAGGGCAGCAGGCCCAGGTGGCGGGCGCGCTTGATGGCCTGGGCCAGCTCGCGCTGCTTCTTCGCGCTCACCGAAGTGATACGCGACGGGACGATCTTGCCGCGCTCAGAGACGAAGCCCTGAAGCAGACGTACATCCTTATAGTCGATCCGGGGAGCATCCTTCGCGGAGAAGGGGCAGCTCTTGCGACGGCGGAAAAAGGGTCGTGCCATGATCTATATCTTCCTTATTCGCCGTTGCCGCCGAAGCCGCCTTCGTCGCGATCGCGACGACCACGGCGCTCACGGTCAGCACCCTTGCGCATCATCACGGTCGGACCTTCTTCCAGCGTATCGACCTTAACGGTCATATAGCGGATGACGTCTTCGTTGATCTGCGTCTGGCGCTCCAGCTCTGCGACCACGCCTGCGGGCGCGTCGATCTCGAGCATCACGTAATGCGCCTTGCGGTTCTTCGCGATGCGATACGCCAGGCTGCGGAGGCCCCAGGTCTCGGTCTTGACGACCTTGCCCTGATTGTCGGTGATGATTTTGGTGGCGGCTTCCGCCAGTGCGTCTACCTGCGCCTGTGCCAAATCCTGGCGCGCAAGGAAGATGTGCTCGTAAAGAGCCATGCTTTCTTCTCACTCTTGGCCGATCGCTGACGCCGCACCATGCGGACGCCCCTCCGGCTATCGTCTCAAATACAACGCGAGCAAGAAGCAGCGCCTCTCGCTCGCGAAGTCGGTGCCCCTAACGGGTCAGGTGGTGAAACGCAAGCGCTAGGGTTGCTTGCCCGGCTCGGCGGCGCGCAGGTCGGTGATCACGCTGCCATCGGCGGTAAACCAGCCCTCCGGATCGTCCTCATCTTCCAGCACGAACGGGATCGGATCGCCGATCGGTCCGCAATTGGGGCGACGCGAGGATGCGACGCAGGTGAATTGCTCGCCGTCGAAACGCACCATGATCCAGCCATTGCCGCCATTGGGCAGCGGGTATTCCGATCGCAGGTCATAGGTCTTGTTGCGCTTGAACTTCTTGGGGAATTCGGGGGCGGGAAAGCGCTCACCCGAAACGCCGCTGGGGAACCAGCTATACGATTCGAGCTCGGCCACCGCGAAGAAGGTGTCGCGCGGATCGCCATATAGCTTGGCGCGCAGCGTTTCGATGCGGCCCTCACGGCGCTGCGATTCCCACTTCTTGCGCTTGAGCTCGCGGATATCGCGCATGTGCATCGCTACCGTGTTGAAACGGATGTTGAAGGCGTTGGGGATGCCGTCGGCCGTGGTGATGTCGCCGGTGAATTCATTGGCGCTGCAGATGCCGGTCCAGCGGCTGCCGTCCGCCTGGAACAATTCGCAGCTGCCATCGCTCACGCGGCGGCCGGTCAGCGATCCGATCTTGAGGCCTTCGGGACCGCGGAAGCCATCGACCGCATAGAAGAAGCCGATCACGCGCGGGCCGTTGAACTCAAGCACGACCTTCACGCCGCCGCCCACCGTCGCCTTGCGGCATCGCTGGTCGCGATAGGGGCAGGGCACGTCGCGCGCGCCGCGCGGCTGCTCGGCCATCACAGAGGATGTGCCGGTGTAATTCCCGAAATAGGCGACCTTGCCCTCAAACTCCGCATCAAGCAGGCCGTCGCGGCCATCGGGTGACGCCAGCGCGAGCGCGGGGGTCAGGATCAGGGTGAGCAAAGCAACAATCATCGCGCGGATCATGGGGGGCATCCTCCGTCGGCCGCGTTAACCATATCACTAACGCAGCCGAAACGAAGAGCGATTCTGCGCATAAACGAAAACGGCGGAGCCTAAGCCCCGCCGTTTCCTGCTTTCCCTACGGTTTTAGCGCAGGATATTCGCGAAGATCGCCGCGATAACGCCGGTGGTCACTGCGACCAGAACCGCATCATTGCCCGACTGGACATAGCGATAGCCGCGCGGCGGAGCCTTCATGCCGCGATGCTGGCGGTAATCGATCTGGCGATAATTCCGGGCATAACGGCTGTCGAACCGCTGGCCGCGCTGCCAGTTATTGCGATACTGGACCGGTGCGGGCTTGTAGACGGTCTTCTTGACCACCTTCACCGGCTGGTGGCGCTGACCGCCGTAATTCTGCCCAGCGTAATTCTGGGGGGCAGCAAGTGCCGGGGTGGCGACGAGCGTTGCGGCAACGGCCGCCATCAGAAACTTCTTCATGACTGCAACTCCTTCACTAGGAACGCCGTCGTTGGCGTTGAACACTATCTAGGAGTCGGTTGTCGCAAGCCCGTGCCGGAGAGGCGGCAAAATGGTCGCAAAGTGTCACGAGTGCGCAGGAAGCGTTCATGTTCGGCTGTGCGTTAGGCTTGCATGGGGTGCCGCAACGGTTCTAACGCGCGGCGCTTATAAGGAGAGGCTTCATGCGCGCATTCATCTTCCCGGGGCAGGGCAGCCAGGCAGTAGGCATGGGCAAGGCGCTCGCCGAAGCCAGTGCAGCGGCGCGCGAAGTTTTTCAGGAAGTCGATGAGGCGCTCGGCCAGTCGCTGTTCAAGCTGATGAGCGAAGGACCGGAGGATCAACTGGTCCTGACCGCCAACGCCCAGCCGGCGATCATGGCCAACGCCATCGCAGTGCTGCGCGTGCTGGAGAAGGAAGGCGGCTTGTCGCTGGCCGACAAGGCCGATTTCGTCGCAGGGCACTCGCTGGGCGAATACACTGCGCTTTGTGCTGCCGGTGCGCTCGATCTCTCGACCACCGCCAAGCTGCTGCGCATCCGCGGTAACGCGATGCAGGCGGCAGTGCCGGTGGGGCAGGGTGCTATGGCCGCTCTGCTCGGGGCCGATCTGGTCAAGGCACAGGCGATTGCCGATGCGGCCGCAGAGGGCGAAGTCTGCACCGTCGCCAACGATAACGATCCCACGCAGGTGGTGATCTCCGGCGCTCGAGCCGCGATCGAGCGCGCGATAGAGATTGCCAAGGATCACGGCGCCAAGCGCGCTTTGCTGCTGCCCGTCTCTGCGCCGTTCCACTGCGCGATGATGCAGCCCGCCGCCGATGCGATGGAAAAGGCGCTGGCTGGCGTGGCGATCCAGGCGCCGCTCGTGCCGGTCTACGCCAACGTCACTGCCGCACCGGTGAGCGATCCGGACACGATCCGCACTTTGCTGATCGAGCAGGTCACCGGCATGGTCCGCTGGCGCGAATCGGTTACGGCAATGTTCGACGCGGGCGTTGGCGATTTCGTCGAACTGGGCGGCAAGGTGCTCGGCGGGATGGTCAAGCGCATCGCGCCCGACGCTGCGGTCACCAGCGTGGTGACGATGGACGATATCGAAGCGCTCGCGAAGTCGCTGTAGAAGCAAAAGGTAGAGTTTCGCGCAGAGGCGCGAAGGCGCAGAGAGGTGGTTCTTGCAGGATATCGACCGGATCAGCGGCGATGTGATCGATGTTGCGATGCGGTTGCATCGCGATCTGGGTCCGGGTCTGCTTGAGACGGTCTACGAGACGATCCTGGCCGCGAAGCTGAACGCGATGGGCTATGTGGTGGCTCGGCAGGTGCCTATCGATATCGAGTTTGAGGGCCTGCAATTCGGTGACGCGTTCAAAATCGATATTCTGGTGGATGGGCGATTGCTTCTGGAAATCAAATCGGTCGATCGTCTCAATCCGGTTCACGCCAAGCAGTTACTTACATATCTGCGGCTGACCCATCAGCCCGTAGGGCTGCTTCTGAATTTCGGCGGAGAAACCCTGAAAGAGGGAATCCGCCGCGTCGTTAACAACCATCGCCCCTCTGCGCCTCAGCGCCTCTGCGCGAACCACTAACTGCTTCTGGAGACTGACTATGTTCGACCTGACAGGCATGACCGCACTCGTCACCGGGGCTTCCGGCGGCATTGGTTCCTCGATCGCGAAGGCGCTGGCAGCACAGGGCGCGCGGCTCGCGGTTTCGGGAAGCAATGCCGAGAAGCTTGAGGCTTTCCGCGCCGAGCTGGGCGGCGATCATGTCGCGGTCGTTGCGAACCTTTCCGACGCCGCGTCTGTCGATGCGCTGGTGCCGCAGGCCGTGGAAGCGCTGGGCGGCAAGCTCGACATCCTCATCAACAATGCCGGCGTGACGCGCGATAACCTTGCGATGCGGATGAAAGACGAGGAGTGGGACACGGTGATCCGCGTCAATCTCGAAGCCGCATTCCGCCTGATGCGTGCGGCCGCCAAGCCGATGATGAAGGCGCGCTTCGGCCGGATGATCTCGATCACTTCGGTTGTTGGCGCCACCGGCAATCCGGGGCAGGCGAACTATGCCGCATCCAAGGCCGGTCTGGTCGGCATGTCGAAGGCGCTGGCTCAGGAACTGGCTAGTCGCAACATCACCGTGAATTGCGTCGCTCCCGGGTTCATCCGCTCGGCGATGACCGATGTGCTGCCAGAGGCGCAGAAGACCGCCTTGCTCACGCGCATTCCCGCGGGCGATCTCGGCACTGGTGAGGATATCGGCGCGGCGGTGGTCTATCTTGCCAGCAAGGAAGCCGGATATGTCACCGGACAGACCTTGCATGTGAATGGCGGGATGGCGATGCTCTGAGCGAAAGCGCAATCCTTTCAGTGGCACCGCAGGAACCTATGGGCGAGGAACTGCAAGCTGCTGGAGTGTTCCAGAAACCGGGCGACCCGAGGGTGGTTGGACGGCTGATAGCTTATATGAATACCGTGGAATTTTTCCGGAAGGACTTCATCGATGGCTAATCGCATTGCCCTGCTAGTAGGGGCGCTGCTTCCGCTGGGCGCGCTCGCCGCGCCCGCGCAGGCAGCGGATCTCGCCACGATCGATTGCGTGATCGGAAAGCTCAAGCCTGCGCTCACGACCATGATCGAGGCAGATGTTACGCGGAATTTCACCGAGGAAGCCCTGCGCCCGACCTATGATCCTGCGGTTGGCAGCGGTCTGCGTGTTGCCGCAACGGCCTGCGCTACCGAACATGGCTGGTCCGAGGCTGCGGTTACTGCGGCGCGCGTTTACACCCTCGCCAAGCTCAGCCAGCCGATCGCCGAGAAGTTCGTGACCGAAAAGGGTTTCGATTCCGCCGAGCTTGAGACCCAGTTCAGCACTTTGGCCGAAGAGGTGCGCAATCGCCCGCTTACCAAGGAAGATATGCAGGCTTTGGTCATTGCTTCCGTCACCGATGAATCGAAACAGACCCGTGAGAACGCATCGCTTCTCAACAAATATTATCTGGTGCTGAGCACCGTGCAGTACGCCGCATGGGATTTTTCCCAAGCCTGACCGTTACGGAAACGATGCGCGGCCCCCTTGCAACGGCACCAGCAGCAATCTACGTGCGTTCAACTGAATTAGAGCCCAGCTACAAAGGAAAACAGGGACCATGGCCAATCTGGAAGAGATCACCGCCCGCGTGACGGCACTCGTCGTCGACCATCTCGGTGTTGACGGTGGTGAAGTGACCGCAGAGTCGAGCTTCATCGATGATCTCGGTGCCGACAGCCTCGACATAGTCGAACTGGTGATGGCTTTCGAGGAAGAGTTCGGCGTGGAAATCCCCGACGACGCTGCCGAGAAGATCACCAAGGTTGGCGACGCGGTTTCGTACATCAACGAGCATCAGGCAGGCTGATCACCATCCAGGTGACAGCTGCCCTTTTGGGCCGCCTTTGAGTTTCAGCGGCTCCCCGTCCCGCGCTCGTCACGAGTTGGGCGGGGAGCCGTTTTGTTTTTGGCCAGTTATCTGGTCCTGAATTGCCACGGAGAATCGCGATGCGCCGCGTAGTCGTAACCGGCCTTGGCCTCGTCACCCCGCTGGGCGCCGACGTTGAGACAGCCTGGAAGAACATCCTTGCCGCCAAATCTGGCGCAGGCACGATCACGCGCTTCGACGCGACCGATTATCACAGCAACTATGCCTGCGAAGTAAAGCCGGCAGACCATGAATATGGCTTCGATCCGGGCAAGCGCGTCGATCACAAGGTGCAGCGCCAGGTCGATCCGTTCATCATCTTCGGGATCGATGCGGCCGGACAGGCAATGGAAGATGCCGGCCTTCTCGATTTGAGCGAGGAAGAGCGCTTTCGTTTCGGTGTCTCGATCGGATCGGGGATCGGCGGGCTTCCGGGCATTGAGAGCGAATCGCTCGTGTTGGCCGAAAAGGGACCCAAGCGCGTCTCTCCGCACTTCGTCCATGGCCGCCTGATCAATCTGATCTCTGGCCAGGTTTCGATCAAATACGGCCTGATGGGTCCGAACCACGCAGTCGTCACTGCCTGCTCGACTGGCGCGCATTCGATCGGCGACGCCGCGCGGATGATCGCGATGGACGATGCAGACATGATGCTGGCAGGCGGCGCGGAAGCCACGATCTGCCCGATCGGCATTGCCGGCTTCGGTCAGGCCCGTGCGCTTTCCACTGGCTTCCGCGATGAGCCTTGGCGCGCCAGCCGCCCCTGGGATCAGGGGCGCGACGGCTTCGTCATGGGCGAAGGCGCCGGGATCGTGGTGCTCGAGGAATATGAGCACGCCAAGGCGCGCGGCGCGAAGATCTATGCCGAAGTCGTCGGCTATGGCCTGTCGGGCGATGCCTATCACGTGACGGCGCCGCATCCCGAAGGCTCGGGCGCATTCCGCTCGATGCAGATGGCGATGAAGAAGTCTGGCCTTAACGTGTCCGACATCGATTATATCAACGCGCACGGCACCTCCACCCCGCTGGGTGACGAGCTTGAGCTCGGCGCAGTCCGCCGCTTGTTCGGCAGCGCGATCGACACGCTTTCCATGTCCTCGACAAAGTCTGCAATCGGGCATTTGCTCGGCGGCGCGGGTGCGGTGGAGAGCATCTTCTGCATCCTCGCGATGCGCGATCAGGTTGCGCCTCCGACACTCAACCTCGACAATCCGAGCGAGAATTGCGCGGGGGTCGATCTGGTCCCGTTCAAGGCCAAGGAGCGCAAGATCAAGGCGGTGCTGAACAATTCGTTCGGCTTCGGCGGCACCAATGCCAGCCTGGTGATGAAGGCTGTCTGAGGATTTCGTCCCGGAGCGGCCGCAGCCCAAGCCGCGCCGCCGCCGCCTCGGCGGTTGCGCGCTGCTGATCGCGTTCCTCGTGATGCTTGGGGCGGGTTTCTACGCGCTCCAGCTCTGGGGCGGCATCGGGCCGGCCAAGGCCAATGTCAGCGTCCTCGTCCCCGACGGTGCAAGCCTTTCCCGCGCGGCAACAGAGCTTGAGAAAGCAGGCGCGATCCGCTCTGCACGTCAGTTCGTGCTGTTCGCGCGCGTTCTGGGCGGCGGCGAGGGGATCAAGGCAGGTGAATATCGCATCCCCGCGCGGCTCAGCCAGGCCGATATCCTCAAGATGCTTCAGGGCGGGCGTACCCTGCAACGCATGGTGACGATCCCGGAGGGCACGCCCTCGATCATCGTCTACGAAACGCTGATGAAGGCACCGCAACTGGAGGGCGAGATCGAGGTGCCGGTGGAAGGCACCGTGCTGCCCGACAGTTATGCGTATAATCGCGGCGACACCCGCCAGTCAGTGCTCGATCGCATGCAAAAAGCGATGGTCAATTACCTTGCCAAGGCATGGGAGAAGCGCAAGCCGGGGATCGCGGTGAATACCCCGCTCGAAGCACTGACTTTGGCTGCAATCGTCGAGAAGGAAACCGGCAAGGCCGAAGAGCGCCGCACGGTCGCCGCGGTCTATTCGAACCGGTTGAAGCAGAACATGATGCTCCAGGCCGATCCGACGATCATCTACCCGATCACCAAGGGTAAGCCGCTGGGCCGCCGTATCCTGCAATCCGAACTGCGCGCGGTGAACCAGTATAACACCTATACGATGACCGGCTTGCCGGCGGGCCCGATTGCCAACCCGGGCCGCGCAAGCATCGACGCTGT